>NZ_CP092915.1:4844932-5450549 GCF_022557175.1 Mycolicibacterium sp. YH-1 | reverse complement strand
GAACCTCGCCTCGGCCAGGCTCGCCGTTGGCGCCGCCGTCGACCCGGTGGTGGTCACACGGCAGGCGCTCAGCGCCGTGAAACGGGGCCCGGCGGTGGGCATTGCGGGTGCGCCGACGATCGGTGTGCCAGCGCCGCTACGGGTGTGGGTGGTCTGCGACGGTGCGGACACCGCCGTCATCGCCGGTGACGAGGTGCCGTCGGTGCAGCGGTTCGACCCCGCCCGCACCTTGCTGGTCACCCCGCGTGGCGAGAGTGCGGCTCTCACCTACCTGCTGTACGACGGGCAGCGCGCCAAGGTCGACCTACGCAATCCGGCGGTTGTGCGCGCGATGCGCCTCGATGGCGTTGCACCGCTGCCTGTTTCGCGGGCGTTGCTTGACTCGGTGCCGGAGGTCGCGCCGATCGCCGTCCCGTATATCGAGGGCGTGGGGGCGGCGGGGCCGCCCACGTTGGGTGGCGCCCGGGTGGGCGCTGTCGTCCGGGTGTCACGTGCGGAGGCCGCAGACCACTACGTGGTCCTCGCCGATGGCGTGCAGCGCATCGGTGAGATGGCGGCCGATCTAATCCGCTTCGGCTACCCCGCAGGCCCAGCGGCCGTGCTCACCGTGGCACCGGCGGCCATCGCCGCGATCCCCCTGGTGGACAGACTCGCCATCGCGACGCTGCCGGATCGCGCTGGCGCACCAGTCGGCGCGGCGCCGTCCGTTGTGGTGTGTGCGCGGTGGCAGGCGGGTCCCCTCGAGGCCACGACGAACACCGCTGTCCTGGTGGGGACGTCACCGGCGGTCGAGGACGGGATGGTTCTGGCCCAGGCGGATGGCGACGGACCCGCCATCGACCGCATCGCCATGCCGGCCGGTAACAGTGCCTACGTCGGTTCCGCGCGGATCGTTGGGGACGACGGGCGCACTGGGCCGAGGTTCGTCGTCACCGCCGAGGGAGTGGTTCACGGCATTGCCGACGATGCCGCGGCCAGCGCACTGGGATTGTCCGAACCCCTCGGTAGCGCACCGTGGCCGGTCTTGTCCCGGCTACCGCGTGGACCGGAACTCAGCGTCGACGGCGCCTCCCGGGTCCACGACGTGCTCGTTGCGACGCCGTAACCGTTTGGTCGACAACGCAATCGCCGCGGCCGCCACGGCGATACATGCCGCCGCTCCGCCGAACGCGACTCCTCGGGGCGGGCCGGCCTCGACGGCCGCCAGAGCGGCTGGTGCGGCCACCGTCGGGCCCGGAGGACGACGGCCCGCCTGATCGCCGGGCCCGTCGCTGCTCACGGCGGCGAGTGCATCGACGGCGCCATAACCGACCATCGGATCCCAACCGGCCGACGGCTCGATCGAGGTGTCGATGATGCGGTGCATCACCTGCCTGGCCGTGAGCCCAGGGGAGCGCGACCGGATCAGCGCGGCGATGCCCGACACCACGGGGGCGGAGTAGCTGGTTCCCGAAAGCGGCTTGGCTGCTGTTGAATTCGGTGTGCCCGATTCCGGTGCGGTGTCGATGAGGCCCTCCCCGTCGGGATCCAGTGACACCAGCCGCTCCCCGGGTGCTGCGACGTCCACCCACGGCCCGGCCAGGCTGAACGCCGACGGTCGGCCCGCATCGTCGAGTGAACCCACGGTCAGCACGTAGTCGTCGTACCAGCTCGGACTGACCACCACCTTGACACCGTCCCAGTCTGGGCGGCCGCCGCTGACAGGGTTCTGCTCATCGCATCGGCCGTGCCCGCCGACGTTGCCCGCTGCCGCGACGACCACGACGTTCTTGACGTCGACGGCGTAGGCGAGTGCCGCACCCAGCGCCCTGTCGTCGATGGACTCCGCCGCCGGTGCGCAGGCAACGGAGGAGACGTTGATGACCGTCGCACCCGCGTCGGCTGCCGTGCGGATCGCCCTGGCCAGGGTCTCGACGTCACCGACACCGGGCCCCGACGGGTCGCCGGAGCGGCGAAAGGCGTTGCTCGACTGCCGGATCGCGAGAATCCCGGCATCCGGTGCGATGCCCGCGAAGCCGTCGCCACCGGAGGGTGCCGCACCGATCAGTCCGGCCACGATGGTGCCGTGCCCGTCGCAGTCCTCGGTGCCGTCACCGGTACCGACGTAGTCGCCGCCGGGTATCAGGCGGGGGAGCAGGTGATGACGGGCCACACCGGTGTCGATCACGGCGACCGTCTGGCCCGCGCCGCGGGTCAGCTGCCACAACGCCTGCAACTCGGTCGACCGCAGTGGTTGCCGGCCGGCCTCTTCGGCCGGGGTGTGCATCACCTGGCACTCGCCGATGAGCTCGGTGGGCCCGGGCGGTGCGGGTGGCGCAGGTCTGGGTAGTGCGCCGTGCTCGACGGCCGGTGGTGCCACGGCCGCGGCGGACGGTGTGGCGAGGGCCGCCGTCAGCAGGATCACGGTCAGCACAGCAGCGATTCGCGCGGTCACGGTGAGTGCCATCC
Organism: Mycolicibacterium sp. YH-1; assembly: GCF_022557175.1. The sequence continues at coordinate 5,448,101 of NZ_CP092915.1, read as the reverse complement.
GCGGGCCACCGCGTACAGACCGCCGACCCAGCACGCCAGCGGGATGATCGCGGTGAGCGCGACGTAGTCGATGATGTCCAGGCCGCGCCCGATCGACGCGCCGAGGTCGGGTCGTGCGGCGGCGACGAGGCCCACTGCGATGACGAACGCCGCACACCACGGCGCGATCACCGTCGACGCGTCCGCGGTGATCGCCAACGCGACAGTGGCGCATGTCAATCCGGCTGCGATCAGGGCCGTGCAGCGGGTCGGAACTGCATGGACGCGCGCCCTCAGCGCGAGCGCCAAACCCACGACGGCGGTGAACGCGGCCCGGCGCAGCGGGTCTGCACCGTCATGGAGATGAGCGATGAACACCAGTGTCGAACCCGCGGCTGCGCCGCAGGCACCTCCCGTGACGAGCCCGCTCAGCACGGCGTGACCGCGGGCGCCGCGATCAGTCACATCGGCGATATGCCCTCCCGGTGTGAGCCCGGCCAGTGCGGCGGCGAGCCGGGCCGATACCGCGAGCAACGCGAGCGACACGAGGGTCGCGATCGCACCGATTGCCACCGGGGGCGTGGCAACGACCATCGGCACCGCACTCGACAGTGCGACGATGGTCGAGAATGCGCCTGCGGCAATCAGACTCGGAGACCACAGGTCGGTCCACCTTGCCAACAGCGCCGCCGATGAGCATGCCGCCACAGCCGCGAGGAAGACATTGGCCGCGGCAGGGCCCGATGGAACGGCCAAGAAACCGGTGACGGCGCACATCGCCACCGCAACGATGCGCAGCGTCGACCGGTGCGGTGTCGATACCGCCAGCGCCATCACCATGCACGCCGCCACGGCGGCGATGACAAGTTGCACGATCCGCTCGGTGGAGAGTCCCGTCCAGGCCAGTGCGACCGCTCCGGTCAGCAGCGCCCACCCGCAGAGGATCTCGGCGACGGGTGACGCCGATCGTGTGTCGGACGCGGACGCCACCGTTGCGCACGGATCCCAGTCGCTGTGTCGGAGTGGTGGTGAGGTCTGCGGCGACAGCACCAGCACATCGCCGTCTCGCACATCGTTCTCGGCGAGCGTCAGCGCGAGGTCGATGGGCTGCCCTGTCACCCAGCCCAGGTGCCACCGCGTTGGCGCACCGGCAGCGGGGTTGGTCGGGCCTGCGAGGTCGACGACCGTGGGGAGCAGTGCGTGGACGCTGATGGTGCTCGGCAGCGCGATATCGACGGTTCGCGCCCCGTCGTCGTACTCCGTGTGAATGGACAACCGGCACAGCGGCATCGGCTCACCCCCCGGTACGTTGATGCCTCTGCAGTCACCGTAGCCGAGTCCGGACCGGCGCCCGTGCGCCAATATTCGATGGAACCAAGCCGGCCTCTGGCGCGTCCAAGCACCGATGGAACTTTCGCATGCTGCGCGCCTGCCGGCCCCACCTGTCGACATCGGTGACGTCGTCGTGGACCGGCCACCCGACGTGCCGCGGCTGGTGCCCGCCGACCCGATGTCGCGGCTGCTTCCCGTGGTTATGCTCATCGCCGCGGGCGGTATGGCGGCGCTCTACTTCACCTCGGGCGTCGGATCGCGCGGGCCGATGATGCTGCTGTTCCCGGTCATGATGGCAGTGTCGGTCCTCGGATCCGTGGTCTACGGCATGCGCGGTACCCGCCGCACCGGCGAGCTGAACTCCGACCGCAGGGACTACCTCTGCTACCTGGCTGCCGTCGACGATGCCGTGACCAGAACCGCCGACGCCCAACATCACTCGTCGTGGTGGAGTCATACCGATCCGTCGGCGCTGTGGACGCTGGTGGGAGGTGAACGCATGGGGGAGCGGCGCCCGGGGGACGGCGACTTCTGTCACGTCCGGGTGGGGCTCGGGGTGTGTCGACCGGCGGCGGCGCTGATCGCACCCGATGTGGCACCGGCCGGGTCCGCTGACCCGGTGACCGTTGACGCAGTGCAACGGCTAGTCGACGCGCGCTCCGGCGTCGCCCCGATACCGGTCACGGTCGATCTGCGTGGTCACCGCTTCGTCACCGTCGAGGGCGAGCCCGCCGCGGCGCGGGCGCTGGTGCGCGCGATGGTGTGTCAACTGACGGTGCTCCACGATCCCGATGAGGTGAGCGTGGTGTCGGTGGTCGACGCAGCGGCTGCGCGGCACTGGGAATGGATGAAATGGCTTCCCCACCATCAGCATCGACGCGAGTCCGACGATGCGGGTTCGGCCCGGTTGACGTATGACGGTCGACTCGACGCGCTGCCGTCGGTGGCTGCCGAGCACGTCGTGATCGTTGTGGATGGCGGCGAGGTGCCCGCTGATCTCCCTGCGACCAGGGTGAGCGTGCTCGTTGTCGGCGCCCGGCCGGGTGGCCCGGTGGCGGTTCTCCTCGACGGAACGGGCGTCGACACACTCGCGGTGCCCGATGACATGCCGATGTCCGCGGCGCTGACCTGCGCCCGGCGCCTGGCATCCCGCACGGGCAGTGGGCACCGTCGGTCCGACGATGCGCCTGGCTGGTCGGACCTGGTGGGCATCGGCGATCCCTGCCGAATAGACCCCGCGCGAACCTGGCAGGGCCGCACGGCCGGCCGGCATCTGCGGGTGCCGATCGGGCGCGGCGATGACGGCGAACCGGTCGAGCTGGACCTGAAGGAGGCTGCGCACGGCGGCATGGGACCGCACGGACTCTGCGTCGGTGCCACCGGTTCCGGAAAGTCGGAGCTACTCCGCACCCTGGCGTTGGGCCTGGTGGCGACCCACTCGCCCGACGTGCTGAACCTCGCCCTCATCGACTTCAAGGGTGGCGCAACGTTCCTCGGCTTCGAGAGGCTTCGCCACGTCGCGGCCGTGATCACCAACCTCGCCGATGAGGCCCATCTGGTCTCCCGGATGCGAGACGCGCTGTCCGGTGAGATGAACCGGCGGCAGGAGATCCTGCGCACGGCGGGCAACCTCGCCAACGTCACCGTGTACGAGGAGGCCCGGGCCGCAGGGGCTCCGCTGGCGCCGTTGCCGGTGTTGCTCATCATCGTCGACGAGTTCTCCGAACTGCTGGCCCGACAACCCGACCTCGCCGAGATGTTCGTCGCGATCGGACGCGTGGGGCGCTCGCTGGGCATGCACCTGCTCCTGGCGAGTCAGCGTCTCGACGAGGGAAGGCTCCGCGGGCTCGAGACCCACCTGTCCTACCGGATCTGCCTGAAGACGTTCTCCGCCGCGGAGTCCCGTGCGGTCCTCGGCACCGCTGACGGGTACGACCTGCCGAACACGCCGGGTATGGCGTTGCTCAAGACCGCCGACGGTGATCTGATCGGGTTCCGTTCCTCGTACGTCTCCGCGCCCGTCGTCGGCGCTCAGGTCCGCGACACCGGTGAATCGACGTTCATCCCAACGTTGTTCACGGCGGCGCAGGTCGGGGTGCGACGCGACGGTGCGCACAAACCGCACGCCGAGGCGTCGGGTGCCAGCGTCTTGGCCGTCGTTCTGAACGGGCTGTCGGATGCCGGAACGCCGGCACATCAGGTGTGGTCACCACCTCTGACCGCATCGCCAAGCCTGGACCAGGTGCTCGCCCGCGGCGGCCGGCTCGCGCCCCTGAACGTCCCGATCGGCCTGGTGGACCGACCGTTCGACCAGCGCAGCGACCAGCTGATCGTGGACCTCGCTGGAGCGGGCGGCAATGTCGCCGTGGTTGGAGGCCCTCGGGCGGGCAAGTCGACGGCGCTGCGCAGTCTCGTTCTGGCCCTGGCCGCGACACACTCGCCGGAGGCCGTCCAGATCTACGGCCTGGACTTCGGCGGTGGCACGCTGGCGGCGACACGGGCGCTGCCGCACGTCGGGGCCGTCGCGGGACGTTTCGAGTCGGACCTGGCCCGACGTATCGTCGCCCAACTCGAATCCATGGTGTGGCAGCGCGAGTCGCGCCTGCGCCGTGGTTTCGCGGACGCCTACAGTCACGTGTTCCTCGTGATCGATGGGTGGGCCACCGCGCGTGCGGAACTCGACGGGCTCGAGGAGTCCGTCACCGCGCTTGCCGGTCAGGGTCTGGCGGTCGGTGTGCACATCGTCGTGGCGTCCTCGCGGTGGGCCGATCTGCGACCCGCGCTCAAGGACCGGATCGCCACCCGAATCGAGCTGCGACTCGGCGATCCGGCCGAGTCGGAGATGGACCGCGGACGGGCCAGGGGGCTCCTCGATCGTCCACCCGGCAGGGGCGTCACACGTGAGGGCCTCGAACTGGTGATCGCGTTACCGCGGCTCGATGGTGTGCCGACGGTGATGGACCTCGATGACGCGCTGCACAGTGCCGCTCATCAACTGCGCACGCGCCACGGCGACCTGATGGCGCCGCCCGTGCACCTTCTGCCGGTCACCGTCGACCTCGACACGGTCACTGCCCGTAGCGGTGCGGCGACGTCGACCCGGATCCCGATCGGCGTCGGGGACGACGACTTGCAGCCGCTCGCCATCGAATTCGATCGGCAGCCGCATCTGATCGTGCTCGGTGAGTCCGAGTGCGGGAAGACCGCGACGTTGCGCACGCTGTGCCGCGCGATCACCGGAGGCCTCGACGCGGCGGCAGCACAGCTGATGATCATCGATCCACGCCGGACCCTGCTCGGTGTCGTCGAGACCGACCACCTGCTGGGTTATGCGGTGTCGGCCGCCGGCGCACAACCTCACGTCGCCGAACTGTCCGCCCGGCTGCGCGCCCGTCTGCCTGGCGCAGGTGTCACACAACGACAGCTACGCGAGCGCTCGTGGTGGACGGGGCCCGAGGCCTGGGTGATCGTCGACGACTACGACCTGATCGCCGAATCCGCTGATGGCAACCCCCTGCTCGGCATCCTTGACTTACTTCCGCATGCAGGTGATCTCGGTTTGCACGTGGTGGTTGCGCGACGCTCCGGCGGTGCCGCCCGGGCGATGTACGATCCCGTTCTCGCTCGCCTGCGCGACCTGGGCTGCATGGGGTTGATGATGAGTGCGCGAGCCGATGAGGGCCCGCTGTTCGGATCGCTGCGCCCGACGGTGCAGCCGCCGGGTCGGGGCACGCTGATCCGCCGCGGGCTCGGTGATCAGCTCGTCCAGATCGCGTGGACGGCTGCGCCGCTGTGAGCAGCGCCCCCGCCGTCGTGCTGGTGGGGCCGGCGACGACACGTGGTCCGAGTGATGTACCGGCCGACCTCGACGCCGAGGCGTTGGCCTGCGTCGACGACGATCTCGCGTTGATCGATGACCGGGTGGTCTCCGTCAACGCGCTGTGGTCGGAGGTGCTGCGACATGCGGTGGGCGAGCACACCGACGCGGTGCTTCTCATCTGCCCGTCATGGTGGACGGCGACGCGCATCCGCCGGGTCGCCACGGCCGCCGAGGGGACGTGCCGAGACGTCTGTGTCGTGCGTCGTGGGGATGCGTTGCACGCCAGCGCGGTTCACGCGGTCGTTGAGATTGCGCCGGAGCTGATAGCGATTTCGCCACCAGGGTCATCGATGAGGTTGGTGCCGAGGGTCGGCGACCGTGGTGACGTCGTGAACGCCGCGATCAGCCGGCTTCGTCATGTCGATCGCGTGGTCATTGATCCTTCGACGGAGGTGGACGTCGCGGACCTCGACGACATCGCCCGAGAACTACGGGGGCGCGGTGCTCTCGTCACGGTCACTGACGACGCCGCAGTCATCGCCGCGGCGGTGCTCGAGCACCAACGTCGGTCGCCGGGTGAACGGCGCTGGTTGCGGCGATGCCTTCAACCACGTGTCGTCATCGCCGCAGGCGTCGCCATGTCGGTGTCGGTGCTGTCAGCCCTCGGCGCGCGGTACGACGCCGAATCCCCTGGTGATGGGGGCCTGACCTGGCTCGTTGAGGGGCGGGTGGCCCTCGAGGTGCCCGCCGACTGGAGCACCGAGCGCGTCGTGGTCGGTCCGGGATCGGCTCGCGTGCAAGTGGTCTCACCCACTGATCCGATCCAGGCGATACACGTCACGCAGTCCCCGATACCCAGGGGCCAATCGTTGGAGGCGGCCGCCGCGGTAGTGCGAACCGCGCTGGGGCAGCAACCAGACGGCGTCTTCGGCGACTTCGACCCGGCGGCCCGCGTCGAGGACGAACCCGCGATCACCTATCGCGAGACGCGATCTGACCGCGTTGTCGACTGGACGCTGGTGCTCGAGGGGGGTGTCCGCATCGCCATCGGCTGCCAGGGTGCCCCTGGTGGCGCCACCCCTGACGCCGAATGCGGGCGCGCGATCCGATCGGCGCATGAGTGGGAATGAAAATCGTTCGTGGCCAATGGAACCGATCGGACCCCGGCCGCGTCTTATACCTAGACCTCATTACAAAGGACCTCACTACGAAGAAGGGGACACGATGACAACTCCGGCAGGTGGTGCACTCAACACCGACCTCGAGCTGATGACGGCAGTCGCGGGCAAGATCGACGCGCGTAACGAGGAGGTGCGTGCCATGTTGGGCGCATTCATGGGCCAGATGAGCGGCGTGCCGCCCTCGGTGTGGGGTGGTGTCGCCGCCGTGCGGTTCCGCGACGTCGTTGCGCGGTGGGACGCGGAGTCGATCACGTTGCACACCGCGTTGGCACGCATCGCCGAGACCATGCGCCTCAACGAACACGCGTTGCGAGACGCCGCCGACGCGCACGCGGCGCGCATCGGCGCCACCACCGCGGCGCTGTAGCCCGACATTCCCCACCGAAATGGAGCACTCATGGATCCGGTTCTGTCATACGACTTCAACGAGATCGAGTTCGCCGTGCGACAGCAGATCCACGCCACGTCGGCCCGGTTCAACGCTGCGCTGGACGACCTGCGTGCGCAGATCGCGCCGTTGACGGCGGTCTGGACCCGGGAGGCCGCCGAGGCGTACCGCGTCGAGCAGGCCAGGTGGGACCAGTCGGCCGCCGCGCTCAACGACATCCTGTTCCGGCTGGGCAACGCCGTCCGGGACGGCGCCGACGATGTCGCCAGCACCGACCGGCGAGCGGCCACGGCCTGGGGGATGTGACCCCGCAGCCGCCGAGACCCCTGGGTGGCCCCGCAGGAGGAGAGCCTGCGGGGCCGCCCAGTCTCACCGCTCGCCCTGCCGGTTGGGATAGGGTGGTTTCGGTGACGTGGCCAGCGGAAACAGGGCCCGCACGAGGAGTGTGATCGCCGGTGAGTGCCTCGAGGACCACGGGCGGCGGGGCCATGGACCAGCCGCCCGGATCGGCCGTGCGCGCGATGCACGAACTCTTTGTCGCCGGTGAGGTCGACGCGAGCTATCTGGACTCCTCGCCACTACGCAAGGTGGTCGCCGAAAGCTGGCAGCGCAGCCTCGCCATCGGTGTTGACCCCGACCACAGCGGTGCCGAGCTTTCCTGGGCTGCCCGTACCCTCGACGAACTGCGCGCCAGCCATCCGCTGACCGCCGCGCTACCTGTCATCCGCCGGCTTCTGGTCGAGGACGCATCCGATGCGGGTGTGGTGGTCGCGGTGATGGCCGCCGACGGCACCCTGCTGTGGGTCGAGGGCGACCCGGTCGCCCGGCGCAGGGCCGAGACCATGAACTTCGTCCCCGGTGCGGACTGGAGCGAGCGACGTGCCGGTACCAACGCACCCGGCACGGCGGTGGCGCTGGACCGCGAACTGCAGATCCGGGGCAGCGAGCACTTCTCCCGCATCGTGCAGCCGTGGAACTGCACCGCGGTGCCCGTCCACGATCCCGCCACTGGCCTGGTGCTCGGGGCCATCGATCTCACCGGCGGCCCGCAGGTCGCCTCACCGCAGACCCTCGCCCTGGTCCGGGCCACCGCCGTTGCCATCGAGAACCACCTCGCGCTGCTGGCGCTCACCCGATCCGCCGATGCCGCGGTGCACCGCGCCCGCCTGTCGGTCCTTGGCGCAGGACGCCCCCGGTGGACGTCCGAGGGTGGTCTGGACGCCTGCACGCTCACCGGCAGGCACGCCGACATCCTGGTTCTGCTCACCCGCCACCAGGAGGGTCTGAGCGCTGATCATCTCGCAATGTTGTTGGACGACAACGACCTCGACGCTGTGACGATTCGCGCCGAGATGTCGCGGCTGCGTCGCGTCATCGGAACCCAGTACGTCGGCTCCCGGCCCTACCGGCTGCTCGAGCCCGTCGACAGCGATCTGGGCGACGTGTTCGAGGCCCTGCGGCGCGGCGATGTCGCGGCCGCGGTATCGCAGTACCGCGGGGAGCTGCTACCGCAGTCGGTGTCGCCGGCGATCGGCCGCCTGCGTGCCGAACTGTCCACGAGCGTGCGCGCAGCGGTGCTTGGCACCGGGGATATCGCGCTGCTGAACCGTTGGCTCGAACTGCCCGAGGGACGCGACGACCGCGACGGCTGGCGCATCCTGCACGACGGCGTGCCCGCGGGGTCGGTGCAGCGCGCCACCGCGAGTGGACACCTCGCCGGCCTCGATCTCGACATCGGCTGACCCCAGAAACTGAGTAGGCCGGCGTCGTCGCAGCTCAGACGCGGTGGAAATGCGAGTTGTCAACGCCCTTAACGCATCCCACGATGAATGTCATGGATCACCACTACTACGCCGAGTTCCTGCCCGCCGAGTACACCTCCGACATGGCGGAGCCGACCAGCACGTGGTGGTCGTGGCGCGATATCTCGGTGCACATCGCGGGGGCCGCCGTACCCGCGGCGGCAGTGCGCGCCATGGTGATCCACGGTGGCGGCGGGTACTCGGGTGCACTGTGGCCCGCTGCGGCCGCGGCCGTCGGCGAGGGTGTCGAGGTACTGGCTCCTGACCTGCCGCTCTACGGCGATACCAAGGTGTCCGACCCGGCCGCCGTGCGCTATGCCGACTGGGTCGATCTGCTGTGTGACCTGGTCCGAGCGGAACGGGCGGCGGACTCGCGGCCGTTGATCCTGTTCGGCGCGAGCATGGGCGGCATGCTGGCGTATGAGGTGGCCGCTCGCACTCGCATGGTCGACGCCGTGATCGCCACATGCCTGCTGGACATGGCGGACCCGGACGCACGCGCCGCCGCCACCAGGTTCGCCTGGATGGGACGGCCCGCGCCTGCGCTTCTGCGCGCGTTCGACCCCGTCGCGGGCCGGGTGCGCCTGCCCATCCGCTGGCTCGCCGACATGTCCCATATGAGTAGCGACCCACAGCTGTCACGGCTGTGCGCATTCGACCCGCGCGGTGGCGGCGTCAGCGTGCCGCTGGGATTCCTGTCCAGCTGGATGAACTACCCGCACACCCGACCCGAGGCCTACGCGGCCGCGCCCGTGACCCTGGTCGCCCCCGCCGCCGACCTGTGGACGCCGCCGGAGTTGAGTGTCAAATTCCTGCAACGCATTTCCGCGCCCACCGCCGCGGTGATGTTGGAGAAGTGTGGTCACTTCCCGATCGAGGAACCGGGCCTGCGCCAGATGCGTGACACGCTGCTGGCGGTGCTCACCGAGGTGGCCCAGCGAGCGTCATGACCATCGTGACCAGATCGTCGGATGTGAAGCCGTGCTGAGTCATCACCCGGTGGAGCTGCGCGTCCACGGTGGCGACGATGGTCTGCGCGGTCAGCTCCACGTCGTCGCCGCCGCGGTCGCAACGCTTCAGGTGGAACGCGATCTCCTCGGCGATGCGATCCTCCAGCGCCTGCAGCGCCTCGATGTCGCTCGGCGTGCGTGGCGCCAGCCGGTGCATGATGCGGTGCAATCCCGGCCGGTCGGAATGCAGGTCCACGAGCGTCGCCAACATCGTGCGCACCGTCTCATCGAAGGGCGGGCGCTCGGCGCGCAGTTGGTCGAAAACCCGCTGGAGGCGATCGCCAGCGGCGATGACGTGCCGTTCGGCGAGCGCGTGCAGCAGCGTCTCCTTATTGGGAAAGTACTGGTAGAGGGTGCCGACGGATACCCCGGCACGTTCGGCGATGCGGTTTGTGGTGGCCGACATCCCCTCCCGGGAGAACACCTGCGAGGCGGCTTCGAGCAGCACGTTCACGGTTTCCCGTGACCGCCGCTGGCGAGGAGTCCTCCGTGGTGCGTCGATGACTTGCAGTCTGCCCGCCGATGCAACCGTGCTGCAACGGTCACACTCGTAGTGTTAGTGACGACCGACACACTTGTGGCGTCTGAATAGCAGGAGAGATCGCGCATGACTGTTTACGCACGTCCGGGTACCGAGGGCGCCGTGATGTCCTTCCAGTCCCGATACGACAACTTCATTGGCGGCGAGTGGGTGGCACCCGTCGGCGGCGAGTACTTTGCCAACCCCACTCCGGTCACCGGTGAGGTGTTCTGCGAGGTCGCCCGTTCGACCGAGGCTGACATCGAGAAGGCGCTGGACGCCGCGCACGCCGCCGCTCCCGCGTGGGGTAAGACCTCACCGGCGGAGCGCGCGCTGATCCTGAACAAGATCGCCGACCGCATCGAGGAGAACCTCGAGTCGATCGCAGTCGCCGAGTCATGGGATAACGGAAAGCCGGTCCGCGAGACGCTCAACGCCGACATCCCGCTGGCCATCGACCACTTCCGCTACTTCGCGGGATGCATTCGTGCGCAAGAGGGTTCACTGTCGCAGGTCGACGAGGACACCGTCGCCTACCACTTCCACGAGCCGTTGGGCGTGGTCGGGCAGATCATTCCGTGGAACTTCCCGATCCTGATGGCCGTGTGGAAGCTGGCGCCGGCGCTTGCCGCGGGTAACGCCATCGTGCTCAAGCCCGCCGAGCAGACCCCGGCCTCGATCCTGCACCTGTTCTCGATCATCGGCGACCTGCTCCCCGCGGGCGTGGTGAACATCGTCAACGGCTTCGGCGTTGAGGCGGGCAAGCCGCTGGCGTCGAGCAACCGGATCGCCAAGATCGCGTTCACCGGCGAGACCACGACCGGCCGGCTGATCATGCAGTACGCGTCGCAGAACCTGATCCCCGTCACCCTGGAACTCGGCGGCAAGAGCCCGAACATCTTCTTCAACGACGTGATGGCGGCCGCCGACGACTACCAGGACAAGGCGCTCGAGGGCTTCACCATGTTCGCCCTCAACCAGGGCGAGGTGTGCACCTGCCCGTCGCGCAGCCTGATCCAGGCCGACGTCTACGACGAGTTCCTCGCACTGGCCGCCATCCGTACCAAGGCCGTGCGCCAGGGCGATCCGCTGGACACCGAGACGATGATCGGGGCGCAGGCCTCCAACGACCAGTTGGAGAAGATCCTGTCCTACATCGAGATCGGCAAGTCCGAGGGCGCCAAGGTGCTCACCGGCGGTGAGCGCGCCGAACTCGGCGGCGATCTCAACGGTGGCTACTACGTCGCGCCGACGATCTTCACCGGCCACAACAAGATGCGGGTGTTCCAGGAGGAGATCTTCGGGCCCGTCGTCGCGGTCACGTCGTTCAAGGACTACGACGAGGCCATCAGCATCGCCAACGACACCCTCTACGGACTCGGTGCGGGAGTGTGGAGCCGCGACGGCAACACCGCCTACCGGGCTGGTCGCGACATCAAGGCTGGCCGCGTCTGGACCAACTGCTACCACCAGTACCCCGCGCACGCCGCATTCGGTGGGTACAAGCAGTCGGGTATCGGCCGCGAGAACCACAAGATGATGCTGGACCACTACCAGCAGACGAAGAACCTGTTGGTCAGCTACTCGAACAAGGCGCAGGGCTTCTTCTAAACCGCGCCTTCCCCCGCTGAACGTGAGCTTGTGCGCGATCGACCCCCCTCGTCTCGCGCACAAGCTCACGTTCGCGCCCCTGTCACTGAGGAGATTCGATGGGTTCCCTGCTGCTGAAGACTGCCCAGAACGTGATTGATGCCGCGGTCGCCAAGGCGATCGAGATCGGCAAGCCGATGAACATCGCTGTGGTCGACGACGGCGGGCATCTGGTCGCGTTCGTGCGAATGGACGGCGCGATCAAGGCCAGTATCGACATATCGATTCGCAAGGCACGGACCTCGATCATGATGAACCTGCCCACCAGTGCCTTGACTGCGGTGTCGCAACCCGGCGCCGAGCTCTACGGTCTCGAGCAGACATCGGGCGGCCTGGTGATCTTCGGCGGCGGTCTGCTGCTGGAGTCCGAGGGTGTGGTGATCGGCGCGATCGGAGTCAGCGCGGGCAGTGTGGAACAGGACGTGTCGGTGGCAGAGGCCGGCGTCGCAGCCCTGTGATGCAGTTGTAAGTCATTCCGTCAGAACGCAATCGCCGCAGTATCCCGCCCCGGGCACCTGATAGAACAGGCAGCAGTTGCGCCGCCGGAACTGGCCGTCGAGAATCTCGGCTGCATCGCGCAACGGACCCGTCGCGATGAGCGCGGCTACCAGCGCACGCCCGCGCGGTTCATCCGCCGGCCGGGACTGTGATAGGACCGTCACCGCACCGTTGGCCGCTGATGCGATGTTGCCCCACAACACCTTCTGCGACAGCGCGGTTGCCAGACGCATGGTCTCGTTCAACGGGCGAAACACATCGCCGATGAGGGAGTCGGCGATGGCGTTGGCGGACTGCCGTGGACCGGTGACCGTGGCCAACTCGGCATCTGCGACCCCGAGTTCCATGCGATGCGTCGAAGTTTGTTGCCAGAAGACGTTTTTCGCAGTCAGCAGCGGAAACGTTGCCAGGCAGGTTGCGGCCCCGATGACCGGGGACAGCAGTCGGGCCGCGATCGACAGATGGACCGAGGATGCGGCGGCCTTGATGGGCACGTCGGCCACGTCTACGCGCATCGAGGCGGCGATCGCGGACTGGGCGCGACGGGCGTACTCGCGCGCGACCGCGGCATCGTTGCACAGGGTGAGGATCGGCAGCCACGAATCACCCTCAGCCGTGGGAAGGGCGAAGAACTCGCCGAGTTCGGCGATCGGGTTCATTGCTGCCGGATGCGGGACGGTCATCGTCAGCCAGGCTAGCGGCACCCCGGGATCACCACTGACCTGCGCACCAACCTCCGTGCAACGTGATGCAGCGCACAATCTCAGCATGACAGAGCCGAACCTGGACCCTGCAGTGGATTACCCGCTGAGCAGCAATCGCAAGGACCTGCTCTTCACCCCGAACGGCAAGCCCATCGACGCCATCACCATGGAGTCGGTGATGTCGGGTGAGGTCGAGGCCTCAGACCTGCGCATCACACCGCAGACACTGCGCCTGCAGGCCCAGATCGCCGAGAAGGACGGTCGCAAACAGCTCGGCGGGAACCTGCGCCGCGCGGCCGAGATGACCACGATCAGCGACGAGCGGGTGCTGCAGATCTACAACGCGTTGCGGCCAAATGCGTCGACGAAGGATGAACTCGAATCGATAGCCGATGAGCTGCAGAACCAGTATGGCGCAACACTGCTGGCCGATCTCGTCCGTGAAGCCGCAGACGTCTACCAGCGTCGCGACATCCTGGCCACCAGCGAATAGGAGATGGTTGTGACCGCGGTAGCACCCAGGAATTCAGCCCCCGAGAAGCGCCAATCCGAGCGGACAAGGGTTCTCGAGGACCGGCCGGTCAACCTTGACGGTTTCGTCGAGGAGTGGCCCGAGGTCGGCATGGTCGCGATGGACAGCGAGTTCGACCCAAAGCCGAGCGTGCGGGTTGTTGACGGCGTCATCGTCGAGATGGATGGCAGGGCACGGGCCGATTTCGACTTCATCGACCAGTTCATCGCCGATAAGGCGATCGACGTGGACACCACCGCGCAGTCGATGGCGATCCCTGCGGTGGAGATCGCGGGAATGCTCGTTGATCCCAGGGTTTCCCGCGACGAGGTGATCGCCGTGACCGGTGGCCTGACTCCGGCGAAACTGCTGGAGGTCATGAAGGCGATGAACATCGTCGAGATCATGATGGGTATGCAGAAGATGCGGGCCCGCCGGACTCCGGCCAATCAGGCGCACTGCACCAGCGCCCGGGACAACCCGTTGCAGGTCGCCTGCGAGGCGGCAGAGGCATCGCTTCGCGGATTCTCTGAGGTGGAGACGACTTTGGGTGTCGTGCGGTACGCCCCGCTGGTCGCGATGGCCCTGCAGATCGGCGCCCAGGTCGGCACCGGCGGCCGGCTGACCCAGTGTGCACTGGAGGAGGCCACCGAACTCGAGTTGGGCATGCGCGGCATCACCGCGTACGCGGAGACCATCTCGGTGTACGGCACCGAGTCGGTGTTCGTCGACGGTGACGACACCCCGTGGTCGAAGGCGTTCCTGGCGGCGGCGTACGCGTCCCGCGGAATCAAGATGCGCTTCACCTCGGGAACCGGCTCCGAGGTGCAGATGGGTAACGCCGAGGGCCGGTCGATGCTGTACCTGGAGATTCGCTGCATCCTGGTGGCCAAGGGCGCCGGAGTGCAGGGTCTGCAGAACGGTTCGATCTCGTGCATCGGTGTGCCGGGTGCGGTGCCTGCGGGGATCAGGGCGGTGGCGGCGGAGAATCTCGTTGCATCCGCGGTGGACCTGGAGTGTGCGTCGGGCAACGACCAGTCGTTCTCGCACTCGCCGATGCGGCGGACCGCACGCCTGCTGCCCCAGATGATGCCGGGGACCGACTTCATCACGTCGGGCTACTCGGCAACTCCCAACTACGACAACATGTTCGCCGGATCGAACGTGGACGCCGAGGACTTCGACGACTTCAACACCATTCAGCGCGACCTGCAGATCGACGGCGGTCTGCGGCACGTGAACGAAGCCGAGATCCTCGCGGCGCGGCTGCGTGCCGGTCAGGCGCTGCAGGCCGTCTTCAGACACCTGGACCTACCGTCGATCTCCGATGCGGAGATCGACGCGGCCGTCTACGCGCACGGCAGTCGGGAACTGGTGCCCCGCGACGTCCTCGAGGACCTCAAGGGGGCCCAGCAGGTCATGGATCGCAACGTGACGGGCCTCGATCTGGTCAAGGCGCTCGAGTCGACGGGCTTCTCCGATGTCGCCGAGAACCTGCTCAGCGTGCTGCGTCAACGGGTTTCGGGCGACCTGCTGCAGACATCGGCGATCATGACCCGCGACCTGACGCCGTTGTCCGCCGTCAACGACCGCAATGACTACGCCGGACCGGGCACGGGTTACCGGCCGTCCGGCGCGCGCTGGGAGGAGATGAAGCGCTTGCGTCACGTCACCAGTGCCTCGAACCCGGAAATGGAGGTCCAGTGATATGACCGAGGTTGCGTTCGATGCACCCAGATGGACCTTGGCCTTTACCGGGGACACCCCCGCGCAGCCGGGTACGCGCTCCGACGAGGTGGTGCTGGCGATATCGCCAGCGTTCGCCGACTTCTTCAGCCAGACCATCATCGGGGTGTCCCACGCTGAGGTGATCCGGCAGATCCTGGCTGGCATCGAGGAGCAGGAGGTCACCGCGCGGTGCATCCGGGTCCGGCACAGCAGCGACCTCGCGGTCGTGGCGCACACCGCGGCCAAGCTGTCCGGTTCGGGAATCGGAATTGGCATCCTGTCGCGCGGGACCTCGATGATCCATCAGCGCGACCTGCCGCGGCTCTCCAGTCTGGAACTGTTCCCGCAGAGTCCGCTGATGACCCTCGACACCTACCGCAGCATCGGGTCGAACGCCGCGCAGTATGCGAAAGGGGAGTCACCGGAACCGGTTCCGACACTCAACGACCAGATGGCCCGCCCGCGGTGGCAGGCTAAGGCCGCGCTGCTGCATCTGAAGGAGACCGAGCAGATTCGCAAGCAGGCCCGTCCGGTCGAGGTGGTGCCGCAGTTCGCCGAGGACCCGGTGAACTAGTTGGCCACGCGGACCGTTGTCGGCGTCGATATCGGCAACTCGACGACGGAGGCCAGTGCCGCGACCGTGGGCCCGGATGGATCCGTGCGGTTCGTCGGCGCCGCCTTGACGCCCACCACCGGCATAAAGGGCACGCCGAAGAATGTCGACGGCGTGGCGGCCGCCGTCAGCTGCGCGCTCGGGGACGCCGGTATCGCCCTGACCGAACTCGACGTCGTCCTGCTGAACGAGGCCACACCGGTGATCAGTGGTCTGGCCATGGAGACCATCACCGAGACCATCATCACCGAGTCGACGATGATCGGTCACGACCCACGCACCCCCGGTGGTCGAGGGCTCGGTGTCGGCATCACGGTCCGCTTCGAGACGCTCACCGAGATCCCCTCGGACACGGCGGTGATCGCGGTCGTCGCAAGGGGTGTCGACTTCGAGATGACCGCCCGTGCGATCAATGCGGCCACCGAACGGGGCGTGCGGGTCGTCGGGGCGATCCTCGGCAACGACGATGCGGTTCTGGTGGTGAACCGGCTCAACACCGCCATCCCGGTGATCGACGAGGTGTCACGCATCGAGGCGGTGCCCCTGGGCATGCTCGCGGCCGTCGAGGTGTCCGGTCCCGGTCAGTCGATCCGGACTCTGTCCAACGCCTACGGCCTGGCGACGATCTTCGATCTCGACCCCGCCGCCACCAAGGTGGTCTCGCCGGTGGCGCGGGCGTTGACCGGTAACCGCTCGGCGGTCGTGGTGCGCACACCCACCGGTGATGTCGCCGACCGCACCATCCCGGCGGGATCCCTCGAGCTGATCGGCGAGAGCCGACGCACAACGGTGGACGTGTCCCGCGGTGCCGTCGAGATCATGACGGCTGTGGAGCGGGTCAGTCCGATGGCTGACGTTGTGGGGGAGGCGGGCACCAACACCGGTGGCATGATTGCGAATGTCCGTCAGGGTATGGCCGATCTGTCCGAGCATGCCCTCGCCGACGTACACATCCAGGACCTGCTCGCAGTGGACACCTTTGTGCCGCAGGAGGTTCGGGGTGGCCTCGCGGGGGAGGTGGCGCTGGAGAATGCGGTCGCCCTTGCGGCCATGGTGCGCACTCTGGAGAGCGGTATGCAGGCCGTTGCCGAGGCAGTGCGGCACCGCCTGCACGCCACCGGTGCCACGCGGGTGGATGTCGTCGTCGGAGGGGTCGAGGCGGAGATGGCGGTGCTCGGTGCGCTCACCACGCCCGGCACCGACAAGCCGCTGGTGGTACTCGATCTCGGTGGCGGCTCGACGGATGCGGCCCTTATCGAGGTCGATGACACCATCGACACCGTGCACCTGGCCGGTGCGGGCGATCTGGTCAGCAGGCTGATCGATTCCGAACTCGGGCTGGACAATCTCGAACTGGCCGAGGAGATCAAGCGGTTCCCGCTGGGGAAGGCGGAGAGTTTCTTCCACGTTCGGCTGGAGAACGGCACCGTGCAGTTCTTCACCTCGCCCCTACCCGCAACGGCGTTCGCCAGGGTGGTGACTCTGTCCGGACAGGCGATGAACCCGATTCCGACTAGGCATTCTCTCGACCGCATCCGGGCCGTGCGCCGTGGCGCCAAGGAGCGCGTCTTCGTGGTGAACGCCCTGCGGGCGTTGAGGACGGTCGCGCCCGGCGGTGATCTGCGTCAGATCGGGTTCGTGGTGCTGTTGGGCGGCTGTGCTCTCGACTTCGAGATCCCAGACCTCATCGCCGATGCGCTGGCGTCCTACGGGATCGTCTGTGGCACAGGCAATGTGCGGGGCACAGAGGGGCCTCGCAACGCGGTGGCCTCTGGTCTGGTCGCATCGTATGCCGTACCGCGGTTGGCAGGGCAGCGCGTTGACGCGTGACGGGAACATCCCCCGCCCCAGGTCCGCCCGCGGACAGCCCGAACCGCCCGTGATCGTCGTACTGCGCGCAGCTGACGGGCCGCAGCTGCGTGAGGTGCTGGCCGGCATCGAGGAGGAGGGCGTCCCCTACTCGGTTCAATGGCCCCCCCGAATCAACACCGAGGCCGCGTCTGCGACAGGTCTTGCTCGTCAGGCGGCGCTGCGCTCACCGTTGCACGTCGGTGTGGGAGTGGGAGCCGCCGGGGATGTCTGCGTGCACCACGACAAGCTCTCCGAGCCGTTGTCGGAGCTGTGCTCTGACGGTGCCGCAGACCGTGATGTCGCAAGGACTCTGGGCCACAACGCGGCCCGCATCGTGGTGAGTCTTCCGCTTAAGCCGATGCCGCGCACACCAATATTGAGTTTCGGCTAGACACGGCAGCCATTTGCGCCGATACTTCTATCAAAGGTTGGTTATCAGACCTTTGATGCTCGCGTCGAAGCGAGACGCGCTACTTTCCGAATCAGCCCAAGGCTGATAGTCGAGATGGAGTTCCAAGTGGCAGGCGTTGAAGAACATCTGGAAAGCGCAGACTATCTGCAGAAGCGGCAGCTCAAATCGGGCAGCGCGGGCTGGCTGTTGTTGGCCGGGCTCGGGGTCAGCTACGTCATCTCCGGTGACTACTCGGGCTGGAACTTCGGTCTCGAGCAGGGCGGTTTCGGCGGGCTGGCGATCGCCGCCGTCATCATCGCCGGTATGTACCTGGCTCTCGTGCTGGGTATGGCCGAGCTGTCCTCGGCGCTGCCGGCGGCGGGTGGCGGTTACACCTTCGCGCGTCGCGCGCTCGGTCCATGGGGTGGATTCGCCACCGGCACAGCCATTCTCATCGAGTACGCGATCGCGCCAGCTGCCATCGCGACCTTCATCGGGGCCTATGTCGAGTCGTTGGGGCTGTTCGGCATCACCAGCGGGTGGTGGATCTACCTGGCGGCGTACGCCCTGTTCATCGGGATTCACCTGGCTGGCGTCGGTGAGGCACTCAAGGTGATGTTCGTGATCACCGCCATCGCCCTGGTGGGTCTGCTGGTGTTCGCGATCTCCGCCGTCGGCCACTTCGATCTGGCCAACCTGACCAATATCGCTCCCACCGATGCGGCCGGTGCGTCCAGCTTCCTGCCACACGGCTACCTGGGTATCTGGGCCGCGATACCGTTCGCCATCTGGTTCTTCCTGGCCATCGAGGGCGTGCCGCTGGCTGCCGAGGAGACCGCCAACCCGGAGCGCAACGTCCCGCGCGGCATCATCGCCGGCATGAGCGTCCTGCTGGTCACCTGCGTGACGGTGCTGATCCTGACCACCGGAGCCGGTGGAGCACAGGAGATGTCGTCATCGGGTAACCCCTTGGTCGAGGCGCTCGGCGACGGCACCGCGGCCAAGATCGTGAACTACATCGGTCTGGCCGGGCTGATCGCCAGCTTCTTCTCGATCATCTACGCCTACTCCCGACAGCTGTTCGCACTGTCGCGGGCGGGTTATCTGCCCACGGCGCTGTCGGTGACGAACTCGCGGAAGGCGCCCACGCTGGCGCTGATCGTTCCCGGTGTCATCGGCTTCGTGCTGTCGCTGACGGGGCAGGGCGACCTGCTGCTGAACATGGCGGTCTTCGGCGCCGCGCTCAGCTACGTGCTCATGATGGTCAGCCATATCGTGCTGCGCCGCCGCGAACCGGATATGCCGCGGCCCTACCGGACCCCTGGCGGTGCGATCACGACCGGATTCGCCCTCGTCATCGCGGTTCTCGCGGTGATCGCGACATTCCTGGTCAATCCCGTCGCGGCCGGCTGGTGCCTCGCCGTGTTCGCCGCGTTCATGCTGTACTTCGCGGTCTACAGCCGGCACAAACTGGTGGCCAACTCGCCCGATGAGGAGTTCGCCATGCTCGCGAGGGCGGAGAGCGAACTCAAGTGATCTACCGGCAACAGGTCGCGGGGGAGTCATACGCCTTCGACGGACTGATCGAGGTGATGGCCAAGGCCACACCGTTGCGCTCGGGCGACCAGCTCGCCGGATGCGCGGCCGAACACGACGCGGAACGCGCCGCGGCGGCGTGGGTTCTGGCGGACCTGCCGCTTGACACCTTTCTCAACGAGGCGATCGTGCCTTACGAGACCGACGAGGTCACTCGGCTGATATTCGATAGCCATGACCGCCAAGCCTTTTCGGTGATATCGCATCTGACCGTCGGTGGCTTCCGGGACTGGCTGCTGGACGCCGCATCGCGCGATGACGGTGCGGCGGATCTTGCCGCCGTGGCGCCGGGCCTGACCCCGGAGATGGTCGCCGCCGTCAGCAAGATCATGCGCAACCAGGACCTCATCGCGGTCTCGGCCGCCATGGAGGTGACCGCATCGTTTCGGACCACGGTCGGCAGGCGCGGAACACTGGCGACGCGGCTGCAACCCAACCATCCGACCGATGACCCCCGCGGTGTCGCCGCAGCCGTGCTAGATGGGTTGCTCCTGGGATGCGGTGACGCCGTCATCGGTATCAACCCGGCCACCGACTCCCCGCAGGCAACCGCCGACCTGCTGCACCTCCTCGACTCCATCCGCACCCGCTACGACATTCCGGCGCAGTCCTGCGTGCTGTCGCACATCACCACCACGATCGGTCTCATCGAGGCGGGCGCACCCGTCGACCTGGTGTTCCAGTCGATAGCCGGCACCCAGGGAGCCAACACCGCGTTCGGCGTCGACCTCGCCCTGCTGCGCGAGGGCCGCGATGCCGGACGCAGCCTGCGGCGCGGCACCGTGGGGGACAACGTGATGTATCTGGAGACCGGACAGGGCTCGGCATTGAGTTCGGGCGCGCACCTGGGTACCGGAGGTAAGCCCGTCGATCAGCAGACCCTCGAGACGCGCGCCTACGCGGTGGCC
The DNA here is from genome assembly GCF_022557175.1 of Mycolicibacterium sp. YH-1. The sequence continues at coordinate 5,427,619 of NZ_CP092915.1, read as the reverse complement.
CGCGACCTGCAACCGCTCCTGGTCAACACGGTCGTCGGCTTCATCGGCCCGGAGTATCTCTACGACGGCAGGCAGATCATCCGCGCAGGGCTTGAGGACCACTTCTGCGGCAAGCTGCTCGGCCTGCCGATGGGTGTCGACGTCTGCTACACCAACCACGCCGAAGCCGACCAGAACGATATGGACACCCTGCTCATGCTGCTTGCGGCAGCGGGTGTGGCATTCGTGATCACCGTGCCCGGCGCCGACGACGTGATGCTCGGCTACCAGAGCCTGTCGTTTCATGACGTGCTGGTGACGCGCCGCACGCTGGGACTGCGGCCCGCCCCCGAGTTCGAGGCGTGGCTGCGCACCGTGGGGATGGTCGACGACACCGGCCGCCTCACTCCCTTCGACGTCGCCCATTCGGCGTTGCGTTCGCTCACCTCGGCGCAGACACCATGACCGCCGAGAATCCCGCCGTCCGCGAGTTCTGGGACGAGCTGCGCAAGTCGACGCAGGCCAGGATCGGTCTGGGCCGCGCAGGGAATGCCCTGCCGACCCGGCAGGTGCTGGAGCTGGCCGCGGCCCATGCCGCCGCCCGCGATGCCGTGCATGTCCCGCTGGACGTCGATCGGCTGATCGGCGAGGTGCGCCAGGTGGGTATCGGCGAGCCAACGGTGGTGACCAGCCGCGCCGCATCCCGCGACGAGTACCTGCGTCGGCCCGATCTGGGCCGGATACCGGCCGACGTGACGATGGTGGCCGAGAGCGGAGTCGATATCGGCTTCGTCCTGGCCGACGGACTCTCGCCGACCGCGCTGAGTCACCATGGCGCGGCTCTGCTGAAGGCACTCGCGGCGCAGCTGGGGGACCGCTACACGCTGGCGCCGCCCGTCATCGCGACGCAGGCCAGGGTCGGGCTCGGAGACCACATCGGCGCACAGCTGGGGGTGCGGACGCTGCTCGTCGTCATCGGTGAACGGCCCGGTCTGAGCGTCGCCGACAGCCTTGGCATCTACCTGACCCACCTGCCGCGGCTCGGCTGCACCGACGCCAACCGCAACTGCATCTCCAACATCCACCCGCCCGACGGTCTCGGATACGCCGAGGCGGCCCGGGTCGCGGCGGGCCTGGTTGCGGGCGCACGTGAGCTGGGGCGATCCGGTGTGGACCTCAAGGACGCATCGCGCGGCTCGACGCTTGAGGCCGCCAGCACCACCGAACTTCGCTGAACGCCGCCCGACGCGACCTCATGACTCGCGTTTTGACCTGCGATGACGGCCCCAGGTAAGCTGCCTCGTTGGTGTGTGCTGCCCTGATGGGCATGCGGGTCCCGGGTCGATGTCGGTCGCTGGGGCGCCGGAGTGCACATACCGAGACCGGCACCCGGGTCACACCGGGATCCAACCCGAGAAGAAGAGGTAAGCGCTGTGCCTACGTACACGCCGAAGGCGGGTGACACCACGCGTACGTGGTACGTCATCGACGCCCAGGACGTGGTGCTCGGCCGGCTCGCCGTCGAAGCAGCCAAGCTGCTCCGCGGCAAGCACAAGCCGACATTCACGCCGAATGTCGATGGTGGCGATTTCGTCATCGTCATCAACGCCGAGAAGATCGCCCTCAGCGGCGACAAGCTCACCAAGAAGTTCGCTTACCGCCACTCGGGTTACCCCGGCGGCCTGCGCAAGCGCACCATCGGCGAGCTGCTGATCAAGCACCCGACCCGCGTCGTCGAGAACGCGATCATCGGCATGCTTCCGCACACCAAGCTCAGCCGCCAGGTCCAGAAGAAGCTGAAGGTCTACGCGGGCCCCGAGCATCCGCACGCCGCGCAGCAGCCGGTTCCGTACGAGATCAAGCAGGTGGCCCAGTGACCGAGACCAACGACGTGACCGAGACGACCGAGGTCGTCGAGGTTGTTGAGACCCCCGAGGCCGTTGAGGTCGTCGAGGTTGTCGAGACGACGCCAGTCGAGGAGTCCACTCCTCGCGAGCCCATCGTCATCGACCGCCCCATCCAGACCGTCGGCCGCCGCAAGGAGGCCGTGGTTCGCGTGCGCCTGGTGCCTGGCACCGGCAAGTTCCACCTGGATGGCCGCAGCCTCGAGGAGTACTTCCCGAACAAGGTGCACCAGCAGCTGATCAAGGCTCCGCTGGTGCTCGTGGACCGGGTCGACACCGTCGACATCTTCGCCCACCTCGACGGCGGCGGACCGTCCGGACAGGCTGGCGCGCTGCGTCTGGCCATCGCCCGGGCGCTCATCATCGTGCAGCCCGAGGATCGCCCGCCGCTGAAGAAGGCCGGCTTCCTCACGCGTGACCCGCGTGCCATCGAGCGCAAGAAGTACGGCCTCAAGAAGGCCCGTAAGGCACCTCAGTACAGCAAGCGCTGATCTTTCACAGCATTGTGTGACCGTGAGCGTGCGCGTCGAATTGTCGGCGCGCACGCTCTCGGCGTTTCCAGGAGGGATGCGCATGGTTCGACTGTTCGGCACCGATGGGGTGCGCGGCGTCGCCAACCGAGATTTGACCGCCGAGCTGGCGCTGGCCCTGGGGTCGGCCGCGGCACGGTTGGGTACCTACGATCGCTCCCGACGTGTCGCCGTCGTCGGCCGTGATCCCCGCGCCAGCGGCGAGATGCTCGAAGCCGCCGTCATCGCAGGCCTGACGAGTGAGGGCGTGGACGCGTTGCGGGTCGGCGTGCTGCCGACGCCGGCCGTGGCCTACCTGACCGCCGCGTATGACGCGGAGTTCGGCGTGATGATCTCCGCGTCGCACAATCCGATGCCCGACAACGGCATCAAGATCTTCGGCCGCGGCGGGCACAAGCTCGACGACGCCACCGAGGATCGCATCGAGGACCTCGTCCGGATGGGCCCGGGCCGCCGCCCCGAGGGAGCCGGCATTGGCCGCGTCCTGGAGGCCCCCGATGCCCTCGACCGCTATCTGAACCACGCTGCAACGGCAATCGCCACGCGAGCCGACGGCCTGACCGTCGTCGTCGACTGCGCCCATGGCGCCGCATCGGTCGCCGCGCCGCAGGCCTACCGCGCGGCCGGTGCCACCGTCATCGCGATCAACGCCGAACCGACCGGCCTCAACATCAACGACGGCTGCGGCTCGACCCACATGGACGTCCTGCAGCAGGCGGTACTGGCGCACGGCGCCGACCTCGGTCTGGCGCACGACGGTGACGCCGACCGCTGCCTGGCGGTGGATGCCGAGGGCAACGTCGTTGACGGTGACTCGATCATGGTCGTGCTGGCACTGGCCATGCGTGATGCCGGGGAACTGGTGTCGAACACGCTTGTCACGACGGTGATGAGCAATCTCGGTCTGCACCTGGCGATGCGTGCTGCGGGTATCGAGGTCCGGACCACCAGCGTCGGCGACCGCTATGTCCTCGAGGAGCTGCGGGCCGGTGGGTTCGCGCTTGGCGGCGAGCAGTCCGGCCACATCGTGATGCCCGCGCTGGGCACCACTGGGGACGGCATCATCACCGGTCTGCGGCTCATGGCGCGGATGAACCAGACAGGGCTCACGCTGGCCGATCTGGCCGCACCGATGCAGACCCTCCCGCAGGTTCTCATCAATGTGGCGGTGGCCGATAAGACGACGGTTGCCCAGGCGCCTGCCGTGCAGTCGGCCGTCGCCGAGGCCGAGGCCGAACTCGGCGGTACCGGGCGAATCCTGTTGCGGCCGTCGGGAACCGAGCAGGTGGTCCGCGTCATGGTCGAGGCCGCCGACGAGGACACCGCCCGGCTGCTCGCCCATCGGGTGGCTCAGTCGGTCAGCGCGCAACGCTGACCGAGCGCAACTGGCGCCGATCTTGCGGAACCGAATGGCCCGCCGCTGCGTCCTAGTCCTACATGGGACATCTCGATGCTGCACGGGTTCAGGTCGCGGCGCTTCGTGACGCCGCCCGCGGCTACGACTCGCTCGCCGACACGGTCGCAACCGCGCGCTCGCATCTGGCTGGGCTGACGTTCGACGGCGCGGTGGCCGGACGGTCGCACGCGGCACGGGGCGACGCGCTGCGGGCCAGCCTGAGGCAGATTGACGAGGCGATGCAGCGGTGGGCGGCGGCCAACGCGGGAATCGCTGCTGTGCTGCGTCTTTCAGCCGATCGCTATGCCGACGTCGACGCCCGATCAGCTAGCCGGCTGGGCTGAGCCGTGCCTGACGTCGCCGCCCGGCTCGCGCAGGGGCTGCCCGCCGTGGAGAACGCGGGCACCTATGTGGCCGCATGCCGGCAGCTCGGCTATCACGGTGTGTCGGATGCCTCGCTACGCGAGTGGTACGGCACTGAGGATGGGATGGATCTCGCTGTCCTGCAGCGCGACTCCGATGCGCTCGGCACCGCCGCGGCCGCGGTCGAGGACGCCGCGCGACAACAGGTCGAGTTGGCCTGCCGGCTTGCGGGTGCGTGGTCGGGTCCGGCGGCGTCGGCTGCGCAGGACTTCCTGGCCCGCCAGAACGATGCCGCGGCGGCCGTGCGCGATGGCCTGGTGACCGCTGCCTCGGCGCTGGCGACACTGCGCGACGATCTGTGGCAGGCCGTCAATGCCAAGGTGGACGCGGCACTGGACATCGACGGCCGACCCTCTGGGCAGCGCGGTGACTGGTTGGCGGCCGCGCAGACGGTGACCACCGGTGCCGGTGACGTCCCGACCGCCAGCGAACTGGTCGACCAGCAGGTTAAACCATTCGTGGACAACGATATCGGCGCGGAGTGGCTGAGCGAGATGCGCGCGGGATTCGATCGGGTGGTCGACGCGTTCGACACGGCGATCGCGAGGCTCGAGGCCAGTCCCGCTGCGAGATTCGACGTCCCGGGGGAGTCGGGCGCCGCCGCGCAGCCAATCACCGCGCCGCCGGCGGACTTCGGCGGTGGTATGCCCTCACTTGGTGGGGGCATACCGTCGCTGGGTGGTTGGCTGTCCGGGTTCGGGCAGCAGCTGGCCGACCTGATCGGTGGATTCACCGGCTCCGCCGACGCGGGGCCAGACCTCGCCGAGCCCGACGACCTGCTGAAAGAGCCCGACGACGAACGGCCCGATGAGAACCCGGTCGTCGAGGAGGACTTGCCCGAGGAAGACCCGGTTGAGGATGACGAGACCGACTCCGAGGACGATGATTCGGACATCGCGCCGGAGGAGCCGGTGAAACCCGTCCCCGAGCCGGTGGTGCCGCCGATGTCTGCACCCGCCGTGCAGGATCTCGCGGCGCCACTCGCCGCGGAGAAGACGCCGTGCGAGATCGCCGCCGAGGAGCTACCGCGCGTTGGTGAGTGAGTGCGGCCTAGTTGGCGCGTGAGCCGCCGGAGCGACCCGACGATGAACTCGACGAGGTCGAGTAGGAGCGTGTCTGACCGCCACGTGAACGGTTTCCGCGCTGACCACCGCCACCGCCGCTTCCGCCGCGGTTGCCCGAGCGCGGATTCGCCGAGGAACGGCCATCGCCTGCCGGACGCCTGCGGGGCGCGCTATTGCGCTGCGGCTGCTCGGGAACGTCCATGACGATCCCCCCGGTGAAGGAGCGCTCGCCGGGGGCGATCTCCAGCAGGACGGGGTGTGACGTGCCGTTGAACTTGGTGATGGTCGGCTTAACACCGGCCTTGCGGGTCAGCGTGCGCACATCGGCCACCTGCGCGTCGATCATGAGGGTCACGACAGTGCCCTCGTTGCCCGCGCGGGCGGTGCGACCGGACCGGTGCAGGTAGGCCTTGTGCTCGACGGGCGGGTCGGCGTGCACGACGAGGGTGATGTCGTCGACGTGGATGCCACGGGCGGCGATGTCGGTTGCGACCATCACCGCGGCCGTGCCGTCGGAGAACGCCGCGAGGTTGCGGGTGCGGGCGTTCTGAGACAGGTTGCCGTGCAACTCGACTGCGGGCACGCCGCGCGCGTTCAGCTTGCGGGCAAGGCCTTTCGCGCCGTGCTTGGTGCGCGCGAAGACGATGGTGCGGCCGGGTGATGCGGCCAGGTCGCTCAGGACCTCGAAGCGTGCCGCGTTGTCGACGTGCAGCACGTGATGAGCCATCTCGTTGACCGGCGACTGCTCCGAGTCGACGCTGTGCGTGATCGGGTCGTGCAGGTAGCGCTTGATCAGCACGTCGACGCCGCCGTCGAGCGTCGCCGAGAACAGCAGGCGCTGGCAGCGATTCGGGGTCTTGTCGAGCAGGCGCTTGACCGGCGGCAGGAAGCCGAGGTCAGCCATGTGGTCGGCCTCGTCGAGAACGGTGATCTCCACCGCGGACAGGTCGGCATGGCGCTGCTGAACGTGATCCTCGAGCCGGCCGGGGCAGGCGATGACGATGTCGACGCCCTTACGCAGCTTGTCGATCTGCGGGCCCGCGCCGACGCCACCGAAGATGGTGACCGACTTCAGGTTCGTGGCGGCGGCCAGCGGAGCCAGCGCCGCGTCGATCTGGGCGACCAGTTCGCGGGTCGGCGCCAGGATCAGCGCGCGGGGCTTGCCGGGACGCCGCTCGCCGGCCGTGCTCGCGAGGCGCGAGACGACGGGGAGCAGGAATGCGTAGGTCTTGCCGGAGCCGGTGCGGCCGCGGCCGAGCACGTCGCGCCCGGCGAGCGAATCCGGCAGCGTCGCGGCCTGAATCGGGAAGGGGGAGTCGATGCCGTTGGCAGCGAGCGTGGAGATGACGGCCTCGGGCAAGCCGAGGTCGGCGAATGAAGACATGTTTGGAAAACTCCGAAAGTCGAGTGGTCGTCCTGCCCGGCGCGGGTGATCCGCGGCGCTCGGTGACGATCGAACGGGGGCTGAACAATCGCCTCCGGCGAACCGGTCGAATGCTCGCCTCCGGCGAAGCGGCAAAAGGCAGAACAGACGATGCCGCTGGTGATCACTCTATCCGACGATGGAGTTCGGCCCCAATTATGAGGTGAGCGTCACCAATTCCTCGACGAAACGGAGCTGCTCGGCGGTGTCCGCGCCCATGGGATGGACGAGCATGGTGGTGACCCCGGCCTCGGCGTAGGCCGCCAGGCGTTCCTTGACGAAACCACGCGGTCCGATCAGTGACACGTTGCGGACCAGGTCGTCGGGAACGGCGGCGATGGCCTCATTCTTCTTGCCCGCCAGGAACAAGTCCTGAATGCGATCCGCCACCTCGCCGTAGCCATATCGGGTGGCTAGGTTGTGGTAGAAGTTCTTGCCGCGCGCGCCCATTCCGCCGATGTACAGCGCCAGTTGGGGTTTGGCCCATGCCAGGCGGTCTTCCACGTCGTCGCCGATGGCCAGCGATGCCGACACCATGACATCAAGCGGACCCAGCGCTGGGTCGCGCTTGGACAGGCCGGCGCGCAGTGCATCGCCCCAGACCGAGTCGGCTCGCTCGGGATAGAAGAACAGCGGTTGCCAGCCCTCGGCGATCTCGGCGGTCAGTTCCACGTTCTTCGGGCCCAGTGCGGCGATCGCGATCGGAATGCGCTCGCGGACCGGGTGATTGATGAGGTGCAGTGGCTTTCCCAGGCCCGTGCCGCGGTCGGCGGGCAGAGGGAGCTGGTAGTACTTGCCGTCGTAGTTGACGTCCTCGCGGCGCCACACCTGCCGGCAGATGTCGACCACCTCGCGGGTACGGCCCAGCGGTGCGTCGAATGGGACGCCGTGGAAGCCCTCCATCACCTGCGGGCCCGAGGTGCCGAGGCCCAGCAGGAAGCGGCCGTCGGAGACGTAGTCCACGCCGGCCGCGGTCATCGCGAGCAGCGACGGGGTGCGGGTGTAGATCGGGACCACGCCAGAGCCGAGTTCGATGGTCGAGGTTTTGGCGGCGAGGTAGCCGAGCTGGCTGATGGCGTCATACGAGTAGGCCTCGGGGACCAGCGCGATGTCGACACCGACCTTTTCGAGTTCGACGACCTGGTCTGCGGCCGCCTTGAAGTCGCCGGCGTAACTCAGAAAGATTCCGGTGCGCATGATTGGTTTATACACCAACCAGTTGGTTGGACCCGTCGTCAGGGCTTCAGGAGTGCGACAACCTTGTTCTCCAGAGCGACGGGGTCGTCGGCGAACGGATCCACCACGTGGGTCCTGGGAAGAACGGCCTCGGGGTCGGCGAAGTCGCGGTAGGTCTTGTCGCCGGTGAGCTGGAAAAGGAGGTAACCGGTGGTCAGCGCGCGCACGGTCTTCTGCGTGCCGCGGTCGGCGCCCGGCAACTTGAACACCCGAGCCAGCCGCCGGCCCTCTACGAGTCCGCCCGCCGTTGCCTTGTCGACGGTGCGCAGGGTCGCCGGTCTCCACGCCCGTGCCAGCTCGACCGCATTGGATCGCAGCGACATCGGATCGCCGGGGTCGGCCAGGATGAGGCCGGGCATCTGCAGTGCCCTGGCGGGCTCCTGAGCGGGCGGTTTGGACACCGTCGGGAACAGGGACACGGTCGTCTTCAGCTTGCCCGGTATGCCAGCGGCGGCGAACACGGCCGCCGAACCGCCGAAGCCGTGCCCGACGACACCGAGCTTGGTGGGGTGCACGCTGATCTGCCCCGGTCCCAGCCGCACCCCGCTGATGATGTCGAGCGTGCTGCCCAGGTCGAAGGCGAGATTCATCACCGACGGCGCGATGCTCGTCTCGGTGTTGGGGGCCGCTGCGACGATGCCCCACGACGCCAGGTGCTCCAGCGTGCCGAGGTAGCGGTCGGTGCTGGCCAGCCAGTCGTGACCGAATGCGATGCCGGGTAGGTTCATGCCCGACTCGGGGGTGAACACCACCCCGGGGAGTCCGGCGAAGGCCAGGTCACCGCGTAGAACGCGATGTGGTCCCCGGCGCGTCAAGGAAGCGAACAGCTTCTTGGTCTTGGCCACCCGATGACCGTAGCTCACCAGGGCCGACGGACGCTGACGGGCGCCGGGGCCCGGCACCTGCACTACCCTTTAGCCCGTGTGCGGAATCGTCGGATATGTCGGACAGCGCCCTGCCCGGGGCATCGTCGTCGACGCGTTGCGCCGGATGGAGTACCGCGGTTACGACTCATCTGGTGTGGCGCTGCTCGACGGCTCGGGTGGACTGACGGTCCGCAGGCGCGCCGGCAGGCTGTCCAATCTGGAGGCAGCTCTCGATGAGACGCCCGACGGGGTGCTGGACGGCAACACAGGCATGGGCCATACCCGCTGGGCCACCCACGGTCGCCCGACGGACCGCAACGCGCACCCGCACCGCGATGCCGCGGGCAAGATCGCCGTGGTCCACAACGGCATCATCGAGAACTTCGCGTCCCTGCGCGCCGAGCTCGAGGTCACCGGGGTCGAGTTCGCGAGCGACACCGACACCGAGGTCGCCGTTCACCTGGTGTCGTGGCAGTACCACCACGGACCCACCGCGGGTGACTTCGTCGGCTCCGTGATGGCCGTCCTGCCGCGCCTTGAGGGCCACTTCACGCTGGTGTTCGCCAGCGCTGACGACCCCGGCACCATCGTGGCGGCCCGCCGCTCGACCCCGCTGGTCATCGGCGTCGGTGACGGCGAGATGTTCCTCGGCTCCGACGTCGCCGCCTTCATCGAGCACACCCGTGAGGCCGTTGAGCTGGGTCAGGACCAGGCCGTCGTGATCACCGCCGACGGCTACGAGATCTACGACTTCCACGGCAACCGGGACGACGCCGCTGCCCGTCCCTTCCACATCGACTGGGATCTGTCGGCCGCCGAGAAGGGCGGCTACGAGTACTTCATGCTCAAGGAGATCGCCGAGCAGCCAGCCGCGGTCGCAGACACCCTGCTCGGGCACTTCGCCGACGGTCGCATCGTGCTCGACGAGCAACGGCTGTCCGATCAGGAACTGCGCGAGGTCGACAAGGTCTTCATCGTCGCCTGCGGTACCGCGTACCACTCGGGGATGCTGGCCAAGTACGCGATCGAGCACTGGACCCGGCTGCCGGTCGAGGTCGAGCTCGCCAGCGAGTTCCGCTACCGCGACCCCGTGCTGGACCGCAGCACGCTGGTGATCGCCATATCGCAATCGGGCGAGACCGCCGACACTCTCGAGGCCGTCCGGCACGCCAAGGAACAGAAGGCCAAGGTGCTGGCCATCTGCAACACCAACGGCAGCCAGATTCCGCGCGAGTGCGACGCGGTGCTCTACACGCGCGCCGGACCGGAGATCGGTGTTGCCTCCACCAAGACGTTCCTGGCCCAGATTGCGGCCAACTACCTCGTTGGCCTGGCGCTGGCGCAGGCCCGTGGCACCAAGTACCCCGACGAGGTTGAGCGGGAGTACCGGGACCTGGAGGCGATGCCCGACCTGGTCAGCCGCGTGCTGACCTGCATGGAGCCCGTCGCGGAGCTGGCCCGCCGGTTCGCGACGTCTCCGACGGTGCTGTTCCTGGGGCGCCACGTCGGCTACCCGGTGGCGCTCGAGGGTGCGCTCAAGCTCAAGGAGCTGGCGTACATGCACGCCGAGGGTTTCGCCGCAGGCGAGCTCAAGCACGGCCCCATCGCGCTGATCGAGGACGGTCTGCCGGTGATCGTGGTGATGCCGTCGCCGAAGAACGCGGCGATGCTGCACTCCAAGCTGCTGAGCAACATTCGCGAGATCCAGGCACGCGGCGCTGTCACCATTGTGATCGCGGAGGAGGGTGACGACACGGTGGCGCCCTACGCCGATCACCTGATCGAGATCCCGGCGGTGTCAACGCTGTTCCAGCCGCTGCTCTCAACGATCCCGCTGCAGGTGTTCGCCGCAGAGGTGGCTCGCGCGCGCGGCTACGACGTTGACAAGCCGCGCAACCTGGCCAAGTCGGTCACCGTCGAGTAGGCCTACCGGCGTGGGCGATGTCGGGCGCTTCCGTAGCGAGGTCGCCCGCGCGCACTTCCTCGACGTCTACCGCGAGTGCCTCGCGGCGTTGCCGTCGTACGCCGAGTCATTTGACGTACCAACCGCTTTCGGCGAGGTTCGGGTCTACCGCTTTGGCGGACTCTCGGGCGGTCGGCCGGTGGTTCTGCTGCCCGGACGTAACGCGTCCACTCCCATGTGGGCTGCGAATCTTCCCGCGTTGTTGCGTCACCGGACGGTGTTCACCGTCGACCTCCTGGGTGAGCCCGGGCTGTCGGTGCAGCAGCGGCCGCTCACCGGGGCCGAGGACCAGGCGCGCTGGATGGGTGACGTCGTTGCCGGGCTCGGGCTGGATTCGGCTCATCTGATGGGTGTGTCGTTCGGCGGCTGGACGGCGTGCAACTACGCGATCCGGCAGCCGGGACGGGTGGCGTCACTTGCGCTGCTGGACCCCGTCATGACGTTCGCGCGCATCCCCATCCGCACAATGCTGGCAGTGGCGCCGATGGGCCTGCCCGGTGTGCCGGAGTCGTTGCGGCGCAGAGTGCTTCGCTGGATATCGGGTGGGGCCGACGTCGACGACTCGGTTCCCGAGGCGCGGCTCATTGCCGCGGGCACGGCCGACTTCGTCCTGAGTCAGCCCATGCCGACACTCTTCACCGACGATCAGCTGCGGACGCTGGATGTCCCCGTCCTCGCGTTGATCGCGGGCCGCAGCGTGATCCACGACGCCGAGGTCGCCACCACCCGCGCGCGGAATCTGCTGCCGCACGGTGAGATCGAGCTGTGGGCCGAGGCGTCACACGCGATCTCCGGCGAGTGTGCCGACGAGATCGATGGGCGCGTGCGCAGGTTCTGGGACAAGGTCGACGATCTGGACGGTCTAGATTCTCCGAATATGTTCTGACGTAACGTCTTCCGCCGACCTCGCGAACTGGGTGAGCTGTCCGAGCTGGGGCAGGTCGAAGTCGTCGAGAAGCCTGACGAGGTCCTCGTTGAGCGGGCCGTACAGTGCGGCGATTCGTGCGACGCCATCACCGGCCGGCTCGATGACGACCTTGCGTCGATCGTGCGGGTCCGGCGTCCGGGTGATGTAGCCGGCGTTCTGCAGGCGGTCGAGCATGCGGGTGGTGGCGCCGGTGCTCAGGTTCACGCGGCGCGCGAGCTCCCCCGGAGTCGACGGGCCGAACCGCTCGAGAATGTACATGCACTGGGTCTCGGCCGGGCTGACCCCGATGTTGCGTGCGACGAGGTCATTGAACTGGGCCACCAGCACCTGCCATCCGGCCAGCGCCTCGATCAGTTCGCCGGATGCGCGCTGTCGTGCGGACGACTGCTGCGACATGAGAACCCCTTCCATTTGACTGCATCATAAAGTAATTGCATGATGCAGATATATCCGATTGAACTATCCACGCCGCCTCGAAACCGATTGCCAGAACGGATGCCGTATGCCTGACTTCACCGGATCGTCCATCGATCACCTCAACATCGCCGTGCCCGACCTGGCCCGGTCGCTCGCATTCTATGAACCCACTCTGGCATCGCTGGGCATCGTGAAGGTCATGACCGTGCCCGCTGACGAGGCGACCGGCCAAACTCGAGATGCACGGGTTCGGGTGGGAGCACAAGCCGTTCTTCTGGCTGGCGGCCGGCGGCCGCACGCTGCTCGAGCCAGGGCTTCGCCCGGAGTATCAGCCCGACTATTACGGAGCCTTCGTGCTTGATCCCGACGGGATCAATGTCGAGGCGGTGTGCCACCGCCCGGAGTGACGGCAGTCTGCTGATACAGCGCAAGCTGCCAGCCGGTCTCAGTGCGGTGATAGACCGACGACATCGCCCCGACGAACGGTTCGTCGGAACCCTCGCGCCAGGCTCGGCCCGTGTAGACCAGAGCCGCGGTGCCGGGGTCGATGTCGATCACCCGGGTATCGGCGATCTCGTGCCGCAGCCACGGCGGCGCCTGCGCGAGTGCGGCGCTCACCTCGGAGCGATTCATCGTGGCGCCGTTGGCCAGCACCATCAGCGCATCGGCGGACATCATCTCGCCGTAGTACTGCGCAGCGGTGCCTTCGCACAGCGCCTTCCATCCGTCGTTTTCGAGCGCGAGCAGTTCCTTGAGGAGAACCGGATCGGTGGGGGTATTCGTCATGGGGGAGGGGTACCCGCTCGGAGTCCCGTTTTATCCGGACCGCACCGCGTAACGTTGGACCGCGACAGCACCGAGGCTCGAGAGGCGACGAAGACCCGACGATGCGGCACTACTACACCGCGGACGCGATCCGTGACGCCGAGGCGCCGTTGTTGTCCAGCCTTCCCGACGGCGCGTTGATGCGCCGCGCCGCATACGGACTGGCCGCCGCGATAGCCCGCGAACTCGGCACCGTCACGGGTGCCACGGTGTGCGCCGTGGTGGGCTCCGGCGACAACGGTGGCGATGCGCTGTGGGCGGCGACGTTCCTGCGTAGGCGGGGCGCGGCCGCGACGGCACTGCTGCTCAACCCCGAACGCACACATGCCAAGGCGCTGGCCGCATTCCGCTGGGCGGGTGGTCGCCTGGTTGAAACCGTGCCAGAGTCAACCGATCTGGTGATTGATGGCGTCGTCGGCATATCCGGCAGCGGGCCGCTGCGCCCGAACGCTGCCGAGGTGTTCGCCGGAGTCGACGCCGCGGGTGTTCCCGTCGTCGCCGTGGACATCCCCAGTGGGCTCGACGTGGACACCGGTGCCGCCGCAGGACCGCACGTCCACGCGGCGCTCACCGTGACGTTCGGGGGACTGAAACCCGTTCACGCCCTTGGCGAGTGCGGGCGTGTCAAACTGATCGACATCGGCCTCGACCTGCCGGCCACCAGCGTGGCGAGCATGGAGGCCGCCGATGTCGCCGCCCGCTGGCCGATACCGCGTGCCACCGACGACAAGTACACCCAGGGTGTCACCGGTGTGCTCGCCGGATCAGCGACCTACCCCGGCGCGGCCATCCTGTGTGCCGGGGCCGCGGTGGCCGCCACGTCCGGCATGGTCCGTTACGCGGGCAGTGCCGCCGCCGAGGTCGTGTCGCACTGGCCGGAGGTCGTCGCCGCGCCGAGCCCCAGTGCCGCGGGACGCGTCCAGTCCTGGGTCGTGGGACCCGGTCTGGGGACCGACGAGGCGGGCGCGACGGCGCTGTGGTTCGCATTGGGCACCGACCTTCCAGTCCTCGTCGACGCGGATGCGCTGACGATCCTCGCCGCGCACCCCGACCTCGTCGCGGGCCGCACTGCGCCGACGGTGCTGACCCCGCACGCCGGCGAGTTCGCCAGGCTCGCTGGTCATCCGCCCGGCGATGACCGCGTGGCGGCAACCCGCCGACTGGCCGACTCCCTCGGCGTCACGGTGCTGCTCAAGGGCAACGTCACGATCATCGCGGAGGCGGGTGCGCAGTCCCGTTCGACGGGCACCACCTACCTCAACCCGGCAGGCCAGTCCTGGGCCGCCACCGCGGGATCCGGCGACGTGCTGTCGGGTGTCATCGGAGCGCTGCTCGCTGCAGGCCTGCCCGCCGGTGAGGCGGCCGCGATGGGTGCGTTCGTGCACGCGCGGGCGGCGGGGCTCGCCGCCGCCGACCCGGGACCCTCGCCTGCGCCCACATCGGCTTCCAGAATCCTCGACCACATTCGCTCATCTATCGCCAACCTCTAGGAGACAGACCGCATGACACACAGGCACCACCGGTCCCCCTCGGTTTCACCGGCCTACACCGGACGCCTCTCCGTCGCGCCGATTCCATCGCTGCGGCTGCCCGACGATGCGATGGACCCGCAGGCGGCGTATCGGTTCATCCACGACGAGCTGATGCTCGACGGCAGCTCGCGGCTCAATCTGGCCACCTTCGTCACGACGTGGATGGACCCCGAGGCCGAGAAGCTCATGGCCGAGACGTTCGACAAGAACATGATCGACAAGGACGAGTACCCGGCGACCGCGGCGATCGAGGCTCGCTGCGTGTCCATCGTGGCCGACCTGTTCCATGCCGAGGACCTGCTCAACGACGACCCCAGCAGCGCCACCGGCGTGTCGACCATCGGCTCCAGCGAGGCCGTGATGCTCGGTGGCCTCGCGATGAGCTGGCGGTGGCGCCAGAAGGTTGGCAAGGATTGGCGCAAGCGCACGCCCAACCTGGTCCTCGGGTCCAACGTTCAGGTGGTGTGGGAGAAGTTCTGCCGATACTTCGACGTCGAGCCGCGCTACCTGCCCGTGGAGGAGGGGCGCTACGTCATAACCCCCGAGCAGGTGCTGGCCGCGGTCGACGAGGACACCATCGGCGTGGTGGCGATCCTGGGCACCACCTATACCGGCGAACTCGAGCCGATCGCCGAGATCTGCGCGGCCCTGGACAAGCTCGCGGCCGACGGCGGCGTGGACGTACCCGTGCACGTCGACGCGGCCAGTGGTGGCTTCGTGGTGCCATTCCTGCACCCCGACCTCATGTGGGACTTTCGGTTGCCGCGGGTGGTGTCGATCAACGTCAGCGGCCACAAGTACGGCCTGACCTACCCGGGTATCGGCTTTGTGGTGTGGCGCAGCCGCGAACATCTGCCGGAGGAGCTGGTGTTCCGGGTGAACTACCTGGGTGGGGATATGCCGACGTTCACGCTGAACTTCTCCCGGCCGGGAAACCAGGTCGTCGGCCAGTACTACAACTTCCTGCGCCTGGGCCGCGCCGGATACTCGCAGATCATGCACTGCCTGTCCGACACCGCACGGTGGCTCGGTGACCAGCTGCGCGACAGTGAGCACTTCGAGGTCATCACGGATGGGTCGGCGATCCCGGTCATCAGCTTCCGGCTCACCGGCAAACGCGAATACACCGAGTTCGACGTGTCGCATGCGCTGCGCGCGTTCGGTTGGCAGGTGCCCGCCTACACGATGCCCGACAATGCGACCAACGTCACGGTGTTGCGCGTGGTGGTCCGGGAGGGCTTCTCCGCCGACCTCGCCAGGTCCCTGCGCGACGACATCATCACCGTGCTCAAGGGCCTCGACGAACTCAAGCCGAAGGGGCTGTACGACGAGGTGCAGCCCTTCGCCCACTAGGCCGGGAAGCGGGTCTGGGACAATCGCCAGTGGTGATATGACCATGCAGACGACTGAGCTCACGACATCGACAACCGCCAATGCCGCCGCGACTGCGGTGGTGGACCTCGACGCGATCGCGCACAACATCACGGTGCTGCGCGAACGCGCCGGATCCGCCCAGGTGATGGCGGTGGTGAAAGCGGATGGATATGGGCACGGTGCCACCGAGGTGGCCCGTGCCGCGCTCGCGGCCGGCGCCGCCGAACTCGGCGTGGCCACCACCGACGAGGCCCTGGCGCTGCGACGCGATGGCGTGAGCGCCCCGCTGCTGGCGTGGTTGCACGCGCCGGGCGTCGACTTCGGCCCCGCGCTGCAGGCCGATGTGCAGGTGGCGGTGTCGTCGCGGCGCCAACTCGCCGACGTGCTCGACGCCGTCGAACGCACCGGCCGTACCGCGACGGTGACGGTCAAGGTGGACACCGGCCTGAGCCGCAACGGCGCGGCTCGGGCGGAGTTCGCCACGATGCTGCCCGACCTGGCCCGGGCCCGCGCCGCAGACGCCATCAGGGTGCGGGGGCTCATGTCGCACCTGGCCTGTGGTGACGACCCGGCCAACCCGATGAACGGCACCCAGGCTCAGCGGCTGTCAGAGATGCGCGAGCAGGCGGGTGCGGCCGGCGTGTCGTTCGAGGTCGCGCACCTGGCGAACTCGCCGGCCATCATGACGCGGCCCGACCTGGCGTTCGACCTGGTTCGTCCCGGCATCGCGGTCTACGGGCAGTCGCCCATCCCGGAGCGCGGGGACATGGGGTTGATCCCCGCGATGACGCTGACGTGCACGGTGGCCATGGTCCGCCAGATCAAGGCGGGTGACGGGGTGTCCTACGGGCACACCTGGATCGCCGACCGCGACACCACGGTGGCGCTGCTGCCGATCGGTTACGCCGACGGTGTGTTCCGGACCCTGGGCGGACGTATCGACGTACTGATCAATGGTCGGCGCCGCCGCAACGTCGGGCGGATCTGCATGGACCAGTTCGTCGTTGACCTGGGGCCAGGACCCGTCGACGTCGTGGAGGGTGACTGCGCAGTGTTGTTCGGTCCCGGTCGCGAAGGCGAGCCGACCGCACAGGATTGGGCCGATCTGCTCGGCACCATCAACTACGAGGTCGTCACCAGCCCGCGGTGGCGGGTTCAACGGGTCTATACCGGGGCCGGTCGAAACCGTTGAGCGACGAAGAACCCGAGGCGCCGAATGAGAGGGCGCGCAAGGGACACTGGCTGGCCGGCGCGGCGGGACTCTCCGCCGTGGGCGGCGCGGCGGGACTCAGCGTCGCGCGCTCACTGACCCGACGGTTCAGCGAATTCGACCCGCATGACGCTGAGGACTTCGAACTCCTCGACGCCGACCGCAGCTATGTCGTCACGACCGCCGACGGCGTTCCTCTTGCGGTGCGCGAGGTCGGACCCGAGAGCGCACCGCTGACGGTCGTGTTCGCGCACGGTTTCTGTCTCCGTATGGGGGCCTTCTACTTTCAGCGAGCACGGCTCACCGAGCAATGGGGTGACCAGGTTCGGATGGTGTTCTACGACCAACGCGGGCACGGCCAGTCCGGGAACGCGTCTCCCGACACGTTCACGGTTCCGCAGCTGGGCCAGGACCTGGAGGCGGTCCTGGCGGTGATGGCGCCGCGCGGGCCCGTGGTCCTGGTCGGGCACTCGATGGGCGGCATGACGGTGCTGTCGCACGCCAGGCAGTTCCCGCAGCGCTACAAGACTCGGATCGTCGGTGCCGCGCTGATCTCCACCGCCGCAGAAGGTGTCGCGCGGTCACCGCTGGGCGAGATCCTGCGCAATCCCGCGCTGGAGACCGCGAGGTTCGCCGTGCGGTACGCGCCGAAGTTCGTGCACCGTGGTCGCGGGGCGGCGCGCAAGCTCATCGGACCGGTGTTGCGTGCCGCGTCGTACGGCGACGAGAAGATCAGCCCGAGCGTCGTCGCGTTCTCCGAACGGATGATGCACGACACGCCGATTGCCACCCTGGTCGGTTTCCTGCATGCACTCGAGGTGCACGACGAGACCGACGGGCTGAAGGTGCTTGCCAAGATCCCCACATTGATCGTGTGCGGTGAGCGCGACCTGCTGACGCCGATGGAGTACTCCGAGGCCATGGCGATCGCCCTGCCCAAGTCCGAACTCGTGATCATCGGGGGCGCAGGGCATCTCGTTCAACTCGAACAGCCCGAGATTGTGGACGACGCGTTGGTCCGGCTGGTCGAGCGCGCCACACCGTCCAAGTTGGTGGCCATCACCCGGCGACTGCGGGATCGAGTGCGCAGCCATGGCTGACGGGTCGTCGGGAACAGCGGAACTGGCCACCGCGGAGGACACCATCGCACTGGGCGCGCGACTGGGCGCGGACCTGCGGGCCGGTGACGTCGTGGTGCTCTCCGGACCGCTCGGTGCGGGAAAGACGGTACTGGCCAAGGGGATTGCGCAGGCGATGGATGTCGACGGTCCGGTCACGTCGCCGACCTATGTGTTGGCGCGCGTGCACCCGGCGCGCCAGGAGGGGCGGCCAGCCATGGTGCACGTGGACGTGTATCGACTGCTCGACCCCGGCCACTCGGCCGCCGGCGCGGACCTGCTGGCCGAACTGGACTCGCTGGACCTGGACACCGATCTCGAGGATGCCGTCGTGGTTGTGGAGTGGGGTGAGGGTCTGGCCGAACGACTCTCGGAACGTCACCTGGACATCCGGCTCGAGCGTGCCAGTGACACCGAGGTGCGCACGGTCATGTGGCAGTGGAGCCGGCCGTGACGGGTCTTGTACTGGCGATCGACACCGCGACACCCGCCGTCACCGCTGGGGTGATCCGGCGTGCGGACTCCGTGGAGGTGCTCGCCGAGCATGTCACGCTCGACCCCCGCGCACACGCCGAGCGGATAACGCCGAATGTGTTGGCCTCCTTGGCCGATGCGGGAGTCGCGATGGCGGACCTCACCGCGGTCGTGGTCGGATGCGGCCCCGGCCCCTTCACCGGGCTGCGGGTCGGCATGGCGACCGCGGCCGCCTACGGTCATGCCCTCGACATCCCCGTGTACGGCGTGTGCAGCCTCGATGCCATCGGGGTGGACACCGCCGGTGAGGCCCTTGTGGTCACCGACGCCCGACGTCGCGAGGTCTACTGGGCGCGTTACCGCGACAGCGTCAGGATCGACGGTCCGGCGGTGGCCGCGCCCGCCGACGTCCCCGTCGATGCGGATGCGGTGGCGGGCTCACCCGAGCACGCCGCGCTTTTCGACCTGCCGAGGCTCGCCCCGGTGTATCCGACGGCGTCGGGTCTGGTTCGCGCCGTGGACTGGTCGGTCGCGCCCGCACCGCTGGTGCCGCTTTATCTGCGCCGCCCGGATGCCACGCCACCCGGCGAGCGACGACGATGACCGTCGTCTACGACGCGCTGGCGGTCCGCGACGCCGACCGGTGCGCCGAACTCGAGGCCCAACTGTTCCCCGGCGACGACCCGTGGCCCGCCGTGGCGTTCCTGCGCGAACTGGACTCCCAGCACAACCACTATGTCGCGGCACGGGTCGACGGTGTTCTGGTCGGCTATGCCGGAATCACCCGGTTGGGCCGGAAACCGCCGTACGAGTTCGAGATTCACACCATCGGCGTCGACAGTGCGTTCCAGGGCCGCGGAATCGGGCGTCACATGCTCGACCAGTTGCTCGCCATCGCGGCGGATGACGCCGTGTTCTTGGAGGTCCGTACCGACAACGACGCGGCGATCGCGCTGTATGAGAGCACGGGTTTCGTCCGGGTCGGCATCCGCAAGCGGTACTACCGTGTCAGCGGGGCTGACGCCTACACGATGCGCAGGCCTGCCAAGGAGGAAGTGGCGCGATGATCATCCTGGCGATCGAGAGTTCGTGCGATGAGACCGGTGTCGGTATCTGCGATCTCGCTGACGACGGCACCGTCACACTGTTGGCCGACGAGGTGGCCTCCAGCGTCGACGAGCACGCGCGGTTCGGCGGCGTCGTCCCCGAGATCGCGTCCCGCGCGCACCTGGAGGCGCTCGGCCCCACCATGCGTCGGGCGCTGGACGTCGCAGGCGTCTCTCGGCCCGACGTGGTCGCCGCGACCATAGGGCCCGGCCTCGCGGGTGCGCTGCTGGTCGGCGTCGCCGCGGCCAAGGCGTACGCCGCGGCCTGGGAGGTGCCGTTCTACGCCGTGAACCACCTCGGCGGTCATCTCGCGGCTGACGTCTACGAGCACGGACCGTTGCCCGAGAGCGTTGGGCTGCTCGTCTCGGGCGGTCACACCCACCTGCTGCACGTGCGGTCGCTGGGGGAGCCGATCGAGGAACTCGGCAGCACCGTCGACGACGCGGCGGGGGAGGCCTACGACAAGGTGGCCCGCCTACTGGGGCTCGGCTATCCCGGCGGCAGGGTTCTCGACGAACTCGCGCGCACCGGCGATCGCGATGCGGTGGTGTTCCCGCGCGGTATGACCGGCCCGCGCGACGCCCCGAACGTGTTCAGCTTCTCCGGTCTCAAGACGGCGGTGGCGCGCTACGTCGAAAGCCATCCGGAGGCCTCGCAGGCCGACGTGGCCGCAGGCTTCCAGGAGGCCGTCGCCGACGTGCTCACCATGAAGGCCGTGCGGGCCGCCACCACGCTCGGGGTGTCGACGCTGCTGATCGCCGGTGGGGTGGCGGCCAACTCAAGGCTGCGTGAGCTTGCCGAGGAACGCTGCGCCGCAGCGGGTTTGACGTTACGCATCCCGCGACCGCGGCTGTGCACCGACAATGGCGCGATGATCGCATCCTTTGCCGCCCAGCTCATCGCGGCGGGCGCGTCGCCGTCGCCACTCGATGTTGCCAGCGACCCCGGGCTGCCGGTGCTGAAGGGTCAGGTCGCGTGAGCCTCGATGCACTCGCGGCCCGATTTGCCGTCACCGACCTGCTGTACCGCTACGCCGAGCTGATCGACGCGGGTGACTTCGACGGCGTTGGTGAACTGCTCGGCCGGGGCAACTTCATGGGTGTGAGCGGCGCATCCTCGATCGCCAAGCTCTTCGCGACGACCACCCGCCGCTTCCCGGACCACGGCAATACGCCGCGCACGCGGCACCTGGTGCAGAACCCGATCGTCGACGTGGATGGTGACGTCGCCACGTCTCGGTCGACGTTCTGTGTCGTTCAGGGCACCGAGACGGTGCCGCTGCAGCCAATCGTCGTCGGACGATATGCCGACACGTTCGCCCGCGACGAGGACGGCTGGTACTTCACCGAACGCAAGGTGGACGTCGAGTTGGTGGGGGACGTCTCGGCGCACCTGATGATCGACCCGCGCCAGTACGGCTAGAACCGTCAGAACGGCTAAACCGTCAGAACGGCGGCGGCCTATTGCGTTCCGCCACATGGGCATCGTTGAGTGTGCGCTCCGCCTTGATGCGGTCGGCGCGTGCCTTCATGCGGGCGCGTTTTCGGGTCGGCATCATCACCGAGCGGTAGGCACTTGGCGTTGCCGGTGTGGCAGGCGGTGGTGCCGGGGTGGCGATGGCCCACCCCGGGAAGAACAGGCTGGCACCGGGTTTCGTGACGTAGGCGCGCCCGGTGGGAGTGGTCACGACCACGGTGCCGTCGGCCAGCTGGTGATCGGACCATCCCGGCCAGAAAGTCTTGAGCAAGTGATGCTTTCGGCAGTAGCACTTCAAGCCACCGGCGTGAGTGGGCCCCGCCGGATAGGGCACGGTGTGGTCGATGTCGCCGGTCATCGCGGGACGGTCACAGCCAGGAAAGCGGCACGTCATGTCCCGCACCCGGACGAATTCGTCGAGTGCGGCGCTGGGCCGATATCGAGGCTCAGGCGCGGTGTCGGGTGCCACGACGGGTCGCACCTGCGCACCATGGGCGATCAGGTCGGCCAGCAGGGGCGCGGGCACCGCGCCGCCGCCCGTGATCAAGGCCGCCTTCGTACTGCCGGTGTCCTCCGCACTGTCGTCGCCGACCGGATCCTCACCGTGCAGGTACGGGTCGGGAGAGCCGGTCGTGGCCGCCTCCTCGGCAATCACGTGAACGATGACACTGCTGGCACGTCCGTCATCGGAGGCTGCGGGGCACTGCGGGTTGTCACACATGCAGCGAAGGTGTTGAGAACCCGCCGCGAGCGCGCCAACGGCGTCGGCGCGGCGCTGCGCCGTTGTGCGTGGGTCGTCCTCGCACACATCGCGGGCCATCGCCGCCAGCCGCTGTTTCAGCAGTGCGGCATCGGTGGCTAACAACCGACCCCACACGGCAGAGGTGCCGGCCTTCTCGTCGGGGTCGGACACCTTGAAGTCGCGCGATCGAGCGTTACTGCGCGTGCGTCGCAGCGCGCCAGGATCGACCGAGTCGACCCATACGTCGATGGCCTGCGTGAGTTTGTACTCGGACAGCGGTCCCCAGTCGGTGATGCGTTCGGCGATCGCGGCGTCCAGTTCCGTCAACGCGGTCGAATCCTGAACGAGATAGGTGCGATCCGCGATCACTGCCACCCGACGGGCGTCCACCGCACCTGACAGGAACATCGCTCCGACCTTCGGGAACCTGTCACGCAGCATGACCGCGATGTCCATCTCGCCGCTCGCGCGGCGGTGGCCGATATTCAGGGCAGCGGCGATTTCCGCTGCGGCGGCGTCCCAGTCGTCGCACGCCCAGTTGGGGTGTTCGGCAGTATCGCGACGGCGCTCGAGTTCGGCGATGGCGGCGTACTTGCGGGCCTCGGCCGCTGCTGCGCTGCGTGCCCAGCCCTCGACGGCCGCGATCAACGCGGCATCGTCGAGTCTGCCCATCTCAGCGGGCTCCGGTGGCGGCGGGTCGAACACATGTTCGATTATAGTTCCGTCCACTGACATCGATGGCGGCCGATTCGGCCGTGCGTCGAAACTAGGCAGAACCCCAACCTTGAGTGCTAGCACTCGCGTGTATAGAGTGCTAGGTGGCAGGCGACCAACCCCCTGTGCCGGCTCCCGCGACGACGGCGCAACGGGCACGGACGCGTGCCGAACACCTGGTAATCGACAGGTCCGGGGTGTCCGGACCTAACACCTGAACTAGTGGAGGGCTCCATCGTGGCGAGCGTCAACATCAAGCCACTCGAGGACAAGATCCTCGTACAGGCCAACGAGGCCGAGACGACCACCGCATCCGGTCTGGTCATCCCCGACACGGCCAAGGAGAAGCCGCAGGAAGGCACCGTCGTCGCAGTTGGCCCCGGCCGCTGGGACGAGGATGGCGAAAAGCGCATCCCCCTGGACGTCGCCGAGGGCGACACCGTCATCTACAGCAAGTACGGCGGCACCGAGATCAAGTACAACGGCGAGGAGTACTTGATCCTCTCCGCGCGCGACGTGCTGGCAGTCGTCAACAAGTAAGCGTTCGTGTCCGCCCCGGAGATCACCGTCGAAACGTGTGATTTCCGGGGCGGCATGCGTTGTATCTCTCCTACGTAGTCAGAAAGTACATTCATGAGCAAGCAGATTGAGTTCAACGAGACTGCGCGACGGGCGTTGGAGGCGGGCGTCGACAAGCTCGCCGGCGCAGTACGCGTGACGCTCGGTCCCCGCGGCAGGCACGTCGTGCTCGCCAAGGCCTTCGGTGGCCCCGTGGTGACCAATGACGGTGTCACCATCGCGCGTGAGATCGACCTGGAAGACCCGTTCGAGAACATGGGTGCCCAGCTGGTCAAGTCGGTCGCCACCAAGACCAACGACGTCGCCGGTGACGGCACCACGACCGCAACTGTCCTGGCCCAGGCCATCATCAAGGCCGGGCTGCGCAACGTCGCGGCGGGCGCCAACCCCATCGCCGTCGGCTCGGGTATCAGCAAGGCCGCCGACGCCGTGTCCGAGGCGCTGCTCGCCGCGGCCACCCCGGTCAACGACAAGAAGGCCATCGCGCAGGTCGCCACCGTCTCCTCGCGCGACGCGGAGATCGGCGAACTGGTCGGTGAGGCAATGACCGTCGTCGGCCATGACGGCGTCGTCACCATCGAGGAATCGTCGACGATGTCGACCGAACTCGAGGTCACCGAGGGCGTCGGCTTCGACAAGGGTTTCCTGTCGGCGTACTTCGTCACCGACTTCGACTCGCAGGAAGCCGTCCTCGAGGATGCGCTGGTGCTGCTGCACCGCGACAAGATCAGCTCGCTGCCCGATCTGCTCCCGCTGCTGGAGAAGGTCGCCGAATCCGGTAAGCCGCTGCTGATCATTGCCGAGGACGTCGACGGTGAGGCGCTGTCCACCCTGGTGGTCAACGCGATCCGCAAGACGCTGAAGGCCGTGGCGGTCAAGGCACCGTTCTTCGGTGACCGCCGCAAGGCGTTCCTCGACGACCTTGCGGTCGTCACCGGCGGCCAGGTCGTCAACCCCGATGTGGGGCTGCTGCTTCGCGAGGCCGGGCTGGACGTGCTGGGCACCGCGCGCCGCGTCGTGGTCAACAAGGACAGCACCGTGATCGTCGACGGTGGCGGCTCTGCCGATGCCGTGCAGGCGCGCGCTTCACAGCTGCGGGCCGAGATCGAGTCGACCGATTCCGACTGGGATCGCGAGAAGCTCGAGGAGCGGCTGGCCAAGCTGGCCGGCGGCATCGCGGTCATCAAGGTCGGCGCGGCCACCGAGACCGACCTGAAGAAGCGCAAGGAGGCCGTCGAGGACGCGGTCGCCGCGGCCAAGGCAGCCGTCGAGGAGGGCATCGTCACCGGTGGTGGCGCGGCGCTGGTTCAGGCCGGCGCGGTGCTGGACAAGCTGCGCGAGTCGCTCAGTGGTGACGAGGCGATCGGCGTTGACGTCTTCGCCGCAGCGCTGTCATCCCCGCTGTACTGGATCGCCACCAACGCAGGCCTCGATGGGGCCGTCGTGGTGAACAAGGTCCGCGAACTGCCCGCCGGGCACGGCTTCAACGCCGCGACCCTGTCGTACGGCGATCTGGTTGCCGACGGCATCGTCGACCCGGTGAAGGTCACCCGCTCCGCGGTGGTCAACGCGGCATCGGTCGCGCGCATGGTGCTCTCCACCGAGACCGCGATCGTCGAGAAGCCCGTCGAGGCGGACGATGATCACGGGCACGGCCACCACGGCCACGCTCACTAGGCACTGATTCACGAAAGCACCCCCGGTCCTGTGGGCCGGGGGTGCTTTCGTTTCGGGAGGCACATTCCGATCCGTGCCACCGTGTGGACGGTCAAATGTGAGTTGGCGGGTCAGCCGGCCTAGTTAGAGCTAGGGCGCGGGGCTGATGTGGTCGCGCGTATGCGCAGCGAAGGGAAGAATGCGTCTAGCTGCGCGAGCACGGTCATCAACGCCGCGGCAATCGAAAGAGGTCAACGCGATGGACGAACCGCTGTTGCTGCAACACCGCGATGATCGCGGCGTCGTGACGCTGACACTGAACCGCCCCAAGACATTCAACGCACTGTCCGAGGCGATGCTCGCGGCGCTAGGTGACGCCGTCGACGCGCTTGCCGATGATGACGGGGTCCGCGCCGTCGTGCTCGGGGCAACCGGCAAGGCCTTCTGCGCTGGTCACGATCTGAAGGAAATGCGGGCCGAGCCCTCTCTCGAGTACTACGAGCGCTTGTTCGCACAGTGCACAGCCGTGATGCTCGCGATCCAGCGCGTGCCGGTCCCGGTGATCGCCCGTGTTCATGGGCTCGCGACTGCTGCGGGATGCCAGCTCGTCGCGATGTGTGACCTCGCGGTGGCGAGCGATGACGCGCGCTTCGCGGTCAGCGGCATCAACGTCGGGCTCTTCTGCGCGACACCCGGGGTGGCGCTGTCCCGCAATGTGCCGCGTAAAGCAGCCTTCGAGATGCTCGTCACGGGCGAATTCGTCTCTGCCGAGGAGGCGCGCGTGTTGGGACTGGTCAACCGGGTGGTTGCGGCCGACGCGCTCGACGACGCGGTCGAGGAGCTGGTGGCGCGCATTGTTGCCAAGCCGGCCGTCGCCGTCGCGGTGGGGAAGTCCCTGTTCTACCGCCAGATCGAGGTCGGTATCGAATCCGCGTATCAGGATGCGGGCGCGACCATGGCCTGCAACATGATGGATCCGAGCGCGCTCGAGGGCGTCCAGGCCTTCATTGAGAAGCGCCCGCCCAGTTGGCTGGCGGCACCGGCGTCAACGACTTAGCCCGGCCGCAGAGAACCCGGAAAACCCGTACTTCACCTTCTCCAGAGGTGTTTCGTCTATTGGCATGGACCGCATCTGGCAGTGGGCGTGGGATCGGTACGGGGCCAGGTATTCGTGGGCGTGTTGGGTGCTCACGTTCCCGCTGGCGCTGCCGATTTATCTAGGTTGGTCGCTGGCCATTGTCGCCTTCGAGAGATCCGATCGCTACATCGAAGTGGTCGCGGTGAACGTGGTCGCCATATTCGCCTACCTGTACGTGCTGATACTTCCCGGTACGAGTGGGGTCCGCCTCGGTGAGCGGTGGGCCGCTGGCGAGGACGTCGATCGAGAGAGCGCGCTACAGGCCACCTACAGGTATGGCCGGACAGCGATTGTGAGGTCGGTGGTCCTCACCGTTGTCTGGGCCGCGGCGCTGTTCGTTGGTGTCGGGACGATTGCCGGAGCGAGCGGGTCACGGCTGGTCCAGTACGCGGTCACGGGCGCGATCGCCGCAACTGCTGGCCAGCTGATCACTGTGCACAGCTACACCGAGGGAGCGTTGCGGCCCGCTAGGGCTGCGCTCATCTCGGGTGCGGGAATCGGTGATTCCCTGCCTCGCTCTCGTCCGACGTTCACCACGTGGACTATCGCGGCCATGCTCGCGGTGGGGTTTGCGTTCGCCGTTTTGGGCGCGTTGCTGGGAGACGTGTTCGATGTGGGCAGGCACGGCCCTGTGCTCGCCGTCGTGCTCGGCGGTGTGCTGGTGGTTGTCTGTGGGCCGTTGCTTTGGGCCGCATATTCTCCTCTCCTGCAACCCATTCGAGATCTCACCAGAGGAACTGAGCGTGTTGCTGCCGGTGACTACAGTCAACGTCTACCGGTGGTGCAGGACGATGACCTCGGCGCGCTGGCGGCGTCGTTCAACCGTATGCAGGCGGGTTTGGCTGAGCGGCAACGACTTCAGGCCGCGTTCGGGATCTACGTCGACCCGGGCTTGGCGGCGCGGCTGCTGGAGCAGGGCGACGATGTGTTCAGCGGCGAGCGTCGCGAGGTGACGGTGATGTTCGTGGACATCCGGGACTTCACGCCGTTCGCGGAGGCGAACACGGCCGAGGACACCGTCGCTCGGCTCAACGCGCTGTTCGAGATCGTGGTGCCCGCCGTCGTGGACGCGGGTGGGCACGTCAACAAGTTCCTCGGTGACGGCGCGCTGGCCGTCTTCGGCGCCCCCAACGACCTCGCGGATCATGCCGACGAGGCGGTGAGCGCCGCGGTGCTGATTCACCGCCTGGTGGGCGAGCGGTTCGGCGGCGTGCTGCGGATCGGCGTCGGGATCAACACCGGTGTGGTGATCGCGGGCACCATCGGTGGTGGCGGGAAGCTCGAGTTCACGTTGATCGGTGACACCGTCAATGTCGCAGCCCGCGTCGAGCAGCTCACGAAGGCGACCGGTGATGCGATCCTGCTCACCGGTCACTGCGTCGACGCACTTGTCGCTCGGCCACCCGGGCTGACCGAGCGGGGATCTCATGCCCTGAAAGGTAAGTCAGCCCCGGTGCACGTCTATGGCCTCAACCCAACGGCGTGAGCCGACTCGTTCAGCGGCGCAGGCCGGAATCGCCCACGTTGTGCAGCAGCCCCGTCGGATCGAGGCCGTCCCACAGGCTGATGTAGAGCAACTCCTTCGCGGCGAAGGCGGCTTCCTCGACATTGAGCAGGTCGGCGATCTGGTCGTAGCCGTAGAACAGGATCGATAGCGGCCCCGTGGTGAGGAGCAGTTGATTGATGGCGATCTGGGCGCCTGCCCTGTCGCCACCGATCGCCTGGATGATCGCCGGAATAACCTGCGTTATCGGGACGACGGCGTTGACGAACGGCACCATCTGGCTTGTCCGGTAGACGAACTCGAATGCCTCGCGGAAAATCGGGTCCACCTCGTTGGGGAGGGCGGACATGATGATGTTGCGGACCTCAAGCAATGACTTCGGCATTGCGGTGGGGTCGGGATCGTTCGCGCGGAACGGATTCGACCCCGGGTCGTCGGTGGTTGCGGCGATGGCACTGGTCGAGGCCGCAAGAATGACTTCCGGGGCAGTCTGGGATGGCGACGTCGGGGTCGACGGCGACAGGGGCAGGCCCGAGTCGCCTCTATTGTGCAGGAGCGCGAAGGGGTCGAGGAGGTTCCAGGTTGTCGAGTAGAACCACTCCTTGAGCACCTGCGCCTCGTACTCGAGGTTGATGAGGTCCGCAACCTCGTCGTAGGCGTAGTACAGCACCGAAACCGGGTGCAGGGTCACGATGAGGTTGTTGACGATGCTCTGAGCCGCGGCCCGGACAACCGTCGGATCAGGGCTGGCCAGGTTCGGGAGCTGATTGACGATGTTGATGGCCGGGATCACCGCGTTGACGAACGGGATCATCTGACTGACCCGGAACCCGGCTTCGAAGCCCTCACGGACGAACGGCTTCAGGAACGGCGCGGGGTCGAAGGCCTTGAGGATGGCCTTCTCGACGTCCCAGATCGGGCCCGGCATGTCGTTGGGGGCCGGCTCGGGCGGCATCGGCCGGAACGGATTCAGGCTCCACGGCACCGGTGCCTCACCGGCCTTGGGTGCCGGTTCCTCCACGAGGTCAATGACCGGGTCTGGCTCGACATCGGTCACCAGCGCGAGCGGCTTGGAACGTGTTCCGGGGACGGTGGACGGTGACGTCGACGGGGGCGCCGTGACGTCCTCGACTGCCGCGTCCTCGTCGCTCTTGACGTCCTCGGTGGCCGCGGTGGCCTCGGCGGGGGCGAGCTTGTCGGACTTCTTCGCGTTCGCGCGAAGGAGGTTCGCGATCTTGTCGCCGTGCTTGATCACGGTCTTCACGTTGCCGCCGCTTGCCGCGACGGATGTCACCGGCGGGTTGCCGGCCGACGACGACGGACTCGTCGACCCGCCTGCACTCGACCCGCCCGGACTCGGCTCGACAGCCTCATCGTCGACGGCGTCGTCACGGCCCGACCCGATCGTGCTCACGGGCTTGGTGTCGGGACCCTTGTTCGGCTGTGAACCACCGTCGTTGGGTGTTTGTGCAGCGGGTGTCGACTGTGTCGCGCTTGATGTCGACCCGTCGTCCGCACCGGTGTCCGCGCCGGCGACGCCAGCCCCGTTCGCCATGGCCGCACCGATGCCGAGTGTGACGGCGCCTGCGCCCAGCCAGGCGTACCGAGCAATCCTTGGCTCCGACGGGGCACGATGCCTGCCGCTCTTGCGATGGGTGCGATGCGCCGCCGAATGGGCTGCCATTCATGATCCTTTGTTGTCGTAGCTAAGGAAGCTGAGAGCAGTGTCTCAGCGAACGCAAAGACAGCCCTGTATAGCACATTTCGGTCGCTTGGCCCCGACTTAGCCCAGCCCGTCCTTGACGCTCGTGCAACCTACGATGCGTCATCGTCGCGGTCACTGCGATGTGGTCGTGATGTGAACCTCTGAGGTCAGCGTCTGATGAATCGGGCAACGCTGCGCGATCTGCAATAGCCGTTGCCGTTGAGTCTCGTCGAGATTGCCCACCAATTCGACGTGGAGATCAATCTGGTTGATCCATCCCTTCTTGGTCTCGCAATCAGCACAGTCCTCGGCGTGAATGCGTTGGTGTCGCAGTGTGACTCGAACGCGCTCGAGCGGCCAGCCCTTCCCGTTGGCGTACATCCGTACCGTCATGGACGTACATGACCCGAGGCTGGCCAGCAGCAGATCGTAGGGTGTCGGCCCCGCGTCGTCGCCGATCGGCAGTGGCTCGTCAGCGACGAGCCGATGGCGCCCGAGGGTGATCTGCTGTGTGTAGGTCCCAGCACCTGCCTCCGTCACGGTGACCGTGCCCTCGGAGGACGCAGCGGGATCGCCAGTCTGGTCGTCTGTCATGCAACTCTCCTCGGCGGAGTTCAGCGCCCAGGCCCGGGCGAATCCGATGGTCGCACGTTCGAGGACTGGAGAGCGGGCCATTGACTCACCGATGGAACACGAAGAACCCCACCCCGGTCGCCCGGGGATGGGGTTCTCTGTGTTGGTCGTGGATCAGGCGGAGCGGCGAATTCCTCTCTTGAGCAACAGCTCGCGCTCGGCCTCGCTCAGGCCGCCCCAGATTCCATATGGCTCACCGACACCGAGTGCGTGCGAACGGCACTGTGCGATCACCGGGCAGGCGCGGCACATCTCCTTGGCGCGCATCTCGCGTTGCGCGCGGGCGCGGCCGCGTTCTCCGTCGGGGTGGAAGAACACCGATGACTCGACGCCCCGGCAAAGCCCTTGCATTTGCCAATCCCAGATATCGGCGTTGGGTCCAGGCAGCTGCTGTGGCTGTGGCATTGGGAAATCCCCTCTCTACGCGATTCTTTCGCAAATCTGAGAATGCGCGAGGTCGTAAAACCATTTCGAGTACATGTCGCCGATGACAACTCGTGCACACAACGTAGAAGGACTCACGAAATCCAGTCAAGGGCCCGCGCAAGCGCTCAGGGGTGTATCCGCTGCTCGAGAATTTACGTCACGTTCATCTTTGCCACTGGACTGCAATCCCAAACATGGTTGCGGAAATTCAAGATCAAGACGTTCGGCCGTGTTTTCGCTGTTGGTGACGAACGGTCCGTGCGGTGCGTTGTCGCCCCTCAGTAGGGAGTTGACATCGAATTAACATTTGGTCCATCAAGTGTTAACCAATGTTGAGTTGGCAACACTTTCTCGGCGTGTATCCGCCGGTACCGGGTTCTCGGGGCGTGGTTTAGCCGGTGTTGATAGCGTGCCGATTCGATGACTACGTTGTCCGACGCTGCGTTCGGGGCCGTGCCGGGCCACTGGCCGTTGCCCGCCGCGCACTCCGCCGTCGACCTCTGGCACCGGTCGGTCGCGGCGGGTGGCCAGGGCCGTTACGCCAGCGCTCTGGCCGATCTCGACACGTTGGGCCGGATGTCAGGCGCAGCGGGGCCGCTCGCATCGCTTGCGCTCAGCACCAGGGCTTCGTTCCTGCGCCAGCTCGGCGGTCACGAGGCAGCCAGGGTGTGGGACGGCCGGGCGTGGGCTCAGGCCGGCGGCGACCTCGAGGCGGAGGCCGATGCGCTCATCGGACTGGCCGCCGACGCGCTCGGCGTTGGCCGGTTCGCGGCGTCGGCCCGGCTGCTCCGAAGGGCGCGCGACACCGTTGCGCGCGGCTCGGCGTGTGGCCTCGCGGCGCGCATACCCGTCCGGTTGGCGTGGGTGTCGGCCGAGCTGGCGATGGTGACCGGCGAGGGGGCGGCGGCGGTCGACCATGCCGAGCGGGCCGTCACG
Source organism: Mycolicibacterium sp. YH-1 (assembly GCF_022557175.1). The sequence goes on along the minus strand of NZ_CP092915.1, from coordinate 5,396,341 downwards.
CTGGCCGGAAGCACCGGTTCGATGCGACACGCCGTGAAGTCAGAGGTCGTGTTGGCCGCCGCGCTGTGTTGCAGCGGCGAGACGTCCGCATCCAGCCGTGTCGCAGATGCGGCCCTCGGTCTCGCGCAGCGTCTGGGTCTGGTGCCGCTGAGCTGGGCTTTGGCGTGTTTGCTTGCCGATGTCGGCAGCGCCTCGAACACGCCGGAGGACATCGCCACCATTCGTGACGTGTCCGCAGATACGGTACGTCGCAGGGGCGGCGCATGGACGGTCCGCTGATTCTGCCCGCTGCAACGGGATCATTAGTCTTTATCTGAGCATGGGGATTGCGCCCCATCCGTAACGCTGGAGAGATCGCGCACGATGACAATTTCGGGAGATGGTCTCGATGCTGTCGTTGCTCAGGCGGTGGCCGGCGATCGAGACGCGCTCCGGATAGTGCTGGAGACCATCCGCCCGATCATCGTCCGGTATTGCCGGGCGAGGATCGGAACCGCGGAACGAAGTGGTGTATCAGCTGACGACGTGGCTCAGGAGGTGTGCTTGGCCGCCATCACGGCGCTGCCGCGCTATAGGGATCAGGGACGACCGTTCCTGGCCTTCGTCTATGGCATCGCCGCACACAAGGTTGCTGACTCCCACCGCGCTGCTGGGCGTAACAAGAGCGATGCAACCGACACCCTGCCGGACCGGCCGTCGAGAGACGCCGGACCCGAGCAGATGGCGATCGACTCCGAGTCGGCCGCCCGGATGGACAAGCTGCTGGCCACCCTGCCCGAGAAGCAGCGCGAGATCGTGATCCTGCGCGTCGTCGTCGGAATGAGCGCCGAGGAGACCGCCGAGGCGGTCGGCAGTACGGCGGGCGCCGTCCGTGTGGCACAGCACCGCGCGCTGGCGCGGTTGAAGGCCGAAATCGTAGCGACAGGACCAGACCATGGCTGATTACGGTCGCTGGTCCTCCAACGGGGGAGACCCGTCGCTCAACGAGATCAACCGCGTCGATCAGTTCATCGAGGCGTTGAGTTCCAACCGGCAGGCCTACTCGACGGATCGCGAAGAGGCAGAACTGGCGTTCCTGTTCGCCGACTGGCGCGACGGTGTCCGCGAGACGCCGACCTCCGTAACGATCACCGAGCAGGACGCCGTCGAGGCCCTGCGTGCGGGCCAGCCCTCCACCCGACGTGTTGGCCGCGGGCATCTGGCCGTCGTCGGTTCCGCCGCCGCGGCCGTGTTGTGCCTCGGCGGATTCGGTGCGGCCGTCTACGGTGCGGCACCCGGCGACGGTCTGTATGGCGTGCGGACGATGTTCTTCGGCGACCAGAAGGCCACCCGTGACGATCAGGTGGTGCTCGCCGCGCAGACCGAGCTGGCCGAGGTTCAGCGACTGGTCGAGCAGGGCCAGTGGGATCAGGCCCAGGACAAGCTCGTCGCGCTGTCGACCACCGTGCAGAGCGTCGAGCAGGTGGAGAGCAAGCACGACCTGATCGAGCAGTGGAACGCCCTGACCTACAAGGTCGTCGAGCAGAACCCCGCGGCGACGCTGCCCCCGGTGGGCGACCCCATGCCGGTTCTGCCCGACTCGCCGCTGACGCTGCTGCCCGTTCCCGTCATCGAAGACACCACGTCAGCCCCGACGTCAGTCCCGGCATCACCGTCGGACACGTCGCTGCCGTCGCCGACTGACACCCCCGGACCCGAGGTGCTGCTCACGCCGCCGTCGGATTCGTCGCTGCCGTCAACCTCGCCGACGAGCCCGACCGAGACGTCAACGCCGCCGAGTTCAACACCGCCGAGTTCAACACCGACCAGTTCGGTGCCGACCTCGACGACGACCGCGCCACCCAGCACGTCGACCACGACGGCCCCGTCGACGACAACCGCCCCGACCACGACGGCTCCGACCACGACGGCTCCTACGACGACGGCGCCGACGACGACAACCGCGACCAAGGCCGCGACGTCCACCGTGACCGCCACGACGACGGTGCCAACGGCTCCGGTCGCCGAAGCGCCCCCGGTGAGCCAAGCCCCGGCCGCGGAGCCGAGTCAGCCCGCCAGTGCGCCCAGGACGGCGGTTACGACGTCGGCCGCGCCGTCGACCGTGCGCGAGGAGTCGACCGATGCGGGCGAGGAGAGCGTCGCACCCGTGACGACCACAGTCGTGGCGCCGGGTGGCGGTGAATGAGCTGAGCGGTTACGCCGTCAGCGATAGCCGTCGGAGTCCGACGATGTCGCCTCGTTGAGCGAGGCATCCGCGTAACCGCGGCAGTAGTCCCACGTCACGTAGGCGTCGGGTTCCGGATCGTACGCCGGCTCGTGGGGACGGACCGTACCGTCGACCAGAAGCTGCAGCAGGTTTGCGCGCAGCATGTCCCAGTCGTGGTAGTGGTCCTGCTGGCACTCGTCGCAGCAGACAACCAGGCCGCGAATGCCCTTGTGGGCCAACAGGGCCTCGTATACCGCCAGGTCGGCGAGATCGGCCTCAACCGCGATGCGTTCCTGCGGGTCCAGCGGCTGGCCGGGCTCGATCGCATCGAGCGCAGCAGACGGATCACATGGGTCGTCGGCAAACGGGTCCGGCGGCAGACCCGGCGGCAGGTGATCACGCACGGTTCCACACTACGCAGCGGCGCGGCTATCGCGCCAGCCGTCCACGCCGCCGTGGGGGAGTGTTGGCGTCGGATTCCAAGATCAGTCGAGCATGATCTGGCGTGAACCAGATCACGTGGGTACGTGCCGATAAGATGGACACCTAAACGTCTCTATGTGCCCCGCTTTGGGAGGCCTCACCCATGTCGATCGCTGAACGTAGTTTTCCTCTCGCCGTTCCGGTGCCCACCGGCGGCGACGACCCGACCAAGATTGCGATGCTCGGGCTCACGTTCGACGACGTGCTCCTGCTTCCCGCCGCCTCGGACGTGATTCCCGCGAACGTGGACACGTCGAGCCAGCTGACTCGCAAGATCCGGCTGCGCGTCCCACTCGTGAGTTCCGCGATGGACACCGTCACCGAGGCCCGGATGGCGATTGCGATGGCGCGGGCGGGCGGCATGGGTGTCCTGCACCGCAACGTGTCGGTCGCCGAGCAGGCCGGCCAGGTCGAGACCGTCAAGCGCTCCGAGGCGGGCATGGTCACCGACCCCGTGACGTGCTCGCCCGAGAACACACTGGCCGAGGTCGACGCCATGTGTGCCCGGTTCCGGATCTCGGGTCTGCCCGTGGTGGACCCGGCAGGGGCGCTCGTCGGCATCATCACCAACCGCGACATGCGTTTCGAAGCCGATATGAGCAAGCCCGTCGCCGAGGTGATGACCAAGGCGCCGCTGATCACTGCGCAGGAGGGTGTCACCGCTGACGCCGCGCTCGGCCTGTTGCGCCGGCACAAGATCGAGAAGCTGCCGATCATCGACGGCCACGGAAAGCTGACGGGCCTCATCACCGTCAAGGACTTCGTCAAGACCGAGCAGTTCCCCCTCGCCACGAAGGACAGCGACGGCCGGCTACTGGTCGGTGCGGCCGTCGGAGTCGGCGGCGATGCGCGCGAGCGTGCGATGGCACTGGCCGACGCCGGCGTCGACGTGCTGATCGTGGACACAGCGCATGCGCACAACCGCGGCGTGCTCGACATGGTCGCGTGGGTCAAGTCCACGATGGGCGACCGCGTGGAGGTGGTGGGCGGCAACATCGCCACCCGTGCCGCGGCCGCTGCGTTGGTCGAGGCGGGCGCAGACGCGGTGAAGGTGGGCGTCGGGCCCGGTTCGATCTGCACCACGCGCGTCGTCGCGGGAGTCGGCGCACCGCAGATCACCGCGATCCTGGAGGCCACGGCGGCATGCGCGCCGCACGGCGTGCCGGTGATCGCCGACGGTGGCCTGCAGTACTCGGGTGACATCGCGAAGGCACTCGCCGCGGGGGCCTCGACCGCGATGCTGGGCTCCCTGCTGGCTGGCACCGCGGAGTCCCCGGGTGACCTCATCTTCGTCAACGGCAAGCAGTTCAAGAGCTACCGAGGCATGGGATCGCTGGGAGCGATGCAGACTCGGGGCACCCAGAAGTCCTACTCGAAGGACCGCTACTTCCAGGACGACGTGCTGAGCGAGGACAAGCTGGTCCCCGAGGGCATCGAGGGCAGGGTTCCGTTCCGCGGTCCGCTGTCCACTGTCATCCACCAGTTGACGGGTGGTCTGCGCGCAGCCATGGGCTACACGGGCGCGGCCACGATCGAGCAGTTGCAGCAGGCGCAGTTCGTGCAGATCACCGCGGCAGGTCTCAAGGAGAGCCATCCGCACGACATCACGATGACCGTCGAAGCACCCAACTACTACGCCCGTTAGGGCCGGGGGAATCTAGTCAGCATGCGTGACATGGTTGAAATCGGGTTGGGCAGAAACGCCCGACGGACCTATGAACTCGACGACATCAACATCGTGCCGTCGAGGCGAACCCGGTCCTCGCAGGACGTGTCGACGACATGGCAGCTCGATGCCTACCGCTTCGAGATCCCGGTCGTCTCCCATCCCACCGACGCCTTGGTCTCGCCCGAGTTCGCCATCGAACTGGGCAAGCAGGGTGGGCTGGGCGTGCTCAACGGCGAGGGCCTGATCGGCAGGCACGCCGACGTCGAGGCCAGGGTCGCCGAGGTGATCGAGGTCGCGGCCAAGGAGCCTGATCCGACGGCGGCGATCCGGATGCTTCAGCAGTTGCACGCCGCCCCACTGGATCCCGAGCTGCTCGGTGCCGCGGTCATGCGCATCCGAGACGCCGGCGTTGTCACCGCGGTGCGGGTCAGCCCGCAGAACGCGCAGGCATTGACCCCCACGCTGGTGGCGGCGGGTATCGACCTGCTGGTCATCCAGGGCACCATCATCTCGGCCGAGCGGGTCGCGTCCGATGGCGAGCCGCTGAACCTCAAGACATTCATCTCCGAACTGGACGTGCCCGTCGTGGCTGGCGGCGTGCTCGATCACCGCACGGCATTGCATCTGATGCGCACCGGAGCCGCAGGCGTCATCGTCGGCTACGGTTCCACCGCCGGTGTCACCACCAGTGATGAGGTGCTGGGCATCAGCGTGCCCATGGCGACCGCGATCGCCGACGCCGCCGCCGCGCGGCGGGAGTATCTCGATGAGACCGGCGGCCGCTACGTGCACGTGCTCGCCGACGGCGACATCCACACCTCAGGCGAGCTGGCCAAGGCCATCGCGTGCGGCGCCGACGCCGTGGTGCTGGGCACACCGCTCGCCGCCGCCGAGGAGTCACAGGGCGGCGGCTGGTTCTGGCCGTCGGCCGCCGCGCACCCGTCATTGCCGCGTGGTGCGCTGCTGCAGGTCGCGTTGGGTGAGCGGCCGTCCTTGGCGCAGGTGCTGTCCGGGCCATCCGATGACCCGTTCGGGTCGCTGAACCTCGTCGGCGGTCTACGCCGCGCGATGGCCAAGGCCGGGTACTGCGATCTCAAGGAGTTCCAGAAGGTCGGTCTGGCCGTCGGCAGCTAGCTTTACAAGTTAGGGTCCCCTGTCTAGCTAGTTACCGGTCGGTAAGTTCATACTGTTGGCATGGATCCTGACTACGACGTCCTGATCATCGGCTCGGGCTTCGGGGGCAGCGTCAGCGCGCTGCGGCTCACCGAGAAGGGCTACCGAGTCGGCGTGCTGGAGGCCGGCCGGCGCTATGAGGACGCGGACTTCGCGAAGACATCGTGGAACCTGCGTAAGTTCCTGTGGGCGCCGCAGTTCGGCATGTACGGCATCCAGCGCATCCACTTGCTGCGCAACGTGATGATCCTGGCCGGCGCCGGTGTCGGAGGCGGTTCGCTCAACTACGCCAACACGCTGTACGTGCCGCCGGACCCGTTCTTCAACGACGCGCAGTGGAAGGACATCACCGACTGGCGCGCCGAGCTCATGCCGCACTATGACCAGGCTCAGCGGATGCTCGGCGTCGTGACCAACCCGACGTTCACCGATGCCGACCGCATCATGAAGGAGGTCGCCGACGATATGGGTGTCGGCGACACGTTCGTCCCGACGCCCGTCGGTGTGTTCTTCGGGCCCGATGGCGAGAAGGTGCCGGGCAAGACGGTGCCCGACCCGTACTTCGGCGGTGCGGGCCCGGCGCGGACAGGCTGTCTTGAGTGCGGAGCATGCATGACGGGCTGCCGGTACGGTGCCAAGAACACTCTGCTCAAGAACTACCTGGGATTAGCGGAATCGGCTGGCGCACAGGTGCATCCGCTGACCATCGTCACCGGTTTCGAACAGCGCCCAGACGGGCTGTGGGAGGTGCGCACCGCGCGCACCGGCAGCAAGCTGCGCCGCAGGCGCAAGACGTTCACGGCGCGCCACGTCGTCCTCGCCGCGGGCACCTATGGCACGCAGAAGCTGTTGTTCAAGATGCGTGACAAGGGCAAGCTGCCCAAGCTGTCCGACAAGCTCGGCGTGCTGACGCGGACCAACTCGGAGTCCATCGTCGGCGCCGCCACCCTGAAGGTCACCGGCGAGTACGACCTCACTCACGGTGTGGCGATCACGTCGTCGATCCACCCGACGAGCGACACCCACGTCGAACCCGTGCGTTACGGCAAGGGCTCGAACGCGATGGGTCTGCTGCAGACGCTGATGACAGACGGCACCGGACCGCAGGGCACTGACACCCCGCGGTGGCGGCAGCTGCTGGATCAGGCGGGCGAGGATCCGAAGCAGATGCTGCGAATGCTCAATCCCAGGCAGTGGAGCGAGCGCACCGTGATCGCGCTGGTCATGCAGCACTTGGACAACTCGATCACCACCTTCACCAGGAAGACGAAGTTCGGCTTCCGCATGTTGGACAGCAAGCAGGGCCACGGTGAGCCGAACCCGACGTGGATCCCGGCGGGCAATGAGGTCACCCGGCGTATCGCCAGGAAGATCAACGGCGTTGCCGGAGGCACGTGGGGGGAGCTGTTCAACATCCCGCTGACCGCGCACTTCCTCGGCGGCGCCGCGATCGGTGACAGCCCCGAGCACGGTGTCATCGACCCGTATCAGCGGGTGTACAACTACCCGACGCTGCACGTCATGGACGGTGCGTCGATCTCGGCCAACCTCGGGGTGAACCCATCGCTGTCGATCACCGCGCAGGCTGAACGGGCCGCCTCGCTCTGGCCGAACAAGGGTGAGAACGATCTGCGACCCGATCAGGGGGACCCGTACCGCAGGCTGGCGCCGGTCGCGCCCGGACATCCGGTCGTGCCGGCGACAGCGCCTGCGGCCCTGCGGCGGTTGCCGATCGAGCCGGTCAGCTCCGCAGGCTGATCGACCGGCTCAGCTCGCCACCAGCAGTGCTGCGTCGGCGAGCGGGCGGCTGGACTGCCCGTGCACGTCGACGGGCACGTCGCCGGTCAGCGTCACCCGGTGCATGACGCGGCGCTGATTGTCGTAGTCGTCGACCGCGCGGTGCTGGGTGGCCCGGTTGTCCCAGATGGCGACGTCGCCCAGTGCCCAGTTCCATCGGATGGTGTTCTCGGGCATGGTGATCCGACGCTGTAGCAAGTCGAGCAGGGTCTGTGACTCATGGCTGTCCAGGCCGAGGAATCCGCGGACGAAGTCTCCGGCCAGCAGGGTGCGCTCACCGGTCTCGGGATGAACCCGTACCACCGGATGCTCGGTGCGGAAGTCGGGCTTCATGAAGGCGTCGCGCAATCGCTGCTGCTCGTCGTTCACTTCGGCCACAGGCGCGGCGGCGTAGTCGTACCGATTACTGTGCACGGCCCACAGATTCTCGGTGAGTGTCTTGAGCGGCGCGGGCAGCGCGTCGTAGGCCGCGGCCGTGGATGCCCACAGCGTCGAGCCGCCGTATTCGGGCAGTGTCACGGCGCGCAGGATCGATGCGGAGGGGTAGTCGGGGACGAACGTGACGTCGGTGTGCCAGCGGGTTGCCTTGGCGTACTCGGAGTCGATCGGCGTGATGAGCGGGGCACCGTCCTGCTTGAGGGCATGGTGCCCGACCGGGGTTCCCAGCAGTCGTGCGAACGCGTTCTGGCGCTCGTCGTCGAGCTGGTCCTGGCCGCGGAAGAAGATCACCCGGTGTTCCAGCAGGGCGGCGCGGATTGTCGCGACGGTGTCCTTGGGCAGGTCGCCGTCGAGAGCCACCCCATCGACGCGGGCGCCGATGCGGCTGCCGAGCTTGGTGATGGTCGGGGCCGATGTCATGTGGTCTCCTCGTTCACTCGGTGCGGTGTAGTCAAGTGACTACACCATGCCTCGGCTAGTGTAGCCAGATGACTACACGGCCGCCATCCAAGCAGGTCGCGGCCCCGGTGGGGCGTGAGGAAGTGGCGGCAGCGGTGCTCGAGGCCGCATCCGAGTTGTTCGCGGAACGGGGGCCGGCCGCCACCTCGATCCGCGATGTCGCGACACGGTCGAAGGTCAACCACGGGCTGGTGTTCCGTCACTTCGGTACCAAGGACCGCCTCGTCGGTTCGGTTCTCGATCACCTCGCGGGCAACATCACCGACCTGCGCCGCGCCGGCGCGACGCAGGCGGAGATCGAACAGGCTGCTGGCCGGCACTTTCGGGTGATGGCTCGCGCGCTGCTGGACGGCTATCCGGTGGGGCAGTTGCAGAGCAGCTTCCCGAATCTGACCGAACTACTCGAGCAGCTCCGCCCCCGCTTCGATGACGACACCAGCGCCAAGCTCGCGGCCGCGAACGTCGTTGCACTGCAACTCGGCTGGCATCTCTTCCAGCCCTTTCTGCGCACCGCGCTCGGCCTGGACGCGGTCGACGACGCCGTCGTTCGCGAGTCCATAGCCGCGGCGGCAGCCGATCTCACCGAACCTCGGTGACGGCTGCGTCAGTAAAGGCCCGCCAGGGGGCGACCTGCTTTGTTAGTTTCTGTCGATGGTTGTCATTTCAAACAGTCGGCGAGCCCGACGGGTCGCTATCTGCCTGGCCGCCGCGGCTGCCTTCTTCGGTGCTGCCTGCGGCTCGGACTCGCCCCCAGCTGAGACGACAAGTGATGCGGCCGCCGAGTCGAACTGGGGTTGTACCGAGGTCGCCCGGCCGAAGCCGGGTGGGGACCGCGCGAAGATTGAGGCGTCCGTCGCCGCCCGGGACGAGCAGGACGGTCCCAACGAGTACAGCGGGGTCTACGGCGACCCCGACGCCGCGACCCGGAACTGGGAGCAGCAGTCCGAGGGTGACTGCGGGCTGATGGCAACGCGGGCCGTCATCGGTGAGATCACCGACCAGCCCCCGACCGAGCGTCAGATAATCGACCTTGCGGCCAACACGCCCAGCAAGTGCTCACCGGGTGAGCCGGTGTACGACGAGAGCATCGACCCGGCCGACGGCGGAGTCGGCCACGGGACGTGCACGAAAGACCTGCTCCTGTTGCTGGATCAGTACGGAATCGGCGCTGAATACACCAACGACTTCGTCGCTGACGACGGTGGGACTGAGACGGGCATCGAGGCGCTCATGGACTACCTGGGCAATGGCCAGCAGGCCATCGTCTGTGTGAACTCGAAGATCATCTGGGACACCGAGGGCGACCGAACCAACTGCAGTCATCTGATCACCGTCGCGGCGATCGACGTCGACAACGACATCGTCTACCTCGGGGACAGCGGCGGCGAGGACACCCGCGGTGAACAGGTGACCATGGACGTGTTCGAGCAGGCGTGGCAGACCGGTGACCACGAACTCGTTGTCACCAATCCGCGCTGATTGGGCACCACTAGACTGACCGGGTGGAATCTGCAGCCCCCCGCCCCGTCCTGGTCGTCGACTTCGGCGCGCAGTACGCGCAGCTCATCGCGCGACGTGTCCGCGAAGCGCGGGTCTACTCCGAGGTGATCCCGCACAACGCGACCATCGAGGAGATCAAGGCCAAGGACCCTCAGGCGATCGTCCTGTCCGGCGGCCCCGCCAGCGTGTACGCCGAAGGGGCGCCTCGGCTCGACCCGGCGCTGTTCGATCTCGGGATCCCGGTCTTCGGTATCTGCTACGGCTTCCAGGCGATGGCCCAGGCCCTCGGCGGTACGGTCGCGCACACCGGCACCAGCGAGTACGGCCGCACGACGCTCAATGTCACCGGGGGACAGCTCCATTCGGACCTGCCGGAGAGCCAGCCGGTGTGGATGAGCCACGGTGACGCCGTCACCGAGGCGCCCACCGGTTTCGATGTCGTCGCCACCAGTGCCGGGGCGCCGGTCGCGGCGTTCGAGGACCGCGGCCGTCGTCTCGCCGGGGTGCAGTACCACCCCGAGGTTCTGCACACGCCGCACGGGCAGCAGATTCTGAGCCGGTTCCTGCACGACTTCGCCGGGATCGGCTCGACGTGGACTGCGGCCAATATCGCCGACGCACTCGTCGAACAGGTCCGCACCCAGATCGGCGACGGCCGGGCGATCTGTGCGCTGTCCGGCGGCGTGGACTCCGCCGTTGCGGCTGCGATAGTCCAGAAGGCCATCGGTGATCGCCTGACGTGTGTGTTCGTGGACCACGGCCTGCTGCGCGCCGGCGAGCGCGGTCAGGTGCAACGCGACTTCGTCGCGGCGACGGGCGCGAAACTCGTCACAGTGGACGCCGAGGAACGGTTCCTCGAGACGCTGTCCGGTGTGACCAACCCCGAGGGCAAGCGCAAGATCATCGGCCGCGAGTTCATCCGCGCGTTCGAGGGTGCGGTGCGCAAGATCGTCGAAGACGGTGGACCGGACGTCGAGTTCCTGGTCCAGGGCACGCTGTATCCGGATGTCGTGGAGTCGGGCGGCGGTACCGGTGCGGCGAACATCAAGAGCCACCACAACGTGGGCGGTCTGCCCGCCGACCTGAAGTTCAAGCTCGTCGAACCGTTGCGGCTGCTGTTCAAGGACGAGGTGCGCGCCGTCGGGCGCGAACTCGGAGTACCCGAGGAAATCGTTGCGCGCCAACCCTTCCCGGGACCAGGTCTGGCCATCCGGATCGTCGGCGAGGTGACTGCGTCGCGGCTGGACACGCTGCGTCGGGCGGACTCCATCGCGCGCGAGGAACTCACCGCGGCGGGTCTGGACAACCAGATCTGGCAGTGCCCGGTGGTGCTGCTGGCTGATGTGCGGTCCGTCGGCGTGCAGGGTGACGGACGCACCTACGGTCATCCGATCGTGCTGCGCCCGGTGTCGAGCGAGGACGCCATGACCGCGGACTGGACGCGGGTGCCCTACGGAGTGCTGGAACGCATCTCGACGCGGATCACCAACGAGGTGCCCGAGGTCAACCGGGTGGTGCTCGACGTGACGAGCAAGCCGCCGGGCACCATCGAGTGGGAGTGACGGCGGGCCGCAGGGACCGTCAGGCCTCGGGCTCGCGCTCGGCCTCCTTGGCGATGAAGTCGCCGAGGATCTGACTCACCGCCGATTCGATGGTCGACTCGATCGAGAAGGCCAGCGTCGCCGTCACCGCACTGACCGCCTGCGTGCGGAACCGCACCAGCATCGTGATCAGTTCGGCGAGTTCGGTATCCGGTGGCAGCACCGCACCGGGCTTGAGTCGATCGACGACGTGCTCGACTCCGGCAGCCACGAGCAGTCCGCTGATCTGGTCGATGAGCGGGGTGATCTGCTCGTGCAGGTCGACGAGCTTGGAGGTGGCGACACCGTATTCGTGGATCTCGTTGAAGATCTCGATCAGCTTGGGGCGCACCACGGTTATCCGGTCGGCGTCGTCGGGATCGCGTTTGAGCACCCCGTTGCCCAGCATCCGCTCGAATGCGTCATCGTCATTGACCAGCTGCCGGGCCTCTGTCTCCGACATCCGCTCAGGCCGTTCGGTGGCCCAGCTGCCGGCGATCGCGGACTCCAGGCCGAGCATGTCGCCGAGGTCCTTGCCCTGTTCCCACGCCGACAACATCTCGTTGACATGCGCGATGTTGTAGCCCCGATCGAGCATCGAGGTGATGAGGCGTAGTCGGGTCAGGTGGGTGTCGTTGAACAACGCGATGCGGCCGACCCGCAGCGGCGGATGCAACAGACCGCGGTCGCGGTACACCCTGATGTTGCGTGTGGTGGTGCCTGCCAGCCGGGCCAGCTCCTCGATGCGGTACTCGCCGGAGGACTCGATGCCATGCGGTTGGACCGCGGCGTCGAACAGCTGCGACACCGCGTTCTCGATGACGTCGCGGGAACCCCTTCGGATCTGGCGGGGTGCGCGACGCAACCCGCCCAGGATCGTCGAGATGGCACCCGCTGGCTGCCGAGGAGGCTTGGCTGGGGTCATGTCAGGCAGACGATGTGAGGGTGGCGCGCGCGTCGCGTGCCACCGCCTCATAGTCGCCAAATCTGAAATCGCGCATCTGTCGAAGATACTGGGTGGCGAAGCCCGGGTACATCGACGCGTTGAATCCGTCGGCGGTCAGATACCAGCTGTTGCAGCCGCTCATCCACGTCGTCTTGGTCAACCGCTGCTGTAGATGCTCGTTGTAGCGGCGTTGGACGTCCTCGCGCACGTCGAGATAGCGCAGCTGATTGCGCAGGATCGTGGTGATTCCCGCGACGGCGTAGTCGAGCTGACCCTCCACATACACCAGCAGCGAGTTGTGGCCGGGACCCGAGTTGGGGCCGGTCATGATGAACAGGTTCGGATAGCCGTGGGCGTTGATGCTCTTGTAGGCCTGCGCACCGCCCGACCACTCGTCGGCCATCGACCGGCCGCCGATCCCGGTGACCGGATACGGCGGACCGGACAGGTGCACGTCATAACCGGTGGCGAAGACGATCGCATCGAGGTGGTGCTCAATGCCGTCGCTGGTGCGGATGCCCACGGGGCTCATGGTGGCAATCGGCCAGTCGATGAGCTTGCAGTTGTCGCGTTGCAGCGCGGGGTAGTAGTCGCTGGAGATCAGCATGCGCTTGCATCCAGGCGTGAAGTCGGGGGTGAGCTGACGGCGCAGCCACGGATCCTTGACCTGACGGCGCAGGTGGGCCTTGCTGAGCCGGGCGACGACGCCGGTCAGCGGTGAGTCCCACACCAGTGCGGTGGCACTGGCCTCGTGACCCCAGTACAGCGCCTGGCGGGCAAGGCGTTGTGCGGCAGGAACCTTGGCGAACAACGTCTGGGCCCGCTGGGGCGTGGCGATGTCCAACCGTGGCATCACCCATCCAGGGGTGCGCTGGAACACCTTGACGAACGCGGCCTGTTTGACCAGTTCGGGCACGATCTGCACGGCGCTGGCACCGGTGCCGATGACGGCCACCCGCTTGCCGGTGAAGTCGTAGTCGTGGTCCCACCGGGCGCTGTGAATCTTGGTTCCCTCGTAGGTGTCGATACCCCTGATGTCGGGCAGCTTGTGGTCGGGCAGCGGACCCGAGGCGAGGACCACGGTGCGGGCCCGGAACGTCTTGCGGCCCTTGGTCTTGATGGTCCAGGTGCCGTCGTCCTCGTTGAACGCCAACCCGTTGACCTCGACGCCGAACTGGATTCGGCGGGTCAGGTCGAACTCCTCGACCATGGCCTCGATGTGGCGGCGGATCTCCTCGGCCGGTGAGTACGCCCGTGACCACGTCGGGTTCGCCACGAACGAGAACGAGTACAGCAGCGACGGGATATCGCATGCCGCACCGGGATAGGTGTTGTCCCGCCAAGTTCCGCCGACGCGGTCCTCGCGTTCGAGGATGACGAAGTCGTCGACCCCGGCCTGAGTCAGTTTGATGGCCGCGCCGATCCCGGTGAAGCCGGTGCCGACGATGATCGTGTCGTATACGCGACTCGCCATGTCAGGCCGCCGGCTCGTGGGTGACCTCGTTGACCCAGCTCGGCACCGACGGCAGCAGCGGCCGCGGGTACCGGTCGGAGAGCCAGACCATCGAGTTGGCCAACAGATGGTAGGGGTGGCGGGGGTTGGTGACCACACCGGCGTATCGCCGTAGGAAGCGGTAAGTCGGTACCCGCCGGGTGGATTCGCCCCGATCGCCGAGTTCCTTGAACCGCTTCACGGCCTTGTACAGCCGTTCCGGCTCCATACCCATGGCGACGATCTCGTTGCGGATCCTGTTGATCAGCGGTGCACCCATGATCGCGCCGATGATCAGACCCGGCGTGGCGTTGTGGCCGACGAAGTCGATCAGCAACCGCCGGATCTTGGCCTGCCCGATCATGTCGAGCACCTCGAAATCGACCACGAGATGCCGGGACTCGTCGTTGTTGATCTTCTCGAAGACCTGATGACACACCGGATCAGACACCTCGTCGAGCAGGAACTTCAGCAGCGCACCGTCGAGGGCGACCTCCAGCATCGGGATCACCGTGCCCAGCAGCGACAGCGGCATATCGTCGGCCCAGCGGTCCAGCCAGTCGATCGCAAGCCTGATGTTGACGTTCGGCTCGGGAACCTCACCGTCCTCGAGCATTCCCCACCGCTGCATCAGCGCCAGCTCGGCGTTCGCGTGGCGCTGCTCCTCGGCGTGGAAGTAGCGGTAGATCTCCGCGATCGTCGGTGTCGGCGCCTTCTTGGCCAGCGCGGCGAATCCACGGGCACCGATATTCTCGATCCAGCACAGGTCGGCCATGAAGGCCTTGAGCTTGGGCCGCATCTCGTCGGTGATGGTCTCGGCACCCGGTGCATCCCAGTCGATGTCTGCCAGCGCCCACTGCCGGTCCTTGATCTTGGCGAGCATCGCGTCCATGTCGAGCCTTGACTTGGGGGCCATGGTTACCTCCTAGGGTGTTCTGATGCGGGTGGTCAGTCCGACGGCGCGGGTGTACACCGTCGGGGTCAAACGCTTGACGCCCCAACCGATCCTGGCGTCAGGCTGCGGCATGCAGTAGAGGCCGCCGCGGTCGTTGGTGTCGAGGCAGCTGCGGGCCACGCGCTCCGGGGAGAATCCGGTCCAGCGCATGAGCCGGTCGGCCAGCTCCGTGGACTGCTCGCTGATTCGACCCGCCGAGACGATGTTGGTCTTGACGAACGTCGGACACAGTGCGGTGACGGCGATCCCGGTCCCGGCAAGTTCCGCGGACAGCGTCTCCGACAGTGACAGCACGCCGGCCTTGCTGACGTTGTAGGCGGCCATCCCTGGTGCCGCGCCGAATGCCGCCGCCGACGCGACGTTGATGATGCCGCGCGGCCGGTCGTCACCAGTCTGGCTGGCCTCGCGCAGGATCGGCGTGAACACGTGGCAGCCGTGGATGGGACCCCACAGGTTGATGCCGAGAACCCAGTTCCAATCGTCGAGTCCGGCCTCGCCGATCGGCTGGCCGCCCGCCCCGACGCCGGCGTTGTTGATCACCAACGATGGGGGACCGCCGAACCAGGTCTGCGCCTGCTCGGCCAGCCGTTGGACGTCGTCGATACGGGAGACGTCGCAGCGCAACGGGATTGCCTGACCGCCCGCCGCGGTGATGCCGTCGGCGGTGGTGCGCGCCGTGGCCTCGTCGAGGTCGCTGCACACCACTCGGCCGCCCCGCTTCGCGAGTTCGACGGCGAACGCAGCGCCGATGCCGCTGCCCGCGCCGGTGATGACGGCGTCGGCGGCCTTGCTGCGCCCGCGGGATCCGAGGATGCCCAACACTCTCACCCCGCGACCCGCTCCGCGTCGTGCTGGTGCATCGAGTCGGCGATGAACGCGGCGACGTGGCGCATGGCGGGCGCGGCCTCGGGGGTCAGGCGAGGCAGGGCCTGGAACACGTGCACCTGGTCGGGCCACACCTGCAGCTCGCACCGACCGCCCGCCGCGGTGACGTCGGCGGCCAGTCTGCGAGCATCTGCGACGAGCATCTCGCCGCCGCCCGCCTGGATCAGGGTGGGCGGCATCCGCCGGCCGCCCGCGACGTCGAGAGTCAGCCGCGGGTGGTCGAGATCTGTTCCCGCGCAATACAGTCGGACGAGCCTGGCGGCGTCGGCCGCGCGGATCGCCGGGTCACGTCGCAGGTACTCGCGGGTGCGAGCCAGTGCGAAGGTCAGATCGATGAGCGGGGAGAGCAGGGCGAGCCCGGCGGGGTGCTCGATGTCGTTCTGCAGCAACAGGTCGACGGCGAGGTGGCCGCCCGCCGAGTCGCCCGCGATGAAGATGCGGTCCGGGGCCAGTCCGCGCTCGGAACACAGCCAGTCCCAACCGGAGCGGACGTCGTCGGCTGCGGTGGGGAACCGATACGCGGGGGCGAGTCGGTAGTCGACGCAGAACACCGGCAGCCCGGTCAGTCGGGACAGCCACGCGGTCAGCCGGCGGTGCGTGCGTGGTGAGCACAGCGCGAACCCGCTGCCGTGCACGAAGTAGATCGCCCGATCGCCGGTATCAACCCCGGGGCCGCGGACCCACTCGCCGACCACGCGCCTGCCGTCGGCCATCCGGACGTCGACGGGTTCGATGCGCGTGCCGGCCAGAGACGGTCCGAACGAGTTCATGATCTGGGCGACGATCCGGCGTGAGGCCCACAGTCCCCAGGCGCGCTCTGGCGGCAGGACCGCGCTGAGTTGTCGCAGGGTGACTCCGCTGATCGCGGCAGCGCCACGGGACCGCAGCGAGCCGCGGGCGGGCAGATCAGTGCCGGTCACGGCCATATTGGCGGGCATTCGGACCTCCGTTGGTCGAAGCGTCCCACGAGTACACCACCAATGGTGACATTCGTCAATGTCAACATTGGTCGGCCGTTACGTCTGACGATCGGTGATGTGAAGCGCTGCCAGGTAGCCGAATACGAGCGCGGGACCGATGGTGGCTCCGGGGCCGGCGTAGGTGTGGCCCATGAGGGCGGCTGAGGTGTTGCCGACCGCGTAGAGGCCGGGGATCGGTGTGGCATCGGGGGTGAGGGCGCGCGCGTGATCGTCAGTGCTGATGCCGCCCTTGGTTCCGAGATCGGCGGGCACCATCTGCGCGGCGTAGAAGGGTGCTTGGGTGATCTCGCCGAGGCTGGAGTTGGGGGTGTTGGTGGGGTCGGCGTAGTAGTGGTCGTATGCCGATTCGCCGCGGCGGAAGTCGGCGTCGTGGCCCGTTCGCGCCGCGTGGTTGAACGTGTTGACGGTGTCGGTGAGAGCGTCTGGGGGAACACCGATTTCGGTGGCCAGCGCGGTGATGGAGTCCGCCGTGGTGAGCGCACCGCTGGTGAACCACGAGGACGGTAGCGGGGTGCGGGCGGGCTTGCCGGCGAACATGTAGCGGTTGCGGTAGGTCTGATCGAATATCAGCCAGCAGGGCAGGTTGCTGGCGGGGCCTGTTCCCTGTCCGTGGGGGCCGCCGAACATGCGATGGGTGGCCTCGATGTAGGGCAGCGATTCGTTCATGAATCGTCTGCCGGTGGCGTTGACCATGATGCTGCGCGGTAGAGAGCGTTCGGCGAGGGCGAACCACGGGCCCTTGGGGAGTGGTATCGACGGTGCCCACCAGGCGTCATCCATGAGATCGGTTGCGGCACCTACCTTTTCCGCCGCCCGGATACCGTCGCCGGTGTTGGACGCCGCGCCAAGTGATAGCGCTGGGCCGGCCGGTGATCGATGGTGGTGGGTGCGCATCTCCTCGTCGTGATCGAATCCACCGCTGGCCAGAATGACGCCGCGACGAGCGTCGATCACGCGTCCGTCGTCGCATCTGACCCCGGTGACGCGGTCGCCGGTCATGACCAACTCGGTGACAGCGGTGCCGAGGTGAACCGGGATACCGGCCCGTCGAACCCCGAGCATCAGCGATCCGGCCAGGGCGCTGCCCAGGCCGACGAGTTTGGCGCCGCGGGCTCGCGCGAGAGCGCTGCGGGCAGCGACCTTGAGCATGCGGAGGGGTCCCCGCCAGTGCCGGAATCCGACGCTGAGCCAACGGTAGTCGGACTGTTGGACCACCACGTTGAGCGGTGCCCGGGTGTAGAACGGCTGCAGCGTGGCCAGATCATCGCCGAGTCGGCGCGCGTCGAACGGACGCGGCTCGCACGAACGGCCCAAAGCCGTACCGCCGGGCTGTTCGGGAAGGTAGTCGCTGTAGCCGCGCACCCACTGCAGATCCAGCGCCGAGTGCTCGGTCAGGAAATGAAGCGCCTCGGGCCCCCGGTCGATGTACGCGTCGATACGCGCGGCGTCGACATCGGCGCCGACGATGGCCCGGAGATAGGTGCGCGCCGACTCGAGGTCATCGGCGGGCAGGTGCCTGCGCAGTTCGTCGTTGCCCGGGATCCAGACTCCGCCACCCGAGCGCGCGGTCGAACCGCCCCAGTACTGGGACTTCTCCAGAATCACCACACTCAGGCCGTGGGCGGCGGCGGTGATCGCGGCTGCCATCCCTCCAGCGCCCGAGCCGACTACCACCACGTCAACGGCATCCATCCCCATCACCCCAATCTGACAGTGTCATTTGATATGACAGTTACTATCATGTAGGTAGTTGATGGCACAAGGTGGCATGATGGTCAGCTGTGAGTTCGTCCTTGCGGGAGAAGCAGCGTGAGCAGGTGCGTCGCGATATCGACGCCGCGGCGCTGCAGCTGTTCGCCGAACGTGGCTACGCGCGGGTCACAACCGATGAAATCGCCGCCGCCGCAGGTGTTTCGCCGAGCACCTACTACCGGCACGTCCCCACCAAGGATGACCTGCTCCTGCGGCCGCTACGGGCCAGCAGCGCCGCAATCGTCAACGGATTCGCCTCGCACCCCGAGGACCGCGACGTGTGTGAGGGGTTGATCGACGCGATCCGCACACAGACCGGTCACGTCGACGCAGCCGAGATGCGGAAATGGCGAACGGTGGTCACCGCGGTGCCCGCAATACTGGACAGAGTGGCTCTGATCAGCGACGCCGACCGCGCAACGCTCATTCAGATGACCGCTCGTCGCATGCGCCTCGACCCGGACACCGACTACCGGCCCGGAGTCACGGTGTGCACCGTTCTCGCCGTCATCGAATTCGGATACCGGCAGTGGATGACGACCGCGAACACGGAGTCGACGCTGTTGTCGTGCATCGACCAGGCCATCGCGGCGTCCCCCTATGCCACGTAGCTGAGTTCAGCGCAGCGGGTCGCCACGCCAGCTGAAGCTGTTGACGTACTTGCCCATGTCCAGGGCGAGTTGGAGATTCGCCGCTGACGGCTTGCCGGAGCCGAAGTCCGGTCCGAAGGCGTGATACGGCCCGACCGCGCCGGCCACAAGGGCCAGGTCGTCCTTCACGGCCACCATGACGATCACCCGCATCCGTGAATAGCTGGCGGTCGCACCCTGGGGCCAGCAGTCCGCGACCATCCCGAAGCCGGGTTGATAGCCCACCATCGCGTTGGGAATCTCGTAGGCGGTCTTGGTGTCGGGGAACGTCTTGTTCACCAGGGCGATGGCGATGTCGCGCGGGGATCGACCGGCCGCCGGTTCGCTGAACAGTCGCATGGTGCCGCCGTCGCCGGCCTGCAGGTTCGCCGTCACGCTGTTGGGCGCGGTGGTGATCTGGTAGGCCGAACCCTCGGCGGGATAGGCCACCGAGAAGGCGCCGTCGTCGGAGGTGAAGCGGGGATTGATCGTGACGGGCTCACCCAGTGGCGGTGCGCCGCAGTCCGGCGGGCACACGTAACGGGGCTTCGGTTTCTCCAGTGCGCCCGACAGCGCCACCAGACCGGCGGCGACGACGGCGATGGCCAACACCCACACGACGACGAGGCGGCGGTGCGACGTCTTGGCAGGCGGCGCCGCGACGGCATAGGTGCCGCCGAAGACCGAGTACCCGGGAGCGACCGTCGTCATCGGTCATCCGTCTCGGGCGTGGTGCCGGAGTCGATCCGTACCGGGCGTTGATCCCGGCGGATCTGTCGCGATGACCGCGACGCCGCGTGGGTGGCCGCCCCGCACGCCGGGCAGAAGGCCATATCGGGCACGACGTGACCGCAGAACGGGCACAGGATCGGTTCGTCCTCGCGGACCTCGTCGTGGGCCTCGTGCAGCAGTGCCAGATGCAGACCGATCCGAAGCGCCAGCAGCGCGATGACGGCGATCGTGAGATGCACTGCCAGTTGCAGGAACTGGGGCACTCGCGCGACGTCGACCAACCCCAGGCCGGCGTACATCGCCATCACGGCCAGGGCGAGTATGACAAGGACCAGTCGCACGTAGGTGCGGCCCTTCTCCTTCTTGTTGGCGGGTCGGGTGAACCACAGCGCCGCGCCCATCAGCCCCCCGACGCATGCCGCGGTGAGCGGTACCGCGACACCCCGGATCCCCGCCTCGACCATCAGCCCGTCCATCGGCCGCGCCCTGGCGATCATTCCGGTGGTGAACTGCGGTGCCAGACGGGTGAGGGTCGCCGCACCGGTGAACATCAGCGCACCGAGGGCGCCGAGTGCGAAGCCGTCCAACGACTCTCGCGGTCCCGGGCGGAACAGTCGGACCAGCGCGGCAGGCACGAGCATCAGCAGCATGCCGCCCACGGGTATGCCCAGTCCGTCGCGAACGATGCGAGTTGCGCTGATGCCCGCACCCAGCGGCACCCCGTACGAACGGGCCATGGCCGCGCCAGTCAGCAGCACCCAGCCCACCCCGAGGCCGATGCCAAGGGCCGCGGTGATCACCAGGGTCGCCGACGGGATGTCGCGGTGCGCGTCGGCCTCCTGCAGATAGATCAGGAAGAGCAGGGGCAGTCCCAACGCCGCCACGGTGATGAGCACGGCGGGAAGCTTGAACCAGGTGGCGGCGATGAGTGCGACCAGCAGCAGGCCGAGCCCGAGCAGGAAGACCTTCCGGGATGCCGGCGGCAGTTGCGGGAACAGCGAACTGGCGAGGTTCGGGGTCAGCAGGTGCTCACCGGGCGATGCGCTGAACGCTCTCATCCGCAACCACTTCGGGCCGCTTCGCGGGTGATCCTCCAGGTAGTCGCCGCAGTAGCCGCAGAACTGCCCGGCGGGGACGTCCATCTGGCACACCGAGCACTCCATGGTGGGCCGCTCGGGATCATTGGGTTCGGACTGCGTGCTCATCGCGTCACCTTCTGCAGAATGAGGATGTTGCGAACCAGATTGTCTACGTCAGGTGTGCCCAGACCGCTGACGAGGTCATAGCCCGGCCCCGCCGTGTCAACGGCATTACCGCCGAGGGTCACGTCGCGAAACGCGGGAAGCTGTGCGCCCTGGGCGATCCGGTAGAGCAGCGGGTTGAAGTCGCCGATCAGATCGCCGCCGTTGGCGAGCAGGTACTGGTTCATCACGGCGGCCAACCCGGCCCAGATGGGGGCCGACTGGGAGGTGCCACCTCCGACCACGTCCTGCTGATTGAGGACGATCTTCACCCCGGTGAACGGATCGGCGACGGCGGAGATGTCCGGGGTCATCCGTTTGCCGGTGTTCCGTTCGGGTGCAACCTGTTCGGTGAAACCTCGCTGCCAGGGCGGAACCTCGAAGAGCGTCGACACCCCACCGCCGGTGCCCTGGGACAGCGGCACATCGAACCAGGCCTGTTCGGCAAGCCAGCCGCCGTCGGCGTCGGTGGACAGCGTGGTGCCACCGACGCTGGTCATCTCGGGCAGTGACGCCACCGAGTCCAGGCCGATGTCTTGTGTGCCCGGCGGTGAGTCCCAGTCATCGCCGCCCTTGCACTCCAGCCCGGCCAGATCGCCACTGGCGTTGAACGCGCTTGTGCCGTTCTCGTGGGCCGCGGCAAGTGCTGAACGCACGGGTGCCAGATCGGCGGCGGTCAGCAGCTTGTCGCAGCCCCAGCCGATCGAGAAACTCCAGACCGCGCCGGGGAACTGGCGGTCGGTGTCCTCCAACATCTGACCGACCCTCTGATAGCCGCCCTCGCCCTCGACCGTGGGCCGGGCGTTGACCACGACCTTCGTCGCATCGGGTGCAATGGCATGTGCCACTTCGAGATCCATGGTCAACTCACCACGCGGCTTGCCGGGCGATCCGCCCACGACCTCGGGAGTGAACTGGGGGAGCCCGTACTTGGTGGAGAAGGTGTCGAGGTCGGCTTGGTCGAACCCGTCGAACGCGAAGATGACGATCGTCTGGCCCTTGCCGGTGAAGCCGGCTCGCGCCAAGTCGTCCGCGTTGTAGGTGTTGAGCAGGTCGGTCGGGCTCAGCCCGCGATCCGGTACGTCGAGGGGGAAGTTGTCCGGTCGCGACATCCGGTGAGGCGTGTAGCTGAGGATCCGGCCCAGCTCGGTGACGTCGCCGGCCAGGGCGGCCGGCACGCGGGGTTGCTGCGGAGAGGCGTAGAACTCCTGGCCGCGTTTGCCGCGGTAGTCGTGCACCTCGACGTCGAGGGACTCCGACACCGCTGCCGGGGCGCCCTCGATGATCGCCCAGTTGTCGCCGAGTCGCCAGCGTGCCGAGAGCCCTTGTGCCCGTGCCCATTCGATCAACGTCACCGGTCGGGTGCGGTCACGCAGGGCAGCCGTCAGCTGGACGTGGTCACCGCGGGCGGGACCGAGATCGGTCGAGGCGGCCAGCAGTGACGCGAACGGTCCGTCGATCCTGCCTGCGGTATCGGGGCTCGGCGACGGCCGAATGTCCGATGTGACCAGGAGAGCTGCCGCGGCGACGGCAACGAACAACCACCGCGCGGGTCTGACCCGTCGGTTGGGGGGTGTCGTCATGGTCGGTAACGGCTGCCGAACCATCGCGGTATTGCGCTAGCGGTGCCTCGGAAGCCGGTGTGGCTCCCGAGGCCGCGCCAGATCAGTTGTCGCCAGGAATGGCCGTCGGCGCAGGAGGCGCCTTGACCGGAGGCGTGAACAGGTTGCCGCCCGTGGGGTTGATTGACTTCTCCGTGGGTGACAACGACGGTGCCGACGACGGAGTCGTGGTCGTCGTGGTCGTTTCGGGGGCCTGCTCCTTTTCGGTACCGCAGGCGGCGGTAAAGCCGACCATGGCAACGATGGCGGTACCGCCGACAGCTGCCGCGATGCGACGAGCCAGACGATTCGACTTCATGTGTGAGTCCTAACTATCCCCGAGTTCGAACACGAGTCTTCGGCGAACCGCTTGCGCGGCTCAGCACGGTCCGTGTCGGGGCCCGTACACCAGCCCCATCCCGAAGCGGGTTCTGGCGATCTTGACTTTAGCTCACCACTCATATCGGCGCACAGTCATTACGCATGGCCTCACCAGCGATGTTGGTCACCCACGCGGCGTATCGGCGCTCCGATCCGCTTGACGATTGTCGGAGGGCGAGTGTTTACTCAGATCATCGAACACATGTTCGATTAAAGATCTGTTCAGGATGGTGCGGGAGGTGCTTCTGTGACGAGTGCCGCGAGCCTGGAGGAACGCCGGTCGAGCCGCGCTGAGCAGGTAGAACACCTTCGCCGGAAGATGGCGGCGATGTCCGGGAAGGGGGCCGCTCCGGCCGGATCGGCACAGCGTACCCCGGCACCGGCGGGTGCCCTCCTTCCCGCCTCGGAAAGTTTGCTGCCGGTCCCGGATTCGCTGGCCGATCTGCTCCCAGGGGCATTGCCACGCGGGGCGGTGGCGGTGCTGACGGGCGCTCGGTCGCTGATGCTGAGCATGGTGGCCACCGTCACGGCGGCGGGTGATCACGTGGCCATCGTCGGGCTGCCCGACGTCGGACTGTTGGCGGCGGTCGAGATGGGTGCGGATCTGAGCAGGCTCGCGGTGATCCCAGATCCCGGTCCCGACCCGGTCGAGGTGGCCGCGGTTCTGATGGACGGCCTGGACCTGGTGGTGCTGAGCCTGGGTGGGCGATCGGTGTCGCCCAGCCGGGCCCGGGCGGTCACGGCACGGGCCCGGCAGCGGGAATGCACCCTGTTGGTGACCGGGGGCGACTGGCCGGGTGCGTCGGCGCGGTTGGAGGCCAGGGTCTGCGGATACGAGGTGACGGGTGCGGGGCCGGGGCCACCGGTGCCCGGATGTGGGCGGATCAGCGCGGTGAGGTTGGCGATGCGAGGTCGCGGTAGGGCAAGCGACCCCATTCGCGCAGTGGGTGGTTGACGTGGCTCACGCTCGGGTGCTGGCCATCTGGTGTATGGACTGGCCCACCGTGGCGGCAGCGGCGGCGGCGGGTCTGTCTGCCACCGCCCCGGCCGCGGTGACACTGGCCAATCGCGTCGTGGCCTGCTCGGCAGCCGCACGTGCGGCGGGGGTGCGGCGGGGTCTGCGGCGTCGGGAGGCCCAGGCGCGCTGCCCTCAATTGCACGTCACCGCGGCCGATCCGGCTCGGGACGCCCGCCACTTCGAGGGTGTGACGGCCGCCGTCGACGATGTGGTGCCCCGTGCCGAGGTGCTGCGGCCCGGACTGTTGGTGTTGTCGGTGCGCGGGGCGGCCCGCTACTTCGGGTCCGAGCAGGCCGCCGCCGAGCGCCTCGTCGACGCCGTGGCCGCGGCGGGTGTGGAGTGCCAGGTCGGCATCGCCGATCACCTGTCCACCGCGGTGTTCGCCGCGCGTGCCGGCCGGATCGTCGAGCCGGGGGGTGACGCCCGGTTCCTGTCCCCGCTGTCCATCCGGCAACTGGCCGCCGAGCCAAGCCTGGCCGCGCCCGGTCGGGAGGATTTGGCGGATCTGCTGTGGCGGATGGGCATCCGGACCGTCGGCCAGTTCGCCGCGCTGTCACGCACGGACGTGGCGTCCCGGTTCGGTGCGGACGCGGTGAGCGCGCACCGGTTCGCACGTGGTGAGCCGACCCGTGGACCCTCCGGCCGGGAACCACCACCGGATCTCGACGCCGTGCGCAACTGCGATCCGCCGGTGGACCGGGTGGACGCGGCGGCATTCGCCGGTCGGTCACTGGCCGCCGAACTGCATCGCAGTCTCGAGGCCGCGGGGATCGGTTGCACCCGGCTGGCCATCCAGGCTGTGACCGAAAATGGTGAGGAGCTGCAACGGGTTTGGCGATGTGCCGAACCGTTGACCGAGGATGCCACCGCCGATCGTGTGCGCTGGCAGCTGGACGGGTGGCTGAACCGTCGCCGGGAGGACCGGCCGACAGCGCCGGTGATCCTGCTGAGGCTGCATCCGGTGGAGGTGGTGTCGGCGGCGGCGCTGCAGCTGCCGCTGTGGGGGTCCTCCGGTGATGACGACAGGCTGCGTGCTCGGCGTGCCCTGGTGCGGGTCCAGGGTCTGCTCGGGCCAGATGCGGTTCGGGTGCCGGTGCTCAGCGGTGGTCGCGGGCCCGCCGAACGCATCACGTTCACCCCGTTGGGAGATGAGCCGGTGCCCCGGGCCGACCCGACACAGCCCTGGCCCGGTCGGCTACCCGACCCATCGCCCACCGTGCTGCTCGACGATCCGGTGGAACTGCTCGACGTCGAGGGCGCCCCGGTACGGGTGACCACCCGGGGACTGCTCTCCGCGGTTCCGGCGCGCCTGACCGAGGACGGCAGATCCGAGAGCCTGAGCTGGTGGGCCGGACCGTGGCTCGTTGACGAAAGGTGGTGGGAGTCAGGGAATCCGGAGGAGTCGTCGGCTCAGGGGAAGGGGCGCACGGCTCGCGTGCAGGTGCTGCTCGAGAACCGGAACGACACCGTCGGCCGCGCGATGCTGCTGTGCTACCGGCAGAGGAGGTGGTATCTGGAGGGGGTGTACGAGTGAGGTGCCGTCAGGACAGGCCGGCGGCGAAGGGCCCCACGCGGGCGATGAACCGGTCGAAGAACGCGTCCGGGTCCACGCTGACGCCGACGTGGGCGTTGGGCTGTCGGCCCCAGTGTCCGCGCCAGTCGACCACGGTCATGGCGCGAGTGAGCCTGCCCGCCAGCTCCACATCGATGGTGGTCTGGCGGCAGCGCACCAGGTCAGGGTCGAGAGCCACCGCCGCGGCGAGCGGATCATGAAGGTGCGCGAGATACCCCTCGCCCTGGTCGAAGTGGAACTCGAAGTAGAACCGCATGGCGTCCTCGAGCACGCGGATCAACGGGTTGGCGGCAGCCGACAGGGTGCCGCGGTCGTCGAGCACGCTCATCGGCGCGGTCGCGGAACCGGCCGCGGCCGCGAGCCGGCTCAGGATCGCCGGTGTCATCACGGCGTGCTCGGTGAGGTTGAGCCCCAACACGATCGGCAGGTGCGTCGGCATCTCCAGACCCCACGCCGCACCCCAGACGTTGAACACCTCGGCGGCCGACTCGGGGTCGACGCTGATATTCCACTCGGCGACCGGTGTGGTGTTACCGCGGTAGTCGAAGGCGCCTCCCATGATCACCAGCCGTCGCAGCAGCCTGGGCAGGCGGGGTTCGGCGCGCAGGGCCAGCGCCAGGTTGGTCAGCGGTCCGGTGACCAGGCCGATCAACTCGCCTGGATACGCGTGGGCGGCCCGCACCCAGGCCTGCGCGGCGTCGTAGTCGGTCAGCCGCCCGTCCCCTGCGGGAAGCCGGGCGTACCCGAGGCCCAACGGTCCGTGGGTGTCCTCGGCGGTGCGCAGCGGTGTCGCCAGCGGGCGGTCGGAACCCCTTGACACTGGGACACCGCTGACACCGCAGAGATCGAGAAGGCCGAGATTGTTGGCGCAGACCACGTCGACGGGGACGTTTCCCGCCGTTGACGCGATCCCGATGAGGTCGGCATCGTCGCTGGCGAACAGGTACGCGAGCGCCATCGCGTCGTCCACACCGGTGTCGACGTCGGCGAATACGGGCGCGCTCACGCCGCCAACGATAGGGCTACCAGCTGCTGCGGGTTGAGTGGCCGGTAGTTGTCGGTGGTGTGTTGTAGGAACGGAAGTGTGAATCTGGCGGCGTGGGCTGAGCGCAACGGTGTTGCGCGAGTGACTGCATATCGCTGGTTTCGCGCCGGGCTGTTGCCGGTGCCGGCGGGGAGGTTGGGACGGTTGATTTTGGTGGACGACCTGTCTGCCAGCTGCATCGCGCTCGCGAACTGCGGTGTATGCGCGGGTGTCTGCGTGGGCTACGGCCCAGCAGATCCCGGTCGACAAGGTCGTGACCGAGGTTGGGTCTGCGTGCAATGGGCACCGCCGCAAGTTCCTCGCGTTGCTGCGTGATCGGTCGGCGCACCGGATCGTGGCGGAGCGCCGGGACTGGTTGCCGGTTCGGCTCGGAATACGTTCAGGGCGCGTTGGCCGGGGGAGGTCCGAGAGTTGGTTGTGGTGGACTCGGCTGAGGTTGATGACGACCTGGTGCGCGATATGACGGAGATTCTGACACAGGCGCCGCTGGCGCTGGCGCTGACTGCGAGGCGCCCTGATGGCGCGTTTTGAGGTTCCCGCGGGCTGGTGTGTGCAGGCGTTCCGGTTCACGCTGGATCCGACCGAGGAGCAAGCCCGGTCGTTGACGAGGCATTTCGGTGCGCGGCGTAAGGCACACAACTGGACTGTGGCCGTCCTGAAAGCCGATATCGAGGCGTGGCACACCACTGGTGTTGGAACGGCCAAGCCGTCGCTTGCGGTGCTGCGAAAGCGGTGGAACGCGGTCAAGGGCGACCTGTGTGTGAACGCCGAGACCGGTGT
This sequence comes from Mycolicibacterium sp. YH-1, assembly GCF_022557175.1. The sequence continues at coordinate 5,369,026 of NZ_CP092915.1, read as the reverse complement.
GGTGTGGTGGCCGGAGTGTTCGAAGGAAGCCTACGCTGACGGTATTGCGGGCGCGGTGGACGCCTATTGGAACTGGCAGAGTTCCCGGGCAGGCACGCGTGCCGGGAAACGGGTCGGGTTCCCACGTTTCAAGAAGAGGGGCCGCGACGCCGACCGGGTGTGCTTCACTACCGGCGCGATGCGGGTCGAACCCGACCGCAGGCACCTCACGCTGCCGGTGATCGGGACGGTCCGCACGCATGAGAACACCCGCGGTATCGAACGCCTCATCCGTGCCGGGCGAGCGCGGGTGCTGGCGATTTCGGTGCGCCGCAATGGCACTCGACTGGATGCCAGTGTGCGGGTGCTCGTCAGACGTCCCCAGCAACCCAACGTGGCGTTACCCGGATCGCGGGTCGGGGTTGATGTGGGTGTGCGGCGTTTGGCGACCGTGGCCACCGCGGACGGTGTGGTGATCGAACGTGTCGAGAACCCGCGCCCGCTGGATAGGGCGTTGCGCGGATTGCGGCGCGTGTCGCGTGCGCGCTCCCGCTGTGTGAAAGGTTCCCGACGTTACATGGAACGCACTACAGAACTGTCCCGGCTGCACCGCCGGGTCAACGATGTCCGCACTCATCACCTGCATGTCCTGACAACGCGGTTGGCTAAAACCCACGGCCGGATCGTTGTTGAAGGTTTGGACGCTGCGGGAATGCTGCGGCAGAAGGGCCTAGCAGGTGCTCGGGCACGTCGCCGTGGCCTGTCGGACTCAGCGCTAGGCACACCGCGGCGCCACCTGTCCTACAAGACTGGCTGGTACGGGTCGCAGCTGGTCGTTGCTGACCGCTGGTTTCCATCATCGAGAACCTGCCATGCCTGCGAGCATGTGCAGGACATCGGATGGGCTGAACACTGGCAATGCGAGGCCTGTTCTGTATCGCATCAGCGTGATGACTGTGCCGCCATCAATCTCGCACGCTACGAGGACACCACTAGCGTCGTCGGCCCAGTTGGGGCCGCCGTCAAGCGTGGAGCCGACCGTAAGACCCGGCCTAGCCGGGCAGGTGGCGATGAAGCGCGGAAGGGACGCAGCCGCAAGGCTGCCGAACAACCCCGAGACGGGGTGCGAGTCGTGTGACCACTAAAGATCACTCACTCGCAACGGCCGAAACGGCTACCAGTGCACGCCGGGGATCAGGCGGACCGCCTGCTTGATCGGACGCGGTACCCGTAGGTGCGCGCCGCCGACGCGCGCCGGAGGCTTGGGCCGGCGCGTGCGCGCGGGGTCGGACGTCCCGGTGTCGTTGCCGTCGGCGGCCGTGACGCCCCTGGCCGCCGCGGAGTCCGGGTACCCCAGATACAGCTGATGCAGCAGCCGTCGGGACAGCTTCGGGGTGAGGTAGGTGCCGAAGTCGGCCAGGGTGCCCAGCGGGGTGTCGATCCGCGTGGGCTTCTCGACGAGGCCGCGCACCACCATCGCCGCGGCGTGCTCGGCGGTGATGGGCGGGACGGGATTGAGCCGGCGTGAGGGCGCGATCATCGGCGTCCGGACCAGCGGCATGTGGATGCTGGTGAAGGTGATGTGCTCCGAGAGCGTCTCGGTGCCAACCACATCGGCGAACGCGTCGAGCGCGGCCTTGGTCGGCACATAGGCGCTGTACTTGGGGCTGCTGGCCTGGACTCCGGCACTGGACACGTTGACCACGTGGCCGAATCGGCGCTCCTGCCAGTGCGGCAGCAGGGCGAGCACCATCCGCACCGACCCGAAGTAGTTGACCGCCATCACGCGTTCGTAGTCGTGCAGGCGGTCGGTGGAGGCGGTCACCGATCGGCGGATGGACCGGCCCGCGTTGTTGACGAGGTAGTCGACGTGCCCGAACCGGCCGAGGATGTCCTTGACGGTGTGCTCGACGGACGCGGAGTCGGTGACGTCACAGGTGAATGCGTATGCCTGGCCGCCGGTTTGGCGGATCTCGGCGACCAGGTCGTCGAGTGCCGACGCGTTGCGGGCCAGCGCGAAGACCGTGGCCCCGCGTTCGGCGATCGCGATCGCCGACGCGCGCCCGATACCGCTGGACGCGCCGGTGATGATGACGTGCTTGCCCACCAGCGGCCCGCGCGGATCATCGCGTCGCGCCCGGTCGGGGTCGAGGTGCTGCGCCCAGTACCGCCACAGCCTCGGCGCATACGTCGAGAACTGCGGGACCTCGATTCCGGTGCCGCGCAACGCCTCTGTGGTGTTATCGGCGGTGAACGTCGGTGCCAGATCGACCACGTCGAGGATCTCGCCCGGGATGCCCAGCTGAGTGGCCACCATATTGCGCACGATCTTGACCCGGCCGCCGACCTTGAGGAATGGGGTCGCCGTGGCGCTGGGGAGCGAGCCACGAAGCGGCGGCAGTCCGGCCTCCTTGGCGATACCGCGGTAGATGCCACGCAGGCCCGTCGTCTTGGGTGCGGTGAGATGGAACGTCTGGCCGTCGCGGCCGGCGGCGTGCACGAGTTCGACCAACGCGTCCGCGACGTAGTCGACCGGCACGATGTTGGTGCGGCCCGTGTCGGGCAGCACGATCGGGGTCAGCGACGGCAGCTTGGCCAGCCTGGCCAGGATGGGAAAGAAGTAGTAAGGCCCGTCGATCTTGTCCATCTCGCCGGTGCGCGAGTCCCCGACCACCACGGCGGGACGGTAGACGCGGTAGCGCAGCCGCGGCGCCGACCGCACCAGCGACTCCGCCTCGAACTTGGTCTGGTGATACGGCGTCGGGAGGTCCTGGGCGACGTCGAAGTCCTCCTCGGTGTACTCCCCGGGAAAGGTGCCCGCCACCGCGATCGACGAGACGTGGTGCAGCGTCGCGTCCAGCCGTACGGCCAGGTCGATCACCGCGCGGGTGCCGTCGACATTGGCGGCTCGCTGGGTGGCGTCGTCGGCGGTGATGTCATAGATCGCCGCGCAGTGCACGACGTGGTCGACGGCGCCCAGCTCACCCAGCGCCTCATCGTTGAGCCCGAGGCCATCCGCAGTCAGGTCCCCGACCAGCGGTTTTACCCGCTCACCCCAGGACTGTGCGAGTCGCTCGAATCGCTCGAGGGACTCTCGCCGCACCAGCACCCACACCTGGGCGTCCTCGGAGCGGGACAGAATTCGGGACACGACCCGGCGACCAATAAACCCGGTACCGCCGGTAACGACATAGCGCATGCCAGCCATGGTCACCCTCATTGCGGCAAACGTCAACACCTGTGGATTCTCAGAACCGGCGTCACATTCTCGCGATGAACGTCACATCGATTTCATATGTGACACGAATCTGAGACGAACTTCCCCGGGCATCTGCTGCGAAATGGCTTGGCGGCTAGCGTCAAATGACCTACTAGTGGGTCTACATTGCCGGATAGATGAAGTTGACGGCGGCAACCCGGACCCTCAACGAGAGCCGGTTGCGCGAGACTTTCGGCGCAGCCTCTCAGACAGCAGCCGTGTCGGGCGGCTGACGAAGGCCAGCTCGTCATCCATGTTCAGCCCGTCGATGGCACCGATGTCATCGAGCCCGCCACCGGCCCGGCGCACGGCGTTGCAACTGAAAGCGGCTGCAACCAACTTCATTTCAGGACTTGGTGCGCGCGGCATACTGTCGATCGTGACAGTCAGGTGTAGCCGTTCGATGTTGCTGCGACTTACTCACCGCGAGCGAAGAATAGAGCTGTGCGGCGGTCCAAATCTCTGCCTGTCGCGGGAAGATCCGTCGCAGCAAGAATCTGTTCAGTTCGGGTTCGGGATCGGCAACACAACCTTCGACCATGATTATCCGGTAATCGCGGTCGGCGGCTTCTCTGATAGTGGTCAGAATCGCGCCACTGGTGTGACATCCGGCGATTATGAGTGTGGTAATACCGTAGTTCGTCAGTAGTTCGTCGAGATCGGTGTTCGAGAAGATACCCAACCGGGTGGTGCGAAACTCAATGTCCTCCGGACTTTTCAGGAGCGAAGGGTGCGACTCGCTACCGGGAGTCCCGTTCTCCAGTCGGTGTTCCTGCACCACCGCGGCGAACTCCTTATTGGTCAAAGGCGGGAACCTGTAGTCCATCGGATCGAATGCCATCCGCGCGTGTACAACGGTCCCCTCGTGGATACGCACGATGTCGATGACCTTGTTTATTTCCGCAATGAGTTCCTCGTGATCCGCTATCGGTGCGAGGATCTCTGGCTGGCATCCGAGGATGAGCAAGGCAAACTCGTTGGCTGCGACGGGTCCACCTCCGCAGATGTCGAAGTCCGCCGGCACAGGTCGTTCGACGAGCCGCGGCGTTCGGTTGTTCAGAGTCGCGGCAGAATGGTGGGGCGTCGAGGCGCGTCGGTGCAGACCGGCAGGCCAAATTAGATTTCGAAAAACTGAACCGATCAGCATCGAAACATCCTCCAGTAAAAAGACGTTGGTGCCAGTACTGTTGAAACCGAGTCAGTCAACAAGGTCACGGTTATGCTGTGCCGGTGCCGTGGCGCTGCTAGACGTTGACGGCGCGGGTGAATGCGATCGGTACCGATACCGCACCCCACACCTGGCTCTGGACATATTTGGCCTCCTGCCCGGGTGCGACATGGAAATCATCGAATGCGCGGAAGACCTCTTCTATCGCCACTCGCAGTTCCAGCCGGGCCAGGTGCATGCCGAGGCACTTGTGGATTCCGCTACCAAAAGTCAGGTGTCGAACGTTGTTTCGGTCGAACCTGGGGGCGTCGGGTTCAGTGAACTCTGCCGGGTCGCGGTTGGCGGCGGGCAGTGAGAGCAGAACCCGTTCACCCGACCTGAGCGTTTGACCTGCCACCGTGGTATCCGATTGCACCGTGCGGCCCGTGACGACAGGGGCGAACAGTCGCAACGACTCTTCCACGACCTGTGCGGACGGAGACTTCCGTGCCTGTGCCTGAATCTCTGGATTCTCGGCGAAATATGCCAGTGTTGTCGCGAGTGTCTTGTAGGTGGTGTCGAACCCGGCGCCGATCATGCTGAACCCGATTGCGGCGATCACCTCGTCGGTCAGCTCGGCGACATCGGGCTGTTTGGAGAGCAGATAGCTCAGCAGGTCGTCACCGGGGTTGTCTCGAAGTGGCGCAATGATGACGTCCTGTACGAAAGCCATCGCGCCTTGCCAGGCTTCGTGCGCCCCGCTGGTGTCCTGGCCGCCCTGGTCCACCATGTAGCGGACACCGTCGCGGATGAGATCCATGTTCTGTACCTGAACGCCGAGCACCCGCAGGATCATCTCCATCGGGATCGGCAGGGCGAAGTCGGTTGCCAGATCGGCCGGCGAGGTCAGCGAGGCCAGGGTCTCGGCAGCCAACTCGCGCAGCGCCGGTTCGAAACTGGTGATGCGCCGCGGCGTGAACCAGTCACGCAGCAGCGTCCGGTACATACGATGATCGGGATCTTCCAGCATCTGTGGGATCAGCGGGTTGCCGCCGGTCACAGCCGGTATGAGTGCCTCGCCCGATGTGAATTCGTCAGGCGCAGAGGCAATCGCATGAATCGGTTCGTAACCGGTCGCAATCCAGTAGCCACCGTGGCTGTCGGTCCACTGCAACGGGTGCTCGTTTCGCAGCTCCCGGTACACATCGTGGATTCGGTGCGCGATGCGCTGATCGTAGTGGTCGAATTCCACTGTCGGACGTTTTTCGGTGGCCGGTTGAACCATTTTTGTCACTCTTTCTCTCCCAAGCGTCGGACACCGCGGCGTGACCAACGGAGCCAACCTCAGCTTTGCTGACCGAGTGGACATTTGGAAGGTCCGTACGTGGTGTTGGCACTACTCCGATCGATCCGGCGAGGTGCGCTGATATCCGCTCGGCAAGCTGCCGGCTGCGTCAGATTGCGGGGCTTCCATACACTGCTACGACCACCGTGCGGTCCAGCGCGTTTTCCGACCAAACCCCGATGTCGGTGCGCGTGCAGTCGCTCATCACCGCGAAGTCCTCGGGATTCCAGTACCACTTGTTGATCAGTTCCATGGAACTGATCGCCAGAGCCGGGTTGATGGCCACCGTCTCCCGAACAGTGCCGGTGTACCCGGCGTCGGCAGCGCGGTCGGGCGGCGCGGATCCGTTCGATCCGTCATGGCCGGCGAGCGCCCGGTTGTTGCGGACATCCACCGCGTGCCACTGCGCAGCCTGCTGGAGACGTCGGTCAACTCGGAGCTTGTGCCGACAGCCGGCCTTGTACTGAACGATACTGACCATCTGCACCACACTGGAATTGAGCCGGTTGTTGTCCGCATGGGCCATGGGCGGTGACACTGCCCCGGCCAACACCACGGACGCCGTCAGGACGATGCGGCAGAGTTTCATGAGATTGCCCGTTCCGCTCAGATTGGGGCGAAGTCCGAGATCAGCCAGCGTCCGTCTATCCGTTCGAGCGCGACCTTCGCGCTGGACGCGGTGTCGACGGGCGGGTCGTTGGCGATCACGGTTGTCTGGTTGACATAGACGAGCACGACAGCGTGTCCGTAGTCGGCCGACACCGAGGCCGCAGCGGGCACCGTCGCGGTCGAGACGATCTGTTTCTCCCGTGCACCGGGAATCACCACGTCGTTGACCAGTGCCGAGAACGAGTCGCGGAACTCGCCGGTCAGGCGGTCGCGGACCAGGGGCAGGTTTGTTTCGGCGGTGTCAGGGGCGTAGCTGAGCATCGCGATGGTGCCCTCCGTCGCGGCGCGGACCGATTCTGAGCCTGCATCAAGGGCCTGTCGCTGGGTGGCGTCGTGAAACTTCAACCAGCCCGCACCACACGCCAGCATCAACGCCGCACAGCCGACGACTGTCGCCGATCGTGGGCGGCGACGCCGTCGGGCGGAGTCGGTAGTGCCCGACTCATCTTCGGGCGTCGAGGTGTCAGAAGTCGACGCGGCGCGCGGCCACCATCGATTGTCAGGGGACGAATTCCACATTGGATACCTTCATCGTCGATCCATCCAGTTGAACGCCGATCCGCATGCGCCACTGACGCGGCTGGGCCTGTGCACCGTTGATGGACGTCGTGACTGCCATGGTCACCAGCACATCGGCCTGATCACCACGGACCTCCTCCAACCCCGCCTCCAGCACGGTGCCGTGGGTTTTCGATTGCGTCTTGGTCACCGCATCGACGAAGGCCTCCGAACGAAGTTGGAAGTCCTCCAAAAAAGGCCCGGTCGATGCGGCGATGATACGGGCGACATCGTCGTCGACATGGGCGGCATCGACGGTGGTCAGCATCTCGGAACCGCTACGGGCCGTTTGGATGAACGCTTCCTGGCGACGTAGTTCCTGCCCGCCGGTGTAGCTGCGCACTGCGAGAAACCCCATCAGCAGGGCGAGGCTCAGCAGGATGATCAGGTAGCCGGCCGCGGTTACTCGCTGCGGCCGCTTCTTCGGCCGAGGTGCCTCGTCCTCGGCGTCCGACATCATGTCCCGGTCCTCCCGGGCAACGCTCTGGGTCATCTCTGTCATGCGCATCCATCTCGTAGCTCACGGCCGTGGCACCATTGTCAATGCACATACCTCATGCCGGTCAAGACTGCTGACTTCAAATGATGCAAGACATGTGTGAGCGTCAATTATGTTCTGCACCATCTGAAATCACCGTCATTGCCGACCCGTGACGTCCCCTGTTGCACTCTGTCGAGAAGCGGTGCCGTCTCGCACCGTCGTCGACAGGGAGTGCACGCAGTGGTAAGCGCCGACATCATCACCAAGCCCATGCGGGGCATCGGTGGCTTCATCGCCATGGTGGTCGACACCGCGATGCTGCTGCCGCGACCGCCGTTCGCCTGGCGCGAGTGCATTTTCCAGATGTGGTTCGTGGCTCGGGTGTCCATAGTGCCGACGGTGATGTTGTCCATCCCGTTCACCGTCTTGTCGGTCTTCATCTTCAACATCCTGCTTGTCGAGTTCGGCGCAGCAGACTTTTCCGGGGCCAGCGCCGCCTTCGGCGCGGTCACCCAGATCGGTCCGCTGGTGACCGTGCTTGTTGTCGCGGGTGCCGCTGCCACCGCGATGTGCGCCGATCTCGGTGCGCGGACGATCCGTGACGAACTGGATGCCATGCGCGTGATGGGGATCGACCCATTGCAAGCCCTCGTGGCACCCCGGGTGGTCGCCACCGTGATCGTCGCCCTGCTGCTGAACTCGGTTGTTTGTGTCGTCGGTGTGCTCGGCGGGTTCTTCTTCTCGGTGTATGTCCAAGACGTGACACCGGGTGCGTTTGTGGCCGGGATGACGTTGTTCACCGGGACTTCAGAGATCGTGATATCGCTGATCAAAGCGGCGTTGTTCGGTCTGGTGGCGGCGCTGGTCGGCTGTTATAAGGGGATTTCGGTCGGTGGCGGACCGGCCGGCGTCGGTAACGCCGTCAACGAGACGGTGGTCTTCTCCTTCATGGCACTGTTCGTGATCAATCTCTTGGTCACCGCGGTCGGCGTTCAGGCGACGATGTGAGCGGCAGCATTCCCAGCACGCTGATGCCCCGGGCACGGCGTGCCGTGACGGCGATCCAGAACGGCTGGAATCAACTGGGGCTACAGACCCAGTTCTACGGTCAGACAATCAGGTCGGTGGGCGACGCCGTGGTGCACTACCGCACCGAGGTCGCCGTCCAGGTAGCCCAGATGAGTCTCGGCGCAGGGGCATTGGCTGTCGTGGGCGGGACGATCGTCATCGTGGCCTTCCTGACCATGTCGGCAGGCGCATTGATCGCCGTGCAGGGTTACAACACCCTGGCCGGTGTGGGCGTCGAAGCTCTAACGGGCTTCACATCTGCCTATCTCAACGTTCGGATCATCGGTCCGCTCACCACCGGCATCGGACTGGCGGCGACCATCGGCGCCGGCGCGACAGCGCAATTGGGTGCCATGCGGATCGCTGAGGAGATCGATGCCCTGGAGGTGATGGGGGTGCGGTCGATCTCCTACCTGGCCTCTACCCGATTGCTGGCCGGGGTCATCGTGGTCGTCCCGCTCTATTGTGTGGCGGTATTGATGTCGTTCGTGTCTGCGCGGGTCGGCACGACGGTGGTCTACGGCCAGTCGACGGGCGTCTACGACCACTACTTCAAGACCTTCCTCAACCCGGCCGACCTGGTGTGGTCCTTCGTGCAGGCGATGGTGATGGCATTGACGGTCATGATTATTCACACCTATTACGGCTACACCGCCAGCGGTGGCCCGGCCGGCGTCGGGGAAGCGGTCGGGCGAGCGGTACGGACATCGCTGATCGTTGTCGTCTTCGTGACCTTGGCGATCTCCCTGTCCGTCTACGGACGTTCCGGCAACTTCAACTTGTCTGGGTGAATGCGTTGCTACCGCTTAAAGATTCACGTATCCGACCGAGCTGGTGGGCGAGCCTGCTGGTGATCGCGCTGGTGGCCATCGTGGTTGTCACGGCGGCGCTGTTCAACGGCTGGTTCCGCTCATATCTCCAGGTCACGCTCACCGCCGACCGTTCCGGACTGGTGATGGAGCCCGGCGGCAAGGTGAAGATGCGCGGATTGGCCATCGGGCACGTCGCCGAAGTCCGCTCGGCTGCTGACGGGGGAGCCGTGATGACACTGGCGATCGATCCGCATTACGCCGAGTACATCCCCGCGAACGTGGAAGCGAGCATCAATGCCACGACGGCCTTCGGCGCGAAGTACGTCGATCTGGTCTATCCCAGCAACCCCAGCGCCGAGCGCATCACGGCGTGGCAGACCCTCCGTTCCCTGAACACGGCCGTCGAAGTCAACACGGTGTTCGACAACATCGTGCAGCTGCTGGACAGAATCGATCCGGCCAAACTGAACGCAACCCTGTCCGCGATCGCAGCCGGTGTTCGCGGACAGGGTCAGGAAATCGGGCAGGCCACCAGCGACGCCAATGCAGTTCTCCTGGAGCTGAATCCCCGTACCGAGTCCATCCGAACGGATCTGCGGGCCGTACGTGGCTTCGCCGACACCTATGGTGCCGTCGCCGGTGACCTGCTGAACACGTTGGATGCGTTCAGCACCACGTCAGCGACAGTGGCAGCACAACCCGACGATGTCGACACCTTGTTGGCCAATGTCATCGGATTCGCCGACAGTGGTGTCCAGCTGCTGCGGGCCGGGAAAGACGACCTGGTCCGCACAGTCGAAGCCCTGGAACCCACGACCTCGATGCTCTACGAACATCACCCGGCGCTGACCTGCACATTGCTGGGCGCGCAGTGGTTCATCGACAACGGCGGGGCGCAGGCCGAGGGCGGTAACGGGTACTCGATCGTCTTGGATGCGTCGCTGGCGTGGGGTCAGGATCCCTACAGTTATCCCGACCACCTGCCGATCGTGGGAGCCAAGGGAGGACCAGGCGGTAAGCCCGGCTGCGGATCCCTACCCGACCCGAGCAAGCGGTTCCCGGTGCGACAGTTGGTGACGAATACCGGTTGGGGTACCGGTAACGACATCAGGGTCAATCCCGGCATCGGATTTCCCGGATGGGCGAACTACTTCCCGGTCACCCGCGGCGTTCCCGAGCCGCCGAGCGTGCGCAACTTCAACGGTCCCGCACCCGCGCCGATTCCCTATCCGGGTGGCCCCCCATACGGGGCCCCGCAGTACGCACCGGACGGGAGCCCGTTGTATCCCGGGCTGCCGCCTGCTCCGCCGCCGGGACAGCCACGTGCGTCGGGTGCGACGCCGGGATCTGAACCGTTTGAGGCACCGTTCCCGATGGCGACACCGCCGACCCCGTACCCGGCTCAGCCATGAGTAACACGTCAACCACACCGAAAGGAGCGTCATCGTGCTGAAATCGCCGTTAAGCGGTGTGCTGTGGCGTCTGGCGATCTTCCTCTCGGTCTGCTTGACCGGTCTGTTCGTCCTGATCGCCGTATTCGCACAGGTGCGTTTCCAACCGCACCAGAGCTATCGGGCATTGTTCAGCAACGTCGGCGGGCTCAAGAGCGGTGATTTTGTCAGGATCGCCGGGGTTGAGGTGGGCAAGGTCCACAAGATCACGATCGACCGGGACAATTTGGTGGACATCGCATTCCAGGTGGATGACACCGTCCAACTCACTCAGAGCAGCCGTGCTGTCATCCGTTTTGACAATCTCTACGGCGACCGTTACCTGGCGCTGGAAGCCGGTGACGGGGGCGGAGCAGTGCTGCAGCCCGGTGACACCATCGCCCTGGCCAACACCGCACCCGCGCTCGACCTGGACACCCTCATCGGCGGTTTCCGACCCTTGTTCCGGGCGCTGGACCCCGATCAGATCAATGCCTTGTCCAGTCAACTCATCCAGGCCTTCCAGGGACAGGGCCAGACGATCGGTTCACTGTTGGGACAAACGGCGACCCTGACCGACACCCTGGCCGACCGGGATGCGCTGATCGGCGATCTGGTGACCAATCTCGATGTTGTACTGGGGGCGATCGGTGACAACGACGCAGACTTCAGCCAGGCAGTCGATCGTCTGGAAAAGCTGACCGGGGCACTTGCCGAGCGCAAGGAAGCGATCGCCGATTCGATAGCGCATGTCGACACCACCGCCCGCGAAGTCTCAGACCTGTTGGTGCAGTCGCGGCCGGCGATTCAGAAGGTGCGGCATGAGACCGACCGGGTAGCGACCATCGTTCTCAACAACCACGAGTACTTCGACAATCTGCTCAACACCCTTCCCGAGGCGTATCAAATGTTGGGACGCCAAGGCCTCTATGGCGATTGGTTCGCCTTCTACATGTGTGAGGCGATCATCAAGGTCAACGGAAAGGGCGGTCAGCCGGTGTACATCAAGGCGGCGGCGCAGACATCGGGCAGGTGCACTCCCAAATGAAGCCGATGACCGAGCGCAACCCGGTCGTGGTGGGCGCCGTCGGAATGGCGGTCACTGCCGCCGTTCTTGTTGGCACGCTGAACTATGACAAGATCCCGATGTTCGGTGGCGGTGATGGGTACACCGCCTACTTCGCCGATGCCGCCGGGTTGCGAGCAGACTCACCGGTGGAGGTGGCGGGTCTACGGGTCGGGCAGGTGTCCTCCATCGGCCTGGATGGTGACCGGGTCGTTGTCGGTTTCGACATCGACCGCAGTGTCTTCATCGGGGACCGCTCTGAGGCGGCCATCAAGACCAAGACGGTGCTGGGGGCCAAGGTAATCGAGGTCACCCCACGCGGTGAGGAACGGCTGGTGGGTCCGATCACATTGGATCGGACCACATCTCCCTATCAACTCGCCGACGCGCTGGGTGATCTGTCCGTCACCATCAACGGTCTGGACACCAACGAACTCTCCGCATCGCTGGAGACCTTGGCCCAGACCTTCTCCGAGACACCACCGGAATTGCGTGCCGCGGTGGGCGGTGTCTCGCGACTCTCGGCCACTCTGGCCGAACGCGATACGCAACTGCGCTCGCTGCTGTCCAACGTAGGCAAGGTCTCTGGCGTGTTGGGCGAGCGCAGCACCCAGATCGTCGACCTGATAACCAACACCAACGCGCTGCTGGCCGAGATTCGCACAGAGAGCGCCGCACTGGACTCCATCTCGACCAGTATCGTCGCGGTCAGTCAACAGATACGCGCCTTCATCGCTGAGAATCGTGCGGCCTTCACCCCGACGTTGGACCGTCTCAACGGGGTGCTGACGATCGTCGATAATCGTCGCGAACGGCTGCAGGACGCCGTCAAGCGGCTCAATTCCTATGCTATGGCGCTGGGTGAGTCAGTGTCCTCCGGGCCGTTCTTCAAAGGCTTCGTGGCCAATCTGCCGCCCGGACAGTATATTCAGCCGTTCATCGACGCGGCATTCTCCGACCTCGGGTTGGACCCGAACGTGCTGGCTCCCTCACAGCTCACCGACCCTCCGGAGGGCCAGCCGGGAACTCCGGCGCTACCTGTGCCCTTCCCGCGAACAGGACAGGGCGGCGAGCCGCGGATGACGTTGCCCGACGCGATCACCGGTAACCCCGGCGACCCGGGGTGCGGACCGCCCGGCCTGCCGCTACCAGGTCCCACCGGGTGTTACCCGTACCGGGAACCGCCGCCGGCACCCGCGCCCGGCGGCCCGCCTCCCGGGCCTCCGGCGATCGGCGATGCCTCACCGACCCCACCCACCCACGGTCCGGTATTCGTACCTGCCCCCGGGGAGATTCCAGCAGGTGGCGGTTCTCCTGAATCGGGTGACAGCGAATGAAGATCAACAGGTTCTGGCGTTTGACGGCCGTTGTGGGACTCGTCGTCATCCTTGCCGGTGGTGCTGCCGCGCTGCGTATCTGGGACACAAGTGGACGCACGCGGATCACCGCCTACTTCGCCAACAGCACCGGGATCTTCCCCGGAGACGACGTTCGTATTCTCGGTGTACGGGTGGGCGAGATAGCGACGATCGAGGCTCAGCCGACGCAGGTGAAGATCACCATGTGGGTGGACGACAGCTACCGGGTGCCGGTCGATGCCAAAGCAGTGATCCTCTCGCCCTCGCTGATATCGGCACGGGCGGTACAACTCGTCCCCGCCTACACGGGCGGGCCGGTGATGGCCGACCACGCGGTCATACCGATCGAGCGCACCGCCGTCCCGGTCGAATGGGACGATCTGCGAGATCAGTTGGCCAAGTTGGCCGACGCGTTGCAGCCGACCCAGCCGGGCGGGGTGAGCACACTCGGGGCGTATGTCAACACCGCTGCCGACAACCTGCGCGGGCAGGGGACCGACATTCACCGAGCGATAAAAAATCTGGCCACGACCATGTCGGCGCTAGGGGACCACAGTGACGATATCTTCGGCACCGTCGAGAATCTGGCACTGGTTGTCTCCGCACTGCAGGACAGCAGAGATGTGATGCGCGAGCTGAATCGAAACCTCGCGTCCACGACGCAACTCCTGGACAACCAGCCGCAGGAGATAGGCGCAGCCCTTGACGAGCTCAACGCTGTGCTGGGTGAGGTGGCGAGCTTCACCGCGGACAATCGCGAGACCATCGGCGTGACCGCAGACAAGTTGGCATCGATCAGCGGGGCGCTGCACGAGAGTCGGGCTGATCTGGAGCAGACACTGCACGTCGCCCCGACGGAACTGGCCAACTTCGTCAATATCTATCCGCCTGCCATCGGTGGATTTGCCGGTGCATTCAGTTTGAACAACTTTTCCAACCCCATTCAATTCCTCTGTGGGGCAATACAGGCCGCGTCCCGCCTCAACGCCGAACAATCGGCAAAGCTGTGCGTGCAGTATCTGGCCCCGATCGTGAAGAATCGGCAGATCAATTTCCCGCCACTGGGCGTCAATCCTGTTGTGGGCGCTTATGCACGACCGAATGAGATCACCTACAGCGAGGACTGGATGCGCCCGGACTATGTACCCCCTCCAGGGACGCCTGCCGGGCCTGGCGCGGCCCCCTTGCCTGCAGAACAACCGCAGCCACCGTCGGGCCCGCCGGTCGAACACGGCCCGCAGAATCTGCACGACATGCTCATCCCTGCGGGAGCAGGATCATGAGGAGGCGACATCCATCGAGAGTTCTTGCCGGAATCGCCGCAACGGTTGCGCTGACCGCCGGGTGTGGCTGGCAAGGCGCCAACTCCTTGCCTCTGCCGGGCACCGAGGGAGGCGGGCAGGGTTCTTACACCGTTAAGGCTCAATTGCCCGACGTCGGTAACATTCAGCGCAATTCGCGTGTGCGGGTCGGTGACGTGACCGTAGGCACGGTCACCGAGATCCAACGGCAGGGTTGGCACGCGTTGCTGACGATGACACTCAACGGTGAGGTCAATCTGCCGGCGAATTCGACGGCGACGATAGGCCAGACCAGCCTGCTCGGCTCACTGCACGTCGAGCTGGCCCCGCCGACCGTCGTCGCCCCCGAAGGGAGACTGCATGAGGGGTCACTGATTCCGCTGGCCTCCGGAGCTGCCTACCCCACCACGGAGCAGACGCTGGCTGCGCTCTCGCTTGTGCTCAACGGCGGTGGCCTGGGCCAGATCCACGACATCACCCAGTCGCTGAGCACTGCATTCGCCGGCCGCGCAGGCGATCTGCGCAGCCTCATCGAGCAGGTTGACGTGTTCGTGACCGGCGTCGAGGGTCAAACCCAGGACATCATCGGTGCCGCGGACAGCGTGAACCGTTTGGTAGCACAATTTGCCGCTCGCTCTCCGGTGTTGGATCGAGCGCTCAAAACGATTCCCGAGGCGCTCGAAGTGCTGTCCGATCGTCGTGCCGAGTTGGCGCTGGCGTTGGACAAGCTCGGGCAGTTCGGCGCACTCACCGCGGACACCATCAGCCAGACCAAGGACGACCTGATCAAGGAACTCAACGATCTCGGTCCGGTGCTGGAGTCGTTGGCCAACGCCGGCCCGGCAATGGTCACCTCGTTGAGCTATTTGACGACGTTCCCTTTCGTCAAAGAGAACATCGGAAACTACTTCCGCGGTGACTATGTGAATCTCACCGGGGTCTTCGACCTCACGCTGAGCCGCCTCGACGCGGCATTCCTCACCGGCACCCGTTTCGAAGGGGGCCTAACCGAGCTGGAGATGCAGTGGGGTCGCACCATCGGGCAGATGCCCAGTCCGTACACCGGTGGGAACCCGTTGAGCGCACCGTACATAGGCGATCAGGGACGCTGATATGAGACTGAACAGACGTGTCAGGATGCAGCTTGCACTGTTCGCCGCGGTGTCCGTCGTGGCGGCGTTCGTGATGAGCGTCGGCTTCATGGAGGTGCCGTCGCGGGTTTTCGGCATCGGCCAATACCGGGTGACCGTACAACTGCCGACGACCGGTGGGCTGTACCCGTCGGGCAATGTCACCTATCGGGGTCTGGGGGTCGGAAGGGTCACCGATGTCCGGATGACTGATACCGGTATCGAAGCGGACCTTTCGTTGAACGCAGATGTGGCAGTCCCGGCGGACGTGACTGCCCGGGTACACAGCCGCTCGGCCATCGGTGAGCAGTATGTCGAACTCACCCCGCTGATCGATGCGGGAGCAACTACGCTCCGCGACGGAGATGTCATCGCCACCGACCGCACGGGGGTGCCCGTCGATATCAACACCATCCTGGAGAAGACGAACGATGGTCTGAGCGCAATCCCCGCCGACAATCTGCGCACCGTCATCGATGAGAGTGCCGATGCCTTCGGTGGGCTCGGCCCTGATCTCGCGAGACTGGTGCGCGCGTCCACGGAACTGGCCTCCGATGCCAAAGAGAACCTGTCGGCCCTCACGACCCTGATCGACCAATCGGCTCCTGTTCTCGACACCCAGACCGAGACCGCCGGTGAGATCAGGTCGTGGGCATCGCATCTGGCCGCGATCAGCGGCCAGGTCGCCCAGCGTGATACCGCAGTGCGGTCGGTGATCAAGGAAGGTGCGGTAACGGCCGAGGAGATCCGCGGACTCTTCGACCGGTTGCAACCGTCCCTGCCGATCATGCTGGCCAACCTGGCCGGTATCGCTGAGCTGGCAGTGACCTATCAGGCCGGTGTTCGCCAGGTGCTGGTACTGGTGCCCCAGGCCATTGCGGTTCTGGGCAGCTCGCTGGTACCGGGCATGGGCGTCATGTCCGCGTACAAGGGGCCCTTCGTCACCTTCGACCTCAATCTGAACATTCCACCGCCCTGCCTGACCGGATTCCTGCCACCCAGCCAGCAACGATCACCAGCCTTCGAGGATTATCCGGACCGCCCGGCCGGTGACCTCTATTGCCGGGTACCCCAGGACTCACCGTTCAACGTGCGCGGCGCCCGCAACCTGCCGTGTGTGAACAAACCCGGTAAGCGGGCACCGACCGCCGAGATGTGCAACAGCGACGAGGTATACGTCCCCCTCAACGATGGTTTCAACTGGAAGGGCGATCCCAACGCCACTACATCCGGTCAGGGCGTGCCGCAGATCGGGGCGGCCGCACCGGCACCTCCGCCTCCCGCAGAGGCGGCACCCGCATCGGTGGGGACGTCCGAACGGGACCATTCGGTCTCCCCGTCGATTGCATACGCGACATATGATCCGGCAACGGGGTCCTACGTCGGTCCCGACGGCAATATCTATGCGCTGGGCAATCTGGCGGCAGACCGCCACGAAAAGACCTGGCAATCGATGCTCACCGCGGCCAGCGAGTAACGAAATAGACCTTTACAGAATGTGATTCGGCTACACGAATCGACAGCCTGGCCGGCGAGAACATGGCCACCGGCAACCTGTCATTCCGTAGTAGCGCAAGTGCTAGCAACGAGTTCCCCCTTGTTCGCCCGTGGAGCCTCTGCCTAGAGTTTCTTGCGTATGAAAAGTGCCACAGTCGGCCTTGAGCTTCGGGAGGTGCGGTGGTAGACGTTGAGCAGCCGCTGGTCCGATCGCTGCAACGGGGTCTGCAGATCATCAATCTCGTGGCGGTCAGCGGTCCGCTGCATGCGAAGAGTGTCGCCCGGCGGGTCGAATTGTCGCTTCCGACCGCGTACCACCTGTTACGGACACTGGTGCACGACGGGTACCTCGTCCGGCTGGATGACGGTTCCTATGTCCTAGGGGGCCGCCTCGACTGGACCGGATTCGCCACCGTGCCGGCCGTGACTCGGTCGTTGGCCGCTGTGAATGCAGGCTGGTGAGACTGATGGACCAGGACGCACCCACGCTGATCCAGAGTCTGCAGCGGGGCATGAAGCTCATCGATACCATCGCAGAACGCGGCCCTTCGACGGCGAGATCTCTCAGCGAATCGACCGGAATTGTGATCGCCACCGTGTATCGCCTGGTACGGACCTTGGTCCACGAGGGATATCTGGCACGGTCGGAGGACGGGCGCTACGTGCTGGGTCCACAGTTCGTCAATGTGGCGGACCTCGAGGGTCGGGCACGTGACTATCGTCTGGTGCGTCAATCGATTGCCCGATTGGCCACCACGACACGGTCGCACGTACTTATCGGCGGCCTGATTCGGGGGCGCGTAGAAGTCTGGAGTAGCGTCCGGCACCCCGCTGCACCGCATGTCGAATGTTGGCCGGGAGCCGAGCTACCGGGGCACGCGACAGCTATCGGGAAGAGCATTCTGGCACAGGCCACCTGCAGCCAACGGGACGAATACCTGGGCCGAAATCCTCTGCACAGCTATACATATCGCACGATCGAGATCGGTTCGCAGTTGGAACGTCAGCTCACCGGCGGCCCGCTGTCCATCAGCGATCAGGAGTTCAGCTACGGAGTCACCTGTATGGCCGTGCCGCTGGTCGATGTGAACATGCCAGCAGCGCTGGGCCTGTCATACTCATCGGATCGTTCGGCTCGGGTGCAGGATGAGTTGGCCGAACAGCTGCTGCCCGCCGCGTCAAGAATCTCGAAGCTGTTGTCGAACAGCGACGTATCGCGATCCCAAGTAGTCGCCTAGGTGCTGTACGGGGGTGTCTTCGATACCCCCGTTGCGTCTTCTGTCGCACCGTGGCAAACGGTATAACTGACGCTGGCGGGTGGTCCTTCGGCTGCTCGTGAATCCCGCAAATCCGCGAAAGATCTTAGATGACTACGCTTTCCGCAGAAGAGTGTGCAACGCTCGGTTCTTCGGTACGTGCTGCGTGTGCGCGTCTGCTACCCGACCACCGATTGCGCGCTGTTGCCTACGATGCACCCGCGCCCGGTGACCGGGGGTTTGACCGCCCCCTCTGGGCAGCGCTGTGCAGCCAGGTCGGAGTGGCCGAGGTAGGTATATCGGAGAACCCCGATGACGGCGGGTGGGGCGTAGCGGCGCAGGCCGTGATCGCCCATGAACTCGGGCGGGTATTGGCGCCGGTACCGTTCCTGCCCTCGGCAGTCCTCACCACCAGGCTGCTGAGCACGGTCGACGATGCCACCGAGCTGCTCGGTCACCTCTGTCAGGGTCACCAGAGTGCTGCATTCGCCGTGACCACCCGAGACGGTCGGTTCGACGGTGCCGACCTCCCACTGGCCACCGATAGATCTGGGCGCTGGCGGCTGTCCGGATCGGTCCGCCACGTTCTGGGGGCAGCGGGTGCTGACCGCATCGTCGTGGTTGCCACGTCTGACGGTCATCCGCAGCTCTATCTGGTCGAACGTGAACAACAGGGCGTCACCGTGACTGCGCAACCGGTATTGGATGCGACGCGTCCAATGGCGGTCGTCGATTTGGAAGATGCAGTCGCCGAACATCTTCCAGTCACTGGATCGGTTGTGGAGCGAATCGACGAGAGTCTGATGCACACCATCGCGGTGCTCACCGCCGAGCAGGTGGGTGCCGCCGAACGGGTATTGGAGATGTCGGTCGAGTACTCCGGAGTGCGCAAGCAGTTCGACCGTCCGATCGGTTCCTTCCAGGCCATCAAACATCGTTGCGCGGACATGCTGGTGGAACTGGAGATGGCGCGGTCGGCATCCATGGCTGCCGTTGCGGCTGTCGATGCTGCGAGCGCAGAGGCGCCCTGGTTGGTCAGCATGGCCAAAGCAGTCTGCTCGGAGACGCTGCGCAACGCCGCACACAGCAACTTGCAGATCCACGGTGGCATCGGTTTCACCTGGGAGCATGCCGCGGGTCTTTACGTGAAGCGGGCCCGAACCGACGAGGTGCTGTTCGGGTTACCGACAACGCACTGGGAACGAGTGGCCGAATCCATGGCTCTGGTCGGTGGCTATCAGCGTGATACGGACACCGACGGTGTGGCGGCGGCATCATGACCGCAGACCTCGACGCGACGTCGCCGATGATCAATCGTGCGGATCTGCGGGCATTCTTGGAGGCGGCACCCAAGCCCCCGGGGTTGCGTAACTACGGGCCCACGCCAACCGAGGCCGATGTCGCGCCCGGGACGCTGTGGCACGCATACCTTGCCCAACATGGGTACACATGTCTGCACTGGCCGGCGGAGTTCGGTGGCCTCGATGCGACCGTCACGTTCCAGGCGATGTTCGCAGAGGAGTGTGCGAATGCCGAGGTGCCCCGGCAATTCAGTATCTTCGGACCGGACCTCGTCGGTCCGGTGTTGATTCGATTCGGCTCCGACGAGCAGAAGACAAACTACCTCGAACCAATCCGCACCGGGCAGCACATATGGTGCCAACTGTTCTCCGAGCCTGAGGCGGGCTCCGACCTGGCATCGTTGCGTACCCGTGCCCGTCGCACCGACACCGGCTGGCGTATCGACGGTCAGAAGGTTTGGAGCTCCGGGGCGGCCGCCGCAGACTTCGGAATTCTGTTGGCCCGCACAGAGAACGACAAGCATCGCGGATTGTCGATGTTCATCGTCCCGATGCGGTCGCCCGGGATCACGGTGCGCCCGCTGCGACAGATCGACGGGGAATCGAAGTTCAACGAGGTGTTTCTCGATTCCGTCGAGCTTCCGGAGCAGTCACTGGTGGGCCGTCCCGGGCAGGGGTGGGAACTGGCGCTGGCGATGTTGGGCCGGGAGCGACTGACCCTCGGCACCCACGCGGTGGCGATGTTCCGCCGCCATGAGGAGCTGATCGCCGCCGCCCGTGACCGCGGGGTCCTGGACCAGGTTCTGGGCCGCTCGATGACGAGGCTGTGGGCTCGGATGTGGTTGCTGCGGTACACCTGGCAGCGCGCTGTCACAGGCGGGGATGTGACATCGCCGGAGTTCTCCGTCCTGAAAATTGTTGCCTCCGAGACTGACCGAGATCTGTCCGACCTGGCGACCGACGTCCTCGGCACCGACGTCTGTGTGGATCCCGAACTCGATGACCTGGTCCGGCACATGCTGGTCGGGCGGGCCCAGACAATTCTCGGTGGCACCAGCGAGATCCAACGCAACATCCTCGCCGAGCGGGTTCTGGGGTTACCCAAGGAACCCCATTGACCGGCCCGTCGCCGTTAGAGGCTTTCCGGGCACATCTGCGACCTGGGATGACAGTTGCCCTCGGCGACGGGGTGGGCGTGCTCGGGCGGCTCGTGGACGGCACATCGGTGTGCGAGGCGCTGAGTAACGCGGCATCCGAGGTCGGGGACGTCAAGCTGGTCGTTGGGTGGCTGCCCGAACCCGCCGACGGCCTGGACGCGCAGTCCTTTGCGCGTGTGACCGTGTTGATGCCCGGTGGCGGCGCACGTCGGCTGATGCAGAGCCAGGCGACACATTTTGTGCCCGGCCGGTTCTCGGCCTGGCCGGCCCTGCTCACGGGACGGCTCAAGCCGGAGCTGCTGATCACCAGGGTGGTCGAACACGCAGGGGAACTGCATTTCGGTAGTGAGGTGTCCTATCAGCGCGCACTGACCGAGGCTGGCGTACCCGTACTGGCTGTCGTCGACGAGGCCACCCCGAAGGCTTCTGCGGAGCCCCCGCTGAGCCCCGATCAGGTGGTGATCATCGGGCGTAGCGCCTGCGGTCCTGCGCAACACCACCGGGAACCCGATCCGCTGCACGAAGCGCTGGCAGACTCGGTCCTGCGGTTCATCCCGGCCGGTACCCGGATCCAGTACGGACCGGGCCCGTTGGGCACCGCCCTGTTGCGCCG
Source organism: Mycolicibacterium sp. YH-1 (assembly GCF_022557175.1). Next base: position 5,347,599 of record NZ_CP092915.1, on the reverse strand, counting down.
TGCGCAGGTGCCACTGATCGTCGACACCGGCCTGCTCACCGATGCGGTCATCGACCTGGAGCGTCGCGGATTATTGTGTGGCACACCGTCGGCCACCTATCTGACCGGGACCGACGAGTTCTACGACTGGGCCGACGGACAGCCGATCCTGCACGGGGTGGAGTACACCCATGATCTGACCAGACTGTCGCGGGGTCTCCCGTTCATGGCCGTCAATACCGCTGTGGAGATCGACCCGGTGGGACAGATCAATGCCGAGGGGCGCGGTGACAAGCTCATCGGCGGCATCGGAGGACACCCAGACTTCTGCGCCGCGGGCCGGATGCACCCGCGCGGACTGTCGATCATCGCCACACCGTCGGTTGTCAACGGGCACAGCCCGTTGGTGGACCAACTCAGCCGACCCGCATCCACACCTGCGAGTGACGTGGACCTCATTGTCACCGAAAACGGCTACGCGGACCTCCGTGATGCCGACTGGCCGCTGCGGCGCCGCCGGATTGCCGAACTGTTCGGCGTCTGATCGAGAAGGGATCGGCTATGTCAACACTCGACGGTCATGTCGTGTTGGTCACCGGAGGTGGACGCGGTATCGGTCGCGCCCACTGCCTGGAGTTGGCGGCGCGCGGCGCAGCGGTGGTCGTCAACGATCCCGGGGTGGACCGCGACGGTAGCGGTGGAGGTGGTGGGCCGGCGGAGTCCGTCGTCGCTGAGATCACCAGCGCCGGCGGAACCGCGATCGCCCATACCGGCTCGGTCACAGTCTGGGACGACGCCCGCGATATGGTCGCTCGCGCGGTGTCCGTGTTCGGCACGCTCACCGGCGTGGTGAACAACGCCGGCATTCTGCGTGACGAATTGATCACCAGTGCAACCGAACAGGCCTGGGACTCGGTGGTCGATGTGCATCTCAAAGGTACGTTCTCGGTCACCAAGCATGCCTGCGACTACTGGCGATCCATGGCCAAGAGCGGTCGCGCGGTGGACGCTCACATCGTCAACACCGTGTCGGGCGCCGGACTGTGGGGCAATGTCGGTCAAGCCGCCTACAGTGCGGCCAAAGCAGGTATTGCGGCGCTCACCTCGGTCACCGCGCTGGAGATGCAGCGATACGGTGTCACCGTCAACGCGATCTCCCCTCTCGCCGTGACACGAATGAGCGCGGGGTTCTTCGGTGAAGATCGGGCATCGGATCCGGAACTCGACCCGGCCTGTATCTCGGCTGTTGTCGCCTGGCTGCAGTCACCGCAAGCATCCTGGCTCACCGGACAGATCCTGCGCATCGACGGTCGACGGCTCATTCGCATCGCGGGCTACGCCGAAGCGCCGCAACACTATGTGGCACGTAACGGTGAACGTCTGGAGTTCGACGAGCTACAGCAGGCAGTCCGGTGGCTGTGGGGGACCGCGCCGCGCGGACTGGCCGGTCCGTTGCCGGTGCGCGCATGAGCACGAATGCCATGCTCTCCGCGGGCGGACATTTCAGCGATCTGTGTGCGAACGACCCCGAACTCGCAGCGCTGCGGACGTCGATCCGCGAGTTCCTACGCGCCGACCGGGATGCGCATGGTTGGTCTCCGCAGGTCGATTCGTGGCTGTCGTGTTGGGATGAGGAGTTCAGTATCCGCCTGGGGGCCGCCGGCTTCCTGGGCATCACGACACCGCGAGAGTATGGCGGGGCCGGTCTCGGTCATCTGCACCGCTACGTCGTGACCGAGGAACTGCTTGCACATGGTGCGCCGGTTGCTGCGCACTGGATTGCCGACCGTCAGGTCGCGCCGGCGTTACTCGTGTACGGATCCGAGGAACAGCGCCGTCGCATCCTGCCGCGCATCGCCCAGGGACGTTTCTACTCCGCGATCGGCATGAGCGAGCACGGTGCTGGTTCGGATCTCGCCGCGGTATCGACTCGTGCCACCAGAACATCGGGCGGTTGGGTGCTGTCCGGCTCCAAAGTCTGGACCAGCGGAGCCCACCATGCCCATCAGGTCGTGGTGCTCGCCCGTACCAGTGCACCTGACCCGGAGCACCGCCACGCCGGACTGAGCCAGTTCCTGGTTCCGTGTGATGCGCGGGGCGTAACGATCGATCCCATCGAACTGATGTCGGGTGAACATCACTTCAACGAGGTGTTGTTCGACGAGGTTGAGGTTCCAGACGCTGATGTGTTGGGAGAGATCGGGGATGGCTGGCATCAGGTCACATCGGAACTGTCGTTCGAACGAAGCGGACCCGAACGAATACTGACCACGCTGCCGCTGATCGCGGCAGTGGTGGCCCGAATGGCCCGCACCAATGACATAGACGATTCGGTGGCGGCCGATATCGGTCACCTGGCCGCTCGGCTCACCTCCCTGCGTCAACTCTCGGTGGCAGTGGCCAGGGCTTTGGTCGCCGGACAAGCCGCCGCCAACCAGGCGGCGTTGGTCAAGGACCTCGGCACACGTTTCGAACAGGAATCCGTCGATATCGTGGCTGATCTGTTGGACAGGACGTCGGCCGATCCCGATCCCGCCATCCAATCGATGTTGAATGCCGCATGGCTACATCGGCCACTGTTCACGCTACGCGGTGGCACCAACGAAGTACTGCGCGGAGTTGTGGCGCGGGGAATGGGACTGCGATGACGGCCATCGACTCTGTACTGGCCAACGGTGTGTTCGGTTCGGCCGCCGGGGTGAGCGAATTCGAGGCTGTCCGGGATCTCGTGGGTGACCTTGGCCGGCGCGCCTTTGACGCCCGGCTGGGCCGTCGGCGACGGCCGGAGACCTTCGACGGTCAATTGTGGGATGCCCTGACCGGCAGTGGACTCGACCGGCTGACCAGCGTCCCCGAGAACGAGGCGGGTCCCGCCGACCTGGCGGTGGTGCTCTATGAGCTGGCTCGGTACAGCGCCGCAGTTCCGGTGGCCGAGACGGACCTGCTGGGCGCCTGGCTGGCGCACCGTGCCGGGATCGATGCACCGTCTTCCGGACCGCTGACCTCCGGTCGTGGGGCGGGTACGGTTCTGGGTGGTCTCGTCACCGGGGCGGCCGGTGCGATGCCGTGGGCGCGAACGGCCGTTGCCCGGGTGGTGTTGGTCGAGATCAGAAGCGCCGGTTCGCCGGCTCCGACCCAGCACGTCGCACTGCTCGGCGCCACGGACTCGGTGGTCACAGACGGTATGAATCTGGCCGGGGAACCTCGCGATGAGGTGTCCTTCGCGATCGACGCGCGAACTCTGCAGCCCGTCGACCCGGCGGTCGCCGATGAGTACGAGTGCCGAGGGGCATGGGCCCGTTGTGTCCAGCTAATCGGCGCGCTCGATGCCGCGGCAGCGTCCTCGGTGCTGCACTGTCGGGAACGGGTACAGTTCGGCCGTCCGTTGAGCCGCCAGCAGAGTGTGCAACACGCCTTGGCGATCATGGCTGGTGATATCGAACGTGCCCGTGCCGCAGTGACTCTGGCCGTGGCCGCCGCCGCTGACTTCGGATTCGCCGACCGCCGAACCGAGTATGCGGTGTCCGTGGCGAAGACAGTCCTGGGGCCGGTGGTCGGCTCGGTGACCGCCGCCGCCCACCAGCTGCACGGCGCGATCGGCACCAGCATCGAGCACGCGCTCTGGTTGTCGACATTGCGCGCGAGAAGCTGGATTGACGAGTTCGGCAGCACCGCAACGCATGCCCGACGCCTCGGGCGAACCATCCTGAGTGAACCCGACTTCTGGGATTGTGTCACAGGATCACAACAGGCCTCGGCGCCAAGAACATAGCAGGGGAGACGAATCGAATGGGTCAACTCGACTGGACGGTTGCCGATGGTATCGGCACTCTTGTCATCAACCGTCCCGAGTCGCGGAATGCGTTCACCATGAGCATGATCCGCGATTGGGAAGAGATCCTGCGGTCATGCCGCACCGATGACGGCGTGCGCGTGGTGATACTGACCGGTGCTGGTGACCGGGCATTTTGCGCCGGCATCGACCTGTCCTGGCTCACCGAAGGCCACACGCCACTTGAGCGAAAGACGGACCTACACGCGGGTATTCAGCGCATAGCTCTGGCGGTCGAGGATCTCGACAAACCGATCATCGCCGCCATCAACGGGGTCGCGGTGGGCGCGGGCCTGGACATGGCGCTGATGTGTGACATGCGGGTGATGTCCAGTACCGCACGGGTCTCCGAGGGCTACGTCAAACTCGGGTTGGCACCCGGCGGCGGGGGCGCGTACTTTCTGCCCCGGCTTGTGGGTCTCGCGAAGGCGCTAGAGTTACTGCTCACCGGTGAACCGGTGGACGCCGCTGAAGCATTACGAATCGGTCTGGTCAACCAGGTGGTGGCGCCGCACGAGCTGGCGGAGACAGTGTTGACTCTTGCGCGTTCCATCGCTGCCAACCCGCCGGCCAGTGTCCGGATGATTCGGCGTGTCACGAGGCAATCGGCAAGTCTGGAGCTACGGCCGGCCCTCGACCTGGTGTCGTCACACGTCGCGGTGCTGGCGACGACAGACGATGTCGGCGAGGCACTCTCGGCGATGACCGAACGGCGTGACGGCAAATACGTCGGTCGTTAGCCAGACTGGGCGAGAACCGACCCCGACAAGGTCCCGGACGAAATCGATACGAGGATCGTTCACTCGCCGTGAACCGGCAGCAGCGAAACCGCGGATCGATCTCGTCCGGGAGCAGTCAGTGGGCCTCGCCCGTCCAGGACGGATCGTTGAGCACATCGTCACGGCTGGCGTCGAGTTCCTCACCGGTCCAACGAATGGATCCGGGCGTACGCCCGAACCGGGGGACCACTGCCGGCATCCGCATCGGGCCGAACAACGGATCCTCGACGGTTTCGATGCTGCCCCTGGCCCGGTAGTGAGGATCGCTGAAGATGTCGGCCGCGTCGTATTCGACGCAATAGGCCACGTCTCCGTCATCGCAGATCTTGGTCAACTCGGCCGTGCTGTGCGAGTTCACCCAGCCGGCGAGGATCTCGTCGAGTTCGATCCGGTTGGCTACGCGCAACGCGTTCGTTGCGAACCGCTCGTCGGCTGCAAGGTCGGCGCCGCCCACGGTCTGGAGAAGTCGCTCGGCAACCGGCTGGGTGCTGGCTGTCAACGAAAACCATTTTCCATCAGCTGTTTTCCACGTACCGACCGGCGCCACATAGGTGTTCGAGGTGCCCTCACGACCTATCACCCGGCCCTCTTGGTCGAACGTTGCGGTCATCAGTTCCATCAGCCGGAAGCACGCTTCGTAGAGCGCCAGGTCGATTTCCTGTCCTTCGCCGGATTTCTGGCGCTCGAAACATGCCGCGAGTACAGCCGCAGCGCCGGTGAGTGCGCCGAAGTAGTCACCTACCGGAATGCCGGGGTGGATGGGCGGACGGTCCGCAAATCCGTTAACGGAGGAGAATCCGCTGAACGACTGCGCGATGCGACCGAAAGCCCGATTCGACTTGTTGGGTCCAGATTGTCCGAAGCCGCTGACACGCAGCATGATCAGCGCCGGGTTGACAGATCGCAGCACCGGGTAGTCCAAACCCCACCGCTCCATTGTTCCGGGTGTGAAGTTCTCGATGAAGATATCGGCCGATTTCACCAGCTTTATGAGAACGGCACGATCGGACTCTTCGTGCAGATCCAGTGCGATCGAACGCTTACCCCGGCCGTTGATCTTCCACCATAGCGGCGCGCCGGAGTGTGACCCGAGCTTGCGGATCGGGTCACCTATGCGCGGTTGTTCGATTTTGATGACGTCGGCACCCCAGTCGGCGAGATACGTACCGATCATCGGGCCGGCCACCAGCTGGCCCACATCAAGCACCTTGAGTCCCAACAATGGACCACGTGCTTCGGGTCGGACGTTCTGCGTCGTCATGATGTCTCTTTCGCTGTGAGTATGCTTCGGGTCAGCCACATTCGAGAGCGGGCTTCGCCCCAAACAGCAGGCTAACTGTGCTCGCTGGCGACGAAAATAGTTGCGATGCCACCATGGTTGGGTAGGCATGTGCCGGCATCACCTGAAGCGTATGGGGGTTGGTAATAGTGCATGGTGTACCAGCTCCAGGGGCCACTGTGTCCGATAGATTCACCACGTGGACAACCCGCTGCGGGACGCCGCGACGATCGTCGGTGTCGGGTGCACCGATTACTCCAAACGATCGGGCGTATCAACGCTGACACTTGCGGTCCAAGCCATCAGCGCGGCGCTGGCCGATGCCGGACTGACGGTGCGCGACGTAGACGGAGTCGCTTGTCACCGAATTGCCGACTCTGCCGATCCGGCGCTGGTCGCCCAGGTGCTGGGCGTTGCCGACGTGAAGTTCATCCGAGATGTGTTCGGCGGGGGAAGTTCCTGCATCGCTCCGCTGGCGGCGGCGGTCACGGCGGTGGCAACCGGGCAGGCGCGCTGTGTTGTCGTGTGGCGAGCCTTGAACGCACGTTCGGGTCCGCGCATGTCAGGGGCAGCAGCCATGAAGGGGCTTTCCTCGGACGCGCAATACTTCCTTCCTTACCGGCATATCTCCGCGCCTGCCCAGTTCGCGATGTTCACCCGCGCCTATATGCACAAGTACGGAATCGGCGAGGAAGACCTCGGCAGGGTGGCGATCATTCAGCGGGACAATGCGATCCACAATCCCAGAGCGATGATGCGACAGCCGATGACGATGGACGACTATCTGGCTTCCCGGTGGATCTACGAGCCACTGCGATTGTTCGACTGCTGTATCGAATCCGATGCCGCCGTCGCTTTGGTCGTCACTTCTGCCGTGGACGGTCGCAACACCCGCCGCACGCCGGTGCGGGTCTGTGCCACCGCTTCGGGCGGCGGTAGTCAGTTGGCCTCCAATCATCGTTCAGACCTGACCGTCACGGGCGCGGCGCAGATGGCTCCGCGACTCTACGAGGCAGCCGGAGTCGGCCCCGCCGATATCGATGTGGCCGAGTTCTACGATGCTTTTACTTCGCTGGTACCGCTACAGCTGGAGGCATACGGATTCTGTGAGCCGGGCGGGGCGGCGGCGATGATCGCGGCCGGTGAAACGCGTATCGGAGGCCGACTGCCGGTCAACACTCATGGCGGTCATTTGTCGGAGGCGTACGTGCACGGCCTCAACCACGTGGTCGAGGCGGTGCGACAGCTCCGGCACGAGTGTGGCGAACGCCAAGTCGAGGGCGCCGAAGTGGCATTGTCGACCGCCCAACCGGGGATCAACAGCGGTATCACCGGCGCTGTCATTCTCAAGCGTGAGGATCAGACATCATGACAAATCATCCTCTGGCCGACGAGGACTCCCAAGCATGGTGGGACGCGATGGAACGCGAGGAGCTGCTGATACAGGACTGTGCGGACTGCGGGCGACTGCGCTGGCCGGCGCGAGCCATATGTGGCCGATGTGGTTCGTTGCAGTGGAATTGGGTTCCGGCAAGTGGGCGCGGCACCATCGCTTCGTGGACGGTCGGTCATCGGACAACTGGAGCCGACCCGGGGACATCGGTCGTGGTTCTCGTGCGGCTGGAAGAACAGGACGACCTGTTAATGCCTGGATACATCGACGGGCCGACCGATGGTCACGATCTGCGCATCGGTCAGTCGGTCGATGTGGGATTCGACGACGTCGAGATCGACACCCAGGGGTGGCGGGTGGCAGTCCTACGATGGCGTCGGCAGTGAGTTGCCGTTATCAGCCGGCCAGCAGGCTCGCCATGCGATCCCGCGACTCGTCGTCGGCGAGCATGTGGACCATCAACAGCATGTTGGGATGCTCTAGCGGTCGCAACTGCATGAGTCGGGCACGGACCTGGCCGACCAGGGGATGGTCGATGGTCTCCACATGATCGGCTACGCCTTGGACTTCGTGACGATCCCAGATGTCTTGAAAGAAACTGCTTTCGGCGGCGAGCGTGTCGACGACTCTGGCGAAGTGGGGATCGCCGGGGTATTTCGCGGCCTCGGCGCGGAAGCGGCCGACGGCACGCCGGGTCTCCAGTTCCCAGTCGACGAGGCAGTCCCGCAGCTCCGGGCACATCACCTGGATCCACAACCCATTGCGGTTCTCCGGAGACAATGTGGCGGGGTCGACAAACAGCTGCGCATAGGAGCGGTTCCACGTCACCAGGTCGGAGGCGGGCAGCATGAGGTGCGCGGCATTTGGCAACAGATTGTCGACGAGCGCCACCATGCTTGCACCGATGCGCCGCTGATCGGTGTAGGTGTTGCGTGGCGTCACTCCGGCCAGACGCCGTAGATAACTGTGCCCACTGTCGTCGAGTTGCAAAGCGCGGGCGAGGGCTTCGATCACCTGCGGCGTGGTGTGGATGTCGCGCCCCTGCTCCAGCCAGGTGTACCAGGTGACGCTTACCGCGGCGGTGTCGGCCACCTCGTGACGACGCAAACCCTTGACTCGCCGGCGGCCCCGACGCGGGATCCCGATGTCCTCGGGCTGCAACGACTCTCGACGTACACGCAGGAACGCTGCAAGCGCGTTGCGGCGGGCCTGATCTTCGGCGGTCCGCTTGCGGCCACTTACTGCGGAGGATTCGAATGATCCGGGATCGGTACACAAGGCCGGTGCGTGTCCGGGCAGGGTCAGGGTGTAGTCGTCCATGGAGCAAACTCCTCGTCGCAGCGCTGGATCCGCCTTGGGGGAAATGGGCGGTGATACGGTTCGCGAACTGGTGGCCGTGTCGGAGCGGTGTCGTCGGCTTCCAAGATCGGCCGTCGGCAGGGGATGAGCAGGGGGCTTCGAACGTTCTGTCGCGTCCATCCGCTCGGGGGCTCGAACTGGAACACCATTGTTCACATCAGGAAGACTACACTACACCGACTAGTTTAGTTTGATATTCGTCACACTTTGGAGATGATGCAGGTTATGTCCACCCCGACTCCCGCACCGAGCCGACGCGGGCGCTCAGAGAAGAAGCGTCTCGCGATTCTGAACGCCGCCCAGGAGCTGTTTCTGGCCGCAGGATTCGGCATGACCAGCGTTGATGCGATTGCGGCGCGCGCCGACGTATCCAAGCGGACTGTGTACGACCACTTCGGCGATAAGGAGAACATCCACACCACGGTGGTGGAGCGGCTGGCGGAAGGGGTGCTGGTGACCGTCGCAGCCGCCCTCGCCGACGAGCTGCCGCCGGGTTGTGAACCGCGCACTGGTCTGTTGGCGTTCGTGCGTCGGGTCGCTGCCGAGGCGCTGCCGTCCACCGACTACATCAAGTACCGCCACCTGATGAATTCGGCTACCGGCAGCGCCCAGACTCCGAAGTCAACGCGGAGTAAACCGATGGAACTGTTCATCGAGCGGATGGTGCAGTTTGTCGAAGAGGGCACGGTCCGCACAGCAAACCCGTCCCGGGCCGCGGAACACTTCATTGCGCTGACGATCTTGCTGGCGCAGGACACCATCGATGACTCGACCGTGTCGGCCGATGATGTCCTGGATTCGATTCTCGTCGACGGTGTCGACGCCTTCATCAGGGCCTATACCTGACCTTCGGCGATCACCATCGACGATCAGTCGTCGATGGTGATGGCCCGCTTCGGGCACGCATTGACGGCTTCGTATACCTCCGTGCGCTTTGCCTCCGATGGATTCTCATCGATGACGTAGAGAAGCTCGTCTTCGCGCACCTCGAAGACATCCGGTGCGGCGAAGCAGCACAGCGCGTTTGATTCACACAGGTCATAGTTCACCGAGATCTTCATATGTGTCATCGTGCCGAATGCGCGCTCGCTCAGCGAGACCTGCGCCGATGAGGGTATCGCTACCACCACACAGCCGCAGGACGTGCCGAACCGGCGACCCTCACAACAGTTCGACCACGGTGGCATTGGCGGTGCCGCCGCCCTCACACATGGTCTGAAGTCCGTATCGAATGCCTTTGTCCCGCATGTGGTGAAGCATTCTGGTCATCAGAATTGTGCCGGAAGCCCCGAGTGGATGGCCCACCGCAATCGCACCACCGAGGGGGTTCAGCACGTCATCGGGTACGTCGAAATGGTCTTGCCAGGCCAGCGGCACGCAGGCGAATGCCTCGTTCACTTCGAAGACACCAATGTCAGGGATCGTCAATCCCGTCTTGCGTAAGAGCTTTTCGGTAGCGGGGATCGGTCCGGTGAGCATCTGCACGGGATCCGAACCTGCCACGACACCTGCATGGTAGCGCGCAATGGGGGTGAGCCCGAGCTCTCGGGCTTTCTCCTCGGTACATATGAGAGTCGCCGATGCGCCGTCGGAGATCTGGGAAGCATTACCTGCGTGGATGACTCCGTCATCTTGGAACGACGGTTTCAGTGCGGCCAAGGTATCTGCGGTGGTGTTCCGGCGCAATCCCTCGTCGGACAGGAATTCTGGCTTCTCGGGCAGAGGCGCCAACTGTCGGTCCAGGGCTCCCGAGTCGATTGCCCTCGCGGCCAAAGCGTGAGATCGCGCGGAGAACTCGTCGAGGCGGCGCCGGCTGAGTGCCCACCGCTGCGCGATCAACTCGGCGCCCACACCCTGGTTGAAGTCGTGACCGGGGAAGTCACCCGCTTCCAGTTCCGACCGATAGCGATCCCTGACCAGTGGTCCGAACGGCCGGCCGAGCTCCCGGCCGGAACCGAGCGGAACCCGGCTCATCGACTCCACGCCGCCGGCGACCACCACGTCGTAATGCCCTGAACGCACAAGTCCGGCAGCGAAATCGAAAGTCGACTGACTGGATCCACAAGCCCGGTTGACCGTTACCGCCGCGACGCTCTCCGGCCACCCCGCCGCCAGCACCGCATAGCGGCCGATCTGAGCTGCCTGGTCACCGACCTGGTTGACACAACCCCAGATCACATCGTCGATCACGGCCGGGTCGATGCCGGTGCGGTGCTGTAGCGCACGCAGCACATGTGCCGACAAGTCTGCCGGGTGAACATCGGCCAGCGATCCGTTTCGTCTGCCGATCGGTGTTCGTACTGCCTCGACGATAACGGCCTCGTGCATGTGCCCTCCAGGCTCGGATACGGCTCATCGCGCACAAAACGCCGCCGGGCATCCGACGGCCGGCGATGCCGTAGTCAATGATGTTGTAGCGCTGAATATCTGAACGCGCGCCACGGGTTCGTCAAATGATGCTACGTGGGGAGCCATCGGACAGTGTGGTGCCGAGACTGCTAGGCCGCAGGCTGTCGAGACCTCAGCGTGGCAGTGCCACTGATGGCATGGTCGCAATCTGGTCCGCAACCGCGTCCGATGCAGATACTGGACGGGACTGACGGAGGTAGATATGCACGACAACGATCGCGGTTCCGGTGTTCTCCTGGTGGAGGGTAGCGGCAGTGTCCGGACGGTGACCCTGAACCGGCCGGACTGGATGAACGCGGTGAACCAGGATTTGCACTCGGCGCTGGCCGATGTCTGGGCCGAACTTCGTGATGACGACGAGGTGGGGGCGGTCGTCCTGACCGGCGCGGGTAAGGCTTTCTCGGCCGGCGGCGACATGGACTTCCTCGGTCGAATGTCAACGGATCCGGATTTCCGTTATCGGAACATGGCCGAGGCTCGGCGGATCGTCACCGAACTGCTCGCGTTCCCGAAACCGGTGATCGCAGCCGTGAACGGACCGGCAGTCGGTCTCGGCTGCAGTCTCGCCGTCATGTCGGACGTGGTGTTCATGAGTGAGCGGGCCTTCCTGGCGGACCCGCACGTGACGCTCGGCATCGTGGCGGCTGACGGCGGTGTGTTGGCATGGCCGTTGGTGATGAGCATGTTGCGGGCCAAGGAGTATCTGCTGACCGGTGACCGCATCGATGCGGCGACGGCCGAACGTCTCGGCATGGTCAATCACGTCGTTGCGCCCGACATGGTGTTGCCGAGCGCGCATGCGCTGGCCCGCCGTCTGGCGCAACAGCCGAAACAAGCATTACGAGACACCAAGCGCGCTCTCAACATGCACATGAGCGCGGCCATCGGCAACGTGATCGACTTCGCGTTCTCGGCGGAGAGCGAAACCTTCGCGCTGCCGACCTTCCGCGAACAACTGGACAACTACACGACCGACCGAAATATCGGTAAGTCAAAGGCCGCCGCCGCGTCATCGTGACGGCGGCTCACGATCGAAGGAGAAATAATGACGGACATTTCATTGGACTGGCTGGTCTCCGTCGACGACCATGTCCTGGAACCGCCGCACGTGTGGCAGGAGCGGCTTCCAGCCAAATTCAAGGAGGCCGGCCCACACATCGTCAGTGATGCCGACGGTGAAGCGTGGGTCTTCGAAGGCAAGCGAAAGCCCACAACCGGGTTGGCGGCGGCCGCAGGCAAGAAGCGTGAGGATTTCAGCCCGCTGCCCATCACCTATGCCGACATGCGGCCAGGATGTTACGAGCCGAACGCGCGGATTGAGGACATGAACCGCGCAGGTGTGCTCGCTTCGTTGTCGTTCCCGTCGTTTCCGCGCTTCTGCGGCCAGGAGTTCACCGAAGCAGAGGACCGTGAACTCGGCCTGCTGTGTGTACAGGCATACAACGACTGGATGATCGAGGAGTGGTGTGGTGCAGCTCCGGATCGGCTGATCCCGATGGTGATCCTGCCGCTGTGGGACCCCGCACTGGCCGCTCGGGAGATCGAACGCACGGCCGCCATGGGAGCCAAGGCGATCGCGTTCAGTGAGAACACTTATCAGTTGGGGTTGCCGTCCATTCACGACCGCAGCGGGTACTGGGAGCCGGTGATCGCGGCAGCCAACGACACCGAGATGCCGATCTGCATGCATCTCGGCTCGTCGTCACAGTTGCCCTCGACATCACCGGACATGCCGATGCTGGGTGTCATCGCGCTGTCCCCGGTGGCGAGTACAGCCGCGGCGTGCATCGATTGGTTGTTCAGCCCCTGGTTGCCGAAATACGAGAATCTGAAACTGTGCTTGTCCGAGGGTGGCATCGGCTGGATCCCCTACGTTGTCGAGCGTTGTGACCACGTCGTCGAGGTCCAGCGTGGCTGGGCGGGCAAGGATGGTTTCAGTGCCGATGACTACCTCAAGGGCTGGGGTGGTGACGAGAGCAATATCGGCGGCCTGGATCTGTCGGTGATGCCCTCGGAGTTGTTCCGTAAGCACGTTTTCGGGTGCTTCATCGAGGACCCCTTCGGAGTGGCATCGATCGAGAAGATCGGTGTCGACAACGTCATGATCGAGACCGACTACCCGCACACCGACTCGACGTGGCCCAACTGCATCGAGGTGGCCCATAAGGAGTTGGCCGGGTTGTCCGATGAGGTGAAGCGAAAGGTCATGCAGACCAACGCTTCGCGAGTGTTCAACTTCGCACTTCCTGAACCACCCGCGATTCGGCAGTGACGACAGGACGTCCCCGCAGGCTGGATGTGTGGCTTTCGCTACCCTTCCTGCCTGCGGAGGGCCTGGTCGCGCTCACCCGAGCCGCCGAACAGGCCGGGGTGACCGGAGTCGCCCTCTCCGAGCACCCAGCGGTGCCCGCCGAATTCTCGTCACCGTACCCCTACGGCGGCGGACGGCCCGCCAGTCTGCCGACCGACACCCTGTTGCCGGACCCAATCGTCGCGATTGCGCACTTGGCGGCGCAGATGCCGAGGATCCGGTTCATGACCGCGGTACTTCTCGCGCCACTGCGTCATCCGGTGATGCTCGCGAAGGAGACGGCGACTGCGGCGGCAATGTCGGCAGGTCGCTTCGAGCTCGGCGTCGGAGTGGGCTGGCTTCGCGAGGAGTACGAAGCCTTGGGAAACAGCTGGTTCACTTCTCGCGGCGCGGTGCTGGACGAGATGCTGGAAGTGATACCCAAATTGTGGACCGGGAAGCCGGTCGCCCACCAGGGACGTCACTTCCGATTTGAAGCTGTTGCCGTCAATCCCACTCCACCGCAGCCGATACCGATCCTGGTCGGCGGCACATCCCGGGTTGCAGCCAGACGCTGCGCCGCTGTCGCCGACGGTTGGGTAGGCGCGAATCATTCGATCGAAGACGTGACGACCATGCTGGCTCGTCTGGACGCCGCCCGGAAAGCGCTGAACACAGCACACCGACCGTTCGTGACACGAACGGGACTTCGCGGCGCCGTCACGCCGTCGTCGGTGCGGGCGTTGCGTGAACTCGGAGTCGACTCACTCTTGCTCGCGCCGTGGCAGATAGGGGAGCGGCGTTCATCGATCCACAACCTCGACGTCGATGCGATCGCCGAGGCACTGCCGAATTTGGTCGACATGATTACCAGTGAATAGGAGTTATCCGATTTGAAGCGAACGATCTTCGACGACGAGCACGAGATGTTCCGCGATGCGGCGAGAACCTTCGTCGGCAGGGAGCTCACCAAGGATTTCGAGGAGTGGGAGCGCCGCGGAATAGTCGACAAAACGGTCTTCGAAAAAGCCGGCGCGGCCGGGATGCTGGGCGTCGCCGTGCCAGAGCAGTTCGGGGGAGGTGGTATCCGGGATTTCCGGTTCAACGCCATCTTTCTCGAGGAGGTCTGTCGTGCCGGTGTGATGAATGCCGGCCTCGGGATCTCCAACCATGCCGATGTGGTGATTCCCTACTTCGTCAAGTACGGCACTGCCGAGCAACAGCAGCGTTGGCTGCCCGGACTGGCCTCCGGTGAACTCGTCGGTGCCATCGCGATGACCGAACCCAACACCGGTTCAGACCTCGCTGCGATCTCCAGCACAGCGGTCCGCGACGGGCAGTCCTACGTGCTCAACGGCAGCAAGGTGTTCATCTCCAACGGTATCAATGCCGACCTTGTCATCGTGGTGTGCCGAACCGGATCCGACGGGCCCGCACAGCGAAATCTGAGCCTGTTGGTCGTCGAAGCAGACCGTCCAGGGTTCAGCCGTGGACGAAACCTGGCGAAAGTCGGTCAACACGCGGCGGATACCGCAGAGCTGTTCTTCGACAATGTCGTCCTGCCGGTGGAGAACCTGCTCGGTGAACAGGATCGCGGGTTCTATCAGTTGATGAACATGCTTCCGCAGGAGAGGTTGTCGATCGCTGTGATGGCATTGGCTCATGCGCGAGCTGCGTTCGATGAGACATTGAACTATTGCAAGGAGCGACACGCATTCGGGCAGCCGATCGGTTCATTTCAGAACTCACGTTTCCAACTCGCGACGATGCGCACCGAGATCGACGTGGCACAGGCTTTCGTAGACGCCCAACTGACCGCACACCACGCCGACGAACTCACCGGTGAGGAAGCGGCCCAGGCGAAATGGTGGTGTACGGATCTCAATAATCGAGTACTGCAGGCCTGCGTCCAGTTGCACGGCGCATACGGCTATATGGAGGAATGTGCAGTGGGCCGAGCCTGGCGTGACGGCCGTGCGATGGCGATCTACGGCGGTACCAACGAGATCATGAAGGACATCATCGGTAGACGAATGCTGGGTGTCTGATGGAGCTGGGTAGCACCGGTCTGCGAGTCGAGCGCCGGCGTCGCACGGCGTGGTGCACGGTGGACAATCCGGACCGGCCCAAGACGATGTCGGATGAGATGTACACCGAACTCGGCAAACTCATCGACGCCGTCGAAGCGGATGCCGGACTCGATGCCCTTGTGGTGACCGGAGCCGGTGACGTTTTCATCGCCGGTGGTGATCCGGCCACTCATACCGAGGACTCGGATCAGGCCGAGGATGTCGAGCTGCCCTTCGCGAAACTGCACCGAACGGGACTGCCCGTGGTCGCCGCGATCAACGGACACTGCCAGGCCAGCGGCGTGTGGTTCGCCGTGCTTGCCGACGTCGCGATCGCCAGCGACCGAGCCAGGTTTCGCCTGCCGGAACTGCGACTGGGTGTCGCCGCCCCGTGGAGCTCGGCGATACTACCCGCGGTCGTGGGCCTGGCATGGGCGAAAGATCTCGCCTTGACCTCCCGGTCCATCTCGGCTGCCGAGGCGCTCGAGATCGGCCTGATCAGCAGAGTGGTAGCGCATGATGAGCTGGCGGACGCAGCTGAACGCGTCGTCGCTGAGCTTCTCGAGGCCGCTCCCGCAGCCCGAGCTGCCTGGAAAGCGGCCGTACACAAACATATTTCGACGATCGATGATCGCAGCGTGGGGGATTCGATCAGGACTCCGGAAGCCAACGAAGGCTTCGCTGCATACGCCGAACGCCGGCCACCGAACTGGTCGTCGCGGCATCCGAGAAGGGCTGGCACACAAAAAGATGACTGACGTCTGGTACGGGCCTCGTGATGAGCCGAGTGTCGTCGGGCTCCTGCGGCAGCGGGTCGAAGAGGTGGGGGACCAGCTGTTCCTGGACTTCAGTGGGCAGCAGTACACCTACCGCCAAATCTTCGACCGCGCGGCGGGGCTGGCCTCCGGGTTGGGTAAGGCCGGGTTGATGGCCGACCAGACGGTGGCGACGATGCTCGACAACAACGTCGAGGCGGCGGCCCTGTGGTTCGCCACGAACCTGCGAGGCGGGATCTGGGTTCCGGTCAATACCGCGCTCAAGGGCAGCTTCCTGGCTCATGTGGTAGCGGATTCCGGTGCCCGAATCGTGGTGTGTGAGCAGGACTTCCTCGACCGATTCCGGGCTGAGATCCATAATCTGCCGCAACTCGAACTCATCCTGGTGCGCGGGGGCTCGGAATCCGACACGATCGGCGCCGTCTCGGTACGACCGTTGGCCGATTACCAACTTGAACCAGACGAGTCGGCTCACGTCGCGAGAACCACTCGCGACACTGCGCTCATCATCTATACCGGCGGCACAACCGGGCCCTCGAAGGGCTGCATCATCTCCAATGGTTACGTCCTCAGCTCGGCCCGCGGTTTCATCGAACAGTGCGGTCGCGTTGAAGGTGAGATGAACTGGAGCCCACTACCGATCTATCATTTCAACCTGGTCAGCGGAACGATTGTCGGAACCATGCTGCTGCGCAGTTCCGCGTCGATTGCCGCCAGGTTCTCGGTGTCAGGCTTCTGGCCGGAGATGCAACGTTGCAAGGCACCGGTGGTCAATCTGCTCGGTTCGATGGGTTCGCTGATTGCCCGAATGGACGACACCCCCGAGATGGTGCAGTGCCATGGCCAGATTCGCGTCGTGCATGGCGCCCCGTTCCCGGCCGCCCTACAGGACATTTGGCGCTCCCGCTTCGGCGTGCAGGTCGTCGGCGGCAATTCGTACGGGCTCACCGAGGGCTTCCCGTTGACCACGTTGGCAGCAGGTACTCCCACCCCACCGGGGAGTTCAGGCAAGGCGAACGTGGAGAGCTTCGACGTCCGAATCTTCGACGACGCCGACCGCGAGGTCGAACCGGGTGCAGTCGGTGAGATCGTCTGCCGACCCAAGCGCCCCGGCGTCATGTTCGATGGATACTGGCACCGGCCGGACGCCTTCGCATCGGCGATGGGAAATCTCTGGTTCCACACGGGTGATCTCGGCCGCTTCGATGAGGAGGGTTTCTTCTACTTCGAGGACCGCAAGAAGGATTATCTGCGGCGCCGTGGTGAGAACATCTCCAGCCAGGAAGTCGAGCTGGTTGTTCTCGGTCACGAGTCGGTAGCCGAGGTGGCGGTGCACGCGGTGAAATCGGATGTCACCGAGGATGACCTCAAGATCACTGCGGTACTGAAGCCCGACACACATCTCTTAGAGGCGCAGCTGTTCGAATGGCTCAAGGACCGGATGCCGTACTTCGCCTTGCCGCGTTATATCGAGTTCCGGGCGGCGTTACCGGTGAGTGCAGTGGGTCGTGTGCACAAGTACCAACTGCGCGAGGAAGGTGCCACCGCGGCAACCTGGGACCGGGAACACGCCGATGTCACCTGGGACCGCCGGTAAACCCCGACGCCCCGCCCGATTCCGGGCGGGGCGTCAGGGTTTATGGTCAGAGTCGGCGGTGTGATCGTTAATGCGCTACGGGCGTGCGGGAATCGGTCCTGACATCGATGAGCAGCGGGCCGGTCCGGCGGCTCAGTGCCTCGGCGATCAGCGGTAGTTGATCGGGTGTGTCGATGCGCAGCGCCGACATGCCCATTGCCTCGGCGGTGGCGGCGAAGTTGACATCGCCGAGCAGAGGTAGCGCGTGGCCCTTACCGATGCGGTCGGTGATGGCAAGTTCGGCGCCGTAGGCACCGTCATTGAACACCACCACGACCACATCCAACCCGTACCGCACCGCGGTGAGCAGCTCCTGCAGCCCCATACTCAGGCCACCGTCACCGACGGTCACCAGGGTCGGTCGATCGGGCCGGCCCACGGCGGCCCCGAGTGCCGTCGCCAGCCCGAGTCCGATGGAGCCGAAAGCCACCGTCTCGATGAACGCGGAAGGTTCGGGGACCCGAAGCCATGCCCATCCAGGCACCACGAACAGGCCGGAATCACAGACATACGTCCGTTCGCGTGGGAACTCCCGTTCCAGGATCAGGGTGAGTTCCCGATTGTCCACCAGATCACGTTGCTGCAGAGTGAATTCCGAGCGCGGGTCGAATTGAGCAAGACGGTCGGCCAGCGCCGGCGTGCACAGCGTCCCGGATCGGGGCAGATTGACTTCGTCAAACCAGTCCACCAGGGTGCTGGCGGTAAGCGCAGCATCGGCGTGCACGGCGGCCGACACCTGAATATGGCGACCGAGCTGTGCGGACTCCACGTCGATGTGGACCACACGCTTGTTCTCGAGCAGTGAGCCTTCGGCGGTGGTGTCTGGATTCAGGCTCGCGCCGAAGGCGATCACACAATCTGCCGCCAGAATCGTCTCGGTGGCTGTCGAGTGCGACAGTGTTCCGCAGATCCCCAGATCGTAAGGCTCACCACGGAAGAAATCCTTGGCGCACAGCGTGGTGGCGACGGGGGCACCTATCCGCGCTGCCAGTACCGAGAGCGGGGTCCGTGCGTCGGAAAGAACTGCACCCCGTCCGGCGAGGATGACGGGTCTGCGGGCGGCTGCAATCGCTCCGGCAGCCAGATCCAAGGCTGCGGGATCGGGTCCGATGGCCTGCGGCGCCGCTATACGCGACTTCGCCGGTGAGTATGTGGTGCGGCAGCGTTGAATGTTGACAGCCACATTGAGCACTATGGGCCGGCGCTCGGATCGGGCACGGCCGATAGCGCATGACACGTCATCGGCGATCGAATCCGGCGAGTGCACCTGGTGGAAGCCGGCACCGGTTGGTGCGATGAGGGCTGCCTGGTCGATTCGCTGGCGGCCGTGCGGAAAGTGTGGGTCGGTGTCGCCGGCAAAGAGCACGATCGGCGTTCGGCGACGAGTCAGGTGCGTCAGTGCGGTTATCGTGTTGGTCAGACCCGGACCGTGCGTCACCGACGCCACTCCGACCTCGCCGGTGACGGCGGCGTAACCGCCTGCCATCAGTACTGCACCGTCTTCGCGGGCAGCCTTCACATAGCGCACACCGTGGGTGTCACGCAGCTCGGCCAGCACCTCGATGTTGCCTTCGCCGATGACTCCGAAGACGGTGCTGACGTTCTGATCGACGAATGCTTGGGCGAGGGCCGTGTGGCCGGATATCTCTTGCGACATTCTGGTCATCGAATCACATGTTCATGGCTGAGATCGACTCAGCGCGAGGGTCGTTGGTTGCTACGGGGGTTGAGGTGATACCAGCATTACCAGCGACTTGTGCACCCACCGGTGACTGGCGCAGCATCACGGTGAAGGACGGTACATCCCAAGGAGGAAGACGTGTCAACGGTTCTCGACGTCGATAGCCATGAAATGGCGCCGCTGGAGCTTTGGGGTGAGGTGTTCGGCGACGAGATCGCCCGCCGCATCAACGAAGTCGGATTCGATATCCTGACAAGGACTCGGGCCAATTCGCTGTCTGTGCCTGGACTGCAGGCGGATACCACGCCGATCAATCAGGAGACGGTTTGGCAGCTCAAAGGTGCTACTGCTCCGTCGGCGATCGATCTGCGTCGTCGCCCCGCGGTGCTCGACGAGATGCAGATATCGCGCCAACTGGTTTTTCCCACCTTCGGCCTCTTCGCCCTGATCCTGATCAACGATCCGAATGCGCATGCCTGGCTCGGGTTTGACGCGCAGAAGTTCGACGGACGCGATATCGGCCGGCGGGCGGTGGAGGCCCACAACGACTGGGCGGCCGAAATCACCCGATCGACGTCGAGTCGGGTACGACCGGTGGGCATCGTGATGACCGACGAGCCGGCCGAGTCGATCGTCGCTCAAGCTCAGCGTGCCATCGATCGTGGTATGCGGGCCCTGATGATCCCCGCCAATGTGCCACCCGCGGGTGCCTCACCGGCCCATCCGCAGCTTGACCCGTTCTGGCGTCTCGCCGCCGAGGCGGATATCCCGGTCACCATCCACCTGGGCACCGACAGTGGGTTCATCAGTTCTACGGCCTGGTCGCAGGGTGTCGAGATCTTTCATCCCTCCGACAAGTCCAGTATCGAGCTTCCGATCGAGCCGTACCGTGCGACCAACATCCACTATTGCGCGGAGAACATGGTGTCCACGATGGTGCTGGGTGGCGTCTTCGAACGGCACCCGGGGCTGCGGTTCGGTGCCATCGAGCTGGCCGCGGGCTGGGCCGGACCACTGGCCGACCGACTGGATGTCTGGGCCTCCACGATGTTCCGCTCTCGGCTGAAGGACACCTTATCCCTGCGGCCGTCGGAGTATCTGGCCCGAAACGTGCGTGTCACCCCGTTCTACTTCGAGCCGCTGGCGCGTTATTACGAACAGCATTCCAATGTGTGGCCGATGTACTGCTACGCGACCGACTTCCCGCATGTCGAGGGCGGCAAGGACTCTCGAAAGGTGTTGGAAGACGCACTGTCGTCGGCTCCACCCATTGCCAGTGAGCAGTTCTTCAACACCAACGGCGAGTTGCTCCTGCCGGCATAGGCCGCAGCGCTTTTTACCGTACATACGAAAACCAAGGTAGCTATGACACAGATGCAAACCGGTGACGGCCTAGAATCCGCCAATGCCGAAGGGTCGGCGATCACGTTCGACCACCTCGATCCCGAACTCAACTATGACAAGCTGCAGCAGGTATACCGCGGTCTGGCCGCCGGGTGTCCGGTTCCCAAGACCGACGCCCATGGCGGTTATGCGTTGGTGACCCGCTACGGCGATGTCATTGAGGTCGAGAAGGACTCCAGTACCTTCGCATCGAGCAGCGGTGTGTTGCACCCCCCGCATGAGGGCCGGCCGCCCAGCATCCCGATCGAGTTCGACGGTGCTGAGCACGTCGCGTACCGAAAGCTCTTCATGGAGGTCCTCAGCGCACCGCGGGTACGAAAACTGCTGCCCTACTTGGATGATCTGGCCGAGCGTGTGCTCGACGGCTTTGCCGTCGGAGATGACACCGACTTCGTGCAGAATGTCGCCGTTCAGATTCCGATTCGCGCGGTCGGTCACCTACTGGGCCTGGGCGAAGCCGCCAATGATCTGATCCAGAACTTCGCCACCAAGGTGTTGGAACATGCCGGGACGCCCACGATGGTGGAGGCACTCCAGGAACTTGACGTCGTGGCGGCCAGGTACTTCGACGACCGCCGCGCCAATCCTGTTGATGATTACCTGAGCATGTTGGTGCACATGGACTTCGGCGGTCGCAAACTCACCGACGACGAACTGAAGAACATCTTCCGGACCTTCGTCTTCGCAGGATTCGAGACCACTGCACACGCGATCGGCAGCTTGGTGCATCACGTGGTCAGCGACCCCCAGTTGCAGGCCGACATGAGGTCGGGGGCTGTCCCGCTGGAGGGACTGGTGGAGGAGGGGCTGCGCATGCTTCCGCCGGTGCAGACGATGTTCCGCACGGTGACCGAGTCGACGACCCTCAACGGTGCCGACTTGTCCGCTGGCGAACGCCTGGTTCTGCTCTATGCAGTCGCCAATCGTGATCCCGCCCAGTTCGAAGATCCTCAACAGTTCTGCCCGACTCGGATCAATCCGCGCCAGCACGTCGCATTCGGCATCGGTCCGCATTACTGCGCGGGAGCCACTTTGGCGCGCGCAGAGATTCATGTCCTACTGAAGGCTTTGATAAAGCGGCCGGCACTCGAACTGGTCGGCACCCCACGTCACAGCCCACACCTGATGATGGGCCAGATGATGGGAATCGACTACCTGCCGGTGCGATTTCAAGAGCAGGAGCGATGACCGTGCGCTGTGCCGTGCTACACGAGTTGGGCGCAGACCTGTCAGTCGAGACGGTCACCCCGTTGGCGCGGGGTCCGCGCGACGTCGTCGTCGAGATCCGCGCCAGCGGTATCTGTCATACCGACCTATCGATGCGCAACGGCCTTTTTCCAGCGATGTTCTCCGGACCGATGATCGGTGGCCACGAGGGTGCAGGTGTGGTCGTCGACGTCGGTCCACAGGTTTCGCGGGTCGCTGTTGGAGACCGTGTCATCACGTCGTTCCGGCCGGCATGTGGCACCTGCACCTACTGCACGGCCGGTCGCACCCATCTGTGTGATTCGCTGGCGTCGCTGCTACGGCGTCCACGTGCCGCTCGGGAGGACGGAACGCGGGCCAACGCAATGAGCGGTATCGGTACATTCAGTGAATCGCTCACCTGTGACGAAGCGTCGGTGGTACGGGTGGAGACCGATCTTCCCGACGCCCACCTGGCGCTTCTCGGCTGTGGAATGACGACCGGCGTGGGTGCGGCGCTGTTCACCGCGCGGGTCCAGCCGGGTTCGACAACGGTGGTCGTCGGCTGCGGTGGTGTGGGCCAGGCAGTCGTCCAGGGTTGTGCGGTTGCCGGAGCGTCACGCATCATCGCAGTGGATCCTGTCGCGTCGAAACGCGCTCTGGCGCTGCGGGCCGGTGCGACCGACGCCATCGATCCGGAGAATGGTTCCGCAGTCGATCAGGTACGGGAATTGACCCGCGGGTTGGGAGTCGACTTCGCGTTTGATGTCGTCGGAGGGCCGGTCACCGTGCCATCGAGCTACGCCATGCTCGACAAGGGCGGAATGCTGGTGCTGGTGGGCTACGGGCCCATCGACAGCGAATTGCGCTTGCCGGCATTCGATCTGCAGTCGCAGGAAAAGGTCGTCAAAGGCTGTGTTGCAGGATCCGCCCAGATCCGCAGGGACTACCAGAAGTTCATCGAACTCATCGAGCACGGACGGCTGAATACCGATGATCTGGTATCCCAGGAGGTCGCGCTGGGTGATATCAACGGAGCGATGCAGGCGATGCTGTCCGGTGAAGTGGTTCGCAGCGTGATCACCACCTTCTGATCGGCGTACCGAAGCGGGTAGTACGGGAACTATCATCGCCGAGCCTCTTGGCCCCCAATTGGACGGCCCGTAACGTCTGAAACAACCCTTGGAACGAAAGGTCGTCCATGCCCAAGTACTACAAGATCAGCGAAGCCGACTTCTTCGACGTGATAACCCCGCCGGAGCTGAAGTTCGCCAGTGCGGCAACACGTGAGGTGATGCCGGGCTGGGATCTCGGCTCCATCGTGATGGGGGAGGATCCGACCGACCCGGACACGGCTGTGGTCTCCATGTTGAAAATCGCTCCGGGGGACACACTTCCGCGACATGCGCACGATTGTTTCCGCGTCGAGGTCATCATCCAGGGGTCCATCACACTTCCGGACGGTGATGTTCTGCATTCGGGCGACATCATGACGTCGGGGCCGTCCGAATACTACGGACCGCACACCGCAGGTGACCAGGGTTGCCTGTCGGTCGAGATATTCTCCGCCTCCAGGGGCATGCTTCCCATCGGGGATGCCGACGACGAGGCTGCAAGTGATGTCGCGAGCCGCGTCCACGAGGTGACTTCACGCCTGCAGGGGAGGTCACAGGCATCGGCTGTGTGACATCGCCGAGGAACATCGCCGGATCGGCTTCGGCCGGCGATGCCAACCGAATAGTGCATCGAGTGGGACGACAACGGGATAACTGATACGCCTCACCCCACCAGCGCCGGACGTCAGCCAGATCGCGTCCGGCGTTTGGCGTCTTTACCAACAGTCCAGTAGTCAATCAACAGCGGAGGTCGCGGCAAGTGAACGTGAAACAACCCTTGGTGGTCGGTATCGGTGGGACCCTGCGGGCCGATTCGTCGACCGAACGGGCTCTGCGGCAATGCCTTGCCGCAGCGGAGCAACTCGGCGGCCGAACCGCGTTGTTCTGTGGCGCCGATCTCGACCTGCCGATGTACAACCCGTACGAATCCACCCGCTCATCCAGAGCCACCGCCCTTGTGGAGGGTCTACGCGCCGCCGATGCGGTCGTGGTTGCATCGCCGGGATACCACGGCGCGGTTTCTGGGTTGATCAAGAATGCACTCGACTATGCCGAAGACCTGCGCAGTGATGACCGGACCTATCTCACCGATACCCGGTGGGGAGCGATTGCGTGTGCATACGGGTGGCAGGCTGCGGTGGGAACCCTCGGTCAGCTGCGAACCATCGGGCATGCATTGCGTGCCTGGCCGACCCCGTTGGGCGTGGCGATCAACTCGGCCACGACGGTGTTCGGTACCGACGGATCCGTTGACGATGAGGTGGTGTTAGGTCAAATCAGATCGTTGGCAACACAACTCGTGGGATCCGTACACGCCACCACGTGACATTCCAAAATGCACGATGGGGCGGGTAGCCGAAGCCACCCGCCCCATCGCGTGTCACTGCGTCGAGGTGTACGCGCCGTTGCGTTACCTCGAGGCGAGCAGCACTGAGTCGGCAAGCATGGACTGCGGCGGCTCGGGATGGTGATAGAGCGCGGCAGCGTTGCCGTAGCAGATCTTCTTGATCGTCTCGACAGGAAGAGTCTCCAGTTCGGACCGGAACAGTTCCTGGCTGTCGGGCCAAGAACTGTCGCTGTGCGGGAAGTCCACTTCGAGCATCATCCGGTCCTCACTGATGACATCCAGCCTCCGGAATGCGGACGGGTCCTCAATGGAGGTGAACCAGAAGTTGCGGTGCAGGACGTCGACCGGGTGTATGGACGAGCCGGCCCAGACATCGGGCTCGGCCTCCCGCTGACGGTAGGCGCGGTGCAGACGTTCCACGACCATTGGAACCCAGGAGATACCCGCCTCGGACAGCACAATCCGAAGATCACTGTATCGCTGTGCGATTCCGGAGAAAATCCAGTCAACCACCGTCTCGATCCCGTTGAGCGGGAACAGCGCGACCTGTGCCGGGACCGGTGTGTCGGGTGAGGGGCAGCTGATCCGGCCCGACGAACCGATGTGCAGATTGATTGCCGTCTCGGTCTCGGCGCACGCCCGCCAGAACGGTTCCCAGTGGTCGGAGTGCACGCTGGGGAAT
Organism: Mycolicibacterium sp. YH-1; assembly: GCF_022557175.1. The sequence continues at coordinate 5,322,383 of NZ_CP092915.1, read as the reverse complement.
CCGAGCTGAGCGGGATTCTCGGTGAAGCTGACCGCGTGGACGCCACGTTCGGCGTTGCGATAGATCTCCTTGGCGGCCAGCTCGGCGTCGGCCAGGTAACTCAATGCGCACGGGATGAAGCGATCAGGGTGCGAACCTGCCCACTGTTCGACCGCCCAGTCGTTGTAAGCCTGGACACACGCAAACCCGAGGTCCTTATCGGGTAGGCGCGACAGCGTGGTGCCGGCGAATCCCCAGGTGATGGAGGGAAAACACAGCGATGCCCACACACCTGTGATGTCCATGTCCCTGACCCGCGCGTCGGTGTTGTAGACCGATTCGCGATAGTCCTGCAGCCGCATCTTCATGGAGCGCCACTCGGTGATGGGACGACCTGCTGCGCCGTCCATACCGCTGAAGAAGAATTGCTTGTCACCGATCTGCCACGCCGGTCGTCCGTCGACTTCGACCATCCGGGGGACATCGTCTCGATACTTGGCTGCAACGGATTCGAACAGCGTCGCCGGCTCGAAGCAGTGGTCGTCGACGGAGATGACGGGACACCAGACCGGCATCTCCTCGGGCTCCGGCAGGAGCGACAACTCGTAGTCGGGACCGATGGTGAAGATGCTCGAGTCGGCGAGCGAGTCCTCTAATTCACTGGGCATGGGTAGCTGTACCTTTCCACCGCCCGTGGGCGGTTTTCCTCAATATCGAAGGGACTAGAACAACGGAACTTGCTTGGGTTCGGTATAGGCGAGCAGGCCTTCGATGCCGCACTCGCGACCGATCCCACTTTGTCGGAAACCGCCGAACGGTCCGTCGAAGCTGCCGCCCACACCGTTCACGAGAACCATCCCGGCTCGCACCCGCTTTGCCAGTGCAACGGCGCGGTCGATATCCGTGCTCCAAACACTGCCGGCCAGACCGTATTCGGAGTCATTGGCGATCGCCAGGCCTTGCGCATCGCCTTCGTACGGGATGACACAGACCACGGGGCCGAAGATCTCCTCGCGGGCGATCCGCATGTCGTTGGAGACGGCGGTGAACACCGCCGGCTCGACATACCAGCCGGTATCCAAACCCACCGGACGGCCGCCCCCCAGCGCCAGCTTGGCACCCTCTGCCTGGCCGATGGACACATAACTCTCCACCCGCTCACGCTGCCGGCTGGATACCATCGGCCCGATCTCGGTGGCCGGGTCGCTGGGATCGCCGATCACCATCGAAGACACCATGTCGCACAATGCATCGGTGAACTCATCGATCCGGCTGCGGGGAACCAGGATACGAGTCTGATTGGTACAGGTCTGTCCGCTGTTGCGGAAGGCGGCATCGCGCAGGCCGGTCATGGTGACACCGATGTCGGCATCGTCGAGTATCAGTGCGGCGGACTTGCCGCCGAGCTCCAGTGTGCAACGTCGCAGAGCACGGCCACAGATCTCGGCGACCCGGCGACCGGCCTCGGTCGATCCGGTGAAGGCCACCCGGTCTACGTCAGGATGGCTGATGAGATGCTCGCCGGCCTCGCGGTCTGCGGGCACCACGTTGAGCACTCCGGGGGGAAGCCCGGCCTCCTCGAATATCTGCGCCAGCAGCAACCCGTCGAGTGCCGTCTCCGGAGACGGTTTTGCCACCACCGTGCACCCGGCGACCAGCGCGGGTGCAATCTTCATCAGCATCAACGCCTGCGGGTAGTTCCAGGGCGCGATTGCTGCCACCACACCCGCAGGGTCGTGGATGACCGTGGCCGGAGAACTCAACTCGGTGCGTTGCTGTTCGACCTCGAATCGGTCACCCAGGGCGGCGTAGTAGGCCAGGATGTGCTGGGCAATCGGGCCTTGCGCATTGCGGGAGAACGTAATGGGGCTGCCCATTTCGGCAGTGACCAGCTCGGCAATCAGATCGGAGTTGGCCGCGTAGATCTCCCCCGCGCGGTGCAGGTATCGAGTGCGTTCGGTGATCGGCAGGCTTGACCAGCCACCGTCGTCGAACGTGCGCCGTGCGCTGGCCACTGCTCGATCCATATCGGCCGGCGATCCATCCGGTGCATGACCTACGACTGTCAGATCTGCCGGTGAGATGATGTCGCGGTTCGGCCCGCTCGAGGCCACCCACTGGCCGTCGATGAAGATCGTGTCGCGCTCACGGGAATCCAGCGAGGGACGACGAGCTGACATGGGTGACCGCCTTACGATTCGACATGGTGACCTGGTGCCGGTGCTGTGCCGGTACTCAACGTCCGATCTACACCGCACGCGGTGTGCCACTGATTTTTCTGAATCGTGTTGCTTCAAGCCTGTTGCGGTGTGTAACCCAAGCTTCATCGGAGCTGCCCTCGCGGTCAAGAAATCTGCGTGGTGGTGAGAGTGCCCCACTCGGCGCGAGGGGTGTCATCACAACCACTATCGGTGGCTGGGCCGGCATTAACGTTGGGACCACATTGATCGTGCTCTTGTCACAGTGGATAGAGAGAACTCCGGGTAATGATGGACAGATGGGCTGTGGGCGCGGTGGGCCCGGACGGTTTGGGTGGCGTCGCCGACGTAGCCGAGGCGCAGCTTGACCTCGTCGAGATGCGTTATCTGAGTGTTCCCATCGGAATTCGGTCCTTTCGATTGCCCAACGGTCACCGCACACCGACCGATTTGCCGGCGCTGGTGATCAGGCTGACCGACGGCGCCGGTGCTCAGGGTTTCTCGTTGCTCTGGTTCCAGCAGCCCAGCCAGGTGACTCTGGTCGGAGCGGGACTGCGGTACCTGGGTGGGGAGATGACAACGGGTATCCGGGACCTGGCCGGATTGGACCGGGCGTTCGACGCTGCGACCAGATTCATCGGCGAGCATGGTGTCGCCGCATTTGCGGCGTCCGGACTGCGAATGGCGTTCGAAGACCTGATCTGCAGGCGACGGCGGGTCAGCCTGGCCGACCTCGTCGGACGACGACGCGACCGGGTTGGTGTCTACCGGACCGGACTGATGCTGCAGTCGAGTATCGACGAACTGGTCCAGGAGGCCGAGGCCGGTTATGCCGAGGGCTTCCGGGCGATGAAGATGCTCGTCGGCAAGCCGGACCTCGAGGAAGATGTGGACCGGATCCAGGCTGTCCGGGGATGTCTACCTGCCGATGTGGTGCTGATGGTCGACGCGCTGCAAGGCTGGGACGGTGCCGAGACCGCTCTGCGCGCCGCCGAGCGGTTCGAGAGTTTCGGGCTCAAGTGGATCGAGGATCCGCTTCGGCAGCAAGATGTTTCCGGTTACCGGGAGCTGGCCCAACGGTCTCCGGTACCGATCGCCACCGGCGAGACGTTGTTCGACCAGCCAGACATCGAAGAGCTGGTCGAGGCGGGTGTGCCGTATATCGTTGGTGAACCCGAACGTGTTGGCGGACTGCGTGCGTGGATGCGCACTGCCGATCGCGTCCGGGAATCAGGCGCGACCATGTTGCCTCATCTCTATCCGCATGTGTCGGTTCAAATGCTTGCGACGCTGCGCCAGGACGAGGTGTGGCTCGAGTACGTGCCGTGGTTCGATCACCTGGCAGTGGAAAAACTATCCTTCGGGGAGGACGGCACAATCGGCGTCGATGCCGGCCCCGGAGCAGGGTTCACCCCTTGTCCCGATGCTTTGGACCGCATGGCCGGGGGCCCCTGGATACGGATCGACGGTCGGTAGCTGCCGACGCTCGCGTGACCGTTCTTGTAATGGTGTCACACCTACTACGCCCTGCCGTTGACTGAGCGCTGATGTGCAAATGAAATCAATGATGCCAACATCTTTCGCTGCGTTCAGCGAGATGTCGGTGAGCGCCGGGCGGGAACGAAGTAGACCGTTTTTCGACACCTCGTGACGGAGGGTAGGAGTGATCGTGGACTGGTTCGAACGTCGGATCGTGCAATACATGCTGCAGTGGCATCCCTTTGGTGGGCCGCCCGAGGATGACGTGTTGCCGCACTTTGGTATGAGCCCGCCGCAGCTGGAACGCCGATTCAACCGAATCGTGAAGAAGATGGAAAACGAACGAGATTCCTTGCGTGAAGAAGATTCGTCGCTGCTGACCGCGGTGTATCGGATCAAAGCTCGAAGCTGCGGTCAGGCGTGAGTTCAATTCGGTGGCGCCGATGTGGCGGTCACTGTCGAACAACAGAGAGGACCGGTCTGCGTGACGGCTGGTGTGATGTTCAGTTCTTCTGAAGTGGCCGACCTGGCTGCCTATGATTCAGCGTTGCTTGTGTTGCGCCTTGTACTAGGGCTTGTGATGGCGGCGCACGGTTGCAACAAGCTCTTTGGAGCTGGCGGTATCGACGGCACAGCCCGGTGGTTCGACAGTATCGGTATGAAGCCCGGCGCTTTTCATGCTCGGATGGCCTCATACTCCGAGATCGTCGCCGGGGTGTGCCTCGCGGCCGGACTGCTCACTCCGCTCGCAGCTGCGGTTTTTGTCGCACTAATGACGGTAGCCGCGTGGACGGTTCATCGCGGCAATGGTTTCTTCATCGTCAAGGATGGCTGGGAGTACAACCTGGTGCTGGCTGTGAGCGCCGTCGCGGTTTCCGGTACCGGCGCGGGTCGTTTCAGTCTGGATTATCTGGTGTTCCGCGACTTCCCTGTGTGGCATCTGCTGCATGGCTGGGCCGGTCTTGGTATCGCGCTACTGCTGGGGTTGGCTGGTTGCATGGCCATGCTGGTGATCTTCTTCCGGCCGCCGCCACCTCCACCGGTGTAGCGCCGCGGTAGAGCAGAGAAGCGCAGAGATGGACTGGAATCCGTTGCCCGCAAGCAAGATTCTTCGATCGAAGCAATGGTCAAACGGGGCACAATCGGTACCTGGGGATGCCAGCTCCAACTCCTTGACCGTGCTGGAAGCGCTTGGCTATAAACGGCAAAGCCGCTAACTGTGGCGTGGATAACATCCGGTCGCGGATGCCAGTTCGATGAGGAGTTTGAGAGACATGTCTACGAAATCTGGGTCCGTGATCCGGCTAGACCAAAGTGATTCGGAGCAGGCTGGCCCGCCAGACACCTCCGTTGTGGGGTGTCCTGGTACGTATGTCCCTGCGCCGATGTTCGTGCGAGTGACAACGGCTCCCCGCACGTGGTCGCTGGTGCCGGATTCCTGGGGTCAATGGCTGCGAGTGGGAGCCGTGGCGGTGGGACTGGGCTTCGCGCTGACGACCGGCCACGGTGTCGCTGCTGCCGACACCTCAAGCGGTTCGGACTCGTCGGGCACCTCGGCCTCGGACCGCGGGTCTTCACCATCGGGTTCGCGGCCAACGACTTCCCGCACCCAGAGTGACGCTGACAAAACCGACAAGGACCGCGGGTCTTTACCATCGGGTTCGCGGCCAACGACTTCTCGCACCCAGAGTGACGTTGACAAAACTGACAAGGACCGCGGGTCTTTACCATCGGGTTCGCGGCCAACGACTTCTCGCACCCAGAGTGACGTTGACAAAACCGACGAGGACCGCGGGTCTTTACCATCGGGTTCGCGGCCAACGACTTCCCGCACCCAGAGTGACGCTGACAAAACCGACAAGGACCGTGGCGACAAGGACCGTGGCGACCTCGCTGGCGCCGACAATGACGCGGGTGCTGCCGGCAGCTTGACGGAGGAAAACGGTGACGCGGTCAAAGAGTATGACGGCCACTCGGTCGAGAGCTCAGCGGACCCTGACACACCACCTCTGCTCACTCCGGGGCGGACCATCGACCAGGCAAGCGACCGACAGAATGACCAACGACTCAGTGCGCCAACAGACTCAGGATCCGACGCACCGCACACTCCGCCATCGGACGTGCCGGCGTTTGAGTTCGGCGCGGCCCGAGCGTCTGAAGCAGAGCCCACCGCGGTCCCGGCGGTGGCCTGGTTCGCATTCGGTGGCCGGTGCGGCCTGATTTGCAACGGTGCCAATGGCACGCAGGAACGGCCGAATGGGGTAGGTGGCGGTTGGCTGACCGGCAACGGTGGCGTTGGTTGGTCGAGCACCGAGGCGGGCGTGGCTGGTGGCAGCGGCGGCTCCGGGGGTCTGCTGTGGGGTAACGGCGGAGATGGTGGTGCCGGCGGGCTCGGTGCTGCGGGTGGGCGCGGCGGTAACGCCGGATTTTTGAGCGGTAACGGTGGCCGAGGTGGCGACGGTGGCGACGGGATCACCGGAGTTGGCGGGGAGTCTGGCGTGAACAGCGGCCGGGGCGGCGATGGCGGAGTCGGTGGCAACGGTGGTTCCGGCGGCCATGCCGGCCTGTTCTTCGGCTGGGGTGGCGAAGGAGGGGCCGGCGGCGTCGGCGGTACCGGTGGTGCCGGAACGCACGGGACCACGGCCTCGACAGCTGAAGAGAACGGTGGTCCCGGTGGAGACGGCGGCAATGGAGGCATCGGGGGTACCGGTGGTTCCGGCGGCCGTGCCGGTCTGTTCGTCGGAAACGGCGGTAACGGTGGTTCCGGTGGCGCGGCCGGCGCTGGTGGTGCCGGAGGATTCGGTGGCACCGGAGGGGCCACCGTGGTCACGCTGGCCGGCGGCCAACTCACCGACAGCGCCGGTGTCGGCGGTGTCGGCGGCTTCGGCGGTGCGGCCGGTTTCGCGGGGCTCGGTGGCGTTGGCGGTACGCGCAGCCTCTTCGGCCACGCCGGTGTAAACGGAGCCAACGGTTTGGGTGCGTTGGCCGGCACCGATGGTGGTATGGGCGGAAACGGAGGACTCGGCGGACGGCTGCCGCTAATCGGTCTCAACTCCGCCACTTCTGCGCAGGCCGCGTTGGCAGCGCTCATGAAGCGGTTGGGGCTACCGATCCAGCAGGCGACCGGAATTCAGTTGGAGGACATCAACGGACTGCTGCTCGGTCCGCTTAATGCCTACCTCTACAACCCGGTCATCGGCGAGGCGATCTTCAACATCGGAAGTACTTTCTCCTCGTCGACGCTCTCGGCGCGGGTCAAGGAGATCGTGATCCTCTCGGTCGGCGGCCAGTGGGGCTCGCCCTACGAGCTCTACGCCCATGAGCTTGTCGCCCGCATGGTGGGTGTACCCGAGGCCGCTGTCGTGTCGCTGGCCAGCGGCCAGCCCCCGGTCGGCCTGACTGGCGACGAACTCGTTGCGGCACAGTTCGTCCAGGAGCTTATTTCCACGCACAGGGTGAGCGCGGCCACTTACCAGGACGCCGTGGCGGCTTTTGGTGAGACCGGGGTTGTCGACATGGTCACTCTGGCGAGTACCTACCTGGGTGTGTCGGCGACATTGAACGCCTTTAACGTGCGCGGACCGAATCCTGCTGCACCGGCGGTGCTTCCGACGCCGGTGCCCGCCACCCCGCCGTCCTCGGACGGCCCGAACGGGTTGGGTGGCCGGTTGCCGTTGCTGGATCTGGATACTGCCTCACCAGCTCAGCTTGAGCTTGCGGCCCGGATCAAGGCTCTCGCGTTACCGATTCAGCAGGCGACGGGTATCGAGTTGGTGACACCCGAGGGGCAGTTGATTGGCCCGTTGAACGCATACCTGTACAGCCCGGTCATCGGCGGAGCGCTGTTCGACGTGGGCGACACGTTCTCGTCCTCGACGCTGTCTCCACGGGTAAAAGAGGTGGTCATTCTGTCTGTTGGCGGGCTGTGGGGCTCAGACTACGAAGTCTGGTCGCATGCGAAGGTGGCTCGTCTTGTGGGTCTTCCGGAGGAAGCGATCGTGTCGCTCGGCAGCGGTCAGGCTCCGGTCGGGCTCAGCGGCGATGAGCTGATCGCTGCCCAGTTCGTGCAGGAGCTGGTGTCGACCTACCGTGTCAGTGACGAGCTGTACTACGCAGCGGAGGCCGCATTCGGACGAATTGCTCTGGTCGACTTGGTCAATCTAGCTAGCACCTACCTGGGCGCCTCGGCGGTGTTGAACGCCTTCGAGGTTCCCGTTCCACCGGCGGCGACCGCCTCCGTGTAGACAGGCACGGCACACGAACGGGGCGTCTCCATCACGGAGGCGCCCCGGATCGCGTGCCTTGGCACTACACCTGCGGGGCGCCGAACGGGAACTGCGTCATCGCGCGGTCGAGTACGTCGCGCAAGGTTCCGGCGGCGGGGACGTCTAGCCAGTATTGGACCGCGGCGTGGATGGCAGCGACAACGGTCGCCGCGATTAGGCGTGGGCCGAGGTCGAGAGTCGGGTCCGAACCGCTGCGAACTCCAATTTCGGTAGCGATGGTGCGTTCGATCGCGATGTCGGACTTTCGTTGTTCGGCCTGTAACGAGGGTTCAGATCGAATTAGGCGGGCACGAGCCATCCAGTCCCGATCCGGCTCATCGTTGAATAGAGCAGCAGCGGCGGCGGCCAAGGAGTCGCGCAACGGCTCATCGGGGGGGCGGTCGCGCAAGGCCGCGCAAAGGACATCAGTTCGAATCGCTGCGACACCGACGATCGCCGCCTCCTTGTTCGGAAAATAGTTGTTGAAGGTTCGGGGAGAGACGCCGGCTTCTGCTGCGATGTCTTCGGTGCGGACCGATGCGACGCCGCGTTCGACGGCGAGGCTGAGGGCGATAGCGCTTAGCCTCGCATGCATGTCGCGCTTTTTGCGCTCTCGCAAACCCAGTGATCGTTCGTCAACGCTCACAGATCCGGTCCTCCCCTTACTCGCTCGGCGCAGATCCGTAGTTGTACAGATCTTTTGGCTTTCTCGACGGCAGTCGTGCGAGCGTACGCGGCAGTGAAGTGGAAAGGAAAAGGTTGCGCGCCGCAATGCCGAATCGAGTCCTGGGAACCGTGATGTAGGTGAACAGGTGGGCCTGCTTGCTGGCGACTAGGGGGCGCTGTGCAGCCTCGTACCGGGCAAATGCCTGCTGTGGGGCGGCGTGGGAACTTAACTCGCCGGCGAGTCGGTAAGCGCCGGTGAGTGCCAACAACGCTCCCGCCCCTGACGCCGGCGACGCGCAGTACGCCGCGTCGCCTACCAGTACGACGCGTCCCATTGACCACGACGGCAGCTTGATCTGGTCCAACGCGTCGAAGTAAAAGTCCGGCGCTGCGTCGGCGGCGTCGAGCAGGGCGGGCACATGCCATCCGAGATCACAGAATGCATTGCGGAGCAGTCGACGCTGCGCGTCGACGTCGCGGTAGTCATAGTCGATCGGATTGACGCTGTGGAAGATGAAGTTAATCAGTCCGTGCCCGGGCTCGCCGCGGTACACCGCGGCCGACTTTCCTGGTTCGTTGTAGAAAGTCGTCCAATGCTGTTCTCCCACTCTGAGATCGGCACTGGCAACCGCGTAATAGTGATGCTTGAAGATGCGAAACGCATTCTCGGGGCCGAATGTCAGGCGCCGTACGCCCGAGTGCATTCCGTCTGCGCCTATGACGAAGTCGAACCTCTGAGGTGGCCGGTGAGTGAACGCGACGGTCACCCCTATGTCGTCTTGTTGTAGCTCGGTGACAGTGTCGCCGAAAATATACTCGACGTCGGATTCGGTTGCCGCATATAGCAAGCGCGCCAGGTCGCCACGGGTGATCTCGATGTCTTCGGAGCCCACCAGCCTCTCGACGTCGGCCGCCGCGATGCGCACGCACTGTTGGTCATCGCGGTCGACGAAACGCATGCCTTGGTTGACTAACGCGCGCTCCTTGATCGCCCGACTGAGCCCCATGCGCTCAACAACCGCCAGCGCTTCGGACCGGACGTCGACCCCATTCCCGCCGCGTCGGAGTTCAGGTGCCTGCTCGACGATAGTGACCTCAAATCCGGCGCGAGTGAGCCAGAAAGCGGTGGCCGGTCCGGCGATACTGGCACCGACGATAAGAACTTTGGCTTTCGGCATGAGCGACACTCTGACATAAAGTTGCCTATTGCGCAAAATTGCTGGGACCGCAAAAATGGAGGATGTGTCGCAGAAGGACCATGGGCCCAAGGTGTGTTGCTGGCCTGGCTGCTGTGGCTTGGTTCGCTTCTATTGGCGGCGGATCCACGTCTAACCTGTCGGGCATGTTGACGCTGGGGATCGGCGCGGGACTCAAGATCATGTGGCACTTCAGAGGGGATGCCCTCCTCGAATACGACACGCCCTGAGACAGGTCCCATTTGACCTGCCGTGAGACACCGCCGATCACTGCAGGGGTCAGCAATGCCGCCATATGGCAGTGGATCTGAGAACCTACAGTCAACAGACGCGGCTACCGTCCCAGACAGCCACGTCCACGCACCCAAGGGAGAGACCAATGCCGATCAACCCGAACGCCGTCGGTGCCAAGACTGCGCCCCAGCCGTTCGAGTGGACCGATCGCGAGACCCTTCTCTACGCGCTCGGCGTCGGCGCGGGCGTCAACGATCTGGCGTTCACCACCGAGAACAGCCATGACATCGAGCAGCAGGTCCTGCCGACGTACGCCGTGATCGCGTGCCCGGCATGGGGTGCCGTCGGCGAGGTCGGCAGCTTCAACTTCGGCATGCTGCTGCACGGCAGCCAGCAGATCCGCCTGCACGCACCGCTTCCGCCGGCCGGCACGCTCAACGTGCACTCCGAGGTCGTCGACATCCAGGACAAGGGCGAGGGCAAGAACGCCATCCTGGTGTTCAAGGGCGTCGGCACCGACCCGGAGACCGGGGAGGTCGTCGCCGAGACGGTGTCCACCGCCGTCATCCGCGGCGAGGGCGGTTTCGGCGGGCAGCAGGGCGAGCGTCCCGCCGCCCCGGTGTTCCCTGACCGCGAACCCGACGCGACGGTCGCGCTGGCCACCACCGTCGACCAGCCGCTGATCTACCGGCTGTCCGGTGACCGCAACCCACTGCACAGCGACCCGTGGTTCGCCCAGACCCTGGCCGGGTTCCCCAAGCCGATCCTGCACGGGCTGTGCACCTACGGCGTCGCCGGTCGGGTGCTGGTCGCCGAACTCGGCGGCGGTGACGCGACGAGGATCCGCGCCGTCGGCGCGCGCTTCACCTCACCGGTGTTCCCGGGCGAGACGCTGACCACGTCGGTGTGGCGCACCGAACCCGGCCACGCGGTGTTCCGCACCGAGGCCGCCGAGGCCGACGGATCCAACGCGCGGCTCGTGCTCGATGACGGCACCGCCGAGTACGTCGACTGAGGCTGGACAGCTAGCTCAGCTCACGGCGCGCGCAAGTGATGCCAGTGACTCCTCGATGAAATCCGGGCCGAAGACCGGCGCCCCGATCTGGTCGCGGAACTCCTGCGATGTGCCGGACCAGTCGTAGGTCAGAGTGACGTCGGTCCCAGAGCCGTTGGGCGCCAGGTCATAACGCCACCACCAGCCGCCGGGAGCGTGGTTGCCCGCCTCGTCGAGCTGGCCGGGCAACCAGCCGATGGCGCGGTCCTGATCGAACTCGGTGACCAGGTTGTGCATGACGTAGTGACCGCCGGCCTGTTCCAGGAACATGTTGACCGCGAAGAGCGTGCCGGTGCCGGTGATCGGTTCGGTGTCCACGGCGTCGCGTACCCAGTCGCCGGGTTCGGTGTCCCTGTGCCGGGTCGGGTCGGCCAACACCGCGAAGACCGCTGCCGGGCTCGCGGGGATGGTGCGGGTGATGACGTAGCGCTCCTGGGTCGGGGCGCTCATCGGTCGACTCCGTTCGGGCCGTAGAGCCTGGCGACATCGGGGGAGTCGAGCCACTTCGAGTAGGTCGGTGACTTGGGCCAGCCCTCGGGTGAATCCTGCCATTCCTCCTGGCGGCCCCACGGGAGGATGTCGACCAACGCGAAGGTGTAGCTGAGTTGCTCGGTGCCGCGACCGTTGGTGTGCCACGTGCGGTACACGGTATCGCCGTCACGCAGGAACACGTTGACCCCGAAACCCTGTCCGGGGGCCGCGTCGACGTCAGCGCCGAAGGAGCTCTCCGACGACGAGTACCAGTCCATCTTGTTGCCGACCTTGGCCTTGTAGGCCAGCGCCTCTTCGATGGGCCCGTTGGTGACGATGACGAAGCGGGCGTCGTAGTTGTCGAGGCCGCCCAGCCGGGCGAACTGCGAGGTGAATCCCGTGCAACCGCCGCACTGCCACTCCGCGCCATCGGTCCACATGTGGTTGTAGACGATCAGCTGGGAGCGGCCGTCGAAGATGTCGGCCAGCTTGATGGGGCCGTCCTTGCCGATGAGGGTGTAGTCGGGCAGTTCGACCATGGGCAGGCGACGACGTTGCGCGGCGATGGCGTCGAGTTCGCGGGTGGCGGCCTTCTCGCGTCGGCGTAGGTCCTCGAGTGCGGTGCGCCAGGTGTCGTTGTCGACAACCGGGGGGAGCGCGGTGGCGGTCTTCTCGGTCACTGTTCCTCCAGAGTCGTTGGGTCGTGCTGCTCTGATGTGTTGACCGGCGCCGCGCGCGGAAATCATCGCGCCGGGCTACTCGATCTTGGTGCCGTTCCAGTCCAGCAGTGTCCAGCCGTCGGTCGGATTGCCCCGAACGACGACCTGACCGGTGTTCGGCAGCGGCTGGGTCTCGGCCAGTTCCAGCGGCGGATTGGCGACGTTCATCATCGTCCACACGGCGATGGACCCGCCGTGCGCGAACGCAACCGGCCGCTGGTGGCCGCTGCGGTAGATCTCGTTCACGGCATCGGTGAAGCGGGCGTTGAACTCGTTACCGTCCATCGACCCGGGAATGCGGGCGTCACGGTCGCCCTCCATCCACTGCGTCAGTGTTTGGTAGAAGCCGTTGCCGGCGTCCTGTTCCGGCTGGCCCTCGAAGTCGCCTGCCTCGATCTCGCGCAGGCCCGGCAGCACGACGATCTGCTCGCGGAGATCGTCGGCGAACGGTTGTGCCGTCTGCTGGGTCCGGATCATGGTCGAGGCGTACACACCGTCGTGCGGACTGCGCATCAACGCGACGGCGGCCTCCTTGGCCTGTTGTTCACCGAGCGGTGTGAGAGACGGGCCGGGGACAGACGTGTCGGCGCGGCCGCTGGCGTTGCCCTGAGATTCGCCGTGCCGGACGAACGTGATGGTGATATCGGGGTCGGTGTTGGCCGCGGCGGGTGCTGCGGTGAGGCAGGCGGCGAGTATCAGGGTGGCGAGGGCGCCGGAAGTACGGCGGAGGGTCGACATCACCTGAACCTATCGTCTCAACCTTTGTCTTAGTTCGACTCGGTGCGTATCGAACATCTGTTCGATAGGCTGGGGGGCGTGGGTTGGCACAACGGACCGCCGAGCTGGGCCGAGATGGAGCGAGTCCTTGGTGGCAAGCCCCGCCGGGCGGGCATGCCACTCGAGGAGCCCGTGGGTGACGGCGGTGACAGCCCGGCCTGGTCGCGCAAGCGGGGTGCCTACGAGCCGGTGGACAGGCCCGCGGGCACGGGGGCGTCAGTCCCGTATGCCGAACTGCACGCCCACTCCGCGTACAGCTTCCTCGATGGGGCCAGCACACCCGAGGAACTCGTGGAGGAGGCCGCCCGGCTCGACCTTCGGTCCATAGCGCTGACCGATCACGACGGGCTCTATGGGGTGGTGCGGTTCGCCGAGGCCGCCCGCGAACTCGACGTGTCCACGGTGTTCGGTGCGGAGCTGTCGCTGAGTAACGTCGCGCGCACAGAGGACCCCGATCCGCCGGGGCCGCATCTGCTGGTGCTGGCGCGTGGGCCGGAGGGGTACCGGCGGCTGTCCCGCGAACTCGCCAGGGCACACCTGGCGGGCGGGGAGAAGGGCAAGCCGCGCTACGACTACGACACGCTGGCTGAGGCCGCTGGTGGGCACTGGCACATCCTCACCGGGTGTCGCAAGGGTCATGTCCGCCAAGCGCTCTCGACGGGCGGGCCGGAGGCGGCCGGGGCCGCGCTCGCTGATCTGGTGGACCGGTTCGGCGCCGACCGGGTCAGCGTGGAGGTGACCCGACACGGTCATCCGCACGACGATGAGCGCAACGCCGTGCTGGCCGGGCTCGCACCCCGCTTCGGGGTCGGCGTCGTCGCCACCACCGCCGCGCACTTCGCCGAACCCTCACGGGGCCGGCTGGCCATGGCGATGGGCGCCATCCGTGCACGGAACTCGATGGACGAGGCGGCGGGGTGGTTGGCGCCGCTGGGCGGATCGCATCTGCGCTCGGGGGAGGAGATGGCGCGACTGTTCTCGCACTGTCCCGAGGTCGTCACCGCCGCAGCGGATCTCGGTGAACAGTGCGCGTTCGGCCTGGCGCTCATCGCCCCGAGGCTGCCGCCCTTCGAGGTGCCCGACGGGCACACCGAGGGAAGCTGGTTGCGGCACCTGACGATTACCGGCGCGCGCAACCGGTACGGTCCGCCCGAACGGGCCGCGCGCGCGTACGCGCAGATCGAGCATGAGCTCAAGGTCATCAACCAGTTGAACTTCCCGGGTTACTTCCTGGTGGTGCACGACATCACCCGGTTCTGTCGCGAGAACGCGATCCTGGCCCAGGGCCGAGGGTCGGCGGCGAACTCGGCGGTCTGCTACGCGCTGGGTGTCACCAACGTCGACCCGGTCGCCAACGACCTGCTGTTCGAACGGTTTCTCTCGCCGGCGCGCGACGGGCCGCCCGATATCGATATCGACATCGAATCAGACCTGCGGGAGAAGGCGATTCAATACGTCTACGACCGGTACGGCCGCGACTACGCCGCACAGGTCGCCAACGTCATCACTTACCGGGGCCGTAGTGCGGTGCGCGATATGGCCCGCGCGCTCGGATTCTCCCAAGGCCAGCAGGACGCCTGGAGCAAGCACATCAGCCGGTGGAACGGCCTGCCCGACTCGCCGGATGTCGAGGAGATCCCGAAGCCGGTGATCGATCTGGCGTTGCAGATCAAGAACCTACCCCGGCATATGGGCATCCACTCCGGCGGCATGGTGATCTGCGACCGTCCCATCGCCGACGTGTGTCCGGTGGAGTGGGCGCGCATGGAGAACCGCAGCGTGCTGCAGTGGGACAAGGATGACTGCGCGGCAATCGGTTTGGTGAAGTTCGACCTGCTGGGCCTTGGCATGCTCTCGGCTCTGCACTACGCCATCGACCTGACCGCCGAGCACAAGGGCATCGAGGTCGACCTGTCGAGGCTGGATCTCTCCGAGGCGGGCGTGTACGAGATGCTGCAGCGCGCCGACTCGATCGGGGTGTTCCAGGTGGAGTCCCGCGCGCAGATGGCCACGCTGCCCAGGTTGAAACCGCGGGTTTTCTACGACCTGGTGGTCGAGGTGGCGCTCATCCGGCCCGGGCCCATTCAAGGCGGGTCGGTGCACCCCTACATCCGGCGCCGCAATGGGGAGGAGGCGGTCACCTACGACCACCCGTCGATGGAACCGGCGCTGCGCAAGACGTTGGGAATACCGCTGTTCCAGGAGCAGCTCATGCAACTTGCCGTCGACTGCGCGGGCTTCTCCGCGGCCGAGGCAGACCAGTTGCGCAGGGCAATGGGGTCCAAGCGCTCCACTGACAAGATGCGCAGGCTGCGCGACCGCTTCTATGCCGGCATGCAAACCAGACACGGCATCACCGGCACGGTGGCCGACCGCATCTACGAGAAGCTGGAGGCCTTCGCCAACTTTGGCTTCCCCGAGAGCCATTCGTTGAGCTTCGCCTCGCTGGTGTTCTATTCGTCGTGGTTCAAACTGCACCATCCGGCGGTGTTCTGCGCGGCATTGCTGCGGGCGCAGCCGATGGGCTTCTACTCGCCGCAGTCGTTGGTTGCCGATGCGCGGCGCCACGGCGTCGTCGTGCACGGGCCGGACGCGAACGCCAGCCTTGCGCACGCCACGTTGGAGAACTGCGGTCTCGACGTCCGGTTGGGGCTCGGCTCGGTCCGAAACATCGGCACCGACCTGGCCGAGCGTATCGTCGACGAACGAAACGCCAACGGGCCGTTCGTATCCCTGGTCGACCTGGCTGGCCGGGTGCAGCTGTCAGTACCGCAGACCGAGGCGCTCGCCACGGCGGGGGCGCTGAACTGCTTCGGGGTGTCCCGGCGCGAGGGGCTGTGGGCCGCAGGGGCCGCCGCCACCCAGCGACCCGACCGATTGCCCGGCGTCGGGTCGTCGTCGCACGTCCCGTCCCTGCCGGGGATGACGGCACTGGAACTCGTCGCCGCCGACGTGTGGGCCACCGGTGTCTCACCGGACAGCCATCCCGTGCAGTTCCTGCGGGAGCGTCTCGAGCAGCTAGGCGTGGTGCCGGCCAACCGACTGTTGTCGGTGCCCGACGGAACCCGGGTCCTGGTCGCGGGTGCGGTGACGCAT
The DNA here is from genome assembly GCF_022557175.1 of Mycolicibacterium sp. YH-1. The sequence goes on along the minus strand of NZ_CP092915.1, from coordinate 5,306,249 downwards.
CGGCAGCGCCCGGCGACGGCGCAGGGGGTGACGTTCATGAACCTGGAGGACGAGACCGGAATGGTCAACGTGCTGTGCTCGCGCGGCGTGTGGGGACGGCATCGCAAGCTGGCGCAGACCGCGTCGGCCCTGGTGGTGCGCGGGATCGTGCAGAACGCGACCGGGGCCGTCACCGTGGTCGCCGACCAGATGCGCGCCATGGACATGCGCGTGGCCTCGAAGTCGCGCGACTTCCAGTAGCGCGCAGACGCGCCTGCGCGCTGTCCCCCGATCGGTGGACATGGGATTCACCCGGTGCATCCACCGGTCGCCCGACAGACCCCGAGTCGAGATCGCGACATAGTTGTCTCATCGCCGGAACACACCGGCAAGCAGGCCAAAAAGTCCACTCGCACAGAAGGATTCACGACATGACCACCACCATCGCCCGCATCTTCGTCCTCCCGATCGTGGCCGCCGGCATCTTCGCCGGTGCGGTCCTGGGAATGTCCGGCATGGCCCACGCTCAGAGCCTCGGCGGCCAGGAGCCCAGCGGCTCCGGAAACTTCTTCAGCCCGCAGACCTACGCCGACCCGGCGCCGACCGTCATGCCGGGCTGGTACCACAACCACGGCCCCGCCTACATCACCTACCTCACCGGCGGGGACGAGGCGTAAAGGCAGCCGGGCGTTGAGACTGCGCTGAGGGTCGTGATTCCCGACGAATCACGACCCTCAGCGCATTCTCGCGAGCCGGGGGTCAAGCGGTGGGCGTGGTCCACACCTTGTCGATGCTGATCCTGATGCGGGTGCTGTAGTCGCCCATCGACTCGGTGAGCCCAAACTGGTCGGCCGACGGACCGAACTTCGCCCAGTAGGGGCCGTCCTCTCGGCAGTCGACACCCTCGGCGTCGACGGTGGCCTCCCCGCCGATGACGATGATGCCGCCGCCGCTGCCGTCCGAGTCGAGATTCACACTTACCTTCGGGCGCTGCCTGATGTGCGCCACCTTCGCCGCGCTGGGCATCGTGTAGACGAACAACGCAGTGCCGTCGAAGTGCAACCAGATCAACTTCGGCACGGGCTGGCCCGATTTCGCGACCGTGGTAAGCCAGGCGAAGTGGGCGGCGGACAGGCGATCGGTCACATCCGGGGTCAGGTCAGCGCTCATAAGCGCGAATGTAGTCTCCGGTCATGACGACTTCGAGCACGCTGAATCTCACCGTCGATGAACTCCTGACCTCTACGCGGTCGGTCCGCAAACGCCTTGACCTGGAGAAGCCGGTACCGCGTGAAGTGTTGATGGAGTGCCTGGATCTGGCGTTGCAGGCGCCCACCGGATCGAACGCTCAGGGCTGGCAGTGGATGTTCGTGGACGACCCGGAGAAGAAGAAGGCCCTCGCCGAGATCTACCGCGTCGCCGCCACGCCTTACCTGGATCTGCCCGACCTTGAGCGCGGGGACATCCGCGACGAGCAGATCGGCGCGGTGAAGAGTTCCGCGAAGTACCTCAACGAGCATCTGCATGAGGTCCCGGTGATGATGATCCCGTGCCTGGAGGGCCGGCCAGACGGTGCACCCGCGGGCATCGGCGCGTCGTACTGGGGGTCGCTGCTTCCCGCCGCGTGGAGCATGATGCTGGCATTGCGGTCCCGTGGGCTGGGCTCGGCGTGGACGACGCTGCACCTGCTCGGTGACGGTGAGAAGCAGGCCGCCGAGATCCTGGGAATTCCGTTCGACACCTACGCCCAGGGCGGGCTGTTCCCGATCGCCTACACCAAGGGCACCGACTTCAAGCCGGCCAAGCGGCTGCCCGCCGAGCAGCTCACCCACTGGAACACCTGGTAGATCGCCTCAGATGGCGCCGGTGAAACCCTGCTGGCGCCAGGCCTCGTACACCACCACCGCCGCGGCATTCGACAGGTTCAACGACCGCCGGCCCGCGAGCATGGGGATGCGCACCCGGGTGGTGATGTGGGGGTCGGCGAGCGTGTCGGCGGCCAGGCCCGTCGGCTCGGGACCGAACAACAGGACGTCGCCGGGTACGTAGTCCACGTCGGCGAACGAACTGTCGGCGTGCGCGGTGAACGCGAACACTCGCGCGGGCATGACGGCCGTCCAGGCGGCGTCCAGATCCGGATGCACGGTCACCGAGGCCAGGTCGTGGTAGTCCAGCCCGGCGCGGCGCAACTTCGGTTCGGTGAGGTCGAATCCCAGCGGTTCGACGAGATGCAATTCGCAGCCGGTCGCGGCGACCATCCGGATCGCGTTGCCCGTGTTGGGCGCGATGCGGGGCGAATAGAACATCACCTTGAACACGGCGATAATGGTCGCATGGTCGCGCAGAGTCACTGGATGCAGAAGGTCACGGCCGATCCCGGACACTCGCACTGGTACGTCGAGCGGTTCCGTGCCATGGCGCGCGCCGGTGACGACCTGGCCGGCGAGGCACGCTTCGTGGATGCGATGGCTCCGCGCGGTGCCCATATCCTCGACGCCGGCTGCGGTCCCGGCCGGCTGGGCGGTTATCTGGCCGCCGCCGGTCACCACGTCGTCGGTGTCGACGTCGACCCGACCCTCATCGAGGCCGCCGAGCAGGACTGTCCCGGACCGACCTGGCTCGTCGGCGACCTCGCCGAACTCGACCTGCCCGCGCGCGGCATCACCGACCCCTTCGACGTGATCCTGTCGGCAGGCAATGTCATGACATTCCTTGCCCCGAGCACCCGAGTTCAGGTGCTGGTCCGGTTGCGTGCCCACCTCAAGCAGGATGGCCGGGCGGTCATCGGCTTCGGCGCCGGTCGCGAGTACGAGTTCGACGAATTCCTCGACGACGCCGCGACTGCCGGGTTCGCGCCCGAACTGCTGCTGTCCGCCTGGGATGTGCGACCGTTCACCGAGAACTCCGACTTCCTCGTCGCGCTTCTTCGGCCGGCGTAGTAGATATCGGCATTTGCTCGTATAGCACACGATCTGGCAACGCCGCGGTAACGACTCTGTCCGTTCAGTAAGAATTGTGGAATCGGGTGCACTTCGCTGGCATACTCGACCAATTGCCGGGCGATGACGCCTGCCCATGTCAGGGCAATGAGCTGCAGGAAGTCTTATGAACGACGCGCGATCACCGAAATTTGGACAAGCGGCCGGTAGTGCGGCCGGGCTGTAATGACGTCCTTCGAGCAGCAACCACACGGCGCCGTCGCAGCGGAATTCGATCTCCATGCGGCGCAGCCACCGAAGCGGCCGCCTCGGTGGTCGATGAGCAATTGGCCGGTTCGCTGGAAAGTCGTCGCAATCGTCTTGGTGCCGCTGCTCCTCGCGGGGATATTCGGTGGGCTGCGGGTCTACTCGGGCTGGAATGAGGCGGGCGATCTGCGGCTGGCCGCCGACCGCGCCGAAATGGCGCCGGCGATCGCCAACTACATGGCCGCGCTCGAGGGCGCGCTGCTGGCCAACTCCACCGGTGGTGACGCTCAGGCGGCGCTGACCGCATTCGACTCCAACAAGCGGGATCTCGCCCGGGCGCTCGAGACGACTGACGTGGTGCCCGACGTCGGCACGGGTGTCACGAATCTGCTCGACGGCGGCCAGGCGCTTCTGGACCGGGTCATCGCCAACAGCATCCCGCTGCGCGAGAAGGTCACGACCTACGCGCCGATCCTGCTCACCGCCGAGGACGCAGTGATCGGATCGGTCCGTGTCGAGGACGAGAGAATCCGCGCCGAGGGGCTCGGGCTGTCCCGCGCGATGGGCGCGCGCGGGCAGATGATGATGCAGCAGCTGCTGGTGAACCTCGGTGCCGAGCTGCCCGAGCCCGAGCTTCGCACGTCGATGATCACCCTGGCCGGTACCGAGCCCTCGACGTTGTTCGGGATGGCCCAGGTGCTCGGTGTCGGGTCGGCCGACGCTCAGAAGCTCCAGGCCGAGATGGTCAAGCGGATGGCCATGATGTCGGATCCGGCCGTGCCGCTGGTCAACAACCCGGAGATCACCGCCTCGCTGCAGGCGACCGATGACATCGCCACGCAGGTGATCGACTCGACCACCACGGCCGTGACGACGGGGGTCGAGGATCAGGCGTCGGCCAAGCGGCAGGAGGCCATTAGGGACTCCGTGATCGTCGGCGCCGCGGTGCTGCTGGCGCTCCTGCTCGTGACGCTGGTCGCGCGGACACTGATCCGTCCGCTGCGCACGCTGCGCGACGGCGCGCTCAAGGTGGCCCACGAAGACCTCTCCCGTGAACTCGAACGCGTCCTCGCCGGTGGTGAGCCGGGTCCGGTGAAACCGCTGCCGGTGCACACCACCGAGGAGATCGGACAGGTCGCGCACGCTGTCGACGAACTGCACGAGCAGGCCGTGCTGCTGGCCGGTGAACAGGCCCGGCTGCAGGTCCAGGTCGGCGACATGTTCGAGACGCTGTCCCGGCGCAATCGCTCGCTCGTCGATCAGCAGCTGTCGCTGATCGACAACCTGGAACGCAACGAAGAGGACCCCGAACGACTCCAAAGTCTGTTCCACCTCGACCATCTCGCGGCTCGCATGCGCCGCAACGGCGCGAACCTCCTGGTGCTGGCCGGTTCGCGGGTGGCTCGCGAGCAGGCTGACCACGTGCCGGTCTCGGCGCTGATCAACGCCGCGGCCTCCGAGGTGGAGGACTACACCCGCGTGGTCACCGCGTCGGTCCCCGACAGCGAGGTGCTCGGCGTGGTGGCCGGTGACCTGGTGCATCTGCTGGCGGAACTCCTCGACAACGCGCTGCGGTACTCACCACCCACCTCGCAGGTGCGGGTGTCGGCGGTGCACACCGGCAATGGTGGCCTCGTCATCGAGATCAGCGACGTCGGCTTGGGCATGACGGATTCCGATCTGCGCGTGGCGAATACGCGACTGCAGTCCGGTGGTGAGGTCAATCCGTACACCGCGCGCCACATGGGGCTCTTCGTGGTGGGCCGGCTCGCCGCTCAGCACGGGCTGGTCGTGCGGCTGCGCAGCACCGTCGCAGGTGACCCGAACTCGGGCACCACCGCCGGTGTCTACGTACCGGCCGAACTGCTGCTGCGCGGTGGCGCCGGGTTGATGGACACGCCTGCGTTCGGCGTGCCGGCTCAGCCCGAGGAGAGCTACCCGCCAGCTCAGTTCGCGCAGGACGAGCCCGAATTCGAGTCGGCGCCCGCTGCGCCCGCGGCGCCCGCTGCTCCGGAGTACCGAAACGGGCACGTCGACCCGGGTGTCTCCTTCCTGCCGCAACGCGATCCGGGGGCCAGCGGGATCGCCCACATCCCGGCCGGTCCACCGGCGTTCACGGAACTCGCACCGGAGCCGACGCCCGAGCCGGTGTCGAGCCAGTGGTCGGACGACCAGTGGCCGGAAGACTCGATGCCCGCCCAGTCGCTCCCGCAACGTCAGGCTCCGACTGACACGTCGGCGTTCTTCGCCTCGCGTGCACAGGCCGCCGAGCCGAAGCCGCAAACGCCGCGGCAGGAGCCGGAGCAGTCGCAGGAGCCGGTGCGGGCCGAGCAGGCCCCGGCACCGGCGAGCGGTGACGGCAGCATCTTCGACAAGATGCTCTCGGAGTGGCTCATCGACGATCCCAACGAACTGGCCAACAGCACCGACCTCGACTGGCAGACGGTGTGGGACCGGGGCTGGTCTGCGGCGGAGGCGGCTGAGCAGGCGCCGGTGGCCGAACACACCGAGCACGGTCTGCCGATCCGCGAGCCCGGTGCCCGTCTGGTGCCCGGCGCTGCCGAGGACGATGACGGTCGCAACGGTCGACATCGCAACGGCACCAACGGCGTCCAGGACAACGGCCGCAATGACACCAGCCGCAATGACGAAGAAGGGCTTCCGGTGCGCGACCCCGAGGCGGTGCGCGCCAGCATCAGCAACCACTTCGGCGGAGTGCACGCTGGCCGGCAGGCCCGTGAGAGTAGGGAGGCAGACAGCGAATGACCCGTTCCGCCCAGCGTGAATCACTGGACTGGCTGGTCGCCAAGTTCGCCAACGAGGTCTCCGGGGTATCGCACGCGATCCTGGTGTCGGCCGACGGGTTGTTGATGGCGGCCAGTGCCCACATGCCCATCGAGCGCGCCGACCAACTCGCGGCCGTCGCCTCCGGGCTGGCCAGCCTGTCCGCCGGTGCCGCGCAACTCTTCGACGGCGGCTACGTGCTGCAGTCCGTCGTCGAGATGGAGAACGGCTACCTGCTGCTGATGCGGGTTGGTGATGGTTCGCACCTGGCCACGCTGGCCACCCGAACCTGCGATATCGGCCAGATCGGTTATGAGATGGCGATCCTGGTTGAGCGCGTCGGCACCGTCGTCCAGTCAGCCCGTCGCACCGCGCAGCGTTAGTGAGACGTCATGGACAGGTGGCGCGACGGATGGGAGTCCAGGGAACCGCTGGGTGAGCCCAGCCTGGTGCGGCCATACACCCTGACGTCGGGCCGCACGAACTCCCGGGTCGAACTGCCGCTCGAGGCACCGGTCGGGACGCTCGAGCCCGGCCCCGCGCCGCGCTGGCCGGGTAACGACATTCGGGCCCGGATTCTTCAGCTGGGCGTGAGCAGCCCATCGGTCGCAGAGATCGCCGCGTTGTTGTCCTTGCCACTCGGCGTCGCGCGCGTGCTGATCGGCGATTTGGTGACGCAAGGGTATCTTCGGGTGCATGCCACCCTTTCGGAGTCGGCGACCACGGATGAACGACGAGAGCTGATAGGAAGGACCTTGCGTGGCCTACGGGCACTTTGATGGTCCCCGAGACACCGCAACCCAGCGGCGGCGGGAGACCGCCTCAACGAAGATCGTGATCTCCGGCGGATTCGGTGCTGGCAAGACGACATTCGTCGGTGCGGTCTCGGAGATCATGCCGCTGCGGACCGAGGCCATCGTGACGAACGCCTCACAGGGGTTGGACGGTCTCGAGGCGACACCGGACAAGACCACCACCACCGTCGCCATGGACTTCGGGCGCATCACCCTGGCTGACGATCTGGTGCTCTACCTGTTCGGCACGCCCGGGCAGCGGCGGTTCTGGTTCATGTGGGACGACCTCATCCGCGGTGCCATCGGCGCGATCATCCTGGTCGACGTGCGACGCCTACAGGACAGTTTCGCCGCCGTCGACTTCTTCGAGGCCCGCAAGCTGCCGTTCGTCATCGGTGTCAACGAATTCGACGGTGCACCAAGGTATCCAGCGCAGGAAGTGCGCAAGGCGCTCGCGCTGCCCGACCACATCCCGGTAGTCCTCGTTGATGCCCGTGACCGCCACTCGGCGCGGGCGTCGCTCATCGCGGTCACCGAGTACGCGTTGACCAACCTCAGCAACGCGTCATAAATGGCGGATTCCGAACAGGTGTGGGTGGACCAAGAGTTCACCGGCCACGACTTTCGCGACGAGGACCTCAGCCGACTGCGTACCGAGCGGGTGGTGTTCACCGACTGCAACTTCTCCGGTGTCGACCTGACCGAGTCGGAGCATTACGGCTCGGCGTTCCGCAACTGCGACTTCCGGCGGGCATCCCTGCAGCACAGCACGTTTGCGCAGTGCAGTCTGCTCGGATCGGTGTTCTCCGAGAGCCGGATGCGGCCGGCGACGTTCACCGAGGTGGACCTCACGCTGACCGTGCTCGCGGCGTGTGACCTGCAGAAGGTGGACCTGTCGGACTGTCGCCTCCGGGAGGCCAGCCTGGTCGGCGCGGACCTGCGCAAGGCGGTGCTGCGGCGCGCGGACCTGATGGGCGCCCGCACGCAGGACGCCAAGCTCGAGCAGGCCGATCTACGCGGGGCGCGCGTCGACGCGACGTTCTGGACCACCGCGAAGCTCCGCGGGGCCAGGGTCGACATCGATCAGGCGATGGCCTACGCCGTGGCGCACGGCCTGGTCCTCGGCGGCGACTGACCCTCGCGGGCAGCTGGGCGGACCTAGCCGGCCTTGAGGCGGATCTTGAACCGCACGAAGCTCAGGTAGAACACCGATAGCGCGGCCAGCATGGCCATGTCGAAGAGCCACGCCCCGGAGGTGTGCCTCCAGTGCGCGTCGTCGGGCATGATCGGCGGCTTCACCATGTCTGTGACGCCCACCGTTGACGCCGTCGCCGCGAAACCCCAGCGGGCAGGCGTCACCCACGACATCTGGTCGAGCGGTGCCCGGCCCGTGACCGGGATCAGGCCGCCGGAGAACACCAGCTGGCTCATCACCGCCACGACGAGCAGCGGCATGATCTGCTCGCTGGTCTTCGCCAACGCCGACAGTGCGAGGCCGACCGTCGCCGCGCACACGGTGGTGGCGGCCATTCCCAGGAACAGCTCGATGGCGGCAGCCGTTTCGCTACTGCCCAGCATCACCGCGCCATTCTTGGGCATGCCGACGCCGATCAGCGTGATGGCCGTGACGATGCCGGACTGCACGATCGCGAACACCGAGTAGATGCAGACCTTCGCCAGCAGATAGGCAGTGGTGGACAGGCCGACCGCCTGCTCGCGCAGGAAGATCGCGCGTTCGCCGATCAGGTCGCGGACCGTCAGCGCGGTGCCCATGAAGATGGCGCCGACGTTGAGCAGCACCAGCACCTGGCCCGGCTGGTTGGGCGCGTCGCCGAGCGGATCGGGTTGACCGAAGCCGGTGGAGCCGGGCACGGAGAGCGACAGCACGCCCATGATGAACGGCAGGATGGCCAAGAAGATGAAGTAGCCGCGGTCGGAGACGATCAGCCGGATCTGTCGTCGCGCGATGGTCGAGAACTGCCGCATAACGCTGGTGGCGGCTGGGCTGCCGAGATCGGCGGGTTCACCGGCCTGCGGTGCGGGACCCGCTGGACCGTTGCGTTCGAGGAACTTGCGGCTGGCACCGTCGGGGTCGCTCGCGACGGCGCTGAAGATATCGGCCCAGTTGGTGGTGCCGAGCTGCGGCCCGATCTGGCTGGGCGGCCCGGCGAACGCGGTCTTGCCGCCCGGCGCCAGGAGCAGCACCTGATCGCAGACATCCAGGTAGGTCAGCGAGTGCGTGACGACCAGCACCACACGGCCGGCGTCGGCCAGCTGGCGCAGCATCGTCATCACCTGGCGGTCCAGTGCGGGATCCAGGCCGGAGGTGGGCTCGTCGAGGATCAGCAGCGACGGGCCGGTCAGCAGCTCGAGTGCAACCGATGCGCGCTTGCGCTGCCCGCCCGACAGCTTGTCGACGCGGGTCTCCAGATGTTTGGTCATCTCGAGTTCCTCGAGCACCTGCATGACGACCTGCTCGCGGTCGGCCGTAGTGGTGTCCGGTGGCAGCCGCAGTTCCGCGGCGTACATCAGCGCCTGCTTGACGGTCAGCTGGCCGTGCACGACATCGTCCTGGGGGACCATCCCGATTCGGGAGCGCAACGAGGCGTAGTCGGCGTGGACGTCATGACCCTCGAAGGTCACCGTGCCGGAGGTCGGATGGGTGTATCCGGCGACCAGTCGGGCGAAGGTGGACTTGCCCGCGCCCGACGGCCCGATCACCGCGGTGAGGGTGCCCGGTCGCGCGGTCAGCGAGATGTTGTCGAGCAGCGTCTTATTGCCCTCGATGGTCCAGGTGACGCCGTTGACGTCGAGCCCGCCAGTGCGGGTGGCGGCTTCGGTCTCGGTGCGCCGGGCCAGCGTTCCGCCCGTGAACACCAGGTCGACGTTGCCGATGGTGACCACATCGCCGTCGCGCAGCAGTGCCGCGTCGACACGGGTGCCGTTGACGAATGTGCCGTTGATGCTGCGGTTGTCGCGGATCTCGGTGCCACTGGGGGTGAGCACCAGGGTGGCGTGGTGGCGCCCGGCCAGCACGTCGGGGATGACGATGTCGTTATCGGTCGCGCGACCAATCTTGACCGACCCCGCAGGAGCCTCCGGCGCCCGTCCGGGGCGCAGGATCTTCATCATGCTGGTGGCGAGATTGCCCTCACTCTGGCGCGGTGCGGCCGTCGGGCCCAGCTGGGTGACCGGTTCGGCCGACGGCCCCGAGATCGGCTGAGACACGTGCGGTGTTGGGTACGCCTGCTGCGGCGCGCTCGGGTAGGCATGCGGCGCACTGGGGTACGACGACTGCGGGCCGCTCGGATAGGCGGGCTGTCCGCCGCTGGGCGGCATCGGCGTGGGGCCCGACGGGTAACGCGGCTGCTGACCCGACGGGTACATCGGCTGTGCGCGCGGTCCCGGCGGTGGCGGCATCGGGGGCCGGTTGGCCGGCGGCGCGTGCGGCGGCTGGGTGGGCCATGCGGCGCTGGGCCGACCTGCGACCGGCACCGCCTCGGTCGGCGGTGGCGACCCGGCGGCGCCCTGGTGATGCCCGACCTCGAAGGTCAGTCGGGGCCCATCGGGGTTGCCGATGTTGACGCCGAGCCCGTCGGCGATGTCGGCGACGGGGGCGCGCTGGCCGTTGACGTACATCCCGTTGAGGGAGCCGTTGTCGATGGCCAGCCATCGGCCCTGGTCGAATCGCAGGATCAAGTGGGCACGCGAGGTCAGCGGGTGGGCAATCCGGACGTCGGCACGGAGATCGCGGCCAACGACAACGTCGTTTCCTGGCGCGAAGGTGCGGGACGAACCGTCATACCGAACGGTCAGCGCGGGCGGTGAGGGTCGCGTCATCGAAGGCAACTCTATCGGTACCGCGCACGGGCGTTGATTTCGACGGGTTAACGATTTGGTATTCGTGCCCACGATTGACGCCCTTGGCGAGGTTGGTCGTGGTGTCGTAGCTCCATGGCGATGACGAGTCCCCGGGTGCGTGCAACGGCCGCCGTGGGCGTGATCGCAGTGGCTCTGTGCGCCAACCTGGCAACGGGTGATGCTCTGCCCTCGGCGTCCGCGGCGCCGGGCGATCTCACGATGGACAGCAATGGTTTCGTGACATCGGCGGCACGCTGTGATGGGCCGCAGCGTCCGGTGCTGGTCGGTCGCACCGCGCGGTCCCTGATCGCGATCTGCGTCGATGGCGGCGGCCAATACGAGTATCGCGGAGTGCGCCGCAGTGACCGCGCGCTTCTCACCCTGCCCGCGACGGCCCTGCAGAACGGCTGCTTCGGCGTCCGTACCGAGGACGTGAACTACACGGTGTCGGACAAGAAGCTTCTGCTGACCTCCGGGCTGCGCATCGTCCGCGACGAGGTGATGCTGCAGTTCAAGGACTTCCGCCAGCCCGAGGCCGCGCCGGTGTCCAAGGCCGCGGGACGCTAGCCGGGGGACCCGGTCAAGACGCAGTGGGTGTGGCTGTAGATGGTGACCACGCAGTCATTGGTGTGCGTGCAGACCGACCTCACGGTGTGCGCGTCGCCGTCGGCCTTGATGCGGTTCAACAGATCGGGTTCGGCCAGTAGTGCTCGTCCCATCGCGATGAACTCGAATCCCTCGGCCATCGCCAGATCCATCGTCTCGCGGTGGGTGATGCCGCCGAGAAGGATCAGCGGCATCGTCAGCTCGGCACGAAACAGGCGGGCATCGTCGAGCAGATACGCGTCATAGTAAGGGTATTCGCGGACGACTTTGGCGAGCGCGGGGACGTCCTTGCCCGGCGCACCGCCCCGGAACGTGTACATCGGGTTCACCAACGAGCTGCCCGCGGTGAGCTCGATCGCATCCAGGCAGCCGTCGTCCTGAAGCCATTTCGCCGTCTGCAGTGACTCCTCGACGGTGATCCCGCCGTCCACTCCGTCAGCCATGTTGAGCTTGGCGGTCACGGCGATCTTGCCCGCTCCGGCGTCGTCGACGGCGCGGCGCACCGCCTCGACCACGCTGCGTGCCACCTTCGCGCGGTTCTGCAGGGAGCCGCCGAACTCGTCGTCGCGCTTGTTGATCAGCGGGCTCAGGAAGGAGCTGACGAAGTAGCCGTGCCCGAGGTGGATCTCGACGGCGTCGAACCCCGCGTCGATCGCGAAGCGGGCGGCACTCGCATGCGCTGCGACGATGTCGTCGATGTCGTCGCGGGTGGCACCCCTCGCGCGCTTGCTCGTCATCGGGGCTAGCGCTTCGGTCTTGTTGGACTGAGCATCGGCGACGGGGCCTGCGTGCGCGATCTGCGCGCTGACGGCCGCACCCTCCGCGTGGATGGCGTCGGTCAGGGTGCGGAGTCCGGGGATGGCCTCCGGGCGCCACCAGATCACCGGACCCTGCGTGCGACCGCCGGGGGTCACCGCAAGGTAGGCGACCGTGGTCATGCCAACGCCGCCCGCTGCGGGCAGGCGGTGGAACTCGATCAGATCGTCGGTGACCAGCGAGTTCGGGCTGGACGCCTCGAAGGTGGCCGACTTGATGATGCGGTTGCGAAGCGTCACCGGGCCGAGCTGGGCCGGGGTGAACACATTGGGCGGAGTGTTCATCTTGGTGAGCCTGCCACAATGGCTTGCGTGGGAGCGATCATTCTGGACGGCAAGGCCACACGCGACGAGATTTTCGAGGACCTGAAGAAGCGGGTGGCGGCTCTCACCGCCGCGGGCCGCACGCCGGGTCTCGGTACGATCCTCGTCGGCGACGATCCGGGGTCGCAGGCCTACGTGCGGGGCAAGCATGCCGACTGCGCGAAGGTCGGCATCACCTCGATCCGGCGCGACCTGCCCGCCGACATCAGCCAGACGGCGCTCAACGAGACCATCGATGAGCTCAACGCCAACCCGGAGTGCACCGGCTACATCGTGCAACTCCCGCTGCCCAAGCACCTCGATGAGAACGCGTCGCTCGAGCGCATCGATCCGGGCAAGGACGCCGACGGCCTGCACCCCACCAACCTCGGCCGCCTGGTCCTCAACGAGCCCGCACCGCTGCCGTGCACGCCGCGCGGCATCGTGCACCTGCTGCGACGGTTCGACGTGGAGATCGCCGGGGCGCACGTCGTGGTGATCGGTCGTGGTGTCACGGTGGGCCGACCGATGGGCCTGCTGCTGACCCGCCGGTCGGAGAACGCCACGGTCACGTTGTGCCACACCGGGACACGGAATCTGCCGGACATCACGCGCCAGGCCGACATCATCATTGCCGCGGTCGGAGTGGGACACATGCTCACCGCCGATATGGTGAAGCCGGGTGCGGCGATCGTGGACGTGGGCGTGAGCCGCGACGAGGCAGGCAAGCTCGTCGGCGACGTCCACCCCGATGTCTGGGACGTCGCCGGGCACGTCTCGCCGAACCCGGGCGGCGTCGGACCGTTGACACGGGCCTTCCTCCTGACCAACGTCGTCGAGCTGGACGAAGCCAAAATTAAGTGACACCAAGGGAGTTCGCCCGCAAGGTGTTCGCCGGTCAGTGGCCGATCCTGACCGTCGGACTGTTCTTTCTTGCGGCGTTCGGGCTGGTCGCCGCGGGCTATTGGCGCCGAGGCGCGCTGGTGCTGGCGATCGGGGTGGGTGTCGCGGCCGCGATGCGCCTGACCATGACCGATAGCCGCGCCGGTCTGCTCGTGGTGCGATCACGGACCATCGACGTTGCGACCACCGCCACGGTGAGCGCGGCAATGTTCTTCATCGCGTGGACGATTGACCCGCTCGGCACCAGCTAGACATATGGGTGCCTACCGACGCAGGCCGTCCGGGGTCAGCCATTGAGAACAACTTTGCGGGCATCCGTCTTGGCCGCATCAGCGAAGACGTCGTAGGCGTCGAGGACATCACCGAGGTCGAAATGGTGGGTCGCGAATTTGTCGACATTCAGAACGCCATCCTCGACCAACCGCAACAGCATCGGCAGCGTGTTGGTGTTGACCAGGCCCATCGAGATGTTGATGTTCTTGATCCACAAGTCCTGGAGCGCGAGGCTGACTGAGCGACCGTGGACACCGACATTGGCGACGTTCCCTCCCGGGCGCACGATATCCAGCGCCATCTGGAATGTCGCGGGAATTCCGACCGCCTCAACCGCGACGTCGACTCCTTGCCCATCAGTGAGTGCGAGTACCTGGTCATACCAGTCGAGTTCACTCGAGTTCACCCAATGGGTCGCACCGAAGTCGAGGGCGTTCCGCGCTCGGGTCTCGTCTACGTCGATGGCGATGACGCGGGCGGCCCCCTGGAGGCCGGCGGTGGTGATCACGGCCAGGCCCACCGGTCCGGCGCCGATGACCGCGACAGCATCGCCGGGCTTTACCCGCCCATACAGGACGCCGATCTCGAACCCGGTGGGAAGTATGTCGGAGAGCATCACCCCCTGCGCCATGGTCACGCCTTCGGGGAGTTTGTGTACCGATGTCTCCGCGAAGGGAACCCTGACGTACTCGGCCTGAGTGCCGTTGATCAGATGCCCGAGGATCCAGCCCGTTCCTGGGGCGCCTTCGGCTGCGGCGCAGTGCGAGTGGATGCCGCGCCGGCAGTAGTCACAGTGCCCGCAGTTCTTGATGCAGGCCAGAATCACCCGATCGCCGACTCGCAGTGTGCCGACCGCACTTCCCGTCTCGACGATTGTGCCGACGCCCTCGTGCCCGAGCACCCGTCCCTCGCGGACGGTGGGGACATCGCCCTTGAGGATGTGCAGATCGCTTCCACAGATCGTTGTCGCGTCGATCTTCACGATGGCGTCGGTGGGAGCCTCGATCTGGGGGTCTGCGACGGTGTCCCACGACTTGCGGCCCGCTCCGTGGTAGACGAGAGCTTTCATTGCGATCTCCTTCGGTGAGTAGTGGACTTGGTTTGGGCGCGGTGCTCAGACGAGAAGCGCCAGTTGGGTCAGTACGAGCTCGGGCTCCGCGTCGGCCGGCACCTCGGCAAACAGTGCGCGTCCATGCGGGGCGATGCCGTCGGTCCAGAAGGACTGCGGCACAACAGCACCCGGTTCGCCACCGTGGAAGAGCAATTCGGCGTCGGTCCGCAGAGCCAGGCCCCAGCGATAGTGCTCGACCGCGTTCGACAACGGGGTGTAGGCGGCCAGATTCTCCTGCACCAGGCCGGTCAACGCCGGGTCGTCGTTGCGGCGGCCGTCGAGGAGCAGCAGCGTTATCGGCAGGGCCTCGAAACGCCGTAACCAGGCGGCCAGATACATTGATGCTGATTCACCGTGGTCTGGCTCGATGTCGGCCAGATTGTGGTTGCCGCACCGGGTTTGCGCCAGTGCGAGCCAGCGCAGCGGCGCAGGCACCTGCAACACGACGGGCTGGCGGCTAGTCTTGCTCAGTACCTCGACCAACCGGGCCGCCGACGCTGCCAGCTCGTCATCGGCCAGCAGCGTCTTCAGTGCGTACCCGGTACGGCCGCGCGCACCCATGGCGTCGAGCAGACCCGGCCGCGCGGACAACTGCTGATGGTAGGCGGCTCCGATGTCGACCAGGGTGGTGTCGGGCCGTAGCAACCCCTGTGCCTGGCCGAAATAGCTTTGGCATTCAATTGGCTCGGACCACGGCACGGGAGCACCGCGCAGGATGCGTGCCGACCCGTACGACGCGTGGTCGAGGATCAGTGGGACCGACCGCCCTGAAGGCGGACTGGTCAGGACGTTGTCGAACTTCGTGGCCATCGTGATTCTCCTCAGGTGGCGTGCCGTACTGCGCGGGACCCGCCGACCCTGGGGTGGGAACCGAGTCTCGGTTCCCACCCCAGGGGTCGGGTCAGGCGAGGCGCCGCACGTTCTCACCGTGCTTGGACTCAAGCTCCGCGATCCGCGCCTCGAGTTGCCCGATCTTCACCTCGCGGCGGTCCGGGACCATGATGATTGGCATCTCGTCGATGGTCGCCTTAACCCGAGACGGCCCGTCGATCCCGAACACCGTGGCGGTCAACTCATCGGTGTCATCGCCCCAGGACCCGTAGTAGAGAAGGTCTTTCGGCGGTTCGGGGGTGACCCACTCGTCGACGAACTCCTGATACGGCCTGCCCCGCTCCAGTCGAACCTTCCGGGCCTGCGCGCGTGCCGTCTCAGTGGCTTCGGCATCGATGCGGAACGTCTTCTCGTCGTATACCACTGCGAAGATGTCGCGCGCCACCTTGGGGCTGATCCGACCGAGTTCGGCGTCGTTGATCACCGACTCCGGGTCGCGCTCCAGCGGGTCACCGTAGCCGCCGCCGGCGCCCTGGGCGATCATGTACAACTCGCCGTCCTTGGCGACGTCGAATTGCAGACCCATATGGGACGTCATGTACTTGCCGCCTTCGAACGGCCGCTCGTTCATGACCTTCTCGATGGACAGGTCGAACTTGCTGGAATCCTTACGGATGGCGTCATAGGCGTTGATCCCCTTGACCATTGACAGGGGGTAGGTGCCACAACCGTAGCCGCCGAACATGCCGTAGATCGAGGAGAACTTGGCTCCCGAGGTCACCGTCATGAAGCCCCAGTGCGGGCTGCCCTCGCTGGCGACGATCATCTCGTAGCCCATGCCGCCGGTGAATTTGCCGAATCCCATGTTGTCGCGAACCAGGCGTTTGGACACCAGCTGCATGAAGGGCACCTCCTCCTCCATGACCTCCTGCTCGGCGGTGTCGGCCATCGCGCAGAACAGCGGCGAGACCGCATCCTCGCCGTCCCGAAATGGCTTGGCCCCGCCCGGCATGCCGTTGAGGTCGGCGCACAGGTTGCCCACCGAGTCCCCGTGCTGGGTGATACCGCCCCAGAGGAAGGTGTTGATCTGGTTGAACCAGTTCGCCACCACGTTGGAGTGCTTGTCTGGGGTGGAGAACTGCATCTTGCCGTAGAGCGACTGCAGCGCCGAGAAGCCACGGAAGGACGCCTGCAGCGACTGTCCCATCGGCGCGTCGTAGGACGCGTCGGCCCAGGTGCCCTCGTCGGAGATGATGTCGATACAACTCATCGCCGAGGTGCAGCGTGGCAGATCCGGCCACCAGAACGCCAGAATCGCCTGCATCATCATCGATTTCACCGAACACAGCGGCGAGTTCATGGCCCGGTTCAGGATTTCGGGGCCGGTGCCGCGCAGGTCGACGGTCATCTTGTCACCCTTGACGTGGATCTTGCACGCCATCTTGATAAGGATGTTCTCCTTCAACGTGCTGTCCATGAACTGGTTGAAACTCACTGTGCCGTCTGGCAACTCGCTGATCCGGCGGCGCACCTCGGCATCAACGTCCTCGATGGTCACTCGCAGTGCCCCGACGAAGGCCTCGACGCCGACCTCTTCGATGATGGCGTCGACACGTTCCATGATCCGGCGAACCGAGCCGATCTTGACCTTCAGGTCGGCGAGTTGGAGCTTCGGATCCCGTACCGAATGCTGCAGGAAAGTCAGCAGGTCGCGGCGCAGATGGCCGCGCTCGACGATCTTGAACGGGCTCATCCGCAGCCCGTCGTCGAACGCTGTCTCCGAACCCGACGGCATGCCACCGGGTTCGCAGGCGCCGTTCTCGCCCTCGTGGATGGTCGCGGCGACCCAGGCGATGATCTCACCGTCACGCACGATCGGCATGATCATGGACTGGTCGGTGTTGTGCACATTGCCGAACCGGGCGTCATTGTGGATGAATCCGTCGCCTTCGTGGATGCCGACGGTCGGCTCGTCCTTCCAGTACTTCATGATGTACCGGATCGGGTGGTGCAGGATGGCGGAGAACGCGATCACCCCGTGACAGGACAGGTAGGAAACGTCACCGGCGGCCGTGTAGATGGCTGTGGTGAGGTCGCCCCACTTCGCGCCGGGCGCGGCGCCCTGCGCCTCGCACATCTCGTAGCCCTCGTCGAGGGCGCCGGCGATGCGTTTGCGTACCCGCTCTACAGTCACTCGGTCAACGCCCTTGGCGATACAGGCGTCCTCGTAGACTGATCGCTCGGCGATGCTGTGTGAACGCATGATCTCCGGGTCCGGCCCGAGGAACAGCGTTGTCTCGTCCATGAACTTGTCGACCCATTCCTGCTCCTGCTCGGAGAGGTCTTGAGGCCGATCGTCGAATGTGGTCATGATTGATTGATCCTGTTCTTGTTGTCCGGTCAGTCCTGCAGGAACCACACCGCGCCCTGGCGGGTGGGCTCGAGGCGCCAGCCAGGCTCGACGAGGAAGGTGGTGTTCTCGGTGGTCACGATCGCCGGACCCGGGATGACATGCTCATGGGTCAGCGCGTGCTGGTCGTAGACCGGGGTGTCCGCGGCGCCGTCCGAGTCGACGAAATGAGCGGCCCGCCGGCCCACTGCGACCGGGATGCGCCGCGTGCCACCGTATTCCAGTGAGTCGAAGCGCACGACGTCACCCTCGACGT
Source organism: Mycolicibacterium sp. YH-1 (assembly GCF_022557175.1). The sequence continues at coordinate 5,288,138 of NZ_CP092915.1, read as the reverse complement.
AGGACGCCACCCGTACTGTCCCGACCCGGATGCCCGCCTCGGGCGCGGCGCAACTCGCGCCGAACCGGTGGCTGTACACCTCGCCGAAGGTCTTGATGACGTGCAACACGTCACCGACCCCGTTGATTCGATTGATATCGAGAGTCACTGCCTGTGTGAGCAACTGGTTTCCGTACCGCATGTCCAGTTCAAGTCGGTAGTGGACATCCTCGGCGGCAAAGCCCTGGCGGATGAGGTCTTCACGGCCCAACGCCTCGAGGTCAGCGACGATGTCATTGAACTCGTCATAGCGGTCGTACAGGGCGCGGGTGGTCGCGTTGTAGAGCACCACGTGTGCACCGCGTTCGTGGAAGTGCAGTTGACGCATGTTGCCGGCGCCAAGGGCCGAGAACACCGACGAGAAGGGCGGTGCCAGCACCCGTTTGATCCCGGCGTGTTTGGCGATTCCGCAGGCGTGCAGCGGTCCGTTGCCGCCGTAGGCCAGCATCGTGAAGTCCTCGGGGAGGTAGCCGCGCACCCGCAGCTCTTTGCCAATGCCGATCGCCATCTGTTCGTCGACACCGCGTTTGATCTCCTTGGCGATATCAAGGACATCGGAATCCAGTTCGTCGCAGAGGGTTTCCTCGATGGCGAACACTGCGCGTTTCGGATTGAGCTTGATATAGCCGTTGGCGTAGTTGTCCGGGTCGAGATAGCCGAGTAGCAGGTCGGCGTCGGTCACCGTGGCCCGCAGACCGCCGCGGTCGTAGCAGGCGGGCCCGGGGTTGGAGCCTGCTGACTCCGGGCCGATTTTGATGGCGTCGTGGATCCGGTCGTATGACGCGATGGAGCCGCCGCCGGCGCCGAGGGTGTCGAGGTGCACCATCGGCACCGACACCAGCCACCGGTCGATCGTCGGCAGGAAGTCGTAGTGCTTCACCCCGCCCTCGGGGACCAACCCGATGTCGAACGAGGTGCCGCCCATATCCGTGGAGATCACGTGGCCCAGCCCTGTCTCGGTTGAGAGATGCTCAGCCGCACCGACTCCCGCGATCGGTCCCGAGTGAATGGTCTGCAGAGCATCGGTGGAGTTCATCTGCGCCATGCCACCCGAGTTGTGCACCACCAGCATCGGCTTGTCGTAGCCGAAGTCGCGCAGGTTGTTCGACAGCTGGCTCAACGCGTGGAACATGATCTCGTGCAGGAACGCATCGACGATCGTCGACGTCGCGCGGACGTACTCGCCCTTGCGGCCAGAAACCTGGTGGCCCAACAGGATGGGAATGGCACCCAGCTCATGCAGCGGGAACTCCTCCAGGATGATCTCCTGGATCTGCAGTTCGTGCTCCGGGTTCTCGGTGGCGTTCGTCAGCGATACGACAAGCGCCTCGGCGCCGGCGTCGACGAGTTCACGCACAACGTTGCGAACGTCCTGCGGGTCGAGGCGGGCAACCACCTTTCCCGCCGAGTTCACCCGCTCCTTGACTGAGCGGATCAGCCGGCGCGGCACCAGGGGTTCAGGTCTTTCGGCGGCGGGTAGATTCTGCTGCATCGAGGAGTCCAGCCCCTCACCGTAGCCGCGTCCGCGCGACAACGGGATGGTGTCCTCGAATCCGTGGGTCACGATCGCCCCCACCATCGGGCCCTTGCGCTCGATGAGTGCGTTGGTGCCCAGTGTCGTCGCGTAACGGACCGAGTCCACCTCGGCAAGGGCGGTGCCCCGGTCGAGTTCGGCTCTCTTACAAGCCAGATCGAGCGCTTCGTTGAAGCCGAGCGCGAGGTTGTGGTGCGTGGTCAGCGCCTTGGCCTCGATGTACTTGTCGTCCCAGACGAAGAAGCAGTCGGTGAAGGTGCCGCCGATATCGACGGAGATTCTTTTCATGGTTGCAACAGCTCCTTCAGGTCAGCGGATTTGGCCGGCGGCTTTGAGTTGGGCGGTGTACTTCTGCGCGTCTTCGCCAGGCCCGTAGTTGAAGACCGCCTCGGCGTCGAGTCCGCGCTGTTGCCACTGCTCGCGCAGGGCCTCGACATCGAAGACCATGTCGACCGTCGGCGGGTGGCCCGGCGGCACGTATTCGGTCTCGAGTTGAGTCGCGCAGCCGGGGCAGTAGAACTCGAGGATCCGGCAGTACGTCGGGTCCGGAGAGAACGTGAACTCGTAACGGTCCGGATCGATGATCGGCTGGTGGATCTCGCGCGGATCGCGGTCGTAGACCAGGGTTCCCGGCTTGTAGTTGCCGTTCGCATCGCCGAGGTCGCGCTCACACACCCGGCACACCCAGCGTTCGGTGTCCAAGTCGATCAGCAGGTACTCGGTCATTGGGACTCGCATGATTGGTTCCTTTCTGCCCGTGGGGCAGGTCAGTGAGTGTCGGTCAGGATGAGATCGCCGTTGGAGGTGACATCCAACTGCCACCCGGCGGGGACACGGGCGGTGAAGAACGGCCCCTCGACGATCGCCGGCCCGGCAGCCCGGGCGCCCGGCTCCTGCTCGTCGAGGCGGTACACACTGATCTGGTCCACGCCGTGGGCATCAGACCGCACCGCCCGAACCCCGTCCGGCACCGCATCGACGGATTCGACCAAGCTGTCGTCGGTCAGAACCGGATGTGGCAGGGCCGCAACGACATCCAGACGCAGGGAGAGTCGAGTGCTACCGGCGTCCACGGGGTCCCCGCGTCGATAGGGTCGCGTCGCGACGGTGTCACCCTCCGGAGTCTCCTCTGCGAGCACCCATTCGGTGTTGCAGTCGGAAAGCTGGTAGCCCTCCTGGAACATGTCCCGCTCGGCGCGCACGATCATGTCGTCGTAGATGGCGGCGGCCGATTCGGCAGTTGCGTCGGGGACGCCGACTGCATAGGACTTCCCGATATCGGAGAAGCTGATCCCGAAGGCCGAGAACACCGCGGCCAAGCGCGGAATCAGGACCCGCTTCACACCGGCGAGCCGAGCCGCCCCGCATGCGCTCATCGGTCCGGCACCGCCGAACGCGGCTAGCGTGGTCTCCGCGTGGGCAAGATCGGCGATGACCGCCGCCATCGTCTCGAAGTACGCCGTCTCCATCCGCAGCAGCGCTTCATCGAGGCTGATTCCCAGCGGGTGGGCGACTGTTTCGGTGATCACCGCCCGGGCCCGATCGGCGTCCAGGTGGAGCTGACCGTCGAGATAGGTTCCGGGGTCGAGGACACCGAGCAACAGGTTGACATCGGTAATAGTGGCTTCCTGGCCGCCGAGACCGAAGCACGCCGGCCCGGGTGCCGCACCTACCGAACGTGGCCCGACAGTGATCCGGCCGTCTGTGACCCCGATGATCGAGCTGCCGCCGACGCCGGCCGAGGCCACGTCGCTCATCGGGAAGGAGATCGGGATGTTGCCAACCGCGCCGCGCTCGGCGGTCGCGATCTCACCCCCGGTCACCGATCCGACGTCGGTGGTGGTGCCCCCGACATCCATCATCAACACGTGGGTCAGGCCGTAGCTGTTGGCCAGCGCCTGGGTGCCCTCCATTCCACCGCGCGGGCCGGAGGAGTACGTCTTGAGCGCGATGGCCTTGGCGACCCGCGACGATGCGCCGTCATTGCGATACACCAGCAGCGGGTTGGTCACCTTGTGCTCACGCAACCGGTGCTGGGCCTGGTAGAGGAACCGCTCCATCACCGGATGCAGGAACGAGTTCAGGATGCTCGACCAACTGCGCCGGTCGCGGCGGCGGTCACCGACCAGTTCCCAGCTGTAGAGCAGTGGTACCGATCCGAGCAGGTGCCGGGGGAACTTGCGCAGTAGTACGTGTCGCAGGGTCTGTTCCGACTCGGGGGAATCACCGACCACCACGATGCGGGCGGCCCCGTCGGTGGTCAGCTGGTTGACCTTCTGGACAAGGTCGAACGCGAGATCCTTATCGGGCAGGGTGAGGTCGACGGTCGCGACCCGCGTACCGACGAGGTCATCGAAGAGCGCCGCTGCCTCGGCACTGTCTCGCAGTTCGTCGACGATGGCGTGGTCCTCGACGATGAGGCCGATGGGCGGTCCTTTCCGCTCCACCAGGGCGTTGGTGCCCTGCGTTGTCGAGTAGCGGATGTGCTGCGTCTGGTGCAGGAGCCGGACCAGGTCCTTCTCGCCGTACAACGTGGCGGAGGCCTTCTCGATACCGTCGAACAGACACTGGGAAAGATCGAACGGTGTGGTCAGTGTCTTGGTGAACGAGAACCCATGCCCGTCCCAGACACAGATATCGGTGAGCGTGCCACCGTTGTCGATGTTGATGAGGTGATTCATGCCTCTCCCTTTGGCCCCAGTGGTCGGAGTGGATGCCATGTCGTCATCCACGTGAGCTATCCACGACTGTGACGGATGTCTCAGGGGTCCTCGGTGTCCCAAAAGTCGGACACTTGAGCCCCGCCACACTGCTGCGACAATGTGACGACCACTACTTTTTGGAAGGTTCTCGATGGGAGACTCGGCTGACCGGCGACTGTTGATCGCGGCCGCGCGCGCAGAGTTCCTCAATTCGGGCGTTCAGGCCGACGGTGGTGTCCCCGACCACATAGCGGCCTCGTGGCGGCGCAGTGCGTCCGCGGGAGTGGGCAACACCGCGTTGACACCGCACTACTACGACGACCTGGACGTGGCATCGCGGCTCGTCCGGTGCGCGACGCCGGTAATCACCCGCCTCATCGACGAGACGGCGGATCTGGCACTCAGTGTTGCCTTGACCGACAACCGTGCGCGGATCTTGAGCCGCACCGACACCTCACGCACCATCGGCCTGCTTCTCGACAATGTCTCGCTCAACAGCGGATTCGGCTATGCCGAGACCGACACCGGTACCAACGGAATCGGCACGGTCCTCGAATCCGGACAGGCGGTTCACATCCAGGGCCCCGAGCATTATGTGGACGCCCTGCAAATCTTCTCGTGTGCCGGCGCGCCGATCCGCGACCCGATCACCGGACGCATCGAGGGTGTTCTCGACATGTCCAGCCTGGCCGACCATTCGAGCCCGCTGATGCACTCCCTGGTCCGCTCGGCCGCACAGCACATCGAACGCGGACTCCTCGTGGATCACAGTCAGTGCCAGCAGGCTCTGTTCGACACCTATCTGCGTACCGACGCCCGATCGCGTGCGGCGGTGATGGCCGTCGGTGACAACCTGGTGATGATGAATGCCCAGGCGCAGCAACTGCTCGACGCCGGGGATCAGACGTCGCTGCAGGAACACGTACGTTTCCTGATGGCCCGTCACGACGCGGTGGATGATCAGATCGAGGTGCCGTCCGGCATCACCGTGCGCATGCGCGGTAGCCGGATCATGGTGGGCAACGACACCGCCGGCATGGTGATGGTCATTACCGACGTCGCCGCAGCGCGAAACGGCAAGGTTCAACACGCACCGCTCGAGGACCGAATGCTGCCGCCCCCGGTGGGAGGCCCCTGGCCCCGAAACGCTAACCTGGTCGCCCGGCCGGCCGAGGACCGCGCACCGATCGCCGCGGGCAGGACGGCATCGTGGCGGGCGGCGGCCGCAAACATCGAAGCGGGGCTGCGTGGACGCGAGGCCCTGTTGGTGATGGGCGAGACCGGGGCTGGAAAGTTCACGCTGCTGACCGAGGTGTTCCATGCCCTGCAGAAGGGCGGCCGAAGCGTCAGCTTCGACGCGGCTGATATCGCTGCCACGGCCTACGACCCGGCTGTGATGTTCGCCGACACCGCCGTTCCGACCATTTACATCTTCCGCAATATCGACGAGCTGGGCACCGACGGTGTGGAGCGGCTGGGGAATTTCATGCTCGCGGCCCTGGATACCGATTTGCCCGTGACCGTCGCGGCCACCCTGTCCGACGCCAGTCCGGATTCGGGCCTGCCGTTCTGTGAAGTGCTGCCTTACTTCCAGACCTCGGTGACCGTACCGCCGCTGCGGCAGCGGTCCGCCGACCTCGGCGAGATCGTGACTCGGGCGCTCGCCGAGCTGGCCCCGCACCGGGGGGTACGCATATCGGCCGGTGCGATGCGTCTGATCGAGCGCTACACCTGGCCGCGCAACGTCCGCCAGCTTGAAGAGGCGCTGGCCAGCGCGTTGAAGAAGCGTCCGGTGGGTGTGATCGAGGAAACCGACCTCCCCGGCTATTGCCACACCACCGCCCGCCGGGCGCTATCCCCACTTGAGGAAGCTGACCGCGATGCCGTGATCGCGGCGTTGAAGGATGCCGGCGGCAATCGCGTGCACGCGGCCCGGGCGCTGGGACTTGCGCGCTCCTCGCTGTACCGGCGGCTCAAGCAGTACGGCATTACGACCGTCTGAGACGAGCGCGGTCTCGGTGATCGATGGTGCGGGGACCTGATGGCGTCGTGACGACCCGGTAGGGAATTGCCCGACCGCGAATTTTGCACAGTAGGCAATATTATGTCTATCGTGGTGAGTATGACTGGATTGCGAGAGCGCAAGAAGGCGGACACCCGTCGGGCGCTGAGCGACGCCGCCCTGGAACTGGTCTTCGAGCGCGGCCTCGATGGCGTCACGCGGGAGGACATTGCCACCCTGGCAGGTGTCTCGCTGCGCACGTTCAACAACTACTTCACCGGGAAGTACGAGGCGCTGGCCTACCGCCAGGTCGAGCGAATGCGGCGCAGCATTGACCTCCTGAGTGCCCGACCCGCGAGTGAGCCGTTGTGGACCTCGATCGTAGAGTCCGTGGTCGAACCGTTGGAGGACGACTTCGCGGACGTGTACGGCGCGGAGATGGCGCTGCCGACGCGTAAGCAACTCGCCGAGGTCCGAAAACTCCTCATGGTTCCGGAGATTCGCGATGCGACGTTCCGCGGACTGTTCGACGAGTGGGTCATAGTGCTGGCCGAGCGGACCGGCACTGATCCCGAGCGCGATATGTACCCACGGCTGGTGGCCGCCGTGGTGCGGGCGGTCGGCGATGCCGCGATGGACCAGTACGTGACGTCTGATCCGCCGGTGGCATTCACGTCGTTACTGCGAAGCGGTTTCGCGGCCGTCGCCGCGGGACTGCCCGAACCGGACCGGAGGGGTGCGCCATGACCGAGACCGTTGACGTCGTCATCGCCGGCGCCGGACCCAACGGACTGCTGCTAGCCGGAGAGCTGGCACTGGCCGGTATCCGTCCAGTCGTGCTTGAGCGCTTGCCGGGCCCTGACACCGAACTGAAGGCAAACGGGATTATCGGGCAGGCGAATCGGGTGCTCGATCTGCGTGATCTCTACCGGACGCTCAGCGGATCGGACCAGCCACCGCAACCGATGAACGGCTTCCTCTTCGCCGGCATGCAGGTGCCGTTCGTCGATGTGGCCGACAACCCGATGTACGGCATGCTGATTCAGCAACCACGAGTGGTGCGCCTCCTGATCGACTGGGTGTTGGGGTTGGGTGTCGAGATCCGTTGGGGGCATGAGCTGGAAGGTGTCGCTCCCGGACCCGACGGCGTCGCTCTGACCGTGGCGTCACCCGATGGCGGCTATGGTCTTGACACCTCCTATCTCGTCGGCGCTGACGGTGGTCGAAGCCAGGTCAGAAAGAGCGTCGGCATCGAATTTCCAGGCCTGACGACGGATCTGGTCGCGCGTCTGGCTCACGTCAGCATTCCCGATGAGCTACGCACCGGAGACGGTGGTATCGACATTCCTGGGGTCGGACGTCTCCCGTTTGGGCACAACAGATTCGATAGCGGCGTACTCATCTATGCCGAGTTTGAGCCAGGTCGTCCCATGGTCGGGACAATCGAGTACGGCACCTTGCTGCCCGACGACGCACCGCCGTTGACCATCGCCGAACTACGCGAGAGTGTCGGGCGGGTGCTCGGTGTCGATGTGCCGATTGAGCCGCCGACGGGCCCTGGGCCGCACGCATTACGACGCATCAACGGTCAGAACACCCGGCAGGCCGACCGGTACCGGGCCGGGAATGTGTTTCTGGTGGGGGATGCCGCCCATGTGCACTCCGCGATGGGCGGTCCCGGCCTGAACCTGGGGATGCAGGATGCGATGAATCTGGGCTGGAAGTTGGCTGCGGCGATCTATGGGTGGGCCCAGCCTGGGCTGCTGGACAGCTATCACGCCGAGCGGTACCCGGCCGGTCAGCGCGTGATGATGCATTCGATGGCTCAGGCCGCCCTGATGGCAGCAGGCCCCGAAGTCGTGGCGCTGCGAGCGCTTTTCGGCGAGCTGCTGTCCACGCCGGACGGGTCGACTCACATCGCGAACCTGTTGGCCGGATCGGACGTCCGCTACGACATCGGAGACGATCACCCGCTGTCGGGCTACCTGGTGCCCGACCTCGTGCTCGACGACGGTCGTCGCGTCGCCGGCATGTTGCACTCAGCGCGCCCGGTTCTGCTGGACCTGTCCGGCGGCGTCACGCTGTCGCACGACCGGATCGAGGTGGTGCGCGGCACGATGGCGTCGCCCCCCGCGGCCGCGCTGCTGATCCGGCCAGACGGCTATGTCGCCTGGGCGGCGGACACCTTCGAACCAGAGGACGCGCAGCGACTGACGGCCGCGGCGACCCGCTGGTTCGGTCAGGTCAGCGTGGCGCGGATGCAGACCGTCACGTAGGGCAGGGCCAATCCGCTCGAGTTCGCCAATGCCGGGTGGGTGGCCAGCAGTTCGCGAACCTGGTCCAGCGTGCGGGTGCGCACGTCGGCCGGTGAGGTGATGCAGTAGCTACGCGATGCCACCAGGTCGATGAGTGCCTGCGGCGTCAGGTAACTGGTCCACTCGACATGGTGGCGCTCCACATCGGAGAACGCGTCGGGCAGCGACACGTTGTGGTGAGAGGCCTCGTCGTGGCCGATGATGTGGCCCAGATCCTTGACCCAGCCCAGTCTCTCGTCGCGGGTGTTCCACACCAGCCCGAGCCGTCCTCCGGGACGCAGCACTCGGGCGACCTCCTTGACGGCGCGCTCGGGATCGAACCAGTGCCAGGCTTGGGCCACCAGAACGGAGTCGACGCTGTCGTCAGGCAGCGGAATCTCCTCGGCCGTGCCCAGGAGCGCCGGCGTTTCGGGCAGCGATCCGCTGAGCACTTCGAGCATCTCGGGGATCGGGTCAACCGCGAACACGTTCAGGCCGCGTTCGACGAGCCGCACGGTCAGCTTGCCGGTACCCGCTCCGAGGTCGAGCACATCGCGAGCCCCCGAGGGCAGCAGCCAGTCGATCGCCTCGGGAGGATATGAGGGTCGACCGCGCTCGTAGGCCGCCGCCTGCGCACCGAATGACAGTGAACGGGTGGGGTTGGCGTCGGTCACTTCGACGCCAATTTCAGTGTCTGCCGGATGAGTTCGCCCACAGCATCGGTCTCGACCAGGAAGCCGTCGTGGCCGTAGGCCGAGTCGATGACGTTGAGGCCCGTACAGCCGGGCAGCAGCTCCGCCAGCTCCTGCTGCAGACGCAGCGGGTAGAGCCGATCAGACGTGATGCCGCCGACGATCACCGGACGCGGGCAGCCAACCAGCGCGGCGCGCACGCCGCCTCGACCCCGGCCGACGTCGTGGCTGCTGAGCGCGTCGGTCAGCGCCACGTAGGTGCCGGCGTCGAACCGGCGGGCGAGCTTGCCGCCCTGGTACTGCAGATAGCTCTGCACCGCGTACCGGCCGCCCTCGGTCGGCCGCTCGTCGTCCTGTCCGTCGTTGCCGAAGCGCTCGTCGAGTTCTTCCTCACCGCGATAGGTCAGGTGGGCGAACTGGCGCGCGATCTCCATGCCGACGTGCGGTGTCCGCCCGGTGCCGTGGTAGTCGCCGCCCTGCCACTCGGGGTCGGCCTTGATGGCCGCCACTTGGGTGCACTGCGTGCCGATCTGGTCGGCGGTGGCGCGTGCCCCGACGGCCAGGACCAGCGCGGCCCGCACGGTGTCGGGATGGCCGACGACCCACTCCAGCGCCCGCGCGCCACCCATGGACCCACCGACAACGGCAGCCACCTGGGTGATGCCGAGCGCGGCGAGTGCGGCGAGATCGGCGTTGACCTGATCGCGCACCGTGATGGCGGGGAACCGTGAGCCCCACGGTTTGCCGTCCGGGGCAATCGAACTCGGGCCTGTCGAGCCGCGGCAGCCGCCCAGGACGTTGGTGCCGATCGCGCACCAGCGGTCGGTGTCGATCGGGGCTCCCGGTCCGGCGATACCGTCCCACCAGCCCGGCGTGGGATGGCCCGGTCCGGCCGGTCCGGTGATGTGCGAGTCGCCCGTGAGGGCGTGCAGCACCATGACCACGTTGTCGCGTTCGGGGGAGAGCTCGCCCCAGCGCTGCACGGCGATCGAGACGTCGGGCAGGACTATGCCGCTCTCCAGCTTCAGCGCACCGATGTTGACGACGCCGGTGTCTCCGTCAGAGGGCAGGACTGTCGGCACGTCGCTCAGTATGTCGAAGGTGGTCATGTCGTCTCCGCACTCACACCGACGGCACGGTGTGAGCCGCACCGGAGAATGCCTTGGCGGCGACGAAGCCCTGCTCGAGGTCGGCGATGATGTCGTCGATGCCCTCGATGCCGACCGCCAGCCGTACCAGGCCGGGGGTCACGCCGGTGGCCAACTGCTCCTCGGGTGAGAGCTGGGCGTGTGTCGTCGAGGCCGGATGGATGACCAGTGAGCGGACGTCACCGATGTTGGCCACGTGGCTATGCAGTGTCAGGGCGTTGACGAACGCCCTGCCCGCCTCGATGCCGCCGGCCAGCTCGAACGCCAGCACCGCGCCGGTCCCCTTGGGCGCCAGCTTCTTACCCAGCTCGTACCAGGGCGACGTCGGCAGGCCGGCGTAGTTCACCGACACCACGTCGTCGTGGCCGACCAGGAACTCGGCCACCTTCTGCGCGTTGGACACGTGGCGTTCAACGCGCAGGCTCAGCGTTTCTATGCCCTGGGCGATGAGGAACGCGTTGAACGGCGACGCAGCCGAGCCGAGGTCGCGCAGCAGTTGCACGCGGGCCTTGAGCGCGTAGGCGGGCGCGCCGAGTTCGGCGAACACCACGCCGTGGTAGCTCGGGTCGGGGGTGGTGAAACCGGGGTGGCGGCCCTGGGTCCAGTCGAACGTGCCGCCGTCCACGATCACGCCTGCGATCGCCGAGCCGTGGCCACCGAGGTATTTGGTCGCCGAGTGGACCACGATGTCGGCGCCGTGGCTGATCGGCTGGATCAGGTAGGGCGTCGCAATGGTGTTGTCGACGATCAGTGGCACGCCGTTGTCGTGGGCCACCGACGCGACGCCGGGGATGTCGAGGATGTCGATCTGCGGGTTGGAGATCGTCTCGGCGAAGAACGCCTTGGTGTTGGGCTGCACGGCGGCGCGCCAGGAGTCCAGGTCGTCGGGGTTCTCGACGAAGGTGGTCTCGATGCCGAGCTTGGGCAGCGTGTAGTGCAGCAGGTTGTACGTGCCGCCGTACAGTCGGGGGCTGGACACGATGTGGTCACCCGCGCTGGCGAGGTTGAGGATCGCGAAGGTCTCCGCGGCCTGGCCGGACGACAGGAACAGCGCCGCGACGCCGCCCTCGAGTGCGGCGACGCGCTGCTCGACGACGTCGGTCGTCGGGTTCATGATGCGGGTGTAGATGTTGCCGGGTTCGGCCAGTCCGAACAGCGCCGCGGCGTGTTCGGTGCTGTTGAACGTGTACGACGTCGTCTGGTAGATCGGCAGTGCGCGCGCGTTGGTGGCGATGTCGGGGGTTTGGCCGGCATGCACCTGCTTGGTCTCGAAAGACCAGTTGGCACTCGGATCCGCTTCGGGGTTGGCTGCTCTTTCCGGGTCGGTCATGGGGTAGATCTCCTAGCGAGGTGTGCGGCGCGTCGCGATGGCGAGCGCACGCAAGTGATCTGGGTTTTTGGGCGAGATCAACGACACGCACACATGACGGGCCTCCACATCAGGTTTCCCTGTTCTCTCGGGGGGTCCGTTGACTGCGGACCCGCGCTTGCCGTGTGGCCGACTGTCGTTTCACAACCAGTCAGCTACCCAACCTGGTCAATCACCCGGGGCACCCCACCGCGGTTGGAGGGTTGCCGGCCAGCGAGCCGGGGCTTGACGCTGGCACTCATGACCGATACGAAGCCTAACTCACGACCGTGATCCCGTGCCAGTAGGTTGCTGGTGAGGACGGTCGGTGAGCCGACTCCGCGGACCGCGGGGGAGCCTCCTGCCGACCCGTCGCCTACGCGTAGGTTCGGAACCGAAGCGATACTTATGTTCTGAATACTTACGTCCGTGATGCCAGGAGAGTGACCCTTGACTGCCAAGCAGCCCACCATCATCTACACGCTGACCGACGAGGCTCCGCTGCTCGCGACGTACGCCTTTCTGCCGATCGTGCAGACCTTCGCCGAGGCGGCCGGCATCGATGTCACGACGAGTGACATCTCGGTGGCGGCGCGCATCCTTGCCGAGTTCTCCGACTACCTGACCGAAGAGCAGCGCGTGCCGGACAACCTGGCCGAACTGGGTGAGCTGACGCAGTTGCCGGACACCAACATCATCAAGCTGCCGAACATCAGCGCCTCGGTGCCTCAGCTCCTGGCCGCCATCAAGGAGCTGAAGAGCAAGGGCTATGACCTGCCGGACTTCCCCGGTGAGCCGAAGACCGACGAGGAGCGGACGATCAAGGCGCGCTATGGCAAGTGCCTCGGCAGTGCGGTGAACCCTGTGCTGCGCGAGGGCAACTCGGATCGTCGCGCACCCAAGGCGGTCAAGGAGTACGCGCGCAAGCACCCGCACAGCATGAGTCCTTGGTCACAGGCCTCGCGCACCCACGTGGCGACCATGAAGCACGGCGACTTCTATCACAGCGAGAAGTCGATGACGCTGGACAGCGCGCGCAAGGTGCGGATGGAACTGCTGACGACCGGTGGCGAGACCATCGTGCTCAAGCCCGAGGTGTCGTTGGACAAGGGCGACGTCATCGACAGCATGTTCATGAGCAAGAAGGCCCTCTGCGACTTCTACGAGGAGCAGATGGAGGACGCCTACAAGACCGGCGTGATGTTCTCCCTGCACGTCAAGGCCACGATGATGAAGGTCAGCCACCCCATCGTCTTCGGCCATGCGGTGAAGATCTTCTACAAGGACGCCTTCGCCAAGCACCAGAAGCTGTTCGACGAGCTGGGCGTCGACGTCGACAACGGGCTGTCCGATCTGTACGACAAGATCGAGTCGCTGCCCGCCTCGCTCCACGAGGAGATCATCCGAGATCTGCACGCGTGCCACGAGCACCGTCCCGAGCTGGCCATGGTGGACTCGGCCAAGGGCATCTCGAACTTCCACTCGCCCAGCGACGTCATCGTCGATGCCTCGATGCCCGCGATGATTCGCCTCGGCGGCAAGATGTACGGGGCTGACGGACGAACCAAGGACACCAAGGCCGTCAACCCCGAGTCGACGTTCTCGCGCATCTACCAGGAGATCATCAACTTCTGTAAGACCCACGGCCAGTTCGACCCGACGACCATGGGCACCGTCCCCAACGTCGGTCTGATGGCGCAGAAGGCCGAGGAGTACGGCTCCCACGACAAGACGTTCGAGATCCCCTCCGACGGTGTCGCCAACATCGTCGACAACGACACCGGCGAGGTGCTGCTCACACAGAACGTCGAAGAGGGCGACATCTGGCGCATGCCGATCGTCAAGGACGCACCGATCAGGGACTGGGTGAAGCTGGCCGTCACGCGGGCTCGCGACTCCGGCATGCCCGTGGTGTTCTGGCTGGACACCGAGCGTCCGCACGAGAATGAGCTGCGCACGTTGGTCAAGAAGTACCTGAAGGACCACGACACCGAGGGTCTGACCATCCAGATCATGCCGCAGGTGTGGGCCATGCGGTACACCATCGAGCGAGTAAGCCGCGGGCAGGACACCATCGCCGCGACCGGCAACATCCTGCGCGATTACCTCACCGACCTGTTCCCGATCCTGGAACTCGGCACCAGCGCCAAGATGCTGTCGATCGTTCCGCTGATGGCCGGCGGTGGTCTGTACGAGACCGGGGCGGGCGGTTCGGCCCCCAAGCACGTCAGCCAGCTGATCGAGGAGAATCACCTGCGCTGGGATTCGCTCGGCGAGTTCCTCGCGCTGGCAGTCAGCCTGGAGGACCTCGGCAAGAAGGCCGACAACCCGCGCGCGACGATCCTCGCCAAGACGCTGGACGCCGCGACCGGGAAGCTGTTGGACAACGACAAGAACCCGTCGCGCAAGACCGGTGAACTCGACAACCGTGGCAGCCAGTTCTACCTCGCCATGTACTGGGCCGCCGAACTCGCCGCGCAGAGCGAGGACAAGGAGCTGGCCGAGCACTTCGCGCCGCTCGCCAAGGCGCTGGCGGAGAACGAGGACGCCATCGTTGCCGAACTCAACGAGGTGCAGGGCGAGTCCGTCGACATCGGTGGGTACTACTACCCCGATCGGGAGAAGACCGCTTCGGTGATGCGGCCGAGCAAGACGTTCAACTCGGTGCTGGAGGCATCCAACGGCTAACCGGTCGGCGGTACCTCGGCGCGCTCGGGCACGGTGTGGGCGTCGACGAAGTCGGCGATCAGCTCGGTGACGCGGCCGGGTGCCTCCAGCATCGGAATGTGGCCAAGCCCCTCGAGCCGAGTCAGCTGGGCCTCCTGCGGCAGGTTGTCGACGAAGTAGCGGGTGCCGCGAGGGCTGGGGAACACCCGATCCTTCTCGCACAGCACCAGGTGCGTCGGCGCCGCGACCTTGGCCAGCTCCAGCAGGCCCGGTAGCCGCAGTGTCTTGACCATCAGCTGCACGTAGGCGGTGCAGTGCGTCGCGTCCTCGACCAGGGCAATGAGATCGGGTTGGCTGGGCCCGTCGGCGGGACCGCTGACGGGCAGCGTCGCCAGGCGGCGGGCGAAGGGCAGATCGAGGATCCGGGGGCCCATGAGCCGCGCCGCGATGAGCGCCGGTCCGCCGAGCAGGAACTTCAGCACCGTCTCGTACTTCGTGAGTGCGTGCTTGCCCCAGCCGCCGGCGGGGGCGATCGCGGTCAGGGTCCTGGCCCGGCCGCGCCGCTCCAGCTCGAAGGCGACCCAGCCGCCCAGCGAGTTGCCCACGATGTGGGCGGTGTCCCAGCCGAGCCGGTCCATCCGGCGCTCGATGTCGTCGACCAGGGTGGCGGTGTCGAGGAACAAGCTGCCGGCCCTGGCGCCGCCGTTGTGGCCGACCATCGTCGGTGCGAACACCTCGAAGCGCCCGGTGTCGGCGAGCTGCTCGGCCACGGTGCGCCACACGTTCTGCGAGCACAGGAACGGGTGCAGAAGCAGGATCGGTTCGCCGGACCCGAGGTGGATGGGATCACGTTCTGGCATGCGGCCGACACTAAGGTGATACCGCCGGTACCGCAAGGTGCGTCGTCGCGGTGCCGGTGTCGTCGCGGTGTCGCTGTCGGTGGGGCGGGACATGATTTTGTGAGGCGTCATCAAGTGTTGACGTCATCAAATGTTGACGGCCCGCAAAAGATGGTGCTCTTCATGGTGGTGGATGGGGCAGCCGCAGCCGCAGCCGCCGCGGACACCGGCGCCCACTGAGCCCGATCCGGTGCTCGTCGACGTCCTCAGCGGTGCGAGCGCGCGGAGGCTTGGCGAGGCTCGCGACGACCTCCACCGCGCGAAACGGCGCTACGCCGACGCCATCGGCGCCGCTCGCGCCGCGGGGTTGTCCTGGGGCGAGATCGGGCAGGTGCTCGGGGTATCGCGGCAGTCACTGCACCGCCGCTTCGGGGACGTCGGTCTCCTCGATTAGGGTCTCTCGCTGATGACATCGACGATCGTGAGCACTATCAACGTCAATGGGATCCGCGCCGCCGTCAAGGAGCGATCGCCGGAGAACCTCGGGCTGCTGCCGTGGCTGAAGACCACGCTGGCCGACGTGGTGTGCCTGCAGGAGACCCGCGCCGACGACGAGCAACTCGCCGAGGCGTTGGCGCCCGCGCTGGCCGACGGGTGGCACCTCGCGTCGGCCGATCCGCACATCAAGGGCCGCAACGGTGTTGCCGTGCTGGGCCGTCAGGCCATCACCCGGGTCAAGATCGGGCCCGGTGTGGAGAACGGGGTCGACGAGTTCGAGGCGCACGGCCGCTATCTGGAGGTCGACACCGGCGACCTGACCGTCGCGAGTGTCTATGTCCCCACCGGGGAGGCGGAGACCGACCGGCAGCTGGAGAAGGAGCGGTTCATGGCCGCCGTCGCCGCCCGGATGGCCGACCTGCGGGGCAAGGACCGTGACGCCGTGCTGTGCGGCGACTGGAACATCGGCCACACCGAACTCGACATCAAGGCATGGAAGGCCAACCAGAAGAAGGCTGGCTTTCTGCCAAGCGAACGGCAGTGGTTGACCGATCTGCTGGCCACCGGCTGGGTGGACGTGGTGCGGGTGCTGCACGCCGACGTCGCGGGCCCGTACAGCTGGTGGTCGTGGCGAGGCAAGGCGTTCGACAACGACGCGGGCTGGCGCATCGACTATCAGCTGGCGAACGAGCGGCTGGCCAAGCGGGTCGTGTCCGCCCGGGTGGAGCGGGCCGAGGCGTACGCGTTGCGCTGGTCGGACCACGCACCCGTCACCGTCGAGTACGGCGCCGGGTAGCGCCACTCAGCCCGGGGGCGCGAAGAACTCCAGGGCGATGCCATCGGGGTCGCGGAAGCTCAGGCCTGACCCGTAACCGGCGTCGACCACGCCGCCGTGCTTGATGCCGAGTGCGTCCAGCTTGGTCGCCCACTCCTCGAGCGCTGCCCTGTTTGGACAGCCGAACCCGACGTGGTCCAGGCCGACTCGGTACTCGCTGAAATCGCCGTCCGGCGCGGGTGTCTTGTGCTGATGCAGGCCGAACAGCATGCCGTCGCCGATCAGGAACACGACGTGGCGAAACCCGCCGTCGGTGTCCTCGTCGAGCACGGGGTCGGCGCCGATGAGCGCTCGATACCAGGGCACGCTCACCGCGAGGTCGCGGACCGTGACTGCCACGTGGGCCAGGGGAGCAAACGTTGTGTCGGACATGTTCCCTGCTTAGCCCCCGGAGCGGACCGGCGGTGAGGTTTCGCAATTCGGGTGCCAATCCGGTCGGCGTCCGAGGTGGCGCAGGATCCGATCGAAATCGTCTGCGCTCTCAGACTCGACGGCCCGCGCGAACGGTGAGCCGGCTTGGGTGCGGAACTCGCCGTCGGGCACCGCCATCACGATCGGCAGCACCGCCTCGATGACGTCGGCTGGCAGTTCGAAGGGCACGCCGAGCGAGGCCGCCACATCCCAGCCGTGCACCACGTAGTCGACGAAGTGAAAGCCCTTCGCCGTCGCGCCGGGGACGACCGCGTCGGGGCCGAACTCGGGCAGGCCGAACGGTGCTTCATCCGTGCCGTCGGCCGCGAATGCGTCCAGCACGTCGTGCGCCGCGGCGGCGTAGGTGCCGGCCGGGTCGGCAGTCACCGCCTCGACGACGTTCTCCACGCGCCACACGTTCGGATCAGCGCCCACGCCGCGGGCGGCCGCGGCGAACCCGTGGTGCTGCACGGTCATGTGGGCGAGCAGGTCGGCCAGCGTCCAACCCGCGCACGGGGTGGCCAGGTGCAGGTCGGTGGGGCGGACGGTGTTGACGACGTCGACGGAGGCGAGGACCGCGGTGCGGTGTTGCGCAGTGAATATAGGCATGCGCTTACGATAAGCGCAAGCGTATGATTGTGCAATGCCTACGATGGCGCGGTGTCCGCGAGCGGTTCATCCCGACGCCCCGATCTGGCGGCGATGCTTGCCCCACTCATGCGCGATCTCATCGCGGCCGAGAGCCCGGTGCTGGCCTCCCACGGACTGTCGATGTGGGGGTATGTGGTGCTGTTGGCGCTGGATCGAGGGGCGATGCGCTCTCAGTCCGCGCTGGCCGAGGCGATCGGCGCCGACAAGACCCGCATCATCCGCACCCTGGATGAGCTGCAGGCCGACGGTCACATCGAGCGCCATCCCGATCCCGACGATCGGCGGGTGCGGTTGCTGGCGATCACGGAGTCCGGCCGGGCGGTCAAGGACGCCGCGCAGGCCGAGATTCAACGTGGCGAGGAGCGCTGGCTGGGGGAGTTGGACGCCGACGAGCGCCGGGTGTTCCTGCGGGTGCTGCGACGACTGGCCCGTGACGAAATCGAATGACCCGGAATGAGAAGATCGACCCATCATGAGCACGAGCGACAGCAAGCGCGTCGTCTTCTCCGGCGCCCAACCCACATCCGACTCCATGCACCTCGGCAACGCCCTGGGCGCGGTGAACCAGTGGGTGGGCATGCAGGACGACTACGAGGCGTTCTTCTGCGTCGTCGACCTGCACGCGATCACCATTCCGACCGACCTGGACCCGGCCGTGCTGCGCAAGCGCACGCTGGTGACCGCCGCGCAGTATCTGGCGCTGGGCATCGACCCCGCCCGCAGCACCATCTTCGTGCAGAGTCACGTGCCGGCGCACACCCAATTGGCTTGGGTGCTCGGGTGTTTCACTGGTTTCGGGCAGGCGTCGCGGATGACCCAGTTCAAGGACAAGTCGGCCAAGCAGGGCGCTGACGCGACCACGGTGGGGCTGTTCACCTATCCGGTGCTGATGGCCGCCGACATCCTGGCCTACGACACCGATCTGGTGCCCGTCGGCGAGGATCAGCGCCAGCACCTGGAGCTGTCGCGCGACGTGGCGCAGCGCGTCAACGCGCGCTTCCCGGGCACCTTCGTCGTGCCCGAGGCGATGATTCCGAAGGCCGCCGCCAAGATCTTCGACCTGCAGGATCCGACCGCCAAGATGAGCAAGTCCGCGGCCACCGACACCGGGTTGATCGCCCTGCTGGACGATCCGGCCAAGACCGCCAAGAAGATCCGTTCGGCGGTCACCGACAGCGAGCGCGAGATCCGCTTCGACCAGCAGGCCAAGCCCGGTGTATCGAACCTGCTGACCATCCAGTCGGCGGTCACCGGGGCCAGCATCGACAAGCTGGTCGACGGATACGTCGGACGCGGCTACGGCGACCTGAAGAAGGAGACCGCCGACGCCGTCGTGGAATTCGTCACGCCGATCAAGGCTCGGGTCGACGAACTGCTGGCCGACCCGGCCGAACTCGAGAGCGTTCTGGCCGCGGGCGCGCAACGTGCGCGAGAGGTGTCTGCGAAGACGGTGCAGCGGGTATACGACCGGTTAGGGTTCTTGCGGCAAACCCACTGACACCCCAGGAGGCTGGTATGACCGAGCCGGCCGAACCGGGAGTGCTCGACCGGCTGCGGGCCAGATTCGGGTGGCTTGACCGTGTGATGCGGGCCCAGCAGCGCTACACCGACAGCAACGGCAATTTCTACGCCGCCGGAATCACCTACTTCACGATCTTCGCGTTGTTCCCACTGCTCATGGTGGGATTCGCCGTCGGCGGCTTCGTGCTGTCCCGCAATCCGGAACTGCTCGCCGAGATCGAGAGCCGGATCAAGTCGGCGGTCTCCGGCGACCTCGGCACCCAATTAGTCAACCTGATGGACTCCGCTATCGAGTCGCGCACGTCGGTGGGCGTCATCGGCCTGGCTACCGCCGCGTGGGCCGGACTGGGCTGGATGGCCAATCTGCGCGAGGCGCTCAGCGCGATGTGGGAACAACGACCGGAACCCGGGAACTTCATCAAGTCGAAGCTGTCCGACCTTGGCGCACTCATGTCGGCGTTTCTTGCCATCGCGCTGACGATCGCACTGACGGCACTCGGCAGTTCGGACCTCATCAATAACGTGCTCGATTGGCTTGGCATCCCGGACTTTCCGGCATTGGCTGTGGTGCTGCGGGTGATCTCGCTGGTGCTATCGCTGATGGTGTCCTGGCTGCTGTTCACCTGGATCATCGCCCGGCTGCCGCGGGCATCCGTGAGCTTCCGCAGTTCGGTACGGGCCGGACTGCTGGCCGCCGTCGGCTTCGAGATCTTCAAACAGGTCGCCTCGATCTACCTGAAGTCGGTGGTGACCGGCCCCGCCGGTGCGACGTTCGGTCCCGTTCTGGGCTTGATGGTGTTCGCCTACATCACTGCCCGGCTGATCCTGTTCGCGACCGCGTGGGCAGCCACGTCGAGGGACAACCTGGAGGTGGCGCCCGTCGAGCCGCCCAGCCCGGCGCAGATCACCACTCGCGTGCAGGTGCGGGAGGGGCTCGGCGTGGCGGGTGCGGTGACGGCGGTGGTCGCCGGTGCGCTTGGCGCGCTTGGTCTTTCCCGGTTGATGCGGCGTCGCTGACATGAAGGTGGGCCCCTCCTCGGAGGAGAGGAGGAGTCCACCGGTCATGCACGCTTTCCTGCCGTGCTGACCCGATGGCAGCTGTCGCCGAGCGCGATCATCTGTTCGCGTGACATGTGATTGAGGTAGTGCGCGCGGATCCCTCGGGCATACGTCTTCAGCGCAGGTCCGAGCCGGGATCGGCCCCTAGTGGTGATGGTGGCGAGCACGCCCCTCCGATCGCCCGGATCGGGGCTGCGACTGACCAGGCCCTGAGATTGCAAGCGGCGAATCTGTTGGGTCACCCGACTGGGCATCATCGCGAATGCGTCGGCGATATCGCGCATTCGAGCGCTCCCGAAGTCCGATTTGGCGAGATAATCGAGCAGTAGCACGTCGAACAGTGTGAGCCCGTGTGCGTCCATCACATTGTTGTTCAAGGTGGCCAAGAGTCGCGTTGACGAGGTGAAAAACTGTTGCCAGCACCTAATCTCGGCCTCATCAGCCTCCAGTAGATGACACGTTGACGGCTCTAGATCTGTGTCCACCTGCATGGCGGGCGACGCTAATTAGTGACACCGCCGGGCCGCTGAGGAATGGCCGTCTATGCGCCGATTATTATTCGAACTCATTCTATTTTGTGTAGTCGGTTGACCATCCGGGTGGAGTAGCTCGCAAGCGGGAACTGCGCCGGAGGCGGACTACGCAGTGGGACGGTACGGCTTCAGGGCGGTGTTGATCCGCCGGCTGTTCTCCTCGATGGCGGCGATCTGCGGACGCGATAACCCACCGAGGAGATCTGTGCGAACACTGCGTCCATATGTCGCGGTCGCCTTGGCCACCAGTGCCAGACCGTCGTCGGTGATGATGGCCAGCACGCCGCGTCTGTCGTCTGCACACGTCTCGCGGCGCATCAGTCCGCGCTCCTCCAGGCGACGGACCCGCTTGGTGAGGCGGCCGGGCAGTGATTCCACCGCTTCGGCCAGATCGCCCATTCGCACCGATCCGTCGGTGGCTTTGGCCAGGATGTCCAGCACCCGCAGGTCGACCACGCGCAGCTGGTGCTCGTCGGTCAACTGCCGGTTGACCGCCGCACGAGAGCGCAGCGTCGCGTCCAGATAGTTCTGCCACGACTTCTGTTCGGCGATATCCAGCCCGGGAAGATCACTGGCCGACCGGCGATGCTGACGACGCTCCATGGGCGTCATGCTAAAGCGTGTCGGTGTTCGCGGTGCGCTAGTGGGTGGGGCGTCGGTTCAATGACCGTGCGCCCATGATGAGCGCGAAGACGATCAGCGATCCGACGATGCCGACTCCGACGCGCACCGGGGTGGCGTCCTCGGGTGGCAGCGCCGACGCAAGGTCTTGGGCCGCTTCGAGATTCGACAACGTGGCCGGGTCCTTGACGGTCAGCGAGGGGTCGGGGTCGATGAGCGTGCCGATCTTGGTCCCCGGCTCGGTGGCGAAGCCATAGTCGAGGAGGCGGGCGGCCTGCTCCCACGGGGCGATCGGCACGCGGGTGCCACGCAACAGCACCGCGACCAGTCGGCGGCCGTCACGTTCGGCGGCGCCGACGAACGTCTGGCCGGCGTCGTCGGTGAAGCCGGTCTTGCCGCCGAGGGCGCCGGGGTAGTTGTCGAGAAGCTTGTTGTCGTTCTCGAGTTCGTACTCGGGCAGGTTGTACCTGCGGGTGGCCACGATGTCGGTGAACACCGGGTTCTGCCAGGCGTAGCGGTAGAACAGCCCGATGTCGTAGGCCGACGTGCTCATACCGGGGCCGTCGAGGCCCGACGGGGTGGCGGCTCTGGTGTCGCGGCCGCCGAGCTTGCCCGCGAGCTCGTTGATCTTGCCCAGCGCGGAGTCCATGCCGCCGAGCTGGCCGGCCAGCGCGTGGGCGGCGTCGTTGCCGGAGTGCATCAGCAGCCCGTGCAACAGGTCGTTCACGGTGTAGACGCTGCCGTCCTTGACGCCGATCTTGGTGCCCTCGGCGGCGGCGTCGTCGGCGGTGCCGACGACCTGCTTGTTGATCGGCACGTCCTTGATGGACTGCATCGCCACCAGGACCTTGATGATGCTGGCGGGGCGGTGTCGGCCGTGCGGGTCGCGGGCGGCGATGACGTCACCGGAGTCGAGGTCGGCGACGAGCCAGGCCTCGGCCGAGATGTCGCCCGGGACTGGGGGAGTGCCGGGCGCGGTGATGATGCCGCACCCCGACAGTGCGTCGCCGCCAAGCGGTTTGGCCGGGACGGGCAGCGGCGCTGGCGGCGGCCCTGCCTTCGGCACCTCGGAGGAGTCGACGGCGGGTGGGGTGACGACCTTGTACGGGCAGGGGTCCGGGTCGGCGCCCGCAACCGGGACGCCGACGAACACGGGAGCCGCGCCGAAGGCGAGAGCCGCGGCCACGCAGGCCACGCGGCGCGATACGGATCCAGACATGGTGTGTGCAGATTAGGAGATCGAGCGTTGATTTTCGGGGAGGCACGCTGTGACGTGTGTGACTGATGTGAAAACGGTCGGGCAGGGAGAACGGCCTCCTCCGCGAGTGGAGAGGGCCGATCTCTTACGTCCGATGACTTGGCAACAGGTCAGCTGCCGCTTCTGCAACGGGCTTGGTGATGAACAGCAGCGGCCAAGTCGTCGACACCCTGAGTAGTAGCCACCACGCGGAATCCACTTGCTTCGTCTCCATTGGTCGGTCGGGCAAGGAGATCGGCCCCCCTCCCGTGAAGGGAGAGGGGCCGATCGGTTCGAACTAGTTACTCGTTGCTTCCGGTGTCGGAGCTGCCGCTGCCGGCGGATTGCGTGGCAGCGGTCTTGGTCGGTTGTCCGAAGGCCTTCTTGATGCCTTCATCAATCTTGCTGGCAACCTTGGAGATTTCGCCACGGACGGATTTGGCCAGGCCCGCACCTGCTTCGCTGGCCTTGGTCAATCCGAGCTGACCTGGCTTGGCCTGGGCGCTGTCGCGAACGAGTGTGGTGGGCTCCGTTTCAACAAGCGGCTCGGCGTCGACGACGGGGGTCTCGGCAGCCGGGGTCTCCTCGACGGGGGTCTCGGCGACCGGGGTGTCCTCAACGGGGGTCTCGGCGACCGGGGTCACTTCGACGGGAGTTTCGGCAGCTGGGGTCTCCGCGACTGGCGTCTCGGCAGCTGGGGTCTCAGTCGCTGGCGACAACGTGACGGTTCCCGCCCCGCTGATCGCCGATACCGCGGTGCTCGAGATGCTCGAGATGCTCGAGACGTCAGCCACCAACAGGTCGGGCGTAGATTCCACAGCTGCGGGTGCAGCGGTCCGCGCGGCGAACTCCGCCGGTGGCCGGAGGAAATACTCAGCCAGTGTCCGTGCGTCCAGGAACCCGTTGATGGCGCCGTATATGCCTAGAAGCCCATGGGTGCCGTTGGCCGGATTTCCGTTGAGCAGTTCTTGAGTGAAGTTCGCCGCGCCGGTGATGATGGCATTCACGACCGCTTCGGGGTTCCCGGTGCCCAACGCGGCGACCACACCGGTGATGCCATTGATGAACTGGGTTTGGAGGCCGTACGCCGTGTTCAGAAGCGGGAAACCGACGCCTACGATCAATGAACTCGGAAGGGTGTCAAGCAATACCTGTGCATCGATGAGCGGTCGCTTCAGGACCTCGATGAGTTTGGGGAGTCCGCTCATGAACAGGGGAATGAACGGGCTGACGAAGCCGTTCTCGACGACCTTGAGCGCCTGATCGACCTTCCCCTGCTGGAGCAGACCGATCGCGGTCTGTAGGTTTCCCGGCACGGCGAGCACCATGGTGGCGAGCGCGGTGGCGACATCGACTCCCAACCCGGCGAGGGTACCGGCGCTGTCGAGTTGGTTGAGGGTCAGCGCCCGCAGGATCGGCATGGGGTTGTCAAAGACCTTCTGGCCGATGACCTGTGCGTTTGCAACCGCCTGCCCAACGATGGGCGCGAAGACCTCGAACGGATTCAACAGCGCGGCGAGTTGCACGTCACTGCTGTAGACCGCGGGCACGTGGATGTCGTGTGGTGTCACTGATATCGGCGTGACGGCGATGGCGGCGGCGCCGACCATCGCGATGCCGGTGGTGACGTAGGGGCGAAGTGCGAGTTGCAAGTTGGATCCTTTGCTGGACGGCCTGGGATTTGAGCCAGCGACGAACGTAACTGAGAAGAATCTCAGTTTCGTCAAGCGTCGAGCAATCATGGGCGGAATGCATGCCGATGGATAGATAGTGGGCAATCTATCTGGGGCCGAGAAGTGCCTGTTGAGCGATCAAAGTGGTGCAACATAGCAATCAAGGTTCTGCAACGGTGAATAGTTAAGGATGGAAGTATTTCACGGCATAGAATGGAACACGTTCAGCCAGCGAGCGTTGCCAGTTTGGCCCGGCGGCCAGCCGTCCGCTAACACGATCATCGGTTTGCGTGACGTCGCCGAGTCACCGGGCTGGTGCCTACGGCCAGGCGATCATCAGGCCCCTCGCGCCCGGGTCTGTGACGGGAGTTCGCCGAACAGGGTGCGGTACCTGGCCGACATGCGACCCAATTCGCTGATTCCCCATTGATTGGCCACATCGGCGATCGTTGAGGTCCGCGGGTCGGCGGCGAGCAGGTCGGCCCGGATGCGGTGCAGTCGCATGCGTGCGATGTACGACCACGGTGACTCGCCGAGCGTTTCCTCGAAAGACCTTGTGAGAGTTCGGCGGGAGACGCCTGCGCGGCGTGCGAGATCCTCGATGTCGAGGCGTTGACCCAGGTTCTGGTCTATGTGGGCACGGGTCGACTCGACGATTCTCTCGCGTTGCCGCAGCGGCCGCAGGATCAGGGATTCGGGGCGCTGCGCGAAATGGCCGATGAGGGCCGCGACGATATCGGCGAACGTGGCGGAGCTGAGTCGGGACTGGCTGTCGGCCTGGTGCAGGCGGGCCAGGATGTCGGAGATCATCGTGAGGTGTGCGGGTGCCATCGACTGCGGGTGAACGCGAGTGCGCCGAAAGGCGTTGCGGGAGAAGGGTAAGCCAAGGCGCTCCGCCTCGCGCTCCAATGTCTCCTCGCTGAGGGTTAGGACGGCGTAGCGGGTGTCCAGATCGTGAAATGCCTCCTGCTCTTCGCCGGGGCGAAGCATGCAGACGATCCCGCTGTCGATGTCACGCAGCAGGAGTCGGCTCCTGGGCATCCGCAGGCCAACACAGACGGAAATCTCCTCATCGGACAGTGGCCCGCGGAGCTGTATCCGGCCTTCGTGTTGGCCAGAACTCAGCGTTATGCCGTCGTGGGCGGCGTGCACCAGACTGCCGATGGGAGGTTGGCGCGATAGCTGGAAGGCACTGAGTCCCGCGTTGTCGACCGCGTCGCATAGATCTTCGAGTCGATCGATCTGCGTCCGAGCGAACGGCACCTGCATAAAGCGTCAGTGTAGGACATCGGGCCGTTGTCCAAATCTGCATAGACCGCATTCTCTGGCTCCGTTGTGATCTCCACAGCGGTGACCCACCACACCGCGCAATGGGCGTTTCAGTGGACGAGGGAGGTGTCGAACGCGATGTCGGCAGCTGCATCTGGAGAGCAAGTCCTGGGTCGAGGATTCCTGGAGATGAGTGACGAGGAGCAGTGGAGCTGGAAGCGCTTCGCGGACTCGGCCAGTCGGCTCTACCGAGAGATCAACACCGCCCTCACGGACAAGCACGACCTCGCGATCCGCGATGTGCAGATACTTCAACAGCTCAACACCGACCCGAGTGGTCTTGTTCGAATGGGGGCTCTGGCAGAGACTTTGGTGGTCTCTCCCAGTCGAGTCACATGGTTGGTGACCCGACTGGAGGATCGGGGCCTGGTGGGCAGGGTCCGTAGCCGCAAGGACAGACGAATCGTCGTCGTCGGGATCACCCGAAAGGGAGAGGATCATCTGCGGCTCGCGCTGCACACCTATGCCGATCTCGTGCGGCAGTACTACCTCGGTTCCCTTACCCGAGACCGGATGACCGCGTTGGGGGACACCGCCAGTCGACTCAGTGACGGCTTGAGAAACCAGACTGATGACCGCTTCCGTCACAGCTCGTAGTACGCAAGGGCGGGAAACTCGATGGTCGACATCCACAGCCGCCCGCCGGACTCGACGACGCCGGTGACAGCGCCGAAGTCAGGGTGTGTGGTGCGGATGCCACCGACCGCGGATCCACTGTCGGGGTCGAACCCGATCACCCAGATCTCGGGAGCGATCTTCGGATGCAGTCGAGCCGGGAGTCGCCAGACGAGCTTTCGGAGCCACGGCGCCCGCGGCATCAGGCTCTCGGCGGCGGTGTTCACCGGGGTCACCATTGCGGTCCAGATCCGACCGTCGGAACCCGTCGAGATGTTGTCTGGCATGCCGGGCAGATGAACCGCCAGGGGCGTCACGGTTCCAGCTAGCGGGCCCGTGAGCCAGTACTTGGACAGCCTGCGGCCCATCGTCTCGGCGAACACCAGCGCCGACCCGTCGGCGGTCACCGTGACCCCGTTGGTGAAGTACAGCCCCGAGACGAGTGTCGTGACGGTGCCATCGGCGTCGAGGCGGAACAGGCCCCCGCGGCCCCGCGCCTCGAGGAATGGGCCGAGGAAGTTCTCGAAGCCGAAGTCGGCACTTGTCGACTCAGTGAAATAGATTGTGCCGTCCGCGGTCTCGGTGACATTGGAACAGAACCCCAGTGGGCGGCCATCGACCGACGTGGCGAGGGTGCTCAGCACGCCACTGCTTGGATCCAGCGCGAGCAGGCCTCGGTCGCAGTCGCAGATGAGCACCCGTCCGTCGCGGGCCACATGCAGGCCCAGCGGTCGACCGCCGGTGTCGGCGACCACGGAGTACTCGCCGTCATCGGGTGAGATCCGCACGATGCGTCCGTCGACCAAACCCGTCCAGAGCTGACCCTCGGCGTCGACGACGACGTCCTCCGGGCCCATCCCGCCGACCGGCACGATTGTGACCGGTCGGGCGGGCGGGTCGGGGAGGGCGTCGACTGGCGGCGGCCTCCATCGGACGGGGTCGATCGGCGGCTTCCGCAGCTTCGTCGGCACGCGCCGACGATAACGCTCCTGCTACATGCGGGCGCTGGCTTCGCTCAACACGTTGTGCAGGATGTCGTAGATCGCGTCGAACTCCTTCTGCCCGCTGATCAGCGGGGGCGCGAGCTGAACGACTGGGTCGCCACGGTCATCGGCGCGGCAGTACAGCCCGGCCTCCCACAGTGCGGGGGTCAGGAAGCCCCGGAGCAGCCGTTCGGATTCCTCGTCGTTGAAGGTCTCCTTGGTGGCCTTGTCCTTGACCAATTCGATGCCGTAGAAGAAGCCCTCGCCGCGGACGTCGCCGACGATGGGTAGGTCGTACAGCTTCTCCAGGGTCGCCCGGAACGCGGGTGCCATGGTCTTGACGTGGTCGTTGATGCCCTCGCGCTCGAAGATGTCGAGGTTGGCCAGCGCGACCGCCGAGGACACCGGGTGCCCGCCGAAGGTGTAGCCGTGCCCGAAGACCGTCTGACCGTCGTCGAAGGGCTCGAAGAGCCGGTCGCTCGCGATCATCGCCCCGATCGGGGAGTACCCCGAGGTCATACCCTTGGCGCAGGTGATGATGTCGGGGATGTAGTCGAAGTCCTGGCAGGCGAACATCGAACCGATCCGGCCGTAGGCGCAGATCACCTCGTCCGAGACCAGCAGCACGTCGTACTCGTCGCAGATCTCACGGACCCGCTCGAAGTACCCGGGTGGGGGCGGGAAGCAGCCGCCGGCGTTCTGCACCGGCTCGAGGAACACGGCCGCGACGGTGTCGGGGCCCTCGAACTCGATGGCCTCGGCGATGCGGTCAGCACAGTAGCGGCCGAACGCCTTCGGGTCGTTGTCATAGCGCTCGGGTGCCCGGTAGAAGTTGGTGTTGGGCACCCGGAAACCGCCGGGGGTCGGCGGATCGAACGGCGCCTTGAACGCCGGGATGCCGGTGATGGCCAGCGCTCCCTGCGGGGTGCCGTGATAGGCGATGGACCGCGAGAGCACCTTGTACTTGCCGGGTTTGCCGGTCAGCTTGAAGTACTGCTTGGCCAGCTTCCAGGCGCTCTCGACGGCCTCGCCGCCGCCGGTGGTGAAGAAGACGCGGTTCAGATCGCCCGGTGCGTACCCGGCGAGCCGGTCGGCGAGTTCGATCGCCGGCGGCGTGGCGTAGGACCACAGGGGGAAGAACGCCAGGGTCTCGGCCTGCTTGGCCGCGGCTTCGGCGAGTTCCTTGCGGCCGTGCCCGACCTGGACCACGAAGAGCCCTGAGAGCCCGTCGATGTAGCTCTTGCCCTTGTCGTCGAAGATGTGCACGCCCTCGCCGCGGGTGATGATCGGCGGGGTGATGCCGGCGCCGTGCCGGGAGAAGTGTCCCCACAGGTGGCGGTCGGCCTTGGCGCTCAGGTTGGAAGTGGTGTCGTTCGTTGAGTCGATGAGTGTCATCTTGTGCCCCAATTGTATTGCTGCTTAACGAGTTTAAGGTAAACCAAGGTTTCGGTGGTTATCACTCCTGGCACGGCGCGGATCTTGGTGTTGAGTAGGTCTAGAAGGTCGTCATCGTCCTCGCACACGACCTCGGCGATGGCGTCGAAGGACCCCGCGGTCAGCACGACGTAGTCGACGGACTCGATGGCGGCCAGCTGCTCGGCGACCTTGAGGGTGTCGCCCGTGCAGCGGATGCCGATCATGGCCTGGCGGGCGAAGCCCAGCTGCATGGGATCGGTGACGGCGACGATCTGCATCACCCCGGCGTCCACCATGCGCTGCACGCGCTGGCGCACCGCGGCCTCGGACAACCCCACCGCCTTGCCGATCCCCGCGTACGACCGCCGGCCGTCCTGCTGCAGCTTCTCGACGATCGCCTTGGACAGCTCGTCCAGGTGATAGGCCGCGCCTGGCCGAGAATGGTTGATGCGGAGTGAGACGGCCTGCAACCCGGGGCGAGCGTCAGGGGTGTCCATGCCCACGATTGTGCACGGAATCAGTCGTCAGGGGCAACCGATACATCTGAAATCGTGTGTTTCGAGTGCCCGATGCTGCGGTATTGCGTGGCGGACGCCGTCGAGGGTCGGCTAGCTTGGTGGCATGACGATGGCGAGCAGCTGGATCGACGGTCGCGAGGTTCTGACCGGAGGCCCAACCCACAAGATCATCAATCCGGCCACCGGCGACGTGGTCAACGAGTACGCGCTGGCGACCCCGACGGAGGTCGACACCGCGGTCGCGTCGGCACGCAAGGCGCTCTCGGGTTGGGCGACGGCGACTCCGGCGGACCGCTCGGCGGTACTGGCCAAACTGGCCGAGCTGGCCGGCGCGAACGCCGAGAGTCTGGTCGCCGAGGAGGTCAGCCAGACCGGCAAGCCGGTCCGGCTGGCGACCGAGTTCGACGTGCCCGGCAGCATCGACAACATCGACTTCTTCGCGGGCGCCGCCCGTCACCTCGAGGGCAAGGCGACCGCCGAGTACTCGGCCGATCACACCTCGAGCATTCGGCGCGAGGCCATCGGCGTCGTCGCCACGATCACCCCGTGGAACTACCCGCTGCAGATGGCGGTGTGGAAGGTGTTGCCCGCGTTGGCCGCCGGCTGCTCGGTGGTGATCAAGCCCGCCGAGATCACCCCGTTGACGACGCTGACGCTGGCCAGGCTGGCCAGCGAGGCCGGCCTGCCCGACGGTGTGCTCAACGTCGTCACCGGCGCGGGGCACGACGTCGGCACGGCACTTGCCGGGCACCCGGGCGTCGACCTGGTGACGTTCACCGGCTCGACGGCCGTCGGCCGCAAGGTGATGGCCGCCGCCTCGCTGCACGGGCGCCGCACCCAGCTGGAACTGGGCGGCAAGGCGCCGTTCGTGGTGTTCGAGGACGCCGACCTGGACGCCGCCATCCACGGCGCGGTCGCCGCATCACTGATCAACACCGGCCAGGACTGCACCGCCGCCACCCGTGCGATCGTCGCCCGCCCGCTCTACGACGACTTCGTCGCGGGTGTCGGCGAGCTGATGGGCAAGATCGTCGTCGGTAACCCGCACGATCCCGACACCGACCTGGGCCCGCTGATCACGACGGCGCACCGCGAGAAGGTCGCCGCCATGGTCGCCCGCGCCCCGGGTGAGGGCGGGCGGATCGTGACCGGCGGCAGCGCACCCGAGGGGCCCGGCTCCTTCTACCGGCCGACGCTGATCGCCGACGTCGACGAGCGCTCCGAGATCTACCGCGACGAGGTCTTCGGGCCGGTCCTGGTGGCGCGCGCGTTCACCGACGACGACGATGCGCTCCGGCAGGCCAACGACACCGAGTACGGCCTGGCGGCCTCGGCCTGGACCCGCGACGTCTACCGGGCGCAGCGGGCCTCGCGCGAGATCCACGCCGGCTGCGTGTGGATCAACGATCACATCCCGATCATCAGCGAGATGCCGCACGGTGGCGTCGGCGCATCGGGCTTCGGCAAGGACATGAGCGACTACTCCTTCGAGGAGTATCTCACCATCAAGCACGTGATGAGCGATATCACCGCCGTGGCCGAGAAGGACTGGCACCGCATCATCTTCAGCAAGCGCTGACGTTCGCCGCTAGTCGCGGGGAATGACGATCACCGGAGCGTCGGTGCCCGCCAGGATCCGGGACGCAGTGGAGCCCAGGAAGATTCGTTTGGGTGCGGCGAACCGGCTGGAGCCGACGACCAACACCTCCGAGTCGGACCAGTTCAGCTTCTTCAGCGCCGACTCCAGGGTCATGCCATCAGCCACCAACGACTCGATAGTGGTGTCCGGCAGGGCGCGATCGGCGACCGCGAGGTTCTCGCGCGCAGCCGCAATCTGCTGTGCGCGTAGGTCTTCCAGGTTCTCGGCCGTCGCAAGATTCTCGGCGGAAACCAGTGACACCATTCGGATGGACAGCCCCGCGGCGCTGGCCAGGGTGATGGCGAAGGGGAGCGGGTTGTCGTCACCCGCCTTCGTCGGGACCGCAGCCGTCACCGCGGTGATGGCGGCCGGCGGGTCCTCGGCGTAACCGCGTGGCGCGAGGGCCACCGGAATCGAGGAGGTGTGCAGCAGCGCGCTGGAGACCGGACCGATCACGTGACCGCCGAAGAACCCGTCCCGCGCACCGCCCACGACGATCAGGTCCGAGTGGTGTTCCTCGGCGAACGACATCAGCGTCTCGGGGAACGAGTCGCCGATCGTCACCGTGGCAGCTGCCTTGATGCCCGCGGCGGCGAGGGTCGATATGGCCTTGCTGATCCACTCCTTGCCACGCTCGAGCAGGAACTCCTGGTACTGCGCGCGGCCGGGATGGCCGTCGGGCAGCTCCTCGCGCACGACGAGAACGACGTCAACGGTCGCGCCGAAGGTCTTCGCCAACACGCCTGCGAGTGCCACGCCGTCATCACCGGTGGGGGTGGCCAGATAGCCGACGGTCAAATGCATGGTGTCTCCTAAGTCCGCGTGCCCGAGCCTCTCGAGATGATCAGTAGACGTCCGGGACCTTGACCTCCGTCGACGCGTTGAGCGTCTCGCCCCGGAAGAAGCGCTTGGTGCCGAATGCGAAGCAGGCCAACATCAATGGGATGCCGAGGACCAGCATGCCGACACCGAGGACGAAGACGCCGCCAATGGGACCGAACGCCGTGTAGCCGTAGTCCGGCGCGATCATGTCGGTGGCGCTCTGGATGAACGCCCACGTCATGGCCAGCGCCCCGAGCAGGGGGAAGATGCCACGCATGAACAGGTTCTTGGCCGAGACGAACAGGGTCCTGCGGAAGTACCACACGCAGGCGTAGGCGGTGATGCCGTAGTAGAACGCCACCGCCAGACCGAGGGAGGCCACCGAGTCGGCCAGGGCGTTCTCGGAGACGAATGTCAGCACGAGGTAGAAGAACAGCGCGGCGGCACCCATCACCATGGTGCCGAACGCAGGCGTCATGTACTTCGGGTGGACGGCGGCGAACCGCTTCGGCAGCGCCTCGTAGACCGCCATCGACAGCGTGCCGCGTGCGGTGGGGAGGATCGTCGTCTGCGTCGAGGACAGGGCCGACACCGAGACGGTCAACAACAGCAGCGACGCCGCGATGCTGCCGGCGACGGGCTTGCCGAGCACCGTCAGCACGTCGTCGGTGTTGTTGGCGTTGTTCAGGCCGATCCCGACTGTGCCGAAACCCGCGAACGACTGCACTGCGTAGGCGACGAGAACGTAGGTGCACACCAGGATCAGCGTGGTGAGGACGGCCGCGATACCCGGTGTGCGGCCAGGGTTCTTGGTCTCCTCGCCGACGGCCAGGCAGGCGTCCCAGCCCCAGTAGATGAAGATGCAGAGGATGATCGCCGCGGCGATCGAGGAGGCGTCGAGACCGCCCGGCCACAGCCAGGCCAGTGACGGCGTGATGGCCTGCGCCCCGGCGTTTCCGGCGAACACGCGGACCAACGCCCAGATGCTGACGATGATCAGCACACCGAACTGAATGGCGATCAGGACGTTCTGGATTCGCTCGGACAGCACCACGCCACGGGCGCTGACGAGGGTCATGGAGATGATGAAGAACGAACCCAGCGTGACCTTCGCCCATAGGTTCTCGGCGAGCGCGTCCTGGCCCAGGAACTTGAACAGATAGATGGCGGCGACTTCGGCGACATTGGCCAGCACGATGATCGCCGACACGGCCAGACCCCAGCCGCCGATCCAGCCGATCCACGGTCCGAACGCCTTTGTGCCCCACGTGAAGGTCGTGCCGCAGTCGGGGGTGTCCTGCGACAGCTCCTTGTAGGCGAAGGCGACGAGCAGCATCGGGATGAACGCGAGAACGAACATCGCGGGCGCCTTGTCGCCCACCGCGAGCACGACATAGCCCAGCGTGGCCGCCAGGCTGTACGCGGGTGCGACCGCGGCGAGACCGATGACGATGTTGCCGACCAGGCCCAGCGCCCCGGCCTGGAGTCCCTTGCCCGCAACGGTCGGCGGGGAGGGAGCCGACGGTTCAGCGATTGCCATTTCAGGGAATATACGGTCCCGATCGGCTGTGCGAGCCCGTTCGGTTGAGCGCACTAGCGGCATCGCGACATCGCAGTGCCGTGCGACTGCGCCGTCGCAAACCCGCCAGCGTTGACGGCGATGGGGTGCTGAACTGCGACGAGTAGCTCATCACTCGATCGGAGACTCAGTGACGTTCGCCCTCAACCCGTTTCGGGCCGATCCCGCGGCTCCACCGTCCAACCGATGGCTGGCCGTGGTGTCCATCATGGCGGGGATCTTCGCGATCGTGACCGCCGAGATCCTTCCCATCGGGCTCCTGCTGCCGATCGCATCGGAGTTCGCGGTGACGCCCGGAGTGTCCGGCGTGATGATGACCGTGCCCGGGTTCGTGGCCGCGGTGGCGGCGCCGCTGGCGACCGTGGCCACTGCCCGGCTCGACCGGCGCACGATGCTGATGGTGTGGACGGCGTTGCTCGTCGTGTCGAACCTGATCTGCGCCGTCGCGGCCGACTTCTGGATGATCCTCGCCGCGCGCGTCCTGGTGGGCGTGGTGATCGGCGGATTCTGGTCCATCGGCGCCGGCCTGTCCGGTCGCCTCGTCGAGTCTCGGCACGTCGCCAGGGCCACGTCGACGATCTTCCTGGCGGTGCCGCTGGGATCGGTTCTCGGTGTCCCACTGGGCACATTCGTCGCAGACGTCGCAGGCTGGCGCGCCGCGTTCGTCGGGCTTACCGCCCTGTCGGCCGTCGTACTGATCGCGTTGGCGTGCACCGTGCCGGCGCTGCCCGCCGCTGAGGTGACGCGACTCTCGGTGCTCGGTCGGCTGCTGCGCGTCCGCGACGTCAGGGTCGGCCTGCTGATCACATTCCTGGTCGTCCTCGCACACTTCGGCACCTACACCTATGTGTCGGCGTTCCTGACCGAGGTCACGGGTGTCGGATTGGCGGCGGTCAGCGCGCTGCTGCTGTTGTACGGCGCGGCGGGGCTGGCGGGCAATGCCATCGCCGGTGTGACCCTGGGGCGCAGCGTGGGTGCCACCTTCGGGTGCGCGGCCGCACTGATCGCTATTGCGACGCTGCTGCTGCCCGTCATCGGCGGTCATGTCGGCGGGGCGGTCGTGCTGCTGCTGTTGTGGGGCGTGGGATATGGCGCGGTGCCCGCGTGCAGCCAGACGTGGCTGGCGCGGGTGTCGGGCGGAGCGGACGAGGCGGCCACGGTGCTTTTCACCAGCTCGTTCCAGGTGACCATCTCGATCGGTGCGCTACTGGGCGGGGTGCTCATCGACGGGGTGTCGGTGGTGGCGCTGATGGTGGCGGGCGGCGCGGTCGCGGCGGTGGCGTCAGTCGTCGTCGGGTTACTAGGCTCGAGGAGGTGACGACCAGCGTCGATGAGTTCGAGGGCCTGCGTTCGCATCTGCTTGCAGTGGCGTACCGGCTCACCGGGACGTTCGCGGACGCCGAGGACGCGGTCCAGGACGCCTGGCTGCGTTGGGACGCGCTGGGTTCCAAGCGTGACGGCATCATCGACACCCGGGCGTGGTTGACCACCGTCGTCAGCCGCATCGGGCTGGACCGGCTGCGGTCGGCGGCGCACCGGCGCGAGACTTATGTCGGGGAGTGGCTGCCCGAGCCGGTCGTGACGCCGCTGGACGGCTCGGATCCACTGGCCGCGGTGGTCGCCGACGAGGACGCGCGGTTCGCCGCGATGGTCGTGCTGGAGCGGCTCACCCCCGACCAGCGGGTCGCGTTCGTTCTGCACGACGGCTTCTCGGTGCCGTTCGGTGAGATTGCCGCGGTGCTCGACGTCACCGAGGCCTCGGCCCGTCAGCTCGCCTCACGCGCGCGTCGGTCGGTGGCCGGTGCGCAGGCGCCGCCCCGGGACTCATCTCATGACGAGGTCGTCGGCAAGCTGATGGCGGCCATGGCGAGCGGTGACCTGAACGCCGTTGTCGCCGTGCTTGCGCCCGACATCACCTTCACCGGGGACTCGAATCGTATGGCGCCCACCGCCGCCCGCGTCATCCACGGATCCGACAAGGTGGCCAGATTCATTCTCGGTCTGGTGTCGCGGTACGGCCCGAGGATCTTCGAGGCCCCGCAGTTTGCACTCATCAACGGCGAACTCGGCATCTACAACGACAGGTTCGACACGGACGGGCAGTGGCCCGAGTTGGCGCCGCGCATTCAGGCGCTGACCGTGCGCGACGGTCTGGTGTGCGCGATCTGGGACGTCGCCAACCCGGACAAGTTCACCGCGTCACCGCTGGCTAGCCGTTAGAGTCGGCCCACGGAACCCGGCACGCATCACCGGAATTGAAGCCCTGCTCGGTGATTCCGAGTGCGGTGTTCATCCGGGCCCGCATGTTCTCGACGCCGATCTGGTACGTCAGCTCCATCACGCCCTTGTCGCCGAAGCGTCGCCTCAGGTCCTCGACCTGTTCATCGGTGACGTTGTGCGGATCGGTGGTCATGGCGTCGGCGTAGGCGATGGCGGCACGCTCGTCGTCGGAGAAGTGCGACGAGGTGGCGTAGTCGTCGATGTGCTTCAGCCGCGCCATGTCCAGGCCCTCCATGCGCATCAGCATCGATCCGAAGTCCACGCACCAAGAGCAGCCGACGCGGCGCGCTGTCCAGTAGACGGCGAGTTCGCGGATGTTGGCGGGCAGCGTTCTCGACGCCTTCTCCAACATGCCCTCGTGTGCGGCGCCGGTGACCAGCAGGCCCGTGTGATGGGCGTAGATCGTGAACGGTTCGGGGACCTCGCCGTAGCGGCGCTTGGCGTAGCGCCACATCAGCCGCGTCACGAGCGGGGCTTTCTTGGGGGATAACGGTGCGATTCTCGTGGTCATAACCCTCAGACGAGACAGCCCGTCGATATGTGACCGCCGAACGTGAACAAGATGACGAAACTTCGCGGATTTCTCGCAATTCTCTTCACGTTCGGCAGGGGGGCTAGAGGGTCAGCGAGTCTTCCTCTGTTCGGCCTTGACCAGACCGCCACCGATGATGAGGCGCTGGATCTCGCTGGTGCCCTCGTACAGACGCAGTAGTCGGACCTCCCGGTAGATCCGTTCCACAGGCACCTCGCGCATGTAGCCGGTGCCGCCGTGCACCTGTACCGCGAGGTCGGCGACATTGCCGGCCATCTCGGTGCAGAACAGCTTGGCTGCCGACGGGGCGATCCGGCGGTCCTCGCCCGACACCCATTTGGCGGCGGCGTCGCGGACCAGTGCGCGGCCCGCCATCACCCCGGTCTGCTGGTCGGCGAGCATGGCCTGCACCAGCTGAAAGCTGCCGATCGGCTGACCACCCTGGGTGGCCGCGGCGGCGTAGGCCACCGACTCGTCGAGCGCCCGCTGGGCCGCGCCGACGGCGAGCGCGGCGATGTGCACCCGGCCGCGGGCCAGCGATGTCATTGCGGCGCGGTAGCCGACGTCCTCACTGCCACCGATCAGCGCGTTGCCGGAGACCCGCACGTCGGTGAAGCTGACATCGGCGGTCCAGGCGCCCTCCTGGCCCATCTTGGCGTCCTTGCCGCTGACCGCGATGCCGGCGGCGTCGGCGGGCACCAGGAACACCGCGATCCCGGGGCCGGCATCGTCGGCCGGCCGGGTCCGGGCGAACACGACGAACAGATTCGCCGTCGGGGCGTTGGTGATGAAGCGCTTCTGCCCATTGATCACCCAGTCGTTCCCGTCTCGGACGGCCTTGGTGCGCAGGCCCGCCGGGTTCGACCCGGCGCCGGGCTCGGTCAGCGCGAACGACGCCACGACATCCCCGGACGCGATCCCCTCCAGCCACGTGCTCTTCTGCTCCTCGGTGCCGAAGCCCACCAGCACCTGACCGGCGATGCCGTTGTTGGTGCCGAACATCGACCGCAGGGCCAGCGAGGTATAGCCGAATTCCATTGCCAGCTCGACATCCTGGGCGAGGTTGAGGCCCAGGCCGCCCCACTGTTGGGGGATCGCGTAGCCGAACAGCCCCATCGCCTTGGCCTGGTCGCGAAGATCGTCGGGCACCTTGTCGTTGGCCAGGATCTCGTTCTCGCGCGGGACGACGGCGCTGCGGATGAAGGTGCGGGTCTGCGCCAGGATCTCCTTGAAGTCCTCGTCGCTGACCTCGGCGACGGCTGGGGTGTCACTCGCGGTGGGGGTCACAGACGGACTCCTTGTTGGCTCGGCTGGTTGGCTCGCAGCACGGCGAAACCGCGCGTTATTTTCGTATATGAAACTGCTATCGTATACGAAAATGCGGACGCCGACGGTGGCGGAACCACGGATATCGAGTTGGGACAGGTGATCAGGTGTCGTTACTGGCCGGCCAGACTGCAGTCGTGACAGGTGGTGCCCAGGGCCTCGGCCTTGCCATCGCGCAGCGCTTCATCTCCGAAGGTGCCCGGGTGGTGCTCGGTGACCTCAATCTGGAGGCAACGGAGGCCGCTGTCGAACAGCTGGGCGGCGCCGCTGTCGCCACCGCGGTCCAGTGTGACGTGACCCGCGGGTCCGACGTCGACGCACTGGTCGCGGCGGCGGTGGAGCGGTTCGGCGGGCTGGACATCATGGTGAACAACGCCGGCATCACGCGTGACGCGACGCTGCGCAAGATGACCGAGGACCAGTTCGACCAGGTCATCGCCGTCCACCTGAAGGGCACCTGGAACGGCCTCAAGTCCGCCACGGCGATCATGCGGGAGAACAAGTCCGGCGCGATCGTCAACATGTCGTCCATCTCGGGCAAGGTTGGTCTGGTCGGCCAGACCAACTACTCGGCGGCCAAGGCGGGCATCGTCGGGATGACCAAGGCCGCGGCCAAGGAGCTGGCGCACCTCGGTGTGCGGGTCAACGCGATCCAGCCGGGCCTGATCCGCTCGGCGATGACCGAGGCCATGCCGCAACGTATCTGGGATCAGAAGCTCGCTGAGATTCCGATCGGCCGGGCCGGTGAGCCAGACGAGGTCGCCAAGGTGGCGCTGTTCCTGGCGAGCGATCTGTCGTCGTACATGACCGGGACCGTGCTCGAAGTGACTGGGGGTCGGCACGTATGAGCACGGGCACCCGTGAAGCGGTCATCTGCGAACCGGTTCGCACCCCGATCGGGCGCTACGGCGGCATGTTCGGATCACTGACCGCAGTTGAACTCGGGGTCGCGGTACTCAAGGGCCTGCTGGAACGCGCCGGGGTGCCCGCCGACGCCGTGCAGGACGTCATTCTCGGGCACTGCTACCCGTCGGGCGAGGCTCCGGCGATCGGACGGGTGGTGGCACTGGACGCCGGACTGCCGATCACGGTGCCCGGTATGCAGATTGATCGCCGCTGCGGATCGGGGCTGCAGGCCGTTATCCAGGCCTGCCTTCAGGTGGCCAGTGGCGGCAACGATCTCGTCATTGCTGGCGGTGCTGAGTCGATGAGCAACGTGGCGTTCCACTCCACCGACATGCGGTGGGGCGGGTCCCGGGGTGGTGTCACCGTGCATGACGGGTTGGCCCGTGGCCGGGTCACCGCAGGCGGCAAGAACTACCCGGTGCCCGGCGGAATGCTGGAGACCGCGGAGAATCTGCGCCGCCAGTACGGCATTTCGCGCACTGAACAGGACGAACTTGCGGTCCGCTCGCACCAGAGAGCAGTCGCCGCCCAGCGCAGCGGGGTACTCGCGGAGGAGATCGTTGCGGTCACCGTGACATCCCGCAAAGGTTCTGAGGTGATCGATACCGACGAACACCCGCGCGCCGACACCTCGGTTGAGGCGCTGAGCAAGCTGCGGCCGGTGCTGGGCAAGAACGATCCCGACGCCACTGTGACCGCCGGAAACTCCAGCGGCCAGAATGACGCCGCGTCCATGTGCATCGTGACAACGCCCGAACGTGCGGCCGAACTCGGCCTGAAACCCCTTGTCCGACTGGTGTCCTGGGGATTGGCCGGTGTCGCGCCCAACATCATGGGTATCGGCCCGGTGCCCGCCACTGCACGAGCCCTGGATAATGCCGGGCTGGCATTGTCGGATATCGACCTCATCGAACTCAACGAGGCGTTCGCGGCCCAGGCGCTGGCCTGTATGCGCGAATGGAAGTTCACCGACGCCGATCTGGAGCGCACCAATGTGCGCGGCTCGGGTATCTCGCTCGGCCATCCGGTCGGCGCCACCGGGGGACGAATGCTGGCCACCCTGGCCCGTGAACTCGAATTGCGCGAGGCCCGCTACGGACTGGAGACCATGTGCATCGGCGGCGGCCAGGGGCTGGCCGCCGTGTTCGAGAGGATCGCGCGATGACCAAGCTGGCACAGACTCTGGGTTTGACCGAGATTCAGACCGAGATCGTCTCGACGGTAAGACAGTTCGTCGACAAGGAGGTCATCCCGACCGCCCAGGAACTGGAGCACTCCGACACCTACCCGCAGGCCATCGTCGACCAGATGAAGGACATGGGCCTGTTCGGGCTGATGATCCCCGAGGAGTACGGCGGGCTCGGCGAGTCGCTGCTGACCTACGCGCTGTGCGTCGAGGAGCTGGCTCGCGGCTGGATGAGTGTTTCCGGCGTCATCAACACCCACTTCATCGTGGCCTACATGATCCGCCAGCACGGCACCGATGCGCAGAAGCAGCGGTTCCTGCCGCGCATGGCCACCGGTGAGGTCCGCGGCGCGTTCTCCATGTCGGAGCCCGAGTTGGGCTCTGATGTCGCGGCGATCCGCACCAAGGGTGTCCGCGATGCGGACGGCAACTACAGCATCTCCGGCCAGAAGATGTGGCTGACCAATGGTGGAAGTTCGACCCTGGTCGCCGCATTGGTGAAAACCGATGAGGGAGCGGACAAACCGCACCGAAACCTGACCGCCTTCCTGATCGAGAAGCCAGCCGGATTCGGCGAGGTGGTGCCGGGCCTGACGATCCCGGGCAAGCTCGACAAGCTGGGGTACAAGGGCATCGACACCACCGAGCTGATCTTCGACGGTTATCGCGCCGACGCGGACGACGTCCTCGGCGGTGTGGCCGGGCAGGGCTTCGTCCAGATGATGGACGGCGTCGAGGTGGGCCGGGTCAACGTCTCGGCCCGCGCCTGCGGCGTCGGCATCCGTGCCTTCGAACTCGCGATTCGCTATGCGCAGCAACGGGAGACGTTCGGCAAGCCGATCGCCGACCATCAGGCCATCGCCTTTCAGCTGGCCGAAATGGCCACCAAGGTCGAGGCCGCCCACCTCATGATGGTCAACGCGGCGCGGCTGAAGGACTCCGGAGAGCGCAACGACGTCGCCGCCGGAATGGCCAAGTACCTCGCCAGTGAGTTCTGTGCCGAGGTCACGCAACAGAGCTTCCGGATTCACGGTGGTTACGGCTACTCCAAGGAGTACGAGATCGAACGCCTGATGCGTGATGCGCCATTCCTGCTCATCGGTGAGGGCACCAGTGAGATCCAGAAGAACATCATCAGCAAGCGGTTGCTGGCCGACTACCGGATCTGATCAGTGAGCGCTCCGGATTCATCGGTGCCGCAGCTGGCCGACGATGTGGCGCGCCTGGTACGCCGGCGGATATTCGACGGCACCTACCCGGCAGGGAAGTACGTCCGTCTCGAACAGCTCGCGGCGGAACTGGGTATCAGCGTGACGCCCGTGCGCGAAGCGCTATTCGGTCTGCAGGCCGAGGGACTGCTGACTCAGCAGCCCCGACGTGGCTTCGCGGTATTACCCGTCACTCGACGAGACATCGACGATGTCGCCGGGGTGCAGGGCCACATCGGTGGTGAGCTGGCGGCGCGCGCTGCCGCGCACATCACGGATGATCAGATCGCCGAACTCGAACGCCTCCAGGTGCAGCTCGAGGACGCGCACGCCCAGAATGACCAGGATCGGGCGGTCCGGCTCAACCATGAGTTCCACCGCGGCGTGAACATCGCCGCTCGGTCCCCGAAGCTGGCGCAGCTGATGTCCCAGATCACCCGGTACGCCCTGGAATCCGTGTTCCCGACGGTCGACGGCTGGGCCGAACAGTCCATGCACGATCACCGGCGCGTGTTGTCGGCGCTGAGGGAGCGCGACGGCGAATCGGCCCGCACGGCAATGGCCGAGCATCTGTGTGCGGGAGCGAAACCGCTCATTGATCACTTGGCCGGGCTGGGCGTGCTGGAGTAGGCCCCGAACTCGCGCTGCCCGCCGAACGTGAACAAGATGGCGAAACTCCACGGATTTATCGCAATCTTGTTCACGTTCGGCGGGGATGGAACGCGGCGGACCCGTGCACCGTCCTATCCACATGCCATTTCTGGGAAGTGAGGCGCTCGCGGCGGGCGCCGTAAACCGATATCAGCTGAATACCCGCCACGACATGCTGCACCGCGATGTGTTCGTGCCGAGCGGAGCGGTGCTCACCCCCGTCGACAAGGCGGTGGCGGCATGGCTGTGGTCGGGGCGGCGCGGGGTCGTGGCGGGTCTCTCGGCCGCGGCGCTGCACGGATCGCTGTGGATCGACGCGAACCTGCCCGCCGAGCTGAACCAGCCCAGCAGGCACAGGACGACCGGCATCATCCTGCACAGCGATCACCTCGCCGAGGACGACGTCTGCGCGCTCGACGGCATTCGGGTGACCACACCGGCGCGCACCGCATTCGACCTCGGTCGCCAGCGCGGACTGGTGACCGCGGTCATCCGGGTTGATGCGCTCCTGCAGGCAGGGGAGC
Organism: Mycolicibacterium sp. YH-1; assembly: GCF_022557175.1. Next base: position 5,246,320 of record NZ_CP092915.1, on the reverse strand, counting down.
TGAAACTGCCTGACGTGCAGACGCTTCTCGATTCGCATCGCGGCGCACGCGGTGTGGTCCAGCTGCGCCGCGTGCTCGATCTGGCCGACTACGGCGCCGAGTCGCCGCAGGAGACCCGGCTGCGTCTGCTGCTGACCTTCGCGGGTATGCGTCCCTCGCACACGCAGATCGAGGTGTTCGACGAGTACGACCAGTTCGTGGGGCGACTCGACATGGGCTGGCCGGAATGGAAGGTCGGCGTCCAGTACGACGGGAAGCAGCACTGGGACGACCCTGTGCAGCGTGCCCGTGACATCGATCAGGGCGTCGCCTACGCCGAGCTGGGCTGGCGCATCGTCCGTGTCGGCGCCGACCTTATGCGGTACCGGGAGGCCACTGTCATCGGGCGGACCCGGGCCGCATTACAGGCCTCGGGTGGCCCTTTCTAGCCGCCGAACGTGAAGTAGATGGCGAGAATTCAGCGAGGACTCGCCATTTAGTTCACGTTCGACGCCGCCTGCATCTAGCGCGCGAACATCAGCGCGCGCTTGACCTCTTGAATTGCCTTGGTCACCTCGATGCCGCGGGGGCAGGCCTCGGTGCAGTTGAACGTGGTGCGGCAACGCCACACGCCGTCGACCTCGTTGAGGATGTCGAGGCGCTCGGCGGCGGCCTCGTCGCGGCTGTCGAAGATGAACCGGTGGGCGTTGACGATCGCCGCGGGCCCGAAGTAGGAACCCTCACTCCAGAACACCGGGCAGCTCGTCGTGCAGCACGCGCAGAGGATGCACTTGGTGGTGTCGTCGTAGCGCGCCCGGTCCGTCTGGCTCTGAATGCGCTCGCGGGTGGGCTCGTTGCCGCTGGTGATCAGGAACGGCTTGACCGCGCGGAACGCGTCGAAGAACGGCTCCATGTCGACGACGAGGTCCTTCTCCACGGGCAGCCCGCGGATCGGCTCGATCGTGATGGTCAGCTGCTTGCCTGCCTTCTTGGGCAGCATGTCGCGCATCAGCACCTTGCACGCCAGCCGGTTCACACCGTTGATGCGCATGGCGTCCGAACCGCACACGCCGTGCGCGCACGACCGGCGGAAGGTCAGCGTTCCGTCGAGGTACCACTTCACGTAGTGCAGCAGGTTCAGCAGTCGGTCCGTCGGCAGGCACGGCACGCGGAAGCTCTGGAAGCCCGCGCCGTCGGGATCCTCGGGGTTGAACCGTGCGATCTTCAGGGTCACCATCACCGCACCCTCGGGCACGGGGGGTTCCTGCTGATCGACCTTGTCGATGACGGGTGCGCTCATCGTCAGTACTTCCGTTCCATCGGCTCATATCGGGTCTGGACGACGGGCTTGTAGTCCAGCCGAATGTCGGACAGTAGGTCGGTGCCTTCTTTGTAGGCCATGGTGTGACGCATGTAGTTGGTGTCGTCGCGGTTCGGGTAGTCCTCGCGAGCATGGCCGCCGCGGGACTCCTTGCGGTTCAGCGCGCCCACCACGGTGACCTCCGCCAGCTCCAGCAGGAAGCCGAGTTCGATGGCCTCGAGCAGATCGCTGTTGTAGCGCTTGCCCTTGTCCTGCACCGTGATTCGCGAGTAGCGCTCCTTCAGTGCGTGGATGTCGGTGAGCGCCTGCTTCAACGTCTCCTCGGTGCGGAACACCGCTGCGTTGTTGTCCATCGACTGCTGCAGCGTTCCGCGGATGTCGGCGACGCGCTCGTTGCCGTGCTCGGAGAGGATGTCGCCGACCCAGCCGGTCACCATGCTCGCCGGGGTCTCGGGGAGGTCGACGAAGTCGTGTCCCAGCGCGTAGTTCGCGGCGGCGATACCCGCGCGACGGCCGAACACGTTGATGTCCAGCAGCGAGTTGGTGCCCAGTCGGTTGGAGCCGTGCACGGACACGCAGGCGCACTCGCCCGCGGCGTACAGGCCGGGCACGACGGAGTTGTTGTCGCGCAGCACCTGGCCGTGCACCGTCGTGGGGATACCGCCCATGACGTAGTGGCAGGTCGGGTACACCGGCACCAGCTCGGTCACCGGATCGACGCCGAGGTAGGTACGGGCGAACTCGGTGATGTCGGGCAGCTTGGCCTCGAGGACGTCGGCGCCGAGGTGGCGCACGTCGATGTAGACGTAGTCCTTGTTGGGTCCGGCGCCGCGGCCCTCGAGCACCTCGAGCACCATTGAGCGGGCCACGATGTCGCGGGGCGCGAGGTCGACGATCGTCGGCGCGTAGCGCTCCATGAACCGCTCGCCGTCGGCGTTGAGCAGGCGACCGCCCTCACCGCGCACGGCTTCGGAGATCAGGATGCCCAGACCGGCAAGGCCTGTCGGGTGGAACTGGTGGAACTCCATGTCCTCCAATGGAAGTCCCTTGCGGAACACGATGCCGAGGCCGTCACCCGTCAGCGTGTGCGCGTTGGAGGTCGTCTTGTACATGCGGCCCGACCCACCGGTGGCGAACACGATCGCCTTGGCGTGGAAGACGTGGATGTCGCCGGTCGCCAGCTCGTAGGCGACGATGCCCGTGGCCACGGGGCCGCCGGGGGTCTCCGACAGGACGAGGTCCAGCGCGTAGAACTCGTTGAAGAACTCGACGTCGTGCTTGACGCAGTTTTGGTAGAGCGTCTGCAGGATCATGTGGCCGGTGCGGTCGGCGGCGTAACAGGCGCGGCGGACGGGGGCCTTGCCGTGGTCACGGGTGTGCCCGCCGAAGCGGCGCTGGTCGATACGGCCCTCGGGGGTGCGGTTGAACGGCATCCCCATCTTCTCGAGGTCATAGACGGCGTCGATGGCCTCCTTGCACATGATCTCGACCGCGTCCTGGTCGGCGAGGTAGTCGCCGCCCTTGACGGTGTCGAACGTGTGCCACTCCCAGTTGTCGTCCTCGACGTTGGCCAGTGCTGCGCACATGCCACCCTGCGCGGCGCCGGTGTGGCTGCGCGTCGGGTAGAGCTTGGTCAGGACGGCGGTGCGCGCCCGCGGGCCGGCCTCGACGGCGGCACGCATCCCTGCGCCGCCGGCGCCCACGATCACAACGTCGTATCGGTGTTCGATCAGCATTTGCAGGACTCCTGGGTCAAGAGATGTTCGCGTCGAATGTCAGCAGCACATACGTGCCCAGAACCAGGGTGAACACAATCGAGAGCAACAACACCGTGTTCAGCCAGAACTTCGTCGAGTCCTTGCGGGTGTAGTCGGCGATGATCGTGCGCATGCCGTTGCCGCCGTGCAGTTGCGCCAGCCAGAGCAGCAGCAGGTCCCAGGTCTGCCAGAACGGCGACGACCAGCGCTGCGCGACGTAGTTGAAGTCGATCCGGTAGACGCCGTTCTCCCACATCAACATGATGAAGAGATGTCCGAGCGCAAGGAAGATCAGGACGACACCGGACATCCGCATGAACAGCCAGGCGTACTTCTCGAAGTTCGGCATTCCGCCGCGCCTCCGCGGTGAACGCGGATTGTCCAGGCTGGCGGGCCGGTCGAAGGCGCGCTGCATGACCGGCGCGGGGCCGCCGCGCTCGGTCACGTGGTCGTAGGGGTTCTCCACCGAGGGGCTCATAGGAATCGCTCCACCATGTGCATGCCGATCACTCCAAGCGAGGCGATGAGGACGGCGATGAACACGCCGGCGACGATCCACAGCATCTTGCGCTGGTGCCTCGGGCCGTCCTTCCAGAAGTCGATCAGGATGATCCTGACGCCATTGAGGGCGTGGTAGAGCACCGCGGCCACCAGGCCGATCTCCATGAGCCCGACGATCGGCGTCTTGTAGGTCTCGATGACCTGGTTGTAGGCCTCGGGGCTGACGCGGACCAGCGCGGTGTCCAGCACGTGGACGAAGAGGAAGAAGAAGATCGTGGCGCCGGTGATGCGGTGCAGCACCCACGACCACATGCCCGGGTCGCCGCGATACAAGGTGCGGCGGCGCGGGGGTGACGAACGCGGGGCCGGTATGGCCGAATCCGCGGCTGTCGCTGTACTCATCTCCGACCCTCCAACGTCATCGGTGGACTTCGGAATCCCGTCGTAACCGGTAGCGCAAGCCATCGATTCGAACTGCCCGAAACCACGGGGGACTCTAATCCCAAATGTCCCACTGAAAGAACTAGCGTGGAAGGGCGGATGACCCACTGGCGTAGAAAGTTAGGGTCACCTATCTAGCTATTCGAGCCGCTTGAGAGGTTCTTCGGAATGCATTCAGAAGATGGACGGAAGGCCTGATATGGCAACGGATATCGACTGGAAGAATTTGCGGCACAACGCAATTAGAGTTTCCAAGCTGGCTTATGCGCCATATTCCGGTTTTCCGGTTGGGGCGGCCGCGCTGACCGAGGACGGCCGCGTGGTGGTCGGTTGCAATGTGGAGAATGTCTCATATGGCCTAGGTCTCTGTGCCGAGTGTTCTGTGGTCTGCGCGATGCATTCGAGTGGAGGCGGCAGGCTCGTCGCACTGGCGTGTGTGGACGGTTCCGGCGCGTTGCTCATGCCGTGCGGACGGTGTCGGCAGGTGCTGCTCGAGCATGGCGGTCCCGGCATGCTGATCGACCATCCGGCTGGGCCACGCACGCTCGGTGAACTGCTACCCGACGCATTCGGCCCCGACGATCTCGATCGGGTGCAGCGCCAGGGGCAATCGCAGTGACCCAGTTCACATTCGATGCTCCGTCCGTCATCCGGACCAAGCGCGACGGCGGTGTCCTGTCGGACGCCGCGATCGACTGGGTCATCGACGGCTACACGCACGGTCGGGTGCACCCGGAGCAGATGTCGGCGCTGTTGATGGCCATCTTCCTGCGCGGTATGGAGACCGGCGAGATCGCCCGTTGGACGGCGGCGATGATCGCTTCCGGTGATCGGTTCGACTTCGGCGACCTTCGGCGTGACGGCAAGCCACTGGCGTTGGTGGACAAGCACTCCACGGGCGGCGTCGGCGACAAGATCACCATCCCGCTGGTGCCGGTGGTGATGGCGTGCGGCGCGGCGGTGCCCCAGGCCGCCGGGCGCGGTCTCGGGCACACCGGCGGCACCCTGGACAAGCTCGAGGCCATCGCCGGCTTCACCGCGGAGATCTCAAAAGACCAAATCCGCCAACAACTTCAGACCATCGGCGCCGCAGTGTTCGCCGCCGGGGACCTGGCGCCGGCCGACCGCAAGATCTACGCGCTGCGCGACGTCACGGGGACCACCGAGTCGCTACCGCTGATCGCGAGCTCGGTGATGAGCAAGAAGCTCGCCGAGGGCGCTCGCGCACTCGTGCTGGACTCCAAGGTGGGCAGGGGCGCCTTCCTCAAGACCGAGGCGCAGTCGCGCGAGCTGGCCCGCACGATGGTCGACCTGGGTGCCGCCTACGGGGTACCGACCCGGGCGCTGCTCACCGATATGAACCGCCCGCTGGGCCTGGCCGTGGGCAATGCCATCGAGGTCGCCGAGTCGATCGACGTGCTGGCCGGTGGCGGCCCCGCCGACGTGGTGGAGCTGACCCTGGCGCTGGCCCGCGAGATGCTCGACGCCGCCGGGGTCGACGGGATCGACCCCGCGGACACGCTGGCTGACGGCACGGCGATGGACCGGTTCCGGGCGCTGGTCGCCGCCCAGGGTGGCGACCTGGACCAGCCGCTGCCCGTCGGGGCGTACTCCGAGACGATCACGGCGCCCCATGGCGGCACGATGGGGGATACCGACGCCATGGCGGTGGGCCTTGCGGTGTGGCGACTAGGGGCGGGCAGGTCGGCGCCGGGCGAGCACGTGCAGTTCGGCGCGGGTATGAGGATCCACCGAAGGCCCGGCGAGCCCGTCACCGCAGGTGAGACGTTGTTCACGCTGTACACCGACACCCCGCAGCGCTACCCGGGTGCGATCGCCGAACTCGACGGCGCGTGGAGCGTCAGCGGCCCAGGGGAGCAGCCACCCGATATCGGCCCGCTCATCATCGATCGGATCACTCGCTGACAACCACGGTGTTCCGGCCGCCCCTTTTGGCGCCGTAGAGAGCCTCGTCCGCGCGGGTGAGAATCGCGTCGATCGAATCCGCAGTCCGCGCCACGGTGACGCCCACGCTGACGGTGACGGGGATCAACGTGTCGGAAGCGTCCTGAGTCAGATGCTGGTGTGCGATGGCGTCGCGGAGCTGGTCGGCGAATCGGTGGGCGTCTGAGAGTTCGGTGTCGGGTAGAGCGAGGGCGAACTCCTCGCCGCCGATCCTGGCCGCCAGCCCACCCGCTTTCAGCCGCGTCTGACAGGTGAGCGCGATGGCGATCAACACCGAATCGCCTGCCGCGTGGCCGTGTTCGTCGTTGATGCGTTTGAAGTGGTCCACATCGAAGACCACGACCGCCACTGGACCGTCGCGTTCGGTCCTCCTCCTGAGTTCGTGTTGCAGGCTCTCGACGAAGTGTCGGCGATTCGCCAAGGGCACCAATGAGTCGAGGCGTGCGAGATCGTCCAGCCGTTCGACCAACACCCGACGCTCCTCGAACATCGCAAACAGCATCAACGAGAAGATGGAGGCCGTGGCGATGAAGAAGCTGACATAGGCGAGGCGGTCGGAAACGTCGAGATGCGATAGGAAACCGGTTCCGACCGCTCCCGCCCACGTGATTGCCGGTGCGATCAGGACGTTCGCAGTGGTGACACCGCGCAGGCCACGCCGAAGCCCGATCCAGACCAGCAGCGGATAGGTCACGCCGAGCACCAGCAACGGGTAGATGGTCAACTTGGTCGCGGCGAGGCCCAGCAGGCCGATGGCCAGCGCGCTGACAAGGAGGTCGTAACTCGACTTCGGCCGGCGCGAGACGCCCCTTATCGCCCAGGCGAGTAGCAACGGTGCGATCAGCATCTGTCCCACGGAGTTGCCGATCCACCAATGAATCCACGCCGGGGCGATCTCACTCGGGTCGGCAAGCGGGCGCTGGATCCCCTGAATCCAGAACGCCTGCCACGCGTCCGGAATCCAATCCGCGGGTGTAGTGCCGATCGCCCAGAGCACGCTTACCCCGCCGGTGGCGCTGATCGGCTGCAAGATCAGGAAGACCAATGCGACGAACAGGAGGACATCGCGCGGCCGGGCGAACTGCGGCGAGATCCGCCAGCGCGCGAACAGAATCGCGCCGAGGGCGCATTCGAGGCTGTTCACCAGTCCGATGGCGGCACCGCCCAGCACCGACGGACCAGACCAGATGGACAGGATCGTCTGCCCGACAAGCACGCCCCAAGCGACACGCGGCCCGAACAGTATGCAGAAGGCCAAGGCGATGCCCTCGGGTGCGAAGACGACACTCGTGACATTGCTGTTCTCGACCGACACCGAGAACGTGAGCCGACCCAGCACAACGTAGGCGAACGCCAGCACAAGAGCAGCGAGTGCGGTGTGCCTTGGGTTCGACCGAATCCGCTCGATCGATTTCGTCCACATGTCGGTGCGGATGTCAGTGGGGAGCAGGCGAGTCACCGACCAACCACCACCATGTCCCGGCCACCTCGTTTCGCGTCGTACAGGGCCGCGTCGGCGCGGTTGAGGAAGTCATCGAGGGAATCACCCGGCTGCAGGGCGGCGACACCGACGCTGATGGTGATGGCAGCGGCCGCCGTTGCGTCAGAGGCCACGAGGTGCTGCACAGCGATGGTACTGCGGAGTCGATCGGCGAATCGTTGCGCGTCGGCGACGTCGGTGTCGGGGAGCACGATGGCGAACTCCTCGCCACCGATCCGAGCGGCGATGTCGGTGTCGCGTAGCAGTGCTTTGCATGTGTTGGCCACAGCGATGAGTACTCGGTCGCCGGCCGCGTGGCCGTTGGTGTCGTTGATGAGCTTGAAGTGGTCGATGTCGAAAGTTATTGCTGCCAAAGGGCTGCCGCGTGCGGTTGCCTGCTGGATGAGTGGCTCGAGCTGCTCGACGAAATGGCGCCGGTTATCCAGCGGAACCAGCGAGTCCTGGCGCGCGAGACGTGCCAGCCGTTCGACCAGCAATCGGCGTTCCTCGAACATCGAGAACAGCATCAAGGAGAAGAGGATGAAGGCGGTCGCGACAAAGAATCCGACGTAGGCAAGGCGATCCGGAACGCTGACCTGGTCCAGGAATCTCTTGGCGGAGGTGCCGGCCCAGAGGACGGCTGGCGTGATGACGACATTGGCCGTGGTCACACCGCGCAGGCCGCGCCGAAGCCCGATCAGTACCAGCAATGGGAAGGTCACGCCGAGCACCAGCACGGGGTGAATGGGCAACACGGTGGCTGCTATTCCCGTCAGTCCGATGACCAGTGCACTGGCAAGCAAGTCGCCGCGGCTATCGGGCCGCCGCCACGTTCCCTTCGTGGCCCAGGCCAGCAGCAGTGGTGCGACCAGGATTTGGCCGAGGGAGTTTCCGATCCACCAGTGCACCCACGCCGACGGGAGCTGGCTCGGATCGGAGATCGGGCGTTGAATCCCGTGAATCCACATGGCGTCCCAGCCGCTGGGGATCCAATCGGCGGGGGTGACCCCCACTCCCCACAACACACTCACGCCGGCGGTCGCACTGATGGGCTGCAAGATCAGGAACACCAGGGCGACGAACAGGGCTACATCGCGCGGCCGGGCGAACTGCGGCGATATCCGCCACCGCGCGAACAGCGCCGCGCCGAGGATGCCCTCGAGGCTGTTCACCAGCCCGATGCCGGCACCGCCCAGCACCGACGGACCCGTCCAGATCGACAGGATGGTCTGGCCGAGGAACACGCCCCATGCGACACGCGGCCCGAACAGTATGCAGAACGCCAAGGCGATGCCCTCGGGGGCGAAGACGACGCTGGTGACGTTGCTGTGTTCGACGGATACCGAGAATGTCAGCCGACCGAGAAGTACGTACGAGAGCGCCAGCACCATTGCGGCGCCTGCGGTGGCCCGTCGACTCGAGCGAATACGCTCGACGGCGGGTATCCACATTCGGCGATCCTAGCTGCGAACAACGCGTGCTTGCGCTTGAATAGTCAACCGACTGTCAGCGACTGACGAGAATTCCTGGCGCGCTTCCGGTTGTTGGGGGGAGCATTCGACCGTCGGCGGCGAGTGTGTCCGTCGACAGCTCCTGTGTTTGCTAAATCTTGAGGCCGCTGCACTGGGGCGGCGAATACGGGATGGCTCGAGCACCGGGAGCTGATCATCACCCGAACATTGAGTGTGTAGCGGCCCGATTACCTCGCCGTCGCCGGAGTTGTTGCGCAAGATGGGGAGATGACGACACTCCTGACGTTGGACTCGATCAGGCAGGCACCCAAGGCGCTGCTGCACGACCACCTCGACGGCGGGCTCCGCCCGGCGACCGTGGTGGAGCTGGCCGATCAGTTCGGTTATGCGGAGTTGCCGGCCACCGACGTCGACGAGCTGGCGACGTGGTTCAAGACGCAGGCCCACAGCGGGTCGTTGGTGCGCTACCTCGAGCCCTTCGCGCACACCGTCGGCGTCATGCAGAACTCGGAGGCGTTACACCGGGTCGCCTACGAGTGCGCCGAGGACCTGGCGGCCGACTCGGTGGTCTACGCCGAGGTGCGGTTCGCTCCCGAACTCCACATCGACAACGGGTTGTCGTTGGACGCGGTGGTCGACGCGGTGTTGGCGGGTTTCGCCGATGGCGCCAAGGCCGCGGCCGCCGGGGGCAAGCCCATCACGGTGCGCTGCCTGGTGACCGCGATGCGCCATGCCGCCCGGTCACGTGAGATCGCCGAACTCGCGGTCAGATTCCGGGACCGGGGCGTCGTCGGCTTCGACATCGCGGGCGCCGAGGCGGGTTACCCGCCCACCCGGCATCTGGACGCGTTCGAGTACATGCGAGGCAACAACGCGCGGTTCACGATTCATGCCGGCGAGGCGTTCGGCCTGCCGTCGATCCACGAGGCGATCGCGTTCTGTGGCGCGGACCGGCTCGGACACGGCGTGCGGATCGTCGATGACATCGAAACCATGCCCGACGGTTCGATGCGGCTGGGCAGGTTGGCATCCATCCTGCGGGACAAGCGAATTCCCTTCGAGATGTGCCCCAGCAGCAATGTTCAGACCGGTGCGGCGCCCAGCATCGAGGATCACCCGTTCGACATGCTGGCGCGGCTGCGGTTCCGGGTCACCGTCAACACCGACAACCGGTTGATGAGCGACACCACGATGAGCCAGGAGATGCTGCGCCTGGTCGAGGCCTTCGGCTACGGCTGGAGCGACCTCGAGCGGTTCACCATCAATGCGATGAAGTCGGCGTTCATCCCGTTCGACGAGCGCCTCGCCCTGATCGACGACGTCATCAAACCGCGATACGCCGTCCTGGTCGGGTGATGTCGGCGCGAGCTACTCGGCGCGCAGTCGCGATTCGACGAAGGTCTCCAGTTCCTCCCACTGCGCGACGGCCTTGGCGTACGGCGCGGGGGGCTTGCTGACGGTGTCGGCGTCGAGCACGTGGGCGACGAACCGGCCCAGGGGCTGGTCGGCGTCCAGGGCGGTGTCGACGGCGGGATCCTCGGCGTAGTCGGCCACGTCGCGCAGCAGTTCCACCGCGAGGTCGAGCTGATCGCGGTCGACGGCCTCGGGACCGTCGGCGATATCGTCGGCGAGGCCGCTCAACACGTAGATGTTCTCGTCGAGGACGTCGATCTGCAGCGAGCCGTCGGTGGCGGCGGTGCGGATGTCGTCGTAGGAGTCGAACCCGGAGAGATCGTTCTCGTGCTCGTCGGCCAGGAACCGCGCCAATGACCGCTCGGAGTTGAAGACGCTGATTCGGCCGTTGCGGCCGAGGAACTTCGGCTCGTCGCCGACGTAGCAGCGCAGGGTGTAGAACGTGCCGCCGCGGCTCATGATGCGGATGGGATCGATGCCGACGCGGGTCCAGAAGTCCTCGTCACTGCCGAGCACCTGGTCCTCGGCGTGGGCCGCGAGCGCGTCGACCTCCTCATCGGTGTCGACGACGTCATCGATCACCGGCTCCTCGACCTCGGGCTCCGGTGCGGGCTCGGCGAGTTCTTCCTCGGCCTTCTTCACCGCGGCCGAGTTGACGTCGGGTGTCGTGATGATCTCGTCGATGGCGTCGACGACGCCATCCCAACTACGACCGATCGCGGCCTCGATCTCGGCCCAGCGCTTGCGGCCGGGCCGCCCGTCGAACGCGTCGATGCCGCCGCCGAGCGAGCCCAGCACCGGGTTGCCGTTGAAGAACTTCGTGACGGCCGTCAGATCGCACACCGAGCCGAGGGCCTGAACGAACGACAGTGCCTGGAGAAGCGACTTCACCGACTCCTCGGTGGGCTTCTCGGCGACCGCGTCGGGCACACCGATGAGGTCGTAGGTGTGGCGATCGTCGGGGTCGCAACGGTGCGCGTTCGCCTCGGTGAGCGCCGTCCACGCCGGATGGTCGACCAGGTCGTTGTCCGTGTCGGTCCGGACGAACGCTGTCAGGTCGGCGACCGACTCGAAAGCGTAGAGGTCCTCGTCCTTGCCGAGGAATCCCTGCCACTCGTCGTCGGAATCACGCCACGACGGCGCCCACAACGTGTACAGATCGCCCTTGGTCAGCCCGAGCCGAACCGGCACGATTTCTGCAGCCATGCGGCACAGCCTAACTACGTCGCTGGGACGAGTTCGACAGTCACCGGTCGAAGTGATCGCGCACGCCGGCGTCGACAGCCTCGACAAACTGCTTCTGAAGTCAAGAATGCCTGGTGGGCGGGGTCCTCAGCTGCCTATCCTGAGTGAACTCTGGAGGATTTCAGGGGACGGGGGACGGCGACGTGGACGGTTACCAGACGGTGTTGGTGGGGACCGACGGTTCGGAGTCGTCGCTGCGTGCGGTGAGCCGAGCGGGCGAGATCGCCGCCGACGCGGGAGCGAAGTTGATCATTGCCACCGGGTACTTCCGCCACGAGGACGATCGGCGCGCGGCCGACGCACTCAAGGACGAGGCCTACATGGTGCAGGGCAACGCCCCCATCTACGCGGTGCTGCGGGAGGCCCACGCCCGCGCAGCGGCGGCAGGGGCGACCGTCGTCGAGGAGCGATCCATCGAGGACGCCCCGGTGCACGCCCTGGTCCACCTCGCGGAGGAGGTCGGGGCTGACCTTCTAGTGGTCGGCAATGTGGGGCTGAATGCGCGACGCGCCATCCTCGGGCGGTTGTTCTCGGTCGCCGGCCAGGTCTCGACCAGGGCCAAGTCTGACGTTCTGATCGTCCACACCACCGACTGACCAAACGGTCATGAGCGTTCCCTGCGGGTCATGCGGGACCGAGTTGGGCGCTAAGGCCAAGTTCTGCGGTGAGTGCGGTACACCTGTGGTCCAAGACCCCCAGTCCGCTGAGTACAAGCAGGTCACCGTTCTCTTCGCCGATGTAGTGCACTCAATGGACATTGCCGCGGCCGTCGGGGCTGAGCGTCTACGGGAGATCATGGCCGAACTCGCCGACCGAGCGGCGGTGAAGGTGCACCGCTATGGGGGGACGGTCGCTCATTTCACCGGCGACGGCATCATGGCCGTCTTCGGCGCACCGATTGCGTTGGAGGACCACGCGGAACGCGCCTGCCTAGCCGCGCTTGCCATCCAGGAGGAGGTGCGCAAGCAGGCGACCACGGTGCAGGGCCGCGATGGCGTGGATCTGCGGCTGCGTGTGGGTTTGAACTCGGGTCAGGTGATAGCCGGCGAGATCGGCTCCAGCGCTTTCGGTTACACCGCGATGGGCGAGCAGGTTGGGTTGGCGCAGCGGATGGAGTCGATTGCTCCTCCCGGCGGTGTGATGCTGAGCGAGTCCACTGCGCGACTGGTCGAGGGTGCGGCCGTGTTCGGTGAACCGGAGATGGCCCAGCTGAAGGGCCGGGAGGCCCCCACGGTGACGCGTCGCCTTCTGGGTATCACCCCGCCCGAACGGAAAGACGCATCGCGCACCATGCTGGTCGGGCGTGATCTAGAGCTGAGAACCGTTGTCGGCCTGCTGGAACGGTCGGTGAGTGGGCGTGGATGCGTGGTATGCGTGGAAGGTCCAGCAGGTATCGGCAAAACACGGCTCGTCGATGAAGTCGTCTCGCTCGCGAAGGCGCGCGGTATCGAGGTCGTGTCGACCTTCTGCGAATCACATTCCACTGAAATATCTTTCAATGTGGTGACGCGCTTGCTGCGCGCATCCCTCGGGATCCGCGGCCTCGAAGATGAGGAGGCCCGTTCGCGTGTACGCTCCCAGTTCCGCGACGCTGATCCGCACGATCTGGTGCTACTTGATGATCTTCTGGGCGTCGCTGATCCCGCGGTGAACCTTCCGAGAATCGACCCGGATGCCCGGCGGCGCCGGTTGACAGCGCTGATCAGCGCGGCGTTGTTGACCAAGGTGGCGCCGAGGGTGTTCGTCGTAGAGGACGTGCATTGGATCGATGTCGCCAGCGAGGCAATGCTCGCCGACGTCCTCACGGTCATCCCGCAGACCTCGACGATGGTCTTGGCCACCTACCGCACCGATTACGAGGGAGCCTTCGCGAGGGTGCACGGCGTACAGACCATTGGGCTCGTACCCCTTTCTCGTTCGGAATCGGAGGGGTTGATCGCTCGGTTGTTGGGAGATGACCCCTCGATTGCCGAGTTGCCGGGGTCAATAGCGGAACGCGCCTGCGGGAATCCGTATTTCGCGCACGAGATCGTGCGAGACCTCAGTGAGCGCGGCGCCTTGGAAGGGCAACCAGGGTCCTACGTCTGTCGAACCGACGTTGCCGTGCCGAGTGTTCCCGCAACGCTGCAAGCCGCCCTGGCCGCACGTATCGATCGCCTCGACCCGCGAGCCAAACGGACCTTGACTGCAGCAGCGGTGATCGGGACGAGCTTTGACACCGAACTGTTGAAGATGCTCGTCGTCGATCCGATGCTCGACGAGCTGGTCAGGGCAGAGCTGATCGACCAGGTGAGGTTCATACCGCGCGCGGTGTATGCGTTCCATCATTCGTTGATTCGCACGGTTGCCTATGACGCGCAACTGAAGACGGACCGCGCTGAGCTACATCGGCGGCTGGCCCGGGCGATTCGTGATCGTGGCCCAGAGGACCTCGACGCGAATGCGGCACTGATAGCCGACCATTTGGGTGCTGCCGGTGACTTCCGTGATGCGTACCAATGGCATATGCGCGCCGGAGGGTGGTTGGCCAAGCGGGATATCGCCGCGGCGAGGCTGAGTTGGGAGAACGCGCGTCAGATTGCCGATGCGCTGGCCGTCGACGTCGCGGACCGTGCCGCGATGCGTGTCGCACCCCGAGGCATGCTGTGCGCAAGTGCCTGGCGGGTTCGTGCGCGCAGTTCTGAGCAGGAGTTCGAAGAGCTTCGACAACTGTGCGCGGTGAGCGGTGACAAGGCTTCGCTCGCCATTGCCATGGCCGGCGGCATCATGGGGCATATCGCCTACGGCCGGGTGCGCGAGGCGTCGCAGTTGGCATCCGAACAAATGGCGCTGCTCGACGCGGTTGGCGACACCACCCTGAAGATCGGGCTGTCGTTTGCGGCGATCATCGGTAAACACGCGTCCGGCGGCGTGGCCGACATGCTGCGATGGTCTCAGGACGTCATCGACCTGGCAGGTGGAGATCCGACTAGGGGCGATCTCATCATCGGCGCACCGTTGGCGTGGGCGCTCGCAACGCGCAGTGTCGCGAGATGGGTTGCGGGGCTACCCGGGTGGCGTGAGGACTTTGATGAGGCGGTGGAGATGGCCCGCCAGGTCGATCCGGTGTCACACACCTATGTGGTCTATGCAACGTATGGCTTGGCGATCCCGTTCGGGGTGCTGTTGGCGGACGACCACGCGCTTGGAGTCATCGACGAGGCGCTGCAGAACGCCCGCGGTTGGGCCGATGATTCGGCGCTGCTCAACGCCCAGATGGCGCTGGGCCTTGCGCTGATGTATCGAGAGTCGCAGGCAGACCGCCAACGCGGACTCGAGGTGCTTGCGCAAGTCCGTGAATCGTCCGGCGACATGACTTTTCTGGCTCCGCTCATCAACTTGTACTTCGCGCGGGCGAGGGCCGACGAGGGCGATCTTGACGGTGCTGTGGTCCTGCTACGGGCCGCAATTGAGGATTCGCTTCGTACGGGGCAGCCCGGCACCTTTGTCTTGACCAGCCAAGTACTCGTGGAAGCGCTCATTCAGCACGGGGATGACAGCGATCTCGTCGAGGCGGCCGCCGCGATCGAGCGAGTCGCGGCCGCGATCGGCGTTGGCAGCCTCACGACGGTCGGTGTCATAGTCCTGCGGCTCCGGGCACTCCTGGCGTATCGGCTCGGCGATGAGGCCGACTATCGCCAGCATCGGCAGCACCACCGCGAGGCCGCCACCTCGATAGGCCTCGAGGGACACATGCAATGGGCCGAGTCGATGCCTGACTCCATTCAAGCCGTAGGACGCCAGAACCCCTGAAAGCCCTGTCCCGCATTGGTGGTGCGGATCGACGAGAGCTGCACGGGGTCACCCGCCTCGACCATGAGGCCGCCACCCACGATCATCGCGACGTGCCCGTCCCAGACGGCGAGGTCTCCCGGACGCAGCGATCCGCGGTCGACCGCCGCTCCGATGTCCTGCTCCTGGGCGAGCCGGGGAATCTCCAGTCCGGCCTCTCGGTAGGCCCACTGGGTCAGCGCGCTGCAGTCCAATCCGACGCCGGGCGTGGTGCCGCCCCAGTCGTAGGGCACGCCCAGCTGAGTCAGCGCGTGCCGAACCGCACTCGCCGCAACGGCGTTGGGCGCGGTTGCCTTCTGCCCGCCGGGCAGCTGGACCTCCGTACCGCTGCCGAACACGCCGGGGTCCGATGGGATCGCCGGCTCGGGGACGCCGCGGCCGATAGCTGTCCCCAGATCCGGTGACTCGCCGAACGGTGCGGCGCTTGCCCCCAAGCCTGTGCCCGAGCCGACACCCGCGCCCGAGCCGACGCCCGCGCCCGAACCCAGGCCCCACCCGCGCGCTCCCGGGATCGGCGGCGACATCGCGGTGGGGCCCGCCGGTGCGGCGACCTCGGTGGCGTGCGAGTCCAGTTCGGCGGTCAGCTCATCGACGACCGCGTTCGCCTCGTCGAGCGCCCGCCGCGCCTCGTCGGCGAGTTCCTCGGCGGCACCGGGGGAGTCCAGCGTGGTCTCCAACGCGTCGACGCGGGCCTCGAACTCCTCGATGATCGCATCGAGCCGGACGCGTGCGCGGGCCACCGCCTCGGCCGCGCGTGCGGCGGTGGTGCCGAGATGTTCGGTGCGCAGTGACAGGGCGTCGATCTCCGCGATGGTCGCCTCGACGAACTCACGTGCCGCGTCGGCAGCTGCTCCGGTCCATCCCGGGCTCGTCGCATCCCATGACCGCCCCGCGGCGACCGAGACGCCGCCCAGGGCATCGCGCGCATCGGCCAGCGCCGCCACCGTCTCGGACGACGCATCGCCCGTCCCCAACAGCGCCCGCACCTCGCGCAGGGGTGCCGACAACGCCGTCGCCAGCGTGCTCGGCACCGTCAGACCCCGACGGACCCGACGGCATGCCCCACACGCCGGTCGGTGTCGTCGAATGACGACGCGGCGGCGGTGGTCGACCCGCCGGCGGTCGCCAGCCGCTCGCTCAGCTCAGCCACCGCACGCGCGCTCCGCGCCAACTCGTCGCTCATTGCGGCGAGGAAGCGGGCACCGACCGGGCCGAACGCATCGGTCGACGGATTGGCTGCGACCAGCCGGGAAGCGGTGTCGGCGAGATCGGCGGCGTGGCGGGACTGGGCTGCGGCGAGGAGGCGAAGCGCGGAAGTGTCGGCGTGCACGTCGTTATGACGACGTCGGAGGCCAGACGGTTCCATTAGGGTTCCTGCGCATGGACGTCCGGGTCATCGACCATCCCCTCGCCGCGGCGCGGCTCACCACGCTGCGCGACGAGCGCACCGACAACGCGGGCTTCCGGTCGACGCTACGCGACCTGACCATGATGTTGGTCTACGAGGCCACCCGTGAGGCCGCCGTCGAGTCGATCCCCGTTCGCACTCCGGTCACTGACACCACCGGATCGCGGCTGGCCACACCGCCGCTTCTGGTGCCGGTGCTGCGCGCTGGCCTCGGCATGGTCGACCAGGCGCACGCGCTGATCCCGGAGGCCCGGGTCGGGTTCGTCGGTATCGCCCGCGACGAGACAACGCATCAGCCGACGCCGTATCTGGAGTCGCTGCCCGAGGACCTGTCGACACAGCCGGTAATGGTCCTCGACCCGATGCTGGCCACCGGGGGATCGATGGCCCACACACTGCGGCTGCTGCTCGCTCGCAATGCCGTCGACGTCACCGCGGTGTGCGTGGTGTGCGCACCGGCGGGCATTGCGGCGATAGAACGGGTGGTGCCGGGGCTGCGACTGATCACCGCGGCCATCGACGACGGTCTCAACGAGGCCGCCTACATCGTGCCGGGCCTCGGCGACGCGGGTGATCGGCAGTTCGGCCCGCGCTAAAGGCGGACCGGTCAGGAGAGAAGCATGCCGGTTGTGGGGCGTCATCACATGTTGACCACTCGCGGCGCGAGTGCACCCGGAGAGACGGTCCCGCCCTCACCAGCTCTCGACGGCGCCGATCAGCTCGGACATGAGACGTTGCGCCTTGGCGCGTGCGAAAACCAGGTCGTCGCAACGCGTTAGACCAACCTCGATGTAGGACTTGAGTTTGGGCTCGGTGCCCGACGGCCGGACCACCACACGCACGGCCGTGTCGGCATCACCGCCCGACAGGATCAGCGCATCGGTCTGGAACTGTCCGCGCCGCAACGAGAGATCCTCGACGGTGACCGGGTAGCCGGCCAGCCGGTCCGGGGGAGCGTCGCGCAGGCGCGCCACGGCCGTCGCGGCCGCGGAGGCGTCGGGGAAGCGGGCCGACACAGCACCCGTCACGTGCAGCCCGTGCCGCTGAAACAGTGCGTCGAGCGCGTCGGGCACCGTGCGGTCGTCGCGGCGTAGCTCGGCGACCAGATCGCACACCAGCACCGCGGCGCTGATGCCGTCCTTATCGCGTACCGCGGCGGGGTCGACGCAGTGTCCGATTGCCTCCTCGTAGGCGTAGACCAGCGTCTTGCCGGGCAGTCCGGCGTCGGCGCGGGCCAGCCACTTGAACCCGGTGAGCGTCTCGACATGCTCGGCGCCGTGGTGGGCCGCGATCGCGGCGAGCATCCGCGATGACACCACGGTGCTCGCCACCACGCAGCTCGAGGTCACGCCGGGATCGACCTGGGTGAGCACGTAATCGCCCAATAGCCAACCAGTTTCGTCGCCGGAGAGCATGCGCCACCCGTTCGCGGTCGGGATGCCGACGGCGCACCGGTCGGCGTCCGGGTCCAGTGCGATCGCGACGTCGGCGTTCACCTCGGCGGCCAGCGCGAGGAGCTGGTCGGTGGCGCCGGGTTCCTCGGGGTTGGGGAAGGCGACGGTGGGGAAGTCGGGGTCGGGGTCGTACTGGGACTCGACGACGTGCACGTCGGTGATGCCCGCCTGGCGCAGCGCCTGCAGCGCGATCTCGCCGCCGACGCCGTGCATGGGGGTCAGGGCCACCCGCACGGCGCCGTCACCGCGGCGCACCGAGGCCGCTCGGCGGATGTACTCGTGGATCACATCGGCGCCCGTGGGGTCGACCTCGGCGCGCGCGATGTCGGCTGGCGCGGCCGACATCGCCGCCTCGATATCCCGGTCGGTCGGGCTGATGATCTGCATGCCGCCCGCGGCGAACACCTTGTAGCCGTTGTCGGTCGCCGGGTTGTGCGAGGCGGTGATCTGCACACCCGCGACGGCGTCGCGGTCCCGGACGGCGAACGCGACCACCGGCGTCGGAACCGCGTCAAGGAGCAGTGTGACGGAGAAGCCCTCGGCGGCAAGGACTTCGGCGGCGGCAAGGGCGAAGTCATCGGAGTGGTGTCGTGCGTCGCGGCCGACCACCACCGTCGATCCGCCCCCGGGATCATCCTTGAGCACCTTGGCCAGTGCCCAGGTCGCCCTCATCACGGTCTCGACGTTCATACCGCCCGGTCCGTCGCGCATGGGGCCGCGCAGGCCGGCGGTGCCGAACGTCAGTGGTTGGTCGGTCATGGGGCTCATTGTGCCGAGCGGGGCTCGGCGTCGGAGCGCTCATCGCCGTCGGCCAGCTTGCGCAGTACCGGCGCGACGAGCATGAGCAGGTCGAACTCGAGGTCGGTCAGGGTGTCGCGCATCGCGGTGTTGAGCCACTGGTCGCGTTCCGCGCGGTCGGCCTCCAGCAGGGACATGCCGTCGGGAGTCACCTCGATGAGTTGGCGGCGCCGGTCGTCGGCATCGGTGCGACGCGCCACCAGGCCCCGCGTCTCGAGTGTGTTGATGGCGTCGGTGAGGGACTGGACACGCACGTGCAGGCGGGTGGCGAGTTCGGCGGGAGTGGTCACCCCGGACCGGCTGACCTCGCCGAGGACCTGCTGCTGGCTGAGGGTGAGGCCGTTGTCGCTGCGGTGCCTGCGGAGTTGCCGGGTCAGGGCCATGATCGACTCCCGCAATTCGGTGGCGTTCTCGGTGCTGGGACGCATTACCAAGTTATACCTTGGTAATCGTTCAAAGAACACCAGTTTGTGATCGTGATTTAGCAAGTGCATACTTTGCACTTATGGGAAGGTGGCTGCTGTTGGTGGTGGTCACGGTCGCGGTGACCGTGCCATTGGAGTTGATCGGCGTTCCCTCGGCCGCACTGTTCGCGGCGCTACTGGTGGGCATCGCGCTGGCACTGCTGTCGCTGGCGCCTGCCGGCGTGCCGCGCAAGGCGGGCGTCGCGGCCCAGGGCGTCTTGGGCGTCTACATCGGCACGATGGTCCATCGCGACGCGATCGACGCCCTGGGCCCGCACTGGCCGATCGTGCTGGGCGTCGCCGTTGCCACGCTCGTCCTCAGCGTGGGTGCCGGGGTGCTCCTCGGTCTGCAGCGTGACATCTCGCCACTCACCGGCTCGCTCGCGATGGTGGCGGGCGGGGCGTCGGGACTGGTCGCCATCGCCCGCGAACTCGGCGGCGATGACCGTGTGGTGGCCGTGGTGCAGTACCTGCGCGTCGCGCTCATCACCGCCTCGATGCCCGTCGTTGTCACCCTGGTCTACCACGCCGAGAAGGCTCCGCATGCCGCCGCGCCCAGCCAAACCGATTCCCTGCCTTGGTATCTCAGCATCGCCATGCTCACGGTCATCGTGCTGGTCGGCGTGCTGGCAGCCCGGTTGATCCGACTGCCCGGCGCCGGGCTACTCGGTCCGATGGCCGTCACCATCGTCCTGGAACTCACGGGTGCGTCGCTGGGGTTGGCGGTGCCGCTGGTGCTGGTGCAGGTCGGTTACGCCGTGATCGGCTGGCAGGCGGGTGTCGCCTTCACCCGCGAGGCGGTGCGGGCCATCGGCCGGGCGTTGCCCGCCGCGATCGGTCTCATCGTGGTCCTCAACGTGGCCTGCGCGGGGCTGGGCGTGCTGTTGTCCCGCATGGCCGGCATAAGCCTGCTCGACGGATACCTGGCCACCAGTCCGGGCGGCATCTACGCCGTGCTGGCGACCGCAGTGGAGACCGGCTCGAATGTCACGTTCATCATTGCCGCGCAGGTGGTGCGTGTGCTGCTGATGCTCTTCGCGGCGCCGTTCCTGGCACGTGGCCTCGTCTCGCTCAACAAGCGCTTCGCCAAGACGAACTACACGCCGGAGAGCACCTCGCGCAGCAGGGAACCCATTCGGGTCGCCGACTGACGGCCAGCCTCGAGCACCTCGGCGTGCGAGAGCGGCTGGCCGGTCATACCCGCCGCCAGGTTCGTCACCAGCGAGAGCCCCAGGACCTCCGCGCCTGCCGCGCGCGCCGCGATGGTCTCGTGCACCGTGGACATCCCGACCAGGTCGGCGCCGAGTGTGCGCAGCATGCGGATCTCGGCGGGCGTCTCGTAGTGCGGGCCGGGCAGCCCGGCATAGACACCCTCGGTGAGCGTCGGGTCGACCGTGCGCGCGAGGTCACGCAGCCTCGGTGAGTACGCATCCACCAGGTCGACGAACTGCGCGCCGATCAACGGCGAGCGGGCCGTGAGGTTGAGGTGATCGCTGATGAGCACCGGCTGGCCGACCGAGAAGTCCTCGCGCAGACCGCCCGCGGCGTTGGTCAGCACGACCGTCGTGGCCCCTGCCGCGCAGGCGGTCCGCACGGGATGCACGACGTGGCGCAACTCGTGACCCTCGTAGGCGTGGCTGCGGCCCAACAGCACCAGCACCCGCTTGCCGCCCACGGTGAGAACCTGCACCTGACCGCCGTGACCGGCCGCGGTGGGCGCGCTGAAGCCCGGCAGATCGGCCATGGCGACGACGGCCGAGGGCTCGCCCAGCTCGGCGGCCGCGGGCGCCCAGCCCGAGCCGAGCACCACGGCGACGTCGAACCGGTCGGCCCCCGTGCGGCGACGAATCTCGGCTGCCGCCGCGTCGGCGTCGGCCTGGGGATCCGATGGCACACCAGTCACGGACAGGGAGCCTATCCGTCGGTGAGATACTGCGAGGATGTCCCGTGCCAGCGCGTCGAGCACCGTCGAGGAAACCGTCCGACGTTATCGCGACGACCTGGTCGAGCTCTCGCACTCCATTCACGCCGAACCGGAACTCGCGTTCGAGGAGCACAAGAGCTGCGCCAAGACCCAGGCACTAGTCGCCGAGCGTGGTTTCGAGATCACCGCGGCACCCGCCGGACTCGACACCGCGTTTCGCGCCGTCTACGGCAATGGCTCGCTGGTCATCGGCGTCTGCGCCGAGTACGACGCGCTGCCCGAGATCGGTCACGCGTGCGGCCACAACATCATCGCGGCGTCGGCGGTCGGTACCGCGCTCGCGCTGGCCGACGTCGCCGGTGAACTCGGCCTGACCGTCGTGCTGCTCGGCACGCCCGCCGAGGAGGCAGGCGGCGGCAAGGTGCTGATGCTCGAGGCGGGTGCCTTCGACGACATCAGCGCCGCGGTCATGCTGCACCCCGGCCCGCTCGATATCGCCCGCGCGCGGTCACTGGCGTTGTCCCAGGTGGCCGTCGGCTACACGGGCCGTGAGGCGCATGCGGCGGTCGCGCCCTACCTGGGCTTGAACGCCGCCGACGCCATCACCGTGGCGCAGGTCGCGATCGGTCTGCTCCGACAGCAGATGGCCCCCGGGCAGATGGCGCACGGCATCGTCACCAACGGCGGCCAGGCGACAAATGTCATCCCCGGCCACACCCAGATGCACTACACGATGCGCGCCAACGACGCCGCGTCGCTGCGCGAACTCGAGGGCCGCATGTCCGACTGTTTCCTCGCCGGCGCGATCGCCACCGGCTGCGATCACCAGGTCGAGGCGGCCGAACCCGCCTATCACGAACTGACTCCCGACACCTGGCTGGCCGATGTGTTCCGTGAGGAGATGGTGCGGCTGGGCAGGACACCCGTCGGTGTCGACGTCGAGGCGGCACTGCCGCTCGGCAGCACCGATATGGGCAATGTGACGCAGCTGCTGCCGGGTATCCACCCGATCGTGGGAATCGACGCCGGGGGAGCGTCGGTGCACCAGCCGGCGTTCGCCGCGGCAGCAGCCGGACCCAGTGCCGACGAGGCCGTTGTCGAGGGAGCAGTGATGTTGGCGCGCACGGTGGTCCGGCTGGCGGAGAACCCCGCAGAACGCGACCGAGTCCTCGCCGCCCACGAACGGCGGGCCGCATCGTGAGCTTCGACCAGTACTCCACCGCATGGCTGGCGGCGCACTTCGACGACCTCGTCGCCTGGCGTCGGCACATCCACGCCAACCCCGAACTCGGGCGTCAGGAATTCGCCACCACGCAGTTCGTCGCGTCGCATCTGGCCAATGCGGGTCTCAACCCGAAGGTGCTGCCCGGCGGCACCGGCCTGACCTGTGACATCGGTCCCGACCACGGGCCACGGGTGGCGCTGCGCGCCGATATGGACGCGCTGCCGATGGCCGAGCTCACCGGTGCGCCCTACACGTCGCTGGTACCCGGTGTGGCGCATGCCTGTGGTCACGACGGCCACACGTCGGTGCTGCTCGGGACGGGTTTGGCGCTGGCGTCGGTGCCGGAGCTGCCTGTGGGGGTGCGGCTGATCTTCCAGCCCGCCGAGGAGCTGATGCCCGGCGGGGCGATCGACGCGATCGCGGCAGGCGCGCTGGCGGGGGTGTCGCGGATCTTCGCGCTGCACTGCGACCCTCGGCTCGAGGTGGGCAAGGTCGCCACGATGGTCGGGCCGATCACCTCGGCGGCCGATCAGATGGAGATCACCCTGGCCTCGCCAGGCGGGCACACGTCACGGCCACACCTGACCGGTGACCTGGTCTACGCGCTGGGCACGTTGATCACCGGGGTACCGGGCGTGCTGTCGCGCCGCGTCGACCCGCGCCAGAGCACCGTCATGGTGTGGGGTGCGGTCAACGCCGGGGTCGCGGCCAACGCGATTCCCCAGTCCGGCACGCTGTCCGGAACCATCCGAACGGCCAGCCGTGAGGCCTGGGTCGCGATGGAAGACCTTGTCCGCGATATCGTTTCGTCGCTGTTGGCGCCGCTGAACATCGAGTTCAGCGTGGAGTACCGGCGCGGCGTCCCGCCTGTGGTGAACGAAGAGGTGTCCACGCGAATCCTCACCCACGCCGTCGAGTCGGTCGGCGTCGACGTGCTCGCCGACACCCGTCAGTCCGGCGGCGGCGAGGACTTCTCCTGGTATCTCGAGGAGGTGCCTGGCGCGATGGCGCGGCTGGGCGTGTGGTCGGGTCGAGGGCCGCAGCTGGACCTGCACCAGCCCACATTCGATCTCGACGAGCGGGCGCTCGCGGTCGGGGTGCGGGTGCTGGTCAACATCGTTGAACAGGCTGCCGCGATCGCGGGTTAGGTACCCGGGCCGACGTTTCCGGCCGGACGGGTGCGCAGATGGTGCACGTACTCCTCGGGGGCGCCTGCGATCTCGGCGGCGTCGGCCATCACGCCCAGATAGCGCGCCGAGGGAATGCCGCCCTCCCACGCGTCCACGACGTACAGCCACGCGAGCACGGGATCGGTGCTGGTGTCGGAGGACTCGCGATGCACTCGGCAGCGGATCTTCTTGTGGAAGCCCAGTTCGGACCCCTCCCACCGGTCGAGGTTCTCCTCGTCCTCCTTGGTCATGTCGTACAGGACGACGAAAACCTTCTCCTGCGGGTCCTCGACCAGGGTCGCCAGCGCGCCCTCCCAGCCGATGTCAGCACCGCCGAAGGTCAGCCGCCAGCCATGCAGCCACCCAGTCCCGGCCATCGGAGAGTGCGGGGCTCGCTGAAGCATCTGCTCCGGATGCATGTTCGATCCGTAAGCGGCGTAGAGCGGCACGGGGCAAGCCTAAGGGGTACACAGCACCTCTCGGGGGTAGGAGTCACCTATCGGTGGGCGAGACTTCGAGCACACGGGGTTAGATAGAGCCCGTGGTTACCCGCATCGTGATCATCGGCGGCGGCCCCGCCGGCTATGAGGCAGCGCTCGTCGCTGCGGCCCGCGGCCCAGAGGTTGCGCAGGTCACCGTGGTCGACTCCGACGGGATCGGCGGCGCCTGTGTGCTCTTCGACTGTGTCCCGTCCAAGACGTTCATCGCGTCGACGGGCGTGCGCACGGAGCTCCGGCGCGCCAATGGCCTGGGCTTCGACATCGCCATCGAGGACGCCAAGATCTCCCTTGAGCAGATCCACAACCGGGTCAAGACGCTGGCGAGATCACAATCGGCCGACATCGGGTCCAACCTCCTGAAGGAGGGCGTCACGGTCGTGCAGGGCCGCGGCGAACTCGTCGACGACGTACCCGGCATGGCGCATCACCGGGTGAGAGTCACCACATCCGACGGCAAGGTGGGCGTGTTGAAGGCCGACGTGGTGCTGATCGCGACGGGCGCCCGGCCGCGTGTGCTGCCCAACGCAGAGCCCGACGGCGAGCGCATCCTGAACTGGCGCCAGCTCTACGACCTCACCGAGCTTCCCGAGCACCTGGTGATCGTCGGCTCCGGCGTGACGGGCGCGGAGTTCTGCAACGCCTACACCGAACTCGGGGTCCAGGTCACGGTCGTGGCCAGCCGGGACCAGATCCTGCCGCACGAGGACCGCGACGCCGCGGCCGTCCTGGAGGAGACGTTCGCCGAACGCGGCGTGAAGCTGGTGAAGAACGCCCGCGCCGACTCGGTGACCCGTACCGCCGACGGGGTTCGGGTGTCGCTGGCCGACGGACGCACCGTCGAGGGCAGCCACGCGCTGATGACGGTGGGCTCGGTGCCCAACACCAGCGGACTTGGCCTGGAGCGGGTTGGCATCGAGCTGGGACAGGGCAACTACCTTTCCGTGGACCGGGTTTCGCGTACGTCGGCGTCTGGAATCTATGCGGCCGGCGACTGCACCGGTCTGCTGCCGCTGGCGTCGGTCGCGGCGATGCAGGGGCGTATCGCGATGTATCACGCGCTGGGCGAGGGGGTGTCACCGATCCGGCTGCGCACCGTGGCCGCCGCGGTGTTCACCCGGCCCGAGATCGCCGCCGTCGGGGTGCCCCAAACCGCGATCGACGACGGCACAGTGCCGGCGCGCACGCTGATGCTGCCGTTGACCACCAATGCCCGCGCGAAGATGTCACTGCTGCGGCGTGGCTTCGTCAAGATCTTCTGCCGACCGGCCACCGGCGTCGTCATCGGCGGTGTGGTGGTCGCGCCGATCGCCTCGGAACTGATCCTGCCGATCGCGCTCGCGGTGCAGAACAACATCTCCGTGACCGACCTCGCGCAGACATTGTCGGTGTATCCGTCGCTGTCTGGATCTACCGTCGAGGCGGCCCGCCGGTTGATGGCGCACGACGATTTGAACTGATACGGCTAGCCTGGATGCGTACTGACGAGTAACTAGGAGCTGCTGGCAGTGAGCGAAGCTTCCGAACGACCCATCGGCATCGTCGACCCGATTTCCGGCCCGGGTAGTGGGCAGACCCTCCTTGGCCCTGACCAGCGCGAGGCCGCCTGGGGGCGGCTCAGCCGCGAACAGTTCGACGTCGTCGTCATCGGCGGCGGAGTGGTGGGGGCGGGTGCCGCGCTGGACGCCGCGACCCGCGGGCTCAAGGTGGCGCTCGTCGAGGCGCGTGACTTCGCCTCCGGCACGTCGAGCCGATCCTCGAAGATGTTCCACGGCGGACTGCGCTATCTGGAGCAGCTCGAGTTCGGACTGGTTCGCGAGGCGCTGCACGAGCGCGAGCTCTCCCTCAAGACGCTGGCGCCGCATTTGGTCAAGCCGCTGCCGTTCCTGTTCCCGCTGACCAAGCGGTTGTGGGAACGGCCGTACATGGCCGCGGGAATCTTCCTCTACGACCAGCTGGGTGGGGCGAAATCCGTTCCCGCGCAGAAGCATCTGTTCAAGGCAGGCGCGCTGAGACTGGCCCCGGGCCTCAAGCGCAGCTCGCTGATCGGTGGCATCCGCTACTACGACACCGTGGTCGACGACGCGCGCCACACCATGACGGTGGCGCGCACCGCGGCGCACTACGGCGCGGTGGTGCGGACCTCGACGCAGGTCGTGTCGCTGCTGCGCGAGGGTGACCGGGTGACCGGGGTGAAGGTCCGCGACTCCGAGGACGGCCGGGTCACAGACGTTCATGGGCACGTGGTGGTCAACGCGACCGGCGTGTGGACCGACGAGATCCAGGCGCTGTCCAAACAGCGCGGCCGATTCCGGGTGCGGGCCTCCAAGGGTGTGCACATCGTGGTGCCGCGTGATCGCGTCGTCAGCGAGGTCGCGATCATTCTGCGTACCGAGAAGTCGGTGCTCTTCGTGATCCCGTGGGGCACGCACTGGATCATCGGCACCACCGACACCGACTGGAACCTCGATCTGGCGCATCCTGCGGCGACCAAGGCGGATATTGACTACATCCTGCATCACGTCAACACCGTGCTGGCGACGCCGCTCACCCACGACGACATCGACGGTGTGTACGCGGGCCTGCGGCCGCTGTTGGCGGGGGAGAGCGAGGAGACCTCCAAGCTGTCACGCGAGCACGCGGTGGCGGTGCCCGCGCCCGGCCTGGTCGCGATCGCGGGCGGCAAGTACACCACCTACCGCGTGATGGGTGCCGACGCGATCGACGCGGCCAGCGAGTTCGTCCCCACCCGTGTGGCACCGTCGATCACCGAGAAGGTGCCGCTGATGGGTGCCGACGGCTACTTCGCGCTGGTGAACCAGACAGAGCACGTCGGAGCGCACTACGGCCTGCACCCCTACCGGGTGCGGCATCTCCTGGACCGCTACGGCTCGCTGATCGGGGAGGTGCTGGCGCTGGCCGACGGCAATCCCGAGCTGCTGACGCCGATCACCGAGGCTCCGGTCTACCTGAAGGTCGAGGCCGCCTACGCCGCCGCGGCGGAGGGCGCACTGCACCTCGAGGACATCCTCGCCCGGCGCATGCGGATCTCGATCGAGTACCCGCACCGCGGCGTGGACTGCGCTCGCGAGGTCGCCGAAGTGGTTGCGCCCGTGCTGGGTTGGAGTGCCGAGGACGTCGACCGCGAGGTCGCCACATATCTGGCAAGGGTGGAGGCCGAGGTGCTCTCCCAGGCGCAGCCCGATGACGAGTCCGCGGATGCGTTGCGTGCCGCCGCACCCGAGGCCCGCGCGGAGATCCTGGAACCCGTGCCGCTGAAGTGAGCCGGCGACCCGCACCACTTCCCGCGCGCGACGGGCTCGGGCCTGCCCGGGTCCGGCTGCGCGGCGGTGCCGTGCTGGTGGAGTTGGCCGACCGCTTCGGCGCGCAGGCCGCCGCGAAAGTATTTGCGGGAGAGGTGGTCTGCGCAGATGGGAGCGTCGTCACCGCCGCCACCGTGCTACCGCCGAACGCACACGTCTACCTCTACCGTGACCTGCCCGACGAGGTTGAAGTCCCGTTCGACATTCCCATCCTGTACCGCGATGACGACATCGTGGTGGTCGACAAGCCGCACTTCCTGGCGACGATGCCACGCGGAGGGCACGTCGCGCAGACGGCCCTGGTGAAGCTGCGGCGATCGTTGGATCTCCCGGATCTCTCACCCGCGCACCGGTTGGACCGGTTGACCGCAGGGGTGCTGCTGTTCACCGCGCGGCCGCAGGTGCGTGGTGCCTACCAGACCCTGTTCGCCCGTGGTGAGGTGGCCAAGACCTACCTCGCGCGCGCTGACGTCGACCCGGCGCTGGAGCTTCCCGTGACCCTGCGCAGTCGAATCATCAAGGAACGCGGCCAGTTACAGGCCTTCACCGAGCCCGGTGAGTCGAATGCTGAGACGCTGATCGAGTTGTTGGACAGCTCGGACGATGAGGGCACCTACCGGCTGACCCCACGCACGGGACGCACGCATCAATTACGTGTGCACATGGCCTCGCTCGGAGTGCCCATCCACGGGGACTCGCTGTACCCGAGCGTCATCGACGTGGCACCCGATGACTTCTCGACACCGTTGCAGCTGCTGGCTCATCGGCTGGAGTTCGTCGACCCGCTTACAGGTGGCCGACGGGTGTTCGAGAGCGTGGCTCGGCTCAGATCGTGAAATTGACGCACGCGGTGCACGCCGCGGGGCAAGATGCACAGCAGCGGCCCAAGGAGTGAGCATGCGCAAGGTTTGGCTGTCTGCGGCGATGATCGCGTTGGTCGGCGGGCTGGTGCTGCCGGTGATGCCAACGGCCGGCGCCGTCTGCGGTTCGGTCGGTGGCCGCCACGTCGACGTGAGTGGATGCTCGGATCCGCTGTACGAACTCAACGACGCGCTCGCGCCGCCACCACCGCCCCCACCGCCCCCACCGCCGGGCGAGGAGCCACCTCCACCGCCACCACCTCCACCGCCGGTGTACGTCCCGCCGCCGCCACCGAATGTCAACGTCTGCGCGAATGTGGGACGCCGCATCAGCGTCAGCGGCTGTATCTGATCGACATGAGTAATCGGTTGGAACCCACTCCCGGACAGCTCGCGCAGCTCGCGGCGCGGCCGCCGGATCAGCCGGTCGTGATGGTCAATCTGCTCACGTTCCGCGTGGACGGCGGTAGAGAGCGCTATCTGCGCTACGCCAGCGAGGTGATGCCGCACATTGCGCGGGCAGGAGCGACGGTGCGCTACGCCGGAGTGTCACCTGAGACGGTGATCGGCGCCGGTGAGCGACCGGGTTGGGACGCGATTCTGATCGTCGAGTACCCCTCACCACAGGCGTTCCTGGACATGATCGCCGATCCGGAATACCTCAAGGTGCACGAACACCGGACCGCGGCGCTCGAGCACGGTGACCTGATCGCGACATCGGTCTGGACCATGAAGGACTGACGATCACGCACTAACGGTCACGGCGGTTTCGCACCGTGTTCTACTGACGGGCATGGATCGTGACGCCTTCGACCGCCTCTTCGACATGACCGGCCGCACCGTGATCGTCACGGGTGGCACCAGGGGAATCGGCCTCGCGCTCGCGGAGGGCTTCGTGCTCGCCGGCGCCAACGTGGTGGTGGCCAGTCGCAAGGCCGACGCATGCGAGCAAGCGGCCAAACACCTACGCGGACTTGGTGGCCAGGCCGTCGGCGTGCCCACCCACGCGGGCAGCATCGAAGATCTGGACATCCTGGTCGACCGCACCGTCGCCGAGTTCGGGGCACTGGATGTCCTGGTCAACAACGCCGCCAACGCGCTGGCACAACCGCTGGGCGAGATGACTGTCGACGCGTGGGCCAAGTCCAATGAGGTCAACGTCCGCGGCCCGGTGTTCCTCGCGCAGAAGGCGCTGCCGCATCTCAAGGCAAGCAAGCACGCCGCGGTGCTCAACATGGTCTCGGTCGGTGCGTTCAACTTCGCGCCGAGCCTGTCGCTGTATGCGGCGGGCAAGGCCGCGATGATGTCGTTCACCCGGTCGATGGCGGCCGAGTTCGTGGGCGATGGGATCCGGGTCAACGCCATCGCGCCCGGCCCCGTCGACACCGACATGATGCGCAACAACCCACAGCAGGCCATCGACCACATGATCGGCGGAACGCTGATGAAGCGTCTGGCGACACCGGATGAGATGGTCGGCGCGGCACTGCTGTTGTGTTCGGACGCAGGCAGTTACATCACGGGGACCGTCATCATCGTCGACGGAGGCGGCACGCCGCGCTAGCCGCGCCAGTGCCGGTCGAGTTCGCTGCGGACGACCTCTACGAAGTGGTCGACGTCGGCCTCAGTGGTGTCCCACGCGCACATCCAGCGCACCTCGCCGCGGGCACGGTTCCAGTCGTAGAAGCGCACGTGCTCGCGGATCCGATCGGCCGCCTCCGTCGGCAACGTGGCGAAGATCGCGTTCGCCTGCGTCGGTTGAATGAACTCGAGCCCACGGATCGCACCATCGGCGATGCCTGCCTCAAGGGCGCGCCGGAGCCGCCGCGCCATCGCATTGGCGTTTGTGGCGCTGCGCAGACCGAGGTCGTCCTCGAAAAGGGCGAGCAGCTGGGCGGAGATGAACCGCATCTTGCTCGCGAGCTGCATCGTCAACTTGCGTAGATAGATCAGGCCGGTGGTTCTGGTCGGGTCGAGAACCACGACGGACTCCGCGCCGAGCGCTCCAATCTTGGTGCCGCCGATGCTGAGAACGTCGACCCCCGCGTCGGTCGTGAACGCGCGCAACGGGACCCCGATCGCCGCGGCCGCGTTCCACAGTCGGGCGCCGTCCATGTGCAGCGCCATACCCTGTTCATGGGCGAAGTCAGCGATCGCGCGCACCTCGTCGGGTGTGTACACCGTGCCGAGTTCCGTTGTCTGCGTGATGCTCACCGCGAGTGGCTGCGCGCGATGCTCGTCGCCCCACCCCCAGGCCTCGGTGGCGATCAACTCCGGGGTGAGCTTGCCGTCTGGTGTCGGCACGGTGAGCAGTTTGATGCCCGTCATCCGTTCGGGGGCGCCCGCTTCGTCGGTGTTGATGTGCGCCGACGTCGCCGCGACAACCGCTCCCCAGCGGGGGAGCAGGCTCGTGAGCGACACGACGTTGGCTCCCGTGCCGTTGAACACCGGGAACGTCTCCGCTCGGGTGCCGAAGTGCTGCCGGACGACGTCCTGCAGTTGGGTGGTGTAGGCGTCCTCACCGTAGGCGACCTGATGGCCGCCGTTCGCCGCGGCGATTGCATCTAGGACCTCCTGGTGGACGCCGGCGTAGTTGTCGCTGGCGAACCCGCGCCAGTCGGGATCGTGGAGCGAGGCGGGGGTCATGTCCGGCTAGGCCTTCCGCTTCGTGAACGCCGCGGCCGCCTCTAGAAGCTCACCGCTGGTGGACGCAAGGATCTGGCTGCGGTTCTCCACCTGCAACGCCGCATCCAGGCTGGGTGCCTCCAGGTTGGCCCACAGCACCTGCTTGGTCGACTCCACCCCGAACTTACCGTAGCCGCACAGTGTTTCGGCCAGCGCCAGTGCGTCCTCGACTACCGAACCCGCCGAGAGTCGTGAGACGAGCCCGAGCTCGAGCGCCTCGGCGGCATCGACCGTGCGGGCCGTGAGGATCAGGTCGAACGCCTGGCCCGCGCCGACGATGCGCGGCAGTGTGTAGCTCACCCCGATATCGCAGCCACCCAGGCCCAACTTGATGAACTGTGTGCAGAACCTGGCCGACTCCGAGGCGATGCGAATGTCTGACGCCAGCGCCAGCGCGAAGCCACCTCCGTAGGCCGGCCCATTGACCGCCGCGATCACCGGCTGCCGCAGGCGAGACAACTTCGTGGTCAGCTCGGCGATGCGCTCCTGCCACCGCATACCCGAACGCGGAAACTCCAGGCCACCGGAGGCCGCGTCCGGGGACGGTTCGGTGAGGTCCAGCCCCGAGCAGAATCCGCGGCCCGCACCCGTCAGGACGACGACGCGGCACTGGTCGTCAGCCCGGATGTCATCGAGTGTGGCGTGCAGATCCTCGACCAGGCCGTGGTTCAACGCGTTGAGCTTGTCGGGCCGGTTCAGGGTGAGCACCACGATGTCCGGACGCGGACGGGACAGTTCCAGGTTCGCCATTGTTTCTCCTCGGTCTGGCCCGACCCTATGCGCGACTCAGGGAGTGCTGCTGTGCCACCCCGTGATGCCGACGACGATGAGGCGCAGCTGCTTGACCGCGGTGCGTCGAACGTCCTCGATGGCGGCCGCGTCCTTGGCGTCCTCAATGGCCTCGGCGATCGAGATCATCGCGTTGACGATCAGTGTGGCCAGGATGTTGAGGTCCTCGCCGCTCCACGTGTGCAGGCCGGGGAAGCGCGTCAGGTCGATCGCCAGTTCAGAGGTGATGAGGCGGATCTCGGTGCGGATGGCGTACCGCAGCACGGTCACTCCGCTGTTGCGTTCGCGGCCGATGAGTCGCCAGTGCTCGCGGCGCTCGTTGACGCTCGCGATCACGATGTCGACCGACGATTCGATGACCCGGTTCGGGTCGAGTTTGCCCGCGCGGGCGCCGCGCAGCATGTCGCGCAGCGCACGGAATGACTCGTCGATCAGGACCAGGCCGAGCGCGTCCATCGACTCGAAGTGCCGGTAGAACGCGGCGGGAACGATACCGGCCTCACGGGTCACCTCACGGAGGCTCAACGCGCTGAAGCTGCGGTTCTCCAGAAGCGCGAGAGCGGCGTCGACGATCGCTCGTCGGGTGACCTCTTTCCGTTCCTCACGTGACAAGCCGTCCCGCCGAGAGCGAGACGACTGTGACTTAGGAGTACGACTGTTCACTGTTTGTGAACCGTACCACAACGTGCGGAAACCCCTTGACGATCTGGACCGACGAGGCGGACGGTATACACATGTTCACCGAAACTTCGAAGCCGCGCCTCCGCGATCGAGTGCTGCGCTCAGCCCTGGTCAGCGTCCTGGCCGGACCCCACGGTGTCGACCGCTACACCGAGCTGGTCGAGCCCACCTGGACCCTGGGTGATGCCCGCGCCAAGATCGTCGCGGTCCGGCGAGACACCCCGCGCAGCGTCACCCTTACGCTGGAATCGAACGCCGTGTTCACTCAACGCGGCACCCTGGCGGCGGGCCAACACGTCAACCTCACCGTCGAGGTCGACGGCCGCCGACGGACCCGCTGCTACTCACCTGCCAACGCCGAGAATGACCGACTGATCGAGCTGACCGTCGGCGTACACGACGGGGGACTGGTCTCAGGGCACCTCCACCGCAATGCGCGGCCCGGCATGGTCGTCGGGCTCGAGGCCGTCGGCGGCGATTTCGTCCTGCCCGCCGAGCGGCCCAAGCGCATTCTGTTCGTCTCCGGCGGCAGCGGCATCACGCCGGTGCTGGCGATGCTGCGGACACTCGTCGCCGAACGGCACACCGATCAGGACGGCGCCGAGATCGCATTCATTCACTACGCGCGCACCCCGGCGGACGCCTGCTACGCCGACCAGCTCGCGGCCATGACCGGAGTCCGGGTCCTGCATGGGTTCACCCGGGGCGGCTCGGGAGACCTCGTCGGACGTTTCGACGCCGACCACCTGGCGCTCGCGATGCCGAACCCCGACTCGGTGTTCGTCTGCGGTCCGCCAGCATTGGTCGAGGCCGTTCGGAGGCACTGCCCGGACGCGAGGTCCGAGAGCTTCGTCCCGCCCGTGTTCGCGGCTCCGACCGCGGCATCCGGTGGCACCGTGACCTTCGCGCAGAGTGGCGTCGAGATCACCGACGACGGCCGCTCGCTGCTCGAGCAGGCCGAGGCCGCCGGGCTCACACCCGAGAGCGGATGCCGGATGGGCATCTGCCACACCTGCACCCGCCGCAAGACCAGTGGTGCGGTCAAGAACCTCATCACCGGCGCCGTGTCGACGTCCGACGGGGAGGACGTGCAGATCTGCGTCACCGCCCCGGTCGGCGACGTCGCCCTGGCGCTCTAGCCCAACCGATCTCAACCGAGAAGGAGTTCACCATGACTGCCACACTCGAACGCCCCACGCCCGAACGCCCCACGCTCGAACGCCCCGAACCCAAGACCATCACCAAGACCGTCGCCGGCAAGACCGTCACCATGACGCCCGAGACCGCGGAGGCCTTCGGCCGCGAACTCGACGCCATCAGGGAGCGTGTCGTCGCCGATCTCGGCGCGCGCGACGCCACCTACATCCGGCGCGTCATCAAGGCGCAGCGGGCGCTGGAGGTCGGCGGTCGCGGACTGCTGTTCGCGGGCGTGCTGCCGCCAGCCTGGTTGGCCGGCACCGCCATGTTGGCCGCGTCGAAGATCCTGGACAACATGGAGATCGGCCACAACGTCATGCACGGCCAGTACGACTGGATGGGTGACCCCGCGCTCACGGGCCGCAACTTCGAATGGGACTCGGCGTGCCCGAGCGATCAGTGGCGTCACTCGCACAACTACATGCACCACACCTACACCAACGTCGTCGACATGGACCGCGACATCGGCTACGGCATCCTCCGGATGAGCGAGGACCAGCGCTGGAAGCCGTACTTCCTCGGCAACCCCGTCTACGCATTCCTGTTGATGGTGTTCTTCCAGTACGGCGTCGCCCTGCACGAACTGGAGACCGAGCGCATCCGCTCCGGTGAGATCTCGATCGCCGACAAGCGCGAGACCCTCACGGGCATCTGGCACAAGGTCAGTCGCCAGACAGTCAAGGACTACCTTGCGTTCCCGCTGCTCGCCGGCCCCTTCGCGCCGTGGGTCTTCACCGGCAACATGACCGCCAACCTGATCCGCAACATCTGGTCGTACTCGATCATCTTCTGTGGCCACTTCCCAGACGGCACACAGGAATTCACCAAGGAGGAGACCGCGAACGAGAGTCGCGGCATGTGGTACTTCCGTCAGATCCTCGGATCGGCGAACCTCACGGGTGGAAAGCTGTTTCACATCATGAGCGGCAACCTGTCATTCCAGATCGAGCACCACCTGTTCCCCGACATCCCGGCTCACCGACACGCCGAGATCGCTCCCCAGGTGCAGGACATCTGCGAGCGCTACGGCGTGCCCTACAACAAGGGTCCGCTGCCCAGGCAGTTCGGCACCGTCATCCGCAAGATCTTCAAGTTGGCCCTGCCGAACTAGGCCCTCTCGCCGAACGTGAAGTTGTTGACGAATCCACGCAGGCGTCTCGCCAACAACTTCACGTTCGGCGGTCAGGTCTGGCAGGAGGGGCACCAGAACGCGATGCGATCGCCTGCGTTGTCCGAGCTGATGGAGGTGCCGCACCGTCGACACGGACGTCCGGCCCGGCCGTAGACCCACAGGTCACGCCCGGGTCGAGTGTCTCCGGTGGTGACTCGATTCACGCGGGACCGGTTGAGCCACAGCATGTCCCGGGCGCGCTGCACCACCCGCAGGGGGTCCTTGACGCGGCCGACCGGCGTGGTGGGCAGGTGTCCCATGATGAAGCACAGTTCGTTGGCGTAGACGTTGCCGATCCCGGCCATCACTCGTTGATCCAGCAGCGTCTCGGCCAGCGGCCGCTGCGGATCGGCCGTCAGGTTCGCCGCGGCGACGCGCGGCTCCCAGGCGTCGTCGAGCAGGTCGGGCCCGAGGTGCGCGACGGCCTCCATGTCGTGCTCGCGTTCGAGGATCTCGAGCACGCCGAGATCGACGCCGACGGCCCGAGTGTCGGCCGTCTCCAGGACGATCCGCACCTTGAACTCGGGTGTCCGGCGAGCCTGGCCGCCGATGAGCCAGGCGCCGTCCATCTTCAGATGCGAGTGGATGCTGGCCCCGGACTCCCCGCCGACACGGATGAAGAGGTGCTTGCCGCGACTGAGGACCTCATCGACGACACCACCCGTCAGGTCCACCGTGGCGAACTTCGGCACCCGAACGTCGCACCGGGTCAGTTCCCGGCCCACCAGCGCATCGCGCAGCTTGGCCGCGGTGCGGTAGACGGTGTCGCCCTCAGGCATGCCGCCACGCTACCGTCCTCACGCCCCGCGGATACGGTCGTGCGCACCGGAAATCGCGCGCGCGGCCTCGTCGGCGATGCGTGCGACCAGGGCAGCGGCGGTGTCGAGTTCGGTGATCAGGTCGACGGCCTCACCGGCCCAGATCGGCATGTAGTCGAGATCGCCACGTTCCACACCCTCGCGGAACTCGACCCTGGCGTCGGCGTCGGTCTGTAACCCGTCCTCGTCGTCGTGCCAGGCGTCGGTGAACCGGTTGCGCAGCGTCCTGGCGGTGAAGCGGGCCGGCCAGGGTGAGTCCCGAACGATGTCGAGCACGCGGTCGCGCACGGTGTCGGCAGCCGTCGCCGCGGTGATCGCCTTGAGTTCCTCGGCGGACAGCAGCGCCTCGGTCGTCACCTCGAAGCGGGTGCCGATCACAGCGCCTGCCGCGCCGAGCACCACCGCGGCGGCCAGCCCGCGGCCGTCGGCGATACCGCCCGCGGCCAGCACGGGCGTCGTGCCCGCCACGTCGACCACCGCGGGTACGAACGGCAGTGTGCCGCGGCCCTCGCCGTGTCCGCCGGCCTCCGCGCCCTGGGCCACAACGACATCGGCACCCAGGTCGAGCGCACGCTGGGCGTCGGCCAGTGTGGTCACCTGGATCATCAGCGGAATACCCGCCGACCGCACCGCGTCGACGAACGGTGTCGGGTCACCGAAGGACAGCATGATCGCTGCCGGCTGCTGCTCGATCGCGCAGTCGATGGCGCCGTGATCCACCGCCCACGACAACAGCCCTATGCCCCAGGGCTTCTCGGTGCCATCGCGCGCGATGGCACACTCGCGCCGCATCCAGTCGCGTGCACCACCGCCGCTGCCGATCATCCCGAGCCCACCGCCCTCGGACACCGCGGCGGTCAGAAGTCCTCCTGCGACACCGCCCATGGGTGCCAGCACTATCGGATGCTCGATGCCGAACATGTCGGTCAGTGCGGTGTGCAATGCCATCCCTGCACTGTAGGCAGGGTGGCACGCGCTCGGTTGGGGGGTCAGGCGGGAATGGAGTCCAGCTTGGCCGCCTTCTCGTGACGGTACTGGCGGTCCACGACGGCGAAGTAGAACGCGTAGGCGAAGGCGCAGCTGGTGAACAGGCTCGCCACGAAGAACAGCCACGGGCGTCGGATGCCGCGTCGGTACCCGTCGACGATCGTGAACAGCGGTAACAGGATCACGTTGATGATGGTGTAGTCCTGGCTGGCCGAGGCGGCCGCGGGATTGTCGTAGCCGAGCACGATGAACTGCTGCCAGCTGCCCGGGCCCCAGATGGGGTTGCCGCCCTCGACCGCGTACGCCGCGACGAACTGATGGTTGAAGTAGTAGCCGAGTCCAATCGACGCCACGCCGATGACGTAGAAGGCGATCTCCAACGGCGAGAACATCGGACCGCCAGCGGGCCGCGAGAAGACCTGCGGGTTGGCCCGGACAATCCAGGCGATGACGGCGATGCCGAGAACCAGGTGAACGATGAGCGAGACCATGCCGTCAGTATCGCTCGCCAAACGAAGGTTTTGTCACTTTTGACAAACTTTCGTGTCAGCGGAGGCGTAGGCCCCGCGGAGTGCGGGAGAAACCGCTGCCGATCAGCGCGTCGTGCACCGGGCCGCGCTGGGGGTCGACCCCCGGTTCGAGGACCGGGACGCCGTTGACTCGTTCGACCAGCATGGACTGCAGGTGCCTACCCGAGACCAGGCCAGCCAGCGCGGCCGCGGCCGCCGCGTGCGCCTCGGTGTCGTTCGTGAACGACAGCAGCGACCGGCCACCGCGCTCCAGGAACCAGGCCAGCTCGCCGTCCACCAGCACGACCAGGGCGCCCGCCTTGCGGCCGGGACGGTGCCCGGACTCGTCGGTGTCCGACGGCCAGGACAGTGCCGCGCCATACGGATTGGCCGGATCGGCCGCGGCCAGCGCGACGGCGCGGTACGCCCGCCGCCCAGCGTCGACCCCGTCGATGTGGGTGCGCAGGCGGTCGACCGTCGACGCGAGCGCGAACTGCGCCCCGCCCAATGACTCGACGAAGTAGCCGCGCTGGCAGCGGCCGGCGTCCTCGAAGGCGGTCAGCACCTTGTAGAGCATGGCGAAGCCGCCCGGCACGCCCTGCGCCGCGCCCTTCGTCAGCACCCCGTACCGGTTCATCAGGAGTTCGGCGTAGAAGTGCGCGCGAACGGTGGAGGCCGGCTCGGCGGGCGGAAGTGCCGACCAGCGGCCCGCGACGGTCGGATCGGTTGAGCGGGTCTGGGCATGGCTCACGCTGTACCGGCTCAGCCGCGGCGGACGCGATCGCTGCCGATGGGTGCCGCCGCGCCGCCCCGCGCCCGCCAGTTGGGCGCGCACCGGACCGAAGGTGTCACCGGTGACCCAGCCGGCCCAGATCAGCTCCCACAGTGCCTGTTTCGCGTCGGCCTCGGATATCGATCCGTCGGTCAGCTGGCGGAAAAAGTAGCCGCCGCCCGCTCGACCGTCGTTGCCGAGCGTCGCCATGATCTCGCGGTGGGTGTCGGTGAACTCGATCTCGGCGGCCGGGGCCAAGGTCAGCGGTGCGGCGTCGGTGGTGTGGAAGGCGATCCAGCCGTCACCGGTGCCGATCTGCCCGGCACCCGACCACGTGACGTCTCCCGCGGCGAGCAGCTCGTCGAGCATCGCGGGCTGGTAGTCGCGGATGCGCTGCCCGAACACCAGCGGTTCGACGGCCGAGGCCGGGATGGGCACACCCGCGAGTTGCTCGATAACCGCCAGCAGGCCGTCGATCCCCGAGGTCATGGCCGACCCGACGTGCTGCCACTCGGGCAGGAAACGCGCGTAGGCGTCGGTGCTGACGGGTTCGACCTGGGCCCGCAATGCGGCCAGGGAGCGGCGCCGAAGGATCCTGAGAACCTCACCGTCACACCATTGTTCGGAGTCCGCATGGTCCGCGAACTCACCGCGCACCAGTTTCCCGTCGACCGCCATCCTGCCCAGGACGTCGCCAGCCACGCGCAGCCCGAGGCCGAACCTCTCGGCGGCCTGCGCGGTGGTGAACGGCCCGCGGGTACGGGCGTAGCGGCCGAGCAGCTCGCCGAGCGGATCTGCGACGGTGCCGGTGAAGCTGGCCGGAACACCGACCGGCACCGGCACGCCCACACCGTCGCGCAGCAGGCCGATGTCCTCGATGGCCACCCACCACGTCTGCCCGGCGAACGACACCGTCAGCGCCCGGCGGTCCGCGCGCAGCCCCTCCAGCCAGCCGCCGACGTCATCGGTTGTGGACCGCGCCGCCACCTCGGCCTCGGTGAGCGGACCCAACAGTCGCAACAGGTCCGCGACCGCCTCGGCGTCGCGGGCGGCTCGGTCCGGCGCGAGGTGCTGCAACTGTGCGACGGTCGACTCGATGACCGCGGGTTCGAGCAGTTCGCGAAGCTCGACGCGGCCGAGCAGCTCGGCCAGCAGAACGCTGTCCAGTGACAGGGCTGCCGCGCGCCGCTCCGCCAGCGGGCTGTCGCCCTCGTACATGAACGCGCCGACGTAGCCGAACAGCAGGGAGGCGGCGAACGGCGAGGGGGTCGCGGTCTCGACCTCCAGGACCCGGATACGACGCTGCGCAACACGTTTCATCAACTCGATCAGCGTCGGCACGTCGTAGACGTCCTGCAGGCACTCGCGCACCGTCTCGAGCACGATCGGGAAGTCGGGGTACTTGCGCGCGATGTCGAGCAACTGAGCCGCGCGCTGGCGCTGATGCCACAGCGGGGAACGCTTGCCGGGGTGGCGCCTGGGCAGCAGCAGCGCCCGCGCCGAGCACTCCCGGAAACGCGACGCGAACAGTGCGGAGCCGCCGACCTCATCGGTGACGATCGGTTCGATCTCGTCGGCGTCGAAGACGAACAGGTCCGCGCCAGGGGCGGTGTCCTCGGTGTCGGGCAGTCGCACGATGATGCCGTCATCGGATGCTGTCGGCTTCTCGTCGATACCGTACCGCTCGCGCAGTCTGCGACCGACCGCCAGCGCCAGCGGACCGTGCACTCGAAGACCATAGGGGGAGTGCAGGATCACCCGCCAGTCGCCCAGTTCGTCACGGAAGCGCTCGACGATGAACGTGGCGTCGGTGGGCACGGTGCCCGTGGCCTGGCGCTGCTCGTCGAGGAGCGCCCAGAGGTTGTCGACGGCGTAGTCATTGAAACCCATGGTGCGACAACGCGCGTCGAAGTCTGCGCGCGGCATCGCCGCGAGCTTGCCGGTGAAGGCGCCGATGGCCTCGCCGAGTTCGGCGGGCCGCCCGACACCGTCACCGCGCCAGAACGGCAACCGCGCCGCCTGGCCCGGTGCGGGCACGACGAGCACCCGATCGTGGGTGATCTCGGTGATCCGCCAACTCGTCGCGCCCAGGGAGATGACATCTCCGGGCCGCGACTCGTACACCATCTCCTCATCGAGTTCGCCCACGCGGGAGGGCTTCTCGGTGTCAGCGTTGGTCGCCAGGAAGACGGTGAACATCCCGCGGTCGGGGATGGCGCCACCCGAGGTGACGGCGAGCCGCTGCGCGCCGGGCCGTGCGGTCAGCGTGCCGGCGTCCCGGTCGTAGACCAGCCTGGGCCGCAGCTCGGCGAACTCTGTGGACGGGTACTTGCCGCTCAACAGATCCAGAGTCGCCTCGAATGCACTGCGCGGCAGCGTCGCAAACGGTGCGCTGCGCCGTACCGCGTCGAACCACAGGTCGGCGTCCAGCGGTTCGAGCGCGGCGGCGGCGACGGTGTGCTGAGCCAGCACGTCGAGCGGATTGGCGGGTACCCGCATGGTCTCGATATCGCCGGACAGCATGCGCTGCACCGTCACCGCGCAGTCGATGAGGTCGGTGCGGTGCTTGGGGAACAGCACACCCTCCGATATCTCACCGACCTGATGTCCAGCCCGGCCGACCCGCTGCAGACCGCTGGCCACCGACGGCGGCGCCTCAACCTGGATGACGAGGTCCACCGCGCCCATGTCGATGCCGAGTTCGAGGCTCGAGGTGGCGACCACAGCCTTGAGCCGCCCGGTCTTCAGGTCGTCCTCGACCTGGGCGCGCTGCTCCTTGCTGACCGAGCCGTGATGGGCCTTCGCCAGCAGTGCGGGCGCGCCGAAGGACTGCCCGCTGGCCATGATGTTCGCGGGCGAACCGCCCCCGACCGCGGGGTTGGGATCATTCGACAGCTCGACGCCCGTGCGCTCGGCGTGAATCTCGTTGAGCCGCGATGTCAGTCGCTCGGCCAGGCGGCGTGAGTTGGCGAACACGATGGTGCTCTTATGCGCCTCGATCAGGTCGACGATCTGTTCCTCGACATCGGGCCAGATGGTGTTGTTCGCCAGGTTGGCCATATCGGGCACCGGCACCCGAACCGACAGATCGAAGGTCTTGGCGGCCTTGGGCGCCACGATGGTGGTCGGTGCGGTGCCGGCCAGGAAGCGGGCCACCTCCTCGGGCGGGCGGACCGTCGCGGACAGGCCGATCCGCTGCGCGGGTGTTGTGAGGATCTGGTCGAGCCGTTCCAGCGACAGGGCCAGATGCGCGCCGCGCTTGGTGGCCGCGACGGCGTGCACCTCGTCCACGATCACGGTCTCGACGCGGGCCAGCGTCTCGCGGGCCGCCGAGGTGAGCATGAGGAACAGCGACTCGGGCGTGGTGATCAGGACATCCGGCGGTTTGGTCAGCATCTCGCGACGGCGCTTGGGCGTGGTGTCGCCGGAGCGCACCCCGACGCTGATGTTCGGCGCCGGCTGGCCGAGGCGTTCGGCGACCCGGGTGATGCCGGTCAGCGGTGTGGACAGGTTGCGTTCCACGTCGACGGCCAGCGCCTTGAGCGGCGAGACGTAGAGGACCCGGGTGGCGGGCTTGTCGGGACGCTCCTGCGATGCCAGCCGGTCGATGGCCCACAGGAACGCCGCCAGCGTCTTACCCGACCCGGTGGGTGCGATGACCAGGGTGTTGTGCCCGTCGGCGATGGCCTCCCACGCCTGCGCCTGAGCCGGGGTGGGGGCGGCGAACGTGCCCGCGAACCAGTCGCGCGTCAGCTCACTGAAACGCGACATGGGGTCGGCGGACTTACGGGCCACCCACCCATGGTGCCCGCCCCCACCGACAACCCCCGCGACTTCGGCGCGCATAGGAGCGCTCACCGCTCCAAAGCGCGCCGAAATCGCTGCTAGCGGGCTCGGCAGGCGGTGGCCAGAGCGTCGGGTATGCCCGGTACGCGCACCACGGCGTCGAGCAGCGCGTGCGAGCACGCGTCGGCGATGTAGTCACGGTCGATCGTCGGGTCGAGGATCCGCTGGCGACACATCTCGAATGTGAACGCGACCCAGCCGTAGATCACCGCCCGCAGGTCACGCTCCAGCGTGGCCTCCATCGGTGCACCGGCCGCCTCGGTGATCCTGCCCATGATGCGGTTGGCCTGGCGGTCGGTGTCGAGATCATCGACGCCACGTAGCACCGGGTCCGAGCGCCCCAGTCCCATGTAGGCGGCCCACGCGCCGTGCGGGTGTTCCTCGTCGTATCTCAGATAGGCGAGCACGCCCGCCCGGAGTTGATCGAGCAGGCTCAGCCCGGGTTCCGGCGGTGTACTGGTGGCCTCGAACAGACGCTCGCCCTCGGCCCGCACGACCGCGGTGAAGAACGCACGCTTGTCGGGGAAGTAGTGGTACATGAGTGCCCGCGACACCCCGGCGAACTCGGCGATCTCATCGATGCGCACCTCGTCATACGGGCGTTGGCCGAAGACCTCGGCGCCGAGCACCAGCAGTTCGTTTCGGCGGTCCTCGGGGGAGAGGCGCCTGCGGGCGGATGTGCGCGCACCCCCGGGGTCAGCCATGGCCACATCCTATTGCTCGACACGTGTGGAACAGCTGTGTTGTCCGATGTCCGGCTGGAATGGACGATGAGGCTCGGGGATGGTCAGACTGGTGCGGAGATGAATATGAATCTGCAGAAGATATACACCTCACTGTTCACCGCAGACCTCGCGGCGGCCGAAGACTGGTACACGAAGTTGATTGGCCGTGGGCCGGATCACCGGCCGATGGCCACGCTGGTGCACTGGGAGCTCTTCGACCACGGTGGGTTGATGCTCTCAAGCAGTGCCGAGA
Source organism: Mycolicibacterium sp. YH-1 (assembly GCF_022557175.1). The sequence continues at coordinate 5,203,360 of NZ_CP092915.1, read as the reverse complement.
TCGCCGCCAGGGGTGTGATGTTCCTTTACGTCGACGACGTGGCGGCCGAGCGTCGCAGGCTGCAGGACCTGGGAATCGCGCTCGGGGCCGACATTGAGGGTGACTACTCAACGCTGGCGCAGGTGCGCGATCCTGACGGCAACCTGATCACGCTGGCGTCGCGGCCGTCGCGGCCGTTTCCCTCGGCATAGGCGCAGGGGGTCGATGCGGCTGGTCTTGGCCGTTCAGCCCAGACTGCTCTGGTAGCGCCGCATCCCGGCAAGCCAGCGGTCGTAGTCCGCGCCCTTGCCGCGGTACATGTCGAGGACGACGGGGTGCGGCAGCACCAGGAACGTCCCGGCGCGCACGGCTTCGACGGTCAACTCCGCGACCCGGTCTGGGCCGAGAACCTCACCGGCGTTGCGGACCGCGGCGGCAGCCATCCGTGAGGCCGGGTCCGATGACTCGGTGATTTCCGTCAGCAGGGGCGTGTCGACGCCCATCGGGCACACGCATGACACGCCGATACCCTTGTCGCCGTAGGTGATCGAGAGCCATTCGGCGAACCCGACGGCCGCGTGCTTGGTCACCGAGTACCCGGCCGCACCCACCTGAGTCAACAGGCCCGCCGCCGACGCAACGCCGACGAAGTAGCCGCGGCCCCGCGAAACCCATTCGGGCACCAGGACCTTCGCCGCCCTAATGTGTGCCCGAAGGTTGACGTCGATGATGCGGTCCCAGTCGCGCTCGTCATCGCCCAGGCCCGGGGCCCCGATGATGCCCGCGTTGGCGACGAACACGTCGACGGGACCGAACTGGCGGGCCGCGTCGACAAGTGTGGTGATGCCGTCCGTCGTGGCGGCATCGGCCAGGACCGCCGCCGCGGCCCCGCCAGCCGACCGGATGGCGTCGACGGTCGCCTCGATGCCAGCAGGGGCGATATCTCCTGCCACCACCGATGCGCCGGCCGCCGCGAACTGCTGTGCCAAGGCCCGGCCGATGCCTGACCCGGCGCCGGTGACGACGACGACGCTGCCCTCGAGTTCCATAGCTAGCCATCCTGTCAGTCGGGCGGGTCAGCTGCCCAGATGTGCGTTCATCTCGCACACGACCAGCGGAACCGTCAATATGGAGGACGGAGGGTTCCCGTTGGAGGGGGGCGCGGCGCGATGACGACTCCGCTTCTCGATATCGACGGCCGGGTGGTCGGCCGGCGGGAGGAACTGAGCCAATTGCGAGCCGCCGTGGCTGCGGCCGAGCGGGTGGGCGGCGGATGTGTCCTGCTCAGCGGGGCTCCCGGGGTAGGGAAGTCGACGCTCATGCAGGCGTTCGGCGCCGAGGTCACGGCGCGCAACGGTGTGTTCGCCTACGGGCGGTATCGCGACGGTGCGCCGGCACCCTACGCGGCGCTGGGGGATGCGCTCAGCTCGATCGTCCACACTATGGAGGCCACCGCCCCCGCCGAGCGTGACCGGTGGCGGGCAAGCCTGGAGACCGGCACGTCGTCGATCGCCAGCGTGCTCCGGGAGCTGGTGCCCGATCTGGCGCGAGCTGTCGGCAACGGTTCGCGCGCGGCCGAGCTCGATGCGGCGGACACCCGGCGCCGGCTGCACCGCGCCGCCACCCGGCTGGTGTCTGCGACCGCGGCCCATCGACCGGTGGTGCTGGCGATCGATGACCTGCAGTGGGCCGATCGCGACTCGTTGTTGCTGCTGTCGGAACTGCTGGCAGTATCGCTGCGCAACGTGTTGGTGGTCGGTGCGTATCGGGTGGGCGAGTTTGACCCGGATGCAACGGTTCTCGCGTCAGACACCCTTCGCGGCATCGAAGTGCGTCCGCTGTCCGGCGCGGATGTAGAGGAACTTCTCGTGGCGGTGAGCGGACGCAGTGTGGAGATGGGCGACGTGGCCGCCGAGTTCCACCACCGAACCAATGGCAATCCCCTGCAGATCCGGCAGCTGCTGTACCGCGCGCAACGGGAGGGCGCCCTCACCTGCGTCGGTGTGAACCGGCACTCGAGCTGGGATCTGCGCGTACTGACCTCGATCGAGGTCACAGCAACCTCCGCGGAGTTCCTCGGTCGCTACCTCGCCCAGCTGAGCCCGATTGACCGAGAAGTATTGACGTCGTTGACGTGTATCGGCGGCGAGTTCGACCTCGATGACGCCACGACCGCGGCTGCGCATCCGCCCGATGTGGTGGCGCACGCACTCTGGTCGGGGCTGGAGCTTCGACTGATCGAGGCGCTCGACAGCCATGGCCAACGGATCGCCAACGCGATCAGCAGGGACGGGCGGTACCGGTTCAGCCACGACCGGGTGGCCGAGGCGGCGGGTGCGGACATGCCAAGCGACGTTCAGCGCGAGACGCATCTGCGCATCGGTCGACGATTGGTTGGACTGGGCGATGACCGGCTGTTCGAGGCCGCCCGACACGTCGGCATCGGCGGCCAGGGGCTGACTGACGACGACGAACGCGTCCGGTTCGTCATGGTGCTGCGGCGCGCGGCGCGAAAGGCCAGGGCCCAGGCGTCATTCCCCCTGGCCCTCGCGTACTGCCGAAACGCATTGGATCTGCTGGGGGAGCAGCGTTGGACCGCGCATTACGAACTGGCCCGGGAGCTGCACCTCGACGCCGCCGACGCCGCGCTGCTGGTGGGTGACTGGGGAGCTTTGCACGCGCTGCTCGACGAGGCCGAGAAGGTCCTACCGGAGCCAGTCGACCGTGCTCGAATCGCGTACCTGCGGCTCAAGGGGCGGGTTGCGCAGAACCGTCTTCAGGAGGCGCTCGAGACCGGGCTGGCCGCGCTCGACGAACTCGGCGAGCCGCTGCCACCGGATCCGGGCAAACCGCGGATGGCCATCGCTCTGATGCGGATGAAGGTCGCGATGCGGCGCTGGACCAACGAACAACTGCTGGCGCTGCCGCCCTGCGAGGATCAGCGTGTCATCGAGATGCAGCGCATCCTCGCCGAGCTGCGCAGTATGGCCTACCTGGTGCGGCCCAACATCTTTCCCCTTGTCGTGCGTAAGCAACTAGACCTCACCCTGGCGCATGGCCACACCCCTTCCTCGCCGCTGGTGCTCGCGAGTTACGGCCTGCTGCTGGCGATTACCGGAGACCACGCGGGCAGCCAGCGCTTTGGCGAGGTCGGCCTGCTACTCAGCGAACGAGAGGAGTTCCGGGAGGCGCGGCCGCAGACACTGTTCCTGCACCTGAACTTCATCCATCACTGGAGTCACCCGCTGCGGGACGGTCTGGGCCAGCTCCGCAACGCCGTCACGGAGGCGCTCGACCAGGGTGACCAGGAGTATGCGGGATTTCTCACCGCGGTCCTGCTCTCGCAATCGTTCTGGGTGGGTCGCCCGCTGGCCGAGATCGATGCGCTGGCCGAGGCCCTCATTCCCCAGATCCGATCCCAACCGGTGCCCACCGCGCTCTGCCAGGCGATGCAGCAGCTCTGCCTCAACCTGATGGGCCGCACCGAGGATATGTACCTGCTTGCCGGTGAGAGTGGCTACGACGAGCGGGAGATACTGCCCGCGGCCCGCCGCGAGGGTGACGAGGTGGCCATGAGCGTGGCCGCGAACGTCAAACAGGGACTGCACTTCTGGTCCGGCGATCATGCCGGTGCGGTCCTGGCCACCGACGAGGCGATTGCGCACATCGACGGCATGGCCGGCACCGCGGTCTCGCTCCTGGTCCACATGATCGGCGCTCTGAGCATGATGCAGGAGGCTCCGGGGGACCGCTCGACCGCACGCTTCGTGCGCAGGGCGTTGGCCATGCACCGAAAGTGCGCGGCCGACGCACCGGAGAACTATGCGGCGTCCTATGCCCTGATTCAGGGGGCGTGGGCGCGATCCCGCGGTCAACACGTCAAGGCGGAGGGCCACCTGCACCGGGCGATCGACCTGGCCGAGGAGTATCAGCTCCCGATGATCGGTGCGCGTGCGCAGGAGGAGGCCGCCATCCTCTACGCCCAGACCGGACGGATGACGCTTCGCGATCACATGCTGCGGTCGGCGTACCAGCGCTGGCTGAGCCTGGGCGTGGTGGCGCGCACGGACTGGCTGGCGCGGGAGCATCCCTGGCTGCTGAGTCGCGATCTCGTTCAGACGAATTCGGCGGGAATAGACCCCGTCGGCGCCCATGAACTGTCACGCGCACTGTCGGGGGCACGTACCCAGGAAGGCCTGGCCAACATCATTCTCGGCTCGGTTGCCGACACCACGGGTGCGGCCCGGGTTCTGCTGCTCACCGGCGACTCCGACGATCTGTCTGTCCATGCCGTCCTGGATCACGGCGACGTTGCGATCGTCGATGGGCCGTGGACCGAGGTCGCTTATGACCGCAGCATCGTCCGCCGTGTGGTGGGCAGCGGATCGCCACTGGTCGTGGTGGCCGACACCTTGCACGCGTCCGCTCTCGTGGTTCCTATCCGTGTGCAGGACAACATCATCGGTGTGGTCTACGCCGAACACGATGATCCGGGTAGGCATTTCAACGCCGACCACGAGGAAGCTGTTGACTTTCTCTGTGCTCAGGCCGCCGCGCCCCTGTGGAACTTCCAGCTGCAGTCCCGGCTACGGGCCGCCGACGAGCACCGACAGTCCCTCATGGACGTGCAGTCGAGGTTCGTGCCCAATGAACTCCTGCGCATCCTCGACATCGACGACCTTCGCCGCGTGCACAGCGGCTATCGGGTCGAACGCGAGATGACAGTGCTGATCAGCGATATCCGTGGTTACACCACCCTGCTCGAGGAAATGGACGTGTCCGAGGCGAGCAACCTGGCGATGGGCTTTCTCCGGGCCGTCGAACTTCCGATCATCAGCTGCAACGGCGTGATCCAGGACGTACGCGGAGACGAGATCGTCGCCGTTTTCGAGTCGGAGCCCGACGCCGTCCGGGCGGGGCTGGCCATGCTGCGGTCATTGCGCGAACACAACCGGGAACGGACGGCGCTGGGCTCTGAGGAGTTGCGCGTTGGAATCGGCATCAACACCGGCGCAGTGGGGGTTGGGCTCGTCGGTGGGGTGAACCGCATGGTGCTGACCATCATCGGCGATGCGGTCAACCTGGCCGCCCGCATCGAGAGCGCCAACAAGCGTTATGGGTCCTCACTACTCATCTCGGACACCACGTGTGGGCGCCTCGCGAAGGCAGGTCAGTTCGACATCCGTCGAATGGAGCGGGTCATGGTGGTCAACCGGCGTCGACCGGTGACGATTCACGAGGTCTACGACGACGACCCGGATTCGCTCCGCGCGGCGAAGCGTTCTGCTCAACCCGTGTTCGACGAGGCCTTCGCGCTGTTCGACAAGGGTGAAGTTGACCAGGCTCGTACGGTATTTCAGCGATGCATGAGGTTGCTGCCCGGTGACGCGATCGCGCCGCTGCATGTGGCGCACTGCGACGCGATCGCGCGCGGTGAGCTGTCGGGCGGACAGGATGTGGCGCTGCAGCAGAAGTGAAACGAATTTGAAGACCGAAACATCGACTACCCACGGGCATGTTCGTCTGCGACAATTTCGAATCAAGATCTACGAGGGGAGTCGTGGGTCTAAAGGGGGGTCTTTGTCATGTACCTGAGCGCCGAGCGAATCGCCCTTGCGAACCAGGCCATTCGAGAGACATTCGAGCAGACCTGTGTTGCCTGGCAGGTCATCCCGCACTGGGATACCGGCGACCCCGCCCAGACCAGGGTGCGCAACGACAATCCGACCAAACCGGGTTTCGTGGACCTGCTACCCAAACAAGCGGACCTGAAGGTGACGCTCGCCGAGGCGATTGCGCCGACCCCGGACGCGCTGCTCGCGAAGGTGATGGCCAGTACCGTAGAACTCGCTGCCGTGGTTGACGACGCCGTCTTCCCCGAGCTTCGGATGGCCCCGCCCGCCGCGGACGTCGTCCAGATGGATGACAAACTGGTGCCGACGATCCTGAACAAGCTCATCGAAGCCCGAGCGAAGGTCGAGACGGCGGGTTACCGGTCCCCGTCGTGTCTCATCACCGAGACGCAGGGCGTCCAGGACATCAGTCAACTCGCCAGCGGATACCCCGTGAAAAAGGCGCTTCTGGATGCGGCCAACGTGTACTCGCTGCATCGGGTGCAGACCATCAAGGATCCCACGGTCAAGACGGATAAAGTCGAAGCGCTCCTTCTGGGCCGCCGCCAGTTGATCGGGAACGGGGGCGCCTCGGGCGCATCGCCAGGTGAGGAGCCGGTGGACATCGCCGTCAGTGTTGCACCCAGCCTGGAACTCGTTGGCGACACCATCGATAACAATATCGAACTCAGAATCCGCATCAGTTATGCGACGAGAGTCAAGGACGCCGACGGCATCGTCGTGATCGTCAACAAGTAATGACGTCGACTCTGCCTCAGGCACAAGCTGTTCCGCACGTCGCGAGCCCGCTCGAGGACTATCTCGCGTTGTGCAAGGAGGCCTGTGACGGCGAGATCAATCGGCTCTATGGTCCCCGTCAACACGGGTCAAGCGGCGGCCTCTACGACCTGATTCTCGACTACCCACTGCGCGGTGGGAAGGCGCTGCGGCCCGCGCTCGGCATCGCCATCTGCCTCGGGCTCGGAGGACACCTCGAGGCGATTCTGCCGACAGCCGCGACACTGGAGCTCTATCACAACGCCTTCCTCATCCACGATGACATCGAGGATGAATCATGGTGGCGGCGCGGCAAACCCACGCTGCACATCGACCATGGCATTCCCATCGCGGTGAACGTGGGCGACGCCATGCTCTCGCTGTCGCTACAACCCCTGCTCGACAACGTCGAACGCGTCGGGCTCGGACCGGCCCTGCGGATTCTGCGAGCCATCGCGACCATGACCCGGCGGACCGTCGAGGGCCAGGCCATCGAACTCGAATGGGTCCGTTCCAATGCCTGGCGGCTCGATGACGCGGACTACCTCGAGATGGTCGAACTGAAGACCAGCTGGTACTCGTTCATCACACCGCTGCAGGCTGGCGCGGTCGCCGCGGGTGCCGACCCAGATCAGTTGGCACAGCTGGAATCCCTCGGGCGACACCTCGGGGCGGCCTTCCAAATCACCGATGACCTGCTTAACCTGCGCGCGGACCCGGAGGACTACGGCAAGGAGATCGGCGGTGATCTCTGGGAGGGCAAACGGACCCTGATGCTCCTGCACGCCTTGCGATCTGCGCAGCCGAGGGATCGGGAACGCGCCGTCGCCATCATCGGCCGACGGCGGCCAAGCGCGACCGGGGAGCTTGGCCTCACCGATCTGCTGGACCGGCTCGTCACCCGCGGCGACCTCTCGTCGGCCGGACGGGTCGAACTCGCGGCTCGGCTGAACGGCGCCCACGCGGAGCCCAAGAGCCTCAACGACATTCGCTGGCTCTACGAGCTGATGCACCAGGTCGGCTCGCTCGACCACGCCAGGCGGATCGCCGCCCACCATGCGCGCGGGGCGGCTGAGGTGCTGTCCGGTATGGGCTGGCTGCCATCCAGCCAACACCGCGACGCATTGGTCGGGCTGGTCGACTACGTGCACGGGCGGACCCGATGACTCCCGAAGTCCTGGTCGGTATGCTGGCCGAACTCGAGCGGATCCGGGAACTCACCCTCGACCTCGTCGAGAGGTCGGCTCCACGGCTGCTTCCCGAACCTCCGGGTGAGTCCACCGGCGCTGAGCGGACGGCGTTCGACCTGCTCCTCGGCGTCCGTCGCGGGGTGCTCGGAAACCCCGCCGCGGCCCGCGGAATCCACGATCTGCTCGTCGCCCAGGGACACCGATACGCCACCACGCCACCCGGTGCGCAGCTGCGCGACGCGCTGATCGCCTCTGAGGCGGTTGAGAACCTCCGTCGCGTCTGGGAGACGGTGAGCCTCAACGTCCTCGACGGTCCCTCGTCGCCGACCGCGGCTCCAATGGCGTGGGCAGAGCTGCTGGCCGACGCGGTCGTCGGCACGGGCCTGGACGACTCCATCCTGGCCGGTCTGCGACCTGAGGGGTTCGGATGACACTCACCGATCCGCGCGAGGAGTTGGCAGAACAGAGCAGCTTCATCGGCTACCTGATGGGTCTGGCGGGCCTGGCCCAGCTGGTTCGCGCGTTGGCGGCCTGCGATGGCGGGCCCCGGCCCGGACCTCGCCCGCACATCGAGGATGCCGACGATTTCGTCTACGCGCTGCTTGGCGTCGCGAGCCTCGGGCAGCAGATCGAGCGCCTCGCCGAATCCGCTGCGGCACAGCAGCGCTGCGCAGCCGTCACACCGGCGCCCGCCTCAGCGAACCGGAGGTGGCTGCGATGACCGCGGTGCTCTGCACCAGTGACTTCCTGCGTGCTCCGCTACTGGCGACGGCACGGGCCGAGGGTTTCAAGGAGTGGCATCACTTCGTGGTTCATGGCCGGGGCCGACGGCTCCTGATCAATTTCAGCCTCACCAGCGAGACGTCGCGTGCTGGCGAGCCCGGGCTCGGGCCACGTGTGATCGTGATTGTCGGAGACCAGCGGTGGACCGGAGCCATCGAGAGGTACGACGACTCCGCGCTTGAGGTGTCGGCCGATCTCGGCGACGTGAGGATCGGCGGCAACCGGCTGACCGTGGGACCCGACGGCTACCGGGTGGTGGTCGACCTTCCCGGGCACGATATTCGGGGCGAGCTTGACCTCACGTCGGTGAGCCGGCCGTTCGTGGTCAACAACCAGCCGGTGGGAGAGGGCCGGATGTGCTGGCTGTTCGTCCCGCGGTTGCGCGCGCGGGGCTGGCTGCGCATCGGCGCGCAGGAGCATCCCATCGACAACGACCTCGCCTACCACGACCACAACTGGGGTCGATTCTGGTGGGGCGACGATTTCGCGTGGACCTGGGGCACGGTCCTGCCGCAGGGGCCCGATGACCCGTGGTCGCTGGTGTTCCTGCAGATGACCGACCGGCGTCGGTTGCGCACGCTGTCCCAGGCGCTATACGTCTGGCATCACGACAAGCCCGCGGCGATCTTTCGGCACGCCGCGGTGCGGACCCGCACCGACGGAATGCTCCGTCGCGTCGCGGACTGCACGCTGCCCGCCCCTATGGGGCTGCTTCTGGACGGCGAGGCATCCGGGGTGCCGGAGCGAGTCGAGGTCACAGCGAACCGGGCGGGTGACACGGTCTTCGCCGAGTTTCGCCCGAATTCGTACGCGCGGCTGGCTCAGCCGAGCGAGGTCTGTCTGGACCGCTCGACAGTGCTCTGCGAGACCAGCGGCACCGCTCGGGTGAGTGGCTCGATCAACGGCAGGAGCATCGACTTCCTCGGTGCTGGCGTATTCGAGTTCCTTCATGGCTGAGCGAGTTTCGTCGCTGTTGCGGCGTTCGGTCGGGCACCTCGAGGCGGAGGTTCCCGACAGCTACCGCCTCATCCTCGACAAACTCGGGCCGCTGGAGGTCGACCTCGACGTCGACGGCGAACGTTTCACGCTGCGCGGCGGCAACCGGCTCGAGGTCTCCGATGGGGTGGCCGGCGCGGCGGGCGCCCGGATCGCGACATCCCGATCCACGATCCGCGACATCCTGGATGCGACGGTCGGGCTCTCCGACGCCGTCGATGCGGACTCGCTACGGGTATTCGGCTCGCTGGATGACATCCTGCGTGCACACGACACCCTGCTGGCCTACGTCCACGCCGCAGTCCGGGCGCCATCGCAGCCCGGGCTGCTGGCCGCGCTCAGGGAGGGGTGCGCATGAGTGAGACGATCACGACCCCGGCGTCGTGCGCGCGGCGCCCCACTGTGGCCGTACTCGGAGCCGGTATCGCGGGGCTGACCGCCGCACACGAGCTGGCGGAGCGCGGTTTTGAGGTCACCGTGTACGAGTGGCGTGAGGACGAGCGCAATGGTTTGGATGGCGCGCTGCCCGGCACCTACCCGCCCGTCAAGCTCGGAGGTCTCGCCGCGTCCCAGTACTCGACGGTGGGCACACACGACGGTAGCCGCGCTGAGCTGCGCCCATTCCCCGGGCGGCGGGGCCAACCACGTACACCGGGGCGGGCGGTCGCGGGTGAACACGGTTTCCGCTTCTTCCCGGCGTATTACCTGCACACCTGGGACCTGTTTCAACGCATCCCCGTGTATCAGCGCGTGGAGACGTCGAGCGGCGGGGCCGGCTGGACTCCGACCTCGCGCACCGTCATGGACAACGTCAGGCGGGTCATCACCCAGGGCACCACCGTTAACGGCAAGCCGTCGCTGGTCTTCCCGCGTGAGGCCCCGCGCAGCCCCGCCGAGTTCCTTGGGATCCTCAGCCAGCTCAAGAGTCTGGGGTTCACGCTGGAGGATGTGGGGACCTTCATGAGTAGGGTGCTGCGGTACCTCGTCACCAGCCCACTGCGCCGCGCCAGTGAACTGCAGAACCTGTCGGCGTATGACTTCTTCACCGGGCGTGAGAATGCATCGGGGCCCCCTCGGTACTCGTACACGCCGCGGTTCGATGAGTACCTGTTGGAAATGCCGAGGGTTCTGGCGGCGTTCGACTCGCGGTGGGGTGACGCTCGGACGAACCTCACCACCTACCTTCAGCTTCAGCTGCAGATGGATCGTCGTGACAACAAGGCCGACGGGGTCCTCAACGGTCCCACCACCGAATCGTGGTTCGACCACTGGTACCGCCACCTGCTCGCCCTCGGGGTGACCTTCGTCCGGGGCGCCGCCAAGTGCCTCGATGCTCCCGGGGGCGACCCGAGTCAGCCACCTCATCTGCGACCCCGGGCACAGATCACGCTGGAGGACGGTACGCGGCTGACACCGGACTACACGGTCGTCGCCGTCGATGCCCCTGCGGCAGAACGGATCACCGAGACGCTCCGTGCGGCGGGCACAGGCGGGACCGTCGCCGGGTTGAACGGCTTCACCACATCGATTCCACCGTCCAACGGTCCGCTGGAGCCCGACGCCGATCGACCACAGGGCCGGCGCGATCCCTACGCGATGGACGAGATGGGACGCGTGCCCTGGGATCGGTTTCAGACGCTTGGTGGCATTCAGTTCTACTTTGACACCGAATTCCAGCTGCTCCGAGGACATGTGTACTTCTCGGGGACCGAATGGGGGCTGTCGTCGATCAACCAGCACGGCATGTGGGAGAGGCGGCCAATCCTGAACCGCGACGGTCACGTCTCGGTGCTGTCGGTCGACATCGGTGACTTCAACAACCCGTCCCGGCACCTGGTCGACGGGCTCGGACGCGGCAAGGCCGCGCGCGACTGCACAGCTGACGAGCTCGCCGCAGAGGTGTGGCGTCAGATCGTCTTCGCCTTGACGAGCCAGGTCGGCAACGTACCCGAGGCGCTGTTGCCGTGGCCAGCGTGGTACGCGCTCGACCGCGGCCTGGTCCTGTCCGGTGGGTCCGGTCAGGGATCGGGTCGGGTGATTCGCAACGAGACGCCGTACCTGGTTCCCATCGTCGGGGACTGGACGAATCGGCCCGGCGGCGACCCGTGGAACCCGCACGGTAGTTCCTGGGGGACAAGACCGTTCGAGGACGTCTGGCTCGAGGATCTCGAGCAGCGCAATGTCTGGCAGGCTCGGCACGGTGGCTATCAGGTGCACAACAACTCGGTGGTGTTCGCAGGCACCTGGGCCAAGACCTTCACCCGGATGACATCGATGGAGGCCGCGGGTGAGTCGGGGCGCCATGCGGTGAACGCCATTCTCGACCACTACATCTGGGTCGGCTCGGGGGGTGTTGACCGCCGGGAGAAGACCATTCTGAACTGGCAGTTTCCCTTCGGCTTCGTCGATCAGGGGTTCTCGAGCCCGATTCGGATGCCGACACCGGCCGGTGACTACTGCTATGTCTTCGACATCGAGAACAGGGAACCCGCCGACACTCGCGCTCTGCGGGCGCTGGACTCGCAGTACTGCCAGCGGTCGCTGCCCCATCCACTGGACACTCCCGTCCCCCCTTCCATAGGAGGTACACCCATGACCGGAGTTACACCGCCACCGGCCGATCACAACGAGCAGTTGCTCGCCTATCTTGCTGTCTGGCAACAGCTTCTGGAGAAGACGATGGCCATGCTTGGCGGACCATCGGTCATGGCCACTCCCGGTGCGATACCGGGCATGCCAGCCGGGATGTCGTTCCCGCCGCCGATGGCCCCAGGAACTCCCATGCCGACCGTGCCGCCGTCGCCGACGGACTACGCGCAGCAGTTGTTCGGCTACCTGCAGGCCTGGCGGCAGTATCTCGAGCGGGTGCCGGGTGCTACGACGGTGCCGCCGCAACCAGCAGCCGCGTATCCGACGACATCCCCGTCATCGACTCCATCGTTCGGGAGCCCGCAAGGATATGCCGCACCCGATGGCGGCGGTGGACAGCCGACACCCGTGGGTGGTTCGGCCGAGCAGACAGTGCCGCCTCCCCGCGGAGAGTCGTTGGCGCGGACCACTCGCAAGCAGTCGACGACCAAGTGGCCGCCGGAGGTCCTCATGCCGGCCACCGAGGCCGGAAGCCAGGTTCCCACCAGCCTCTTCCGGTTGGCCTCCGAGGCCCGCTTGCCGCAGGAACGCGGACCCGGCTACGACCGCCCAGAGGCCCAGAGACCGCCCTTGAGCGATACGCCCGAGGTGCGGCCGGAGGGGCAGTCACCGCGCGCGTCGTCACTGGCTCGGGTCGAGAACGTCATTCCGGAACGCGGCGAGGGGATCAACGCGGAGGTGCACCCCCGGGACTTCCAGGGCATTCAGGACCTCCGGGGGTAACGACCGCCAATTAGCCCAGACGCTCCCGCAGTTCGCGCTTGAGGACCTTGCCGTAGCTGTTCTTGGGCAGCTCGTCGACGAACACATAACGCTTGGGCCGCTTGAACCGGGCGATGCGCTCCAGCAGGTGCGTGTCCAGCGCGGCCGGGTCGGCGGTGCCGACAATGAACGCCACCACCACCTCGCCCCAGTCCTCATCGGGTGCACCGACCACGCACGCCTCGACAACGTCGGGGTGGGTGACGAGCACCTCCTCCACCTCGCGAGGGTAGATGTTGCTTCCTCCGCTGATCACCACGTCCTTGCTGCGGTCGCGCAGCGTCAGGTAGCCGCGTTCGTCGAACGATCCCATATCGCCGGTGCGCAGCCAGCCGTTCCGCAGTGTGGCGGCCGTGGCCTCGGGGTTGTTCCAGTAGCCCGACATGACGACGTCACCGCGGCAGACGATTTCGCCGATCTCGCCAACGGCCGCGGATGTGCCCGCATCGGTCAGCACGGCAACGTCGACACCGGAGCGTGGGTAGCCGACCGACCCCAGGGTCGCGTCGTCGGCCAACCCATTGCCGGCGAGGTGATCGCGCTGGCGCAGCCCGGTGATCGTCATGGGTGCCTCGCCCTGACCGTAGAGCTGCTCGAAGATCGGACCGAACGCCGCCATCGCCCGCTTCAGGCTCTCCACATACATCGGGCCGCCGCCGTAGATCACGGTGTTCAGGTTGGCGGGGCGCGGTCGTCCCGTCGCGACTAGGCGCGCCACCATGGTGGGGGCCAGAAAGCTGCTGGTGCTCGGGTGATGCCCGCACAGGTCCAGGAACTCGTCGGGCTCGAAGGCGGCGGACTCCGGCACCACCTGCCGCGCACCGCGCAACACGTAGGGGAGGATGTACATTCCGGACCCGTGCGACATCGGGGCGCCGTGCAGCAGGCTGCAGTTCTCGTCGGGATTGTCGAAGTCGGCCAGGTGCGAGACCGCCATTGCCATCAGGTTGCGATGCGAGAGCATCGCGCCCTTCGATCGGCCGGTGGTTCCGCTGGTGTAGAACAGCCACGCCAGGGCGGCCGGGTCGGTATCGCGCGGTGCCGCCGCCGGCTCGACATTGAATCGGGCGGTGTACGCGGCACCGTCGAGCGACTCAACCGCTATCGCAGTTGCCGGTGTCAGGCCCTGCGCGATCTTGGGCGACGCGAACACCATTGCCGCGTCGGCGTCCTCGAGGATCTGCACCATCTCGAGCGCGTGCAGCTTGTAGTTGACGGGGACCACGACGCACTCCGCGGCCCACGCCGCGAACATCAGTTCCACGATCTCCGGGCGGTTCTCGGTTGCGACAGCGATGCGCGTGCCCACCGGGTACACCTGGCGAAGCGATGTGGCGAGGCGTAGCGCGCGGTCACGCAGCTCCCGCCAGGTGTGCAGTTGCCGCGTCCCGAGGAATATCGCGCCGCGGTCACCGTGGCGCGTGGCGATCTGATCCAGAATGCCAAACAGGTTCATCTCGCCACCCACTCCGAGGACAACGCGAAGTCCGACAGATACTTCGTCGATGACCAGCCGCCGTCGACGACGATCGTCTGCCCGTTGATGAAACTCCCTCCGGGAGAGCACAGGAACGCGATGGTGCTCGCCAGATCCTCCACCCGGCCCAGCCGTGGGTACGGCGTCATCTCAGTGTTGATCTTGCGGAAGCGTTCGTCCTCCAGTCGGTGTTCGACCATGGGTGTGACCGTGACGCCGGGTGCCACGGCGTTGCAGCGGATGCCCTGCGGCCCGTACTGGCAGGCGATGTGTGTGGTCAGCGCCGTCAGCCCGCCCTTGGCCGCCGAGTACGCGCCGCCGCGCAGGCCGCCGACGACGGCGAAGGTGGACGTCACGTTGATGATCGCCGAACCCGACGCCATGTGCGGCATCACGTCGCGTGCCAACCGGAACGGTGCCCGCAGCATCAGACCGAGGAAGTAGTCCAGGGACTCGTCGTCGGTCTCGTGCAGCGGCTTGGGGCTGCCGACTCCCGCATTGTTCACCAGGAAGTCGATGCGGCCCCACCGCTTCACCGCAGCGTCCACCACGCGGGCGGGACCGTCATCGGCGGTCAGGTCGACGGCGAGTGTGGCGACGCGCTCGGGATCACCGATAGCCGAGGCGAGATCGGCCAGGCGGGCCTCGTCGCGCCCGGTGCCAAGCACCGCGATACCCGACTCGGCCAGTTTGACGGCTGTGCCGAAGCCGATCCCGCTGCTGGCACCCGTGACGATCGCTACCTGCATGTGTTCATCCACCTTCGTTGGTCAGCGTCGCTCGGATGTGATGCTTCAAGACCTTGCCCGCGTCGTTCCTGGGCAGGGCCTCCCAGATCGCCACCTGCTCGGGCACTTTGAACGTCGCGACACCCCGTGCTCCGAGGAATCGCCGAAGGTCGGCCACCGCGGGCCCAGGGGTGCCGTGCGCAGGAACGACCACCGCACACGCGCGCTCACCGGTGCGCGGGTCGGGAAGCCCGACCACGGCTATCTCGGCAATGTCGGGGTGTCCGACGAGAATGTCCTCGACCTCCTTGGGGGAGATGTTCTCGCCGTTGCGGATGATGATGTCCTTCGCCCGGCCCGTCACCACCAGGCAGTCGCCATCCCAGCGTCCGAGATCACCGGTGCGGTAGTAGCCGTCGGCATCGAAGGCGCCGATCTCGTCCTCGGCATGCAGGTAGCCGACCAGCATCTGCGCGCCGCGGGCCACGATCTCACCTTCGGTGGCCGAGTCGTCACCGGTCAGCGCGACCTGCGCGATACCAGGAGCGCCGTCGGTGTCCGCCGCCCGGTCGGCGTCGTGCGGTGAGCCCACAGTAGTCACGGGCACCTCGGTGGAGCCGTACACCCTTGTCACCAGCGCCCGTGCGAAATACTCTGTGGCCCTGCGGATCAGCGACGGCGGTACTGACGCGCCGCCGCAGATGAAAACCTTCAGATCGGGCAGGTCGGTGCCTGCGCGCTCTGCCGCGGCGAGAATCTGCTCCAGGAACGGTGTGGCTCCGGCCATGTGCGTGCAGCGCTGCGCCACCAGAAGCCCGACCGCCTCATCGGCGTCCCAGCGCTCCATCAGCACAGCCGTGGAACCGGCAAGCAGGGGGCACTCGAAGGCGTAGATGGAGCCGCCGATGTGCGCGATGGGGGAGGGGACCAGGAACTTGTCGCCCGGTTCGATCGACCAGTGCCGTCGGATCTGGGTGATCAACGCGTGGATCGAGTTATGGCTGTGTAGAACACCCTTGGGGCGGCCCGTGGTACCCGAGGTGTACATGATCATGCGGACGGCGTCGGGATCGAGTTCGCCGACCGGCGCTGGCTGGGAGTCGGTGAGCAAGTCGTCGAAGCTGGTGTGCTCGCGCGAATCGCCGCGCACCACGACCACTTCGGGCGGGCACTGCAATGTGGCCGTCACGCGGGTCAGCATTGCCGCGTAGTCGAAGCCGCGAAACTGCGACGGGACGAAGACCATCCGGCTGTCGGCGTCATCGAGGATGAAGCGCAGTTCGTGATCGCGCAGCGACGGAAGGATCGGATTCACCACCATGCCTGCCAGCGTGGCGCCCAGGTACACCACGGCTGCCTCGTGCCAGTTGGGCAGCATGAAGGACACCACGCTGCCGGTTGGCATCCGGTCGACGAGCGCCGCCGCCAGGGCGGCAGAGCGCCGGTAAAGCTCGCGGCAGTCGAGTTCCACATCGCCGTCGACCAGCACGACGCGCTCGGGGGTGTCGCGCGCCGCCAGTCGTAATGCGTCCGCGAGTGTGCCCCGAATCCAGAGACCGGCATCGTAGGCCTGCGCGGCACGTTCGTCACTCCACCGGATCGACCGTCCGCCAACCGCTTTGCGGCCGTTGCTCACCGACGTGCCTAACCCTTCACTCGCCGCATCGTCATCGAGTACCGGAACCGCGATGAGGGATGCGTGTTCACCGTGACCTGGGCGATCTCGCCGTCGGAGGTCGTGTACGTGCGACGCATCTCGAGTGCTGCGGTGCCCTCGTCGACCTGCAGTTCCTCGGCCAGACCTGGTGATGCCAGCACGGCGGCGATCTCCTGGGCCACCTCCACCACGCTGACTCCGAAGAGGTCCTCGACAAGCGGAAAGATCGGCCCGGTGTGACGCTGCAGCAGCCGTCCGACCGCGGCGAACGATCGGTTGATGTAGTACTCCGTGCGGCAGATGGGGACGGGGTTGTCGTCGGACTGCCTCGTGCCGCGCACCACCAGCCACTCCGAGCCGACCGGCAGACCGGTGTGCGCGGCGAGGTCCTCGTCGAGGGTCACCATGGCGTTGGACTCGATGGCGAACCGCGCGCCTGCCGCGAACGCGAGCAGGTCGTTGATCGACATCACTTCCTGGGCATAGGAATTCGATGCGGCACGGGCGACCACCATGGTTCCGGCCCGTGGCCGCGAGGCGACCAGATTGTCGTCCCGAAGCCTGCGCAGTGCCTCGCGCACGGTGTAGCGACTCACACCGAACCGCTCGCACAGTTCGTGCTCGGTGGGTAACTGCGTCCCCACCGGGTAGATCCCGTCGACGATCTCCTTGCGCAGGGTTCGCGCCACCTGCATGTAGCGGTGGTCTGCCGGGACCCCGACCTCGGTACTCATGCGCGATCCCGCTTCAGTGCCATAACGCTGCCCTCACCATCGGCCGAGACGTACAGCGTGCCATCGGGTCCGGCGGCGATACCCGCGAACGGACCCTGCGGCCCGGAGAACGGCGGCATGCCGAGCAGCGGCTTCGGCACGACCCCGGGCGGCGGCCCGACGGGAAGTCCGGCGGCGATCGTCGTGCGTGCACCGGTGCCGAGGTCGACCTCGATGACGGCTTTCTGGCCGGCGTCGACGATGTACAGCGAGCCCTCCAATGCCAGGATGCCCTGCGGCCGCACCAGGCCGTCGACCACGATGTCGGTGCCCGACGGGGCGACTCGCACGACTCGTCCCGCACCCGACTCGGAGACCAGGACTTCCCCGCCCGATGTCACCGTGACGCCGATGGGATCGGCGAGTCCGGACGCGAGCACGCCGACATTGCCCGAGCCGTCGACCGACACGATGTTGCCGGTGCCGAGTTCGGCGGCGACGATACCGCCGGGGGCGAGCGCGACACCGTACAGCTGATCGAAACCGTCAGCGAGAAAGTCGGTTTCATCAAGGGCGGGGCGGTAGCGGCCGATCTGGCCGCCCGACGTGGTGACGACGAACTCGCCGGGCCCCGACGGGGTGAGGCCGCGCAGGAAGCCCGGGTAGCCGGGCGAGAACAGCATGCCGACGGTGTCCAGGGAACCGTCCGCGCCGAGCGCATAGAAGTACGTGCCGTCGGCGACATAGAGCCGGCCGTCGCCGCCGACCGCGATGTCCATCGGCCAGTTCAGCCCCCCCGGCAGGGTGGTTCGGGTCTGGCCGCCAGCGAGGACCTCGGTGATCTCGCCGGTGAAGTTCGAGACGAACAGTCGCCCGTCGACCAGGGTGCAGTTGTCCAGACCGGGGTTGAGTTGGGCCAGCACGGTCTGGTCACCCGTGCGGGGGTCGATCCGCAGTACCTGGCCGCTGGCGACCTGCGTCGAGACGATGAAACCGTCGGCGTCGAACTTGACCGAGTCGGGCACACCGAGGCCGGTCGCCACGATCTCGGGCTGGCCGCGGAGAGCCCCGTTGCTCCTCGCGTCCGCGCCAGCGTCGGGGTCGATGCGCCAGATCTCATTGGCACCCATGACGGGGAAGTACAACAACCCGTCGGGTCCGACCTCCATGGCGTTGGGGGACGGGACGTTCTCGAGCAGGATCCGTGGTGGGCCACCGCCCAAGTCGAACTCCATGAGCCGGCCGCCCTCGCGGCACTCGCCGATGAACAGTCGCCCGTTGTGGAACGTGATGCCGTTGGCCGACGGCACGTCATCGCGCAGCACCCGGGTCCGACCGGAGGTGTCGCGCAGGCTGACGCGGCCGTTCATCACCTCGGTGGCGACGAGGTTGCCGTGCGTGTCGAACGCGACGTCGTCGGGCGCGACGATGTCACCGCCCTTGGCGCTGATGGTCTCGACATCGCCCGTGGTGATGTCCAGGGCGCTGATCTGGCTACCCGTGACCTGAGCGATGTAGATGCGGCCATCGGGTCCGGTGCGCAGTCCGTTGGCGCCGAACAGCCTGCTCGGCGCGGTGAGACGTTCGAGTCGCCAGCCCACCGCGACGTCCGGTTGGCAGGCGCAGAGGTAGCGGCTCGGGGTCTGCGAGACAGGGGTTCCGGTCGTCATCGCTCGGACGATAGCAAGCCGCCGTAGTCCAGACAATAAGTTTCGCAGATTGCCGAACGGGCCTTGACGTGCAGCTAGGTTAGAGAGAATCATGCTCTCCAAATGGTGCACACCACTATCTTGTCCGGACAATTAGGAGAACAACGACTGTGGCCGTGAAGGTTTACGAGCGCATCCTGCAGCTGTTCGAGGCTGAGGGCATCAACACGCTCTTCGGCATCCCCGACCCCAACTTCGTGCACATGTTCCACGCCGCCGAGGAGCGCGGCTGGACGGTTGTGGCGCCGCACCACGAGGAGAACGCCGGCTTCATGGCCGAGGCCGTGTCCCGCATGACGGGCAAGCCCGGGCTGGCCATCGGCACACTCGGACCGGGCCTGGCCAACCTCGCCGGCGCCATCATGTGCGCCAAGGTCGAGAACTCGCCGGTCATCTTCCTGGGCGGGCAGCGCGCCCGCATCACCGAGCAGCGGGTCCGCCGCGGCCGCATTCAGTTCGTCTCCCAGGCGCCGCTCCTGGCGCCGTCGGTGAAGTACTCGGCGAGCATCGAGTATGCCGATCAGACCGACGAGATCGTGCGCAACGCGCTGCGGATCGCGCAGACCGGCACCCCGGGGCCGGCCTACATCGAGTACCCCAGCCACGTCATCCTCGAGGAACTCGACGTTCCCGAGCCGCTGCCGCCCGAGGCCTACCGCCTGGTTAACCAGGGTGCCAGCGCGCAGATGATCGAGCGCGCGACCGAACTCATCCGCAGGGCCGAGCAGCCCATCCTGCTCGTCGGTCACGCAGTGCACACCAACCGCGCCGGCGAGTCCGTTGAGGCGCTGGCGAAGCTGATGAACTGTCCGGTGATTCAGACCTCCGGCGGCACGTCGTTCATCAAGGGTCTGGAGGATCGCACCTTCCCGTATGGCTTCTCACCTTCGGCCGTCGACGCCGTGGTGCGCTCGGACCTGGTGGTCGCCATCGGCACCGAGCTCGGTGAGCCCGTGCACTATGGCAAGGGCAGGCACTGGCTGGAGAACGAGGCCAACCGCAAGTGGATCAGCGTTGAACTCGATCCCACGGCCATCGGCGTCAACCGGCGCATCGACGTTCCGCTCGTCGGTGACCTGCGCGCGATCGTGCCGCAACTCGTCGACGCGCTGAAGGACTCGCCGCGTCAGGCCACGCCCGAACTCGCGGGCTGGATAAATGATGACGCAGCTCGGATCAAAGAACTCGCCGAGTCCGCTCCCGGTGGAACACCGCTGCACACCGCGCGTTTCGTGGTCGAGGCCACTCGCGCTTTTGCGGCCTTGCCTCAAGACGGCATCATGGTCCGCGACGGCGGCGCCACGGTCATCTTCCAGTGGACGTACTCACAGGCCAAGCCGCATGACGTGGTGTGGAATCAGAACTTCGGCCACATCGGCACCGGCCTGCCCTATGCGGTCGGCGCATCCGTCGCCGATGGCCGCAAGAAGCCGGTCATGCTGCTCACCAGCGACTCGTCGTTCATGTTCGCGATCGCCGAGCTGGAAACCGCTGCACGGCTGAACCTTCCGCTGGTCTGCGTCGTCGGTGTCGACAACCAGTGGGGTCTGGAGGTCGGTGTCTACAAGCGGACATTCGGCCAGGGCTCGCTGGAGACCGGCGTGCACTGGAGCAAGGACGTGCGATTCGACAAGATCGCCGAGGGCTTCGGCTGTCGCGGCGAGTACGTCGACAAGGCCGAGGATCTCGGTCCCGCGATCGACCGGGCCTACGCCAGTGGCAAGGTCACCGTCATTCACGTGCCGATCGACCCGAAGGTGAACTCGGAGGAGATGCCGAGCTATGACGAGTTCCGGACCTGGTATGCGGAGGGGACACAGTAATGCGGTGCGGACGTGAGGAGCAGTAATGCGGTGCGGACGTGAGGAGCAGTAATGCGGTGCGGACGTGAGGAGCAGTAATGCGGTGCGGACGTGAGGAGCAGTAATGCGTGAGTACCTGAAGTTCTACATTGACGGCCAGTGGGTCGATCCGGTCGAGCCGAGGACGGCTGATATCGAGAACCCCGCCACCGAACAGGTCGCGGGCCACATCTCGATCGGGTCGGCCGCCGACGTGGACAAAGCGGTGAAGGCCGCCCGACGAGCCTTCACGACCTGGTCGGTGACCACGGTCGAGGAGCGGCTCGATGTGCTGGGTGCCATCCTGGCCGAATACCAGCGCCGTGCGGGCGATCTCGCCGAGGCGGTGACCGAGGAGATGGGCGCCCCCGCGGGGCTGGCGTCGGGCCCGCAGGTCGGTCTCGGTCTCGGCCACCTCACCACGGCCATCGAGTCGCTGAAGAACTTCAGTTTCACCGAGCAGCGTGGTGACACGACCATCGTCAAGGAGCCGATCGGCGTGTGCGGGCTCATCACGCCCTGGAACTGGCCGCTCAACCAGATCTCGGTCAAGGTCTTCCCGGCGCTCGCGACGGGCTGCACGTCGGTGCTCAAACCGTCCGAGGTGGCCCCGTTCTCGGCGCAGATCTTCGCCGAGATTCTGCACACGGCAGGTGTTCCCGCCGGTGTGTTCAACCTGATTCAGGGCGACGGCCCGGGCGTGGGCGTCGCGCTGGCCAGCCACCCCGACATCGACATGGTGTCCTTCACCGGGTCCACCCGGGCTGGCGTCGAGGTGGCGCGCAACGCCGCCCCGACCGTCAAGCGGGTGGCTCAGGAACTCGGCGGCAAGAGCCCGAACATCGTGCTCGACGACGCCGCGTTCGCGGGCAGCGTGTCATCCGGAGTCGTCACGATGATGGGCAACTCGGGCCAGACCTGCAGCGCCCCCTCGCGGATGCTGGTGCCGGCCGCCCGGATGGCGGAGGCGAAGGAGCTCGCCGCCGCCGCTGCGGCTTCGGTGAAGGTCGGCGACCCGAACAGCGGCGCCACCGTCGGCCCCGTCGTGTCGGGCACGCAGTACGAGAAGATCCAGGCACTGATCGCCAAGGGCATTGATGAGGGTGCCACCCTGGTCGCCGGCGGTACCGGCAGGCCCGACGGTCTGTCGACCGGGTACTACGTCAAGCCGACGGTGTTCGCCGACGTGACCAACGACATGACCATCGCCCGCGAGGAGATCTTCGGTCCGGTACTCGTGGTGATCGGCTATGACGATCTCGACGACGCCGTCGCGATCGCCAACGACACCGAGTACGGGCTGGCCGGCTACGTGTCGGGGGAGGACCTGGCCACGGCGCGCGGCGTCGCGAGTCGAATCCGCGCGGGCTGGGTGGCCATCAACAGTGCCTTCGACTTCAACTCCGCGTTCGGCGGCTACAAGCGCAGCGGCAACGGACGCGAGTGGGGGGACATCGGATTCCACGAGTACCTGGAGACGAAGTCGATACTGGGCTACGGGGCGAGCGAAGCGACGGGGAATACGCACGGGGCGAGCGAAGCGACGGGGAATATGCACGGGGCGAGCGGATCCTAGATGGCTGACGTGCTTGACCTCAGCGGCCGCATCGTGGTGGTGTCGGGCGCCGGCGGTGGAGGCATCGGCACCACGGTGACGCGCATGGCTGCCGAGGCCGGGGCCACCGTGGTCGCCGTCAGCAGGTCCAAGGACAACCTCGACACCCACGTGGCTCCGCTCGCGCCGCAGGGTCTGTCGGTCATCCCGGTGTCTGCCGACGCGGCGACCGACGAGGGCATCAAGACGGTGCTCGAGGCGGTGCGCCACGTTGCCGAGACCACCGAGGCGCGGCTGTACGGGCTGGTCAACGTGGCGGGCGGCGCGGCGCCCTCGACATGGATGCCCGCGACAAGGGTCACCCGTGAGGACTGGCGGGCGCTGTTCGCCGCCAACCTAGAGACCACGTTCTTCATGAGTCAGGCTGTGGCAGCCGAACTTCGGGTGAACTCGTCACCCGGATCCATCGTGTCGATATCGTCGATCAGCGGTATCAACACGGCGCCGTTCCACATTGCCTACGGCACTGCCAAGGCCGCGATCGTCGCCATGACACGCACCATGGCCGTCGAGCTCGCGCTCGACGGGATCCGGGTGAACGCCGTCGCACCGGGTGTCACGCAGACCGCGGCGTCGGCGACCTATGTCGACGACGACCCAGAGCGCGACCGCACGGCGATCGCGATGGGCAGGCGCGGCACTCCCGAGGAGCAGGCCGGCGCCATCCTGTTCCTGCTCTCGGATCTGTCGGGCTACGTGACCGGCCAGACCCTGCTGGTCGACGGCGGCCTGAACCTGAAGTGGACGCACCTCGGTGCGGACAACACCTCGCTGTTCCTGAAGGACGAGTCCTTCCGCAACTCCATCAAGCGGCCATGAGGAGATGATGCAAGTGACCGATACGCAGCCCGCGCTGACCGAGGAACTCGCGGAGCCGGTGACCATCGGCGTCGAGGCCTACATCTCGCCGGAGTACGCGCGCAATGAGCGGGACCTGTTGTGGCGCAAGGTCTGGCAGCAGGCCGGGCGCATCGAGGACATTCCCGAGGTGGGCAGCTACCTGACCTACGACATTCTCGACGACTCCATCATCGTGGTCCGCACCGGCGAGGGAAGCTCGGGTGACGCCTTTGCGGCGCACCACAACGTCTGCATGCACCGCGGGCGCAAACTCGTGGACACCCCGCAGGGTGGCAAGAACGCAGTGGGCAAGGCGCGCAAGTCGTTCGTCTGCGGTTTCCACGGCTGGACCTACGGGCTGGATGGCACCTGCACGCACATCCGCGAACAGGACGACTGGAAGGGTGCGCTGACACCTGAGCGCACCCACCTGCGTTCGGTCCGGGTCGACACGTGGGGCGGCTGGGTCTTCGTCAACATGGACCCCGACTGTGAACCATTGGCGGACTACCTGTTTCCCGCCGTGAAGATCCTCGACCCGTTCGGGTTGGAGAACATGCGCTACAAGTGGCGCAAGTGGTTGAACTTCGACTGCAACTGGAAGGTCGCGCTGGAGGCGTTCAACGAGACCTACCACGTCTTCACCACCCACCCGGAGTTCAACAAGTTCGGCGAGTTCAAGGGCTGGGCCAAGGCGCAGGGTAAGCACTCCAACATCGGCTATGACGCGCCCAAGGGTATGGACGAGACGAAGTCCAAGATCCGGCTCGGCACGGGGGATCCGCGCATCTCGACCGCGGAGATGCAGATCTACACCATGGAGGAGACCAACGCCACCACGACCAACACGCTGGTCAACGCGGCGAAGCGCCTTGTCGACGAGCTGCCGGAGGGGACACCGGCCGACGAGGTACTGCAGCACTGGCTGGCCTCGGCGCGCCGCGACGACGAGGCGCGCGGTGTGGTCTGGCCGACCATACCCGCTGACATCCTCGGACAGAGCGGGACGGCCTGGCAGATCTTCCCGAACTTCCAAGTGGGCCAGGGGCTTACCAGCGCACTGTGCTACAGCGCCCGACCCGACCCGAGCTATGACCCGAACAAGTGCATCTTCGAGGTGTCGGTGTTCGAGCTGTACCCCAGGGGCGAGGAGCCCGCGACGGAGTGGGCGTACACGCCGGTCGGTGATCCCAATTGGCTCTCCGTCCTGCCGCAGGACTTCTCGAACATGGCGGCCGTCCAGCAGGGCATGAAGTCACTCGGCTTCCCAGGCACTCAACCCAATCCGTACCGGGAACGCAGCACCGTCAACCTGCACTACCAACTGTCGAAGTACATGGGCACCGGTGCCCCGCAGGAACTTGCAGAAGGAGATCGATGACCACCGTCGAGAACTCGTGCGGGCCCACCGACACGCCAGTCGACGTCGACATCCCCGCACTGCGCGAGAAGTACCGCGCCGAGCGGGAGAAGCGGCTACGTCCAGAGGGGGCGAGGCAGTACCAGGAGCTGAAGGGTGAGTTCGCGGAGTTCGCCGAGGTCGACCCGCACACCCCGGTGACTCCACGCGCGCCGATCTCCGAGGACGTCGAGGTGGTGGTGCTCGGTGGTGGTATCGCGGGGCTGCTGGCCGGCTCGTATCTGAAGAAGGCCGGCGTGGAGGACGTTCGGATCATCGAGATGGGCGGTGACGTCGGCGGGGTCTGGTACTGGAATCGCTTTCCCGGAATTCAGTGCGATAACGATGCGTACTGCTATGTCCCGCTGCTCGAGGAACTCGACTTCGTGCCGTCCAAGAAGTTCGCCGACGGGGCCGAGATCTTTGAGCATTGCAGGCGTATCGCCAAGCACTTCGGGCTGTACGACGGTGCGCTGTTCTCGACCCAGGTCCGTACCGTGCGCTGGGACGAGACGATCGACCGATGGCAGTTGACCACCAACCGCGGTGACGACATCCGGGCGCGCTTCGTGGTCATGGCGCAGGGCTCCTACAACCGTCCGAAGCTGCCCGGCATCCCGGGGATCCTGGACTACGTGAATGCCGGAGGCCACACCTTCCACTCCGCCCGCTGGGATTACGACTACACCGGGGGTGACGCCAATGGCGGCTTGGACAAGCTGCGCGACAAGCGCGTCGCGCTCGTCGGCACCGGCGCGACCGGCGTTCAGCTGGTGCCGCACCTCGGCCGAGACGCCCAACACGTCTACGTATTCCAGCGCACACCATCATCAGTCGACGATCGTGACAACACCCCGACCGATCCGGAATGGGTGAAGTCGCTTCAGCCGGGCTGGCAGGAGGAGCGCAAGCGCAACTTCCACAATTGGTCACCGTTCGTGGGTGTGGTGTTCGGAGCGCCGGACCTGGTCTGCGACTTCTGGACCGAGCTTGGACGCAACATGTCGGCACGCATTGCGGCCAGCGAGGACCCCGCAGCTCTGGGCATCGAGCAGATCATGGCGATCCGAGAGGAGGAGGATTACAAGATCATGGAGCGGCTGCGGCGCCGGATCGGCGGCCTCGTCGACGATCCCGACACCGCCGAGGCGCTCAAACCGTACTACCGGTTCATGTGCAAGCGGCCGTGCTCAAGCGACGAGTACCTCGCGACGTTCAACCGGCCCAACGTGACCCTGGTCGACGTCGCGGAGTCCAAGGGCGTGGACCGGCTGACCGAGCGCGGGATCGTCGCCAATGGCATTGAGTACGAGGTCGATTGCGTGATCTTCGCGAGCGGCTTCGAGATCTCGACGGAGATCAGTCGGCGGTATGCGATGGATGTCGTCGAGGGGCGCGACGGGCTGTCGCTGTTCGATTACTGGAAGGACAGCTACCAGACGCTGCACGGGATCACCACTCGCGGCTTCCCCAACCAGTTCTTCACCGGCTTCATCCAGGGCGGCGTCTCGGCCAACACCACCGCGATGTTCGAGCAGCAGGCCAAGCACATCGCCTACATCATCTCCGAGGCCATCAGCCGTGGCGCGAAGACCGTCGAACCGAGTCAGGAGGGCCAGGACACCTGGGTGAAGACCGTTCGGGATCTCTCGATCGACAACTCGGCCTTCGAACTCTCCTGCACTCCTGGCTATTACAATAACGAGGGTCGCGGTGGTGGTGAGGCCAACGGCGCCTTCCTCGGCGACTTCTACTCGCCGGGCTTCTACGAGTTCGACGATCTGCTGGCCGCATGGCGCGCCAAGGGCGACCTCGACGGACTGGAGTTGAAGACATGACGGCCTCGGTCGCGTTGTCCACCAGGGACATCCATGAGCACATCGGCACCGAGATCGTCGCGGAGAAGGCAGCACTGCTGTCCGGCGAGCACGCGGGCACGATCCGCGACCTCCTGCAGAGCCGCGGTGTGCTCGTCTTTCCGAAGCTCGGCTTCAGCGACGAGGAGCAGATCGCGTTCACCGAGACGCTCGGCACCTTCGCCGCGGAGCACACCGGCGGCAAGCTGTACAAGGTGTCGCTGGACACCGAGGTCAACAAGCAGGCCGACTACCTCAAGGGCTCGCTGTACTGGCATCTCGACGGCACGATGAACGAGGTCCCGATCCTTGCGTCACTTCTGCAGAGCGTCGCACTGGGCAACCCTGACGAAGGTGACACCGAGTTCTGCAACACCTACGCGGCCTATGACGCACTCTCGGATGCGGACAAGGCTGATCTCGAGGGCCTCACCGTGATGCACTCGGCGTGGAACACGCTGTTCTACTACGACCCGGAACCCGACGTTCGGACGCTGAGGCAGATGCAGGCGATCGGCGACCGCGAGCTGCCACTGGTGTGGACACACAGCTCGGGCCGCAAGTCCCTGGTGCTCGGCGCCACCGCCCACCACGTCGTGGACATGGACTACCGCAAGAGTGCGGAACTGCTGGTACGCCTTCGGGACTGGGCCACCGCGCCGCGTTTCGTCTACCGCCACAAGTGGTCGGTGGGCGATCTGGTGATCTGGGACAACACCGGCACCATGCACCGTGCCACGCCGTACGACCCGAAGTCGGGCCGGCTGCTGCAACGCACGAAGCTCGCAGGCGAGGAGCCGTTCGCCTGACATGAGTGAATTCACTGAGCCATCCGACCTGCGATTCGACGGACGCGTCGCCGTCGTCACCGGCGGCGGGCGGGGCCTTGGTCGCGAGTACGCCCTGCTGCTCGCCTCCCGCGGCGCCAGGGTCGTGGTCAACGACGTCGGTGGCAGCCTGACCGGTGAGGGCGGCGACGAGGGTCCGGCGCATCAGGTCGCCGCCGAGATCCGCGCTGCCGGAGGTGATGCCGTCGCCAGCACCGATTCGGTGGCCACCGCCGCGGGCGGTGAGTCGATCATCGCCACCGCGCTCGACCACTACGGCCGCATCGACGTCCTGATCCACAATGCGGGCAACGTGCGCCGCGCGCCGCTCACCCAGATGTCCTACAAGGACTTCGACGCCGTCCTCGACGTTCACCTGCGCGGTGCGTTCCACGTGGTGCGGCCCGCGTTCCCGGTGATGTGCGCGGCGGGCTACGGCCGGATCGTGCTGACATCGTCGATCGGTGGGCTGTACGGCAACCACGGCGTCGCCAACTACGCCGCGGCCAAGGCTGGTGTCCTCGGGCTGACCAACGTCGTGGCACTCGAGGGTGCGGCCGCGGGCGTGCGCTGTAACGCGATCATCCCGGGCGCTGTCACCAGAATGGCTGAGGGACTGGACACGTCGGCCTACCCGCCGATGGACCCCGCTCTGGTGGCACCGACCGTCGGCTGGCTGGCACACGAGGACTGCACCGTCACGGGCGAGTACTTCGTGGCCATCGCGGGCCGCGTGGCTCGGGCGTTCATCGGCGAGACCCCCGGTGTGTATCGGCCGTCGTGGACCGTCGAGGACGTCGCCGAGAACATCACCGCGATCCGCGACGACACCTCGCCGCTGGTGTTCCCCGTGGTGCCCGACGGGCACGCCGATCACATCCGGTACAGCTTCGGCGCAGGGAGCCGAGAATGACTGAACCGAAGGGCCCGCTGCACGGTATCCGTGTGGTCGATCTGACCGCGATGGTGATGGGCCCCTACTGCACGCAGATCATGGCCGACATGGGTGCTGACGTCGTCAAGGTCGAGCCGCCGGCCGGTGACAACACCCGCTTCATCTCGGTCGGCCCCGCGCCCGGAATGAGCGGCGTGTTCGTCAACGTCAACCGCGGAAAGCGCAGTGTGGTGCTGGATCTGCGCACCGAGGAGGGCGCGGCGGCCCTTCGCTCGCTGATCGTGAGTGCCGATGTGTTCATCCACTCGATGCGGTCGAAGGCGATCGTCAAACTCGGCTTCGGCTACGACGACGTCGCCGCGATCAACCCCGACATTGTGTACACGAACTGCTACGGCTACGGCCGCCGAGGTCCCGAGGCGGACCGGCCGGCCTACGACGACACCATTCAGGCCGAGTGCGGCCTGCCCGCCGTGCAGGAACAACTCACCGGCGAGGCGAACTACGTCGGAACCATCATGGCGGACAAGGTCGCCGGGCTCACCGCGCTGTACGCCACGATGATGGCGCTGTTCCACCGTGAGCGCACGGGGGAGGGACAGGAGGTCGAGGTCGCCATGTTCGAGACCATGGCATCCTTCATGTTGGTCGAACATGCCAACGGCGCCATGTTCGACCCTCCACTGGGGCCGGCGGTGTATCCGCGCACGGTCGCACCGAACCGGCGGCCATATCAGACCAAGGACGGTCAGATCGCTGCGCTGATCTACAACGACAAGCACTGGAACGCCTTCATCGCCGCGGTCCAGCCCGCCTGGACCAGCGAGCTCTACGCCACGCTGGAACGGCGCGCCAAGCATATCGACGTGGTCTACGGCCTGATCGCCGAGACGTTGTTGGAGCGCACCACCGACGAGTGGCTGGCGCTGTTTCGGGAGTTGGAGATCCCGGCCGCGCCGATCCAGACCCCCGATGCGCTGTTCGACGATCCGCACCTGAACGCCGTCGGTCTGTTCGAGACGGTGCAGACGCAACACGGCCCGGTGCGCATTCCCGGTGTGCCGACGTGGTTCTCGCGTACACCGGGCCGGGTGGCCGGCTATGCACCCGAGCTGGGCGCTGACACGCGGGACGTGTTAGCCGAACTGGACGCCCTGAGCGAGCGGCAACTCGGAGCTGTAGTTGACGGTGTTGGTGGCGCGTCGCATGTAGGCCTTCCACGAGTCGGACCCTGACTCGCGGCCACCGCCGGTCTGCTTCTCGCCGCCGAATGCTCCGCCAATCTCCGCGCCCGAGGTGCCGATGTTGACGTTGGCGATGCCGCAGTCCGATCCGTCGGCGGCCATGAAGCGTTCGGCCTCACGAATGTCGGTGGTGAAGATCGCCGACGAAAGCCCCTGCGGTACCGCGTTGTTCAGTGCGATGGCCTCGTCGAGATCGTCATAGGTCAGCACGTAGAGGATCGGCGCGAACGTCTCGTCGTGCACCACGGCGGTCTGCGCAGGCATCCGGACCAGGGCGGGCCGCACGTAGAAGCCGCCCGCGTCCACCTCGACATGCTCACCGCCGATGACCTCGCCGCCGTCGGCCCTGGCCTGCTCGAGCGCGCCGACCATGTCGCGGTAGGCGCGCTCGTGGATCAGCGGTCCGACCAGGGTGCCCTCGGCCGCCGGATCTCCGACCGGCAGGCTGCGGTAGGCCTGCTCGATACGCTCGACGAGGGTGTCCACCACCGACGTGTGGGCGATCACGCGGCGCATGCTGGTGCAGCGCTGGCCCGCGGTGCCCGCCGCGGCGAACACGATGCCGCGAACCGCCAGATCGAGGTCGGCCGAGGGTGCGACGATCGCCGCGTTGTTGCCGCCCAGTTCCAGAAGCGCCTTGCCGAAGCGCTGTGCCACCCGCGGCCCGACCTCCCGGCCCATCCGCACCGAGCCAGTCGCGCTCAGCAGCGCCACTCGGGCGTCGTCGACCAGCAGTTCGCCGATCTCGCGGGCGCCAAGGACGAGTCGGCTGACGTCATGGGGTGCACCCACGTCGTCTGCGGCGCGCTCGATCAGGGCCTGGCACGCGATCGCGGTGAGCGGGGTGAGTTCAGAAGGCTTCCACACCACGGTGTTTCCACATACCAGCGCGACGGCGGTGTTCCACGCCCAGACCGCGACCGGGAAGTTGAATGCGGTGATGACGCCGACGACGCCGAGCGGATGCCACGTCTCCATCAGCCGGTGGCCGGGCCGCTCGGATGCGATGGTCTTGCCGTACAGCTGACGCGAGAGACCAACGGCGAACTGGCAGACGTCGATCATCTCCTGCACCTCGCCCAGTGCCTCGGAGGTGATCTTCCCCGCCTCGACGGTGACGAGCGTGGCGAGATCGCTCTTGTGCTCGATCAGGAGTTCACCGAGCCGGGCCACCAGTGCGCCCCGAACGGGTGCGGGGGTGACGCGCCAGCCGGCGAATGCCGTGGCTGCGGCGGCTATGGCCTCCTGCGCCTGCGCCGAGGTGGTCTCGTCAATGGCGAACAACATGTCGTCGGTGATGGGTGTACGGGCGGGAAGGCCAGAGGTGCCCGGTTCGCGGAGGTCGCATCGCGCACCGATCGCGCCCAGCGCCGCGCGAACCCTCTTGCGCAACTCGTCGGCGGTGGGCAGGGCCGCAGCGGGCGTGGAGGTTGCCATGGTGGTCATGATGCCGCTTTCTCGTAGGGGTCGTCGCGATAGTCTCCGGCCATGACGGACACGGGTGAGGAACTCGATGAGATCGACCGGATCCTGGCGCGCGCTCTCGTGGCCGACGGGCGGGCCACACTGGCGCAGTTGGCATCGGTAGCCGGTCTGTCGGTGTCCGCGGTGCAGTCGCGGGTGCGGCGCCTGGAATCGCGCGGCGTGGTCACGGGGTACCGGGCGAGGATCAACCCGGAGGCCATCGGCAACATGCTGTCGGCGTTCGTGGCCATCTCACCCCTCGATCCGTCTCAACCCGATGATGCGCCTGCCCGGCTCGAACACATTCGTGAGATCGAGTCGTGTCACTCAGTGGCGGGGGAGGAGAGCTATGTCCTCCTGGTCCGCGTCGCCACCGCGCGAGCGCTGGAAGACCTGCTGCAGCAGATCCGAACCGCGGCCAACGTTCGCACCCGAAGCACCATCATCTTACAAACATTTTACGAAGGACGCGACTTCGTGCCGTAATTAATCCTGATAAGAGCGGGGAGGGCCGTAAAGAATGCGCTAAGATCGCCGCATGACCGCCGTTCTCCCGTCCCGAACCGATCGCGCATCCGGCCCGGCCATCGGCCCCGACGACGTGCACGAGGTGCTGCGGGCCAGCATCCTCACCGACGGCCTCGACTTCGTGCTCGACGTGCAGCGTTCGTCGGGATCGCAGTTGGTCGACGCGCGCACGGGCGTCCACTTCCTGGACATGTTCACGTTCTTCGCGTCGTCGGCCCTGGGTATGAACCATCCGGGGCTGGCCGAGGATCCCGACTTCCGCGGGGAGCTGGCAGCGGCCGCGATCAACAAGCCGAGCAACTCCGATGTCTACAGCGTGCCGATGGCGCGATTCGTCGACACCTTCAAGCGCGTGCTGGGTGATCCCGCGCTACCGCACCTGTTCTTCGTTGACGGTGGTGCGCTCGCGGTCGAGAACGCGCTCAAGGTGGCATTCGACTGGAAGAGTCGGCTCAACGAGTCCCGCGGGCTTGACTCCTCTTCCTCCTCGCGTCCGGGGCACGCCGAGTTCGGCACCCGCGTGCTGCACCTGCGTGGGGCGTTCCACGGACGCAGCGGCTACACCCTCTCGCTGACGAACACCGATCCCAACAAGGTCGCTCGCTTCCCGAAGTTCGACTGGCCGCGAATCGACGCGCCCTACGTGCGGCCAGGTGCCGACATGGCCGCGCTCGAGGCGGAGTCGCTGCGACAGGCCCGCGCGGCGTTCGAGGCCAATCCGCATGACATCGCGTGCTTCATCGCCGAGCCCATTCAGGGCGAGGGTGGCGACCGGCACATCCGCGCGGAGTTCTTCGCCGCGATGCGTGCGCTGTGCGATGAGTTCGACGCGCTGCTGATCTTCGATGAGGTGCAGACCGGTTGCGGAATGACCGGAACACCCTGGGCCTACCAGCAATTGGGCGTTCGTCCGGACGTCGTCGCCTTCGGCAAGAAGACGCAGGTGTGCGGTGTGATGGCAGGCGGGCGCGTCGACGAGGTGGCGGGCAACGTCTTCACGGTCAGCTCGCGAATCAACTCCACGTGGGGCGGCAACCTCACCGATATGGTGCGGGCGCGTCGCATCCTCGAGGTGATCGAGGCTGACGATCTGATGGTGCACGCGGCCAAGGCGGGCAAGCATCTGCTGGATCGGCTCGAGAGTCTCGCCGAGGAGTTCCCGACCCTCGTGCTCGACCCGCGCGGCCGCGGTCTGATGTGTGCGTTCAGCATGCCGTCGCCCGCGCAGCGTGACGATCTCATCGGCAGGCTGTGGGACCGCCGCGTCATCATGCTGGGCAGCGGCCCGGACAGTGTGCGATTCCGGCCCGCGCTCACGGTGTCGCGCCGTGATATCGACACCGCCGTCGACACCGTGCGCGAGGTTCTCAGCGAGATGGGCTGACCGCCAGGCCGCGGATGATCGAGGCGAGCCGGGTGAGGTCCTCCCCACCAACGAGCACGCAGCCGTGGATCTCGGCGAGGCGCCGAGCCGCGGGCGTGAAGGTGTGGTTGGTGACGACCATCGTCTGGGCGCAGTCCTGCATCGGCGCTCCCGCCACCACCTCCTGAACCGCGCCCGTGCCCACCGGACGGGCTTGGCGCTTGCACTGGATGGCAATCCGATTGGGTCGGTGCCCGACGATGAGGTCGACGCCCCAGTCACCGGTCAGCGGCGTCATGATGACCGGCAGACCACACGTCCGGGCGATCCGCGCGACGTGATCCTCGAACTCGGTGCCCGACATCGCCTGCTTGGCGGCGGCCGGATCCTCCCCGGCCCCCGGGGTGCGCGCTCCGCGAAGCATTCCGACAAGGAACGCGGGCAGCGCCGGCGCGAGGACACCGACAGCCACGCTCAGCGGCACGCTCAGCCCGAACAGGTACGCGCCGAGCCCTGCCGCAACGGCCACCACCACATAGACCCTCCACACGGACCCGAACTCTAGATTCTTGGACCGACACCTCGCCGAACGTGAAGTTGTTTGCGAACTCTCGCGAGTTCTTCGCAATCAACTTCACGTTCGGCGGGAGGCGTAATGCAACTTGGGGGTTGCGCAACTCGTAGGGCAGTGCAACTATGGAGTTGCACATCAGACCAAGAGGGAGAAGACCCGTGACGAGCCTCGACATCACCCGCACGATCGACATCAACGCCCCGGCCGAGAAGGTGTGGGCGGCATTGACCGAACCCGACCTCATCGCGCAGTGGTTCGGCGACACCTGCGAGTTCGACGCCAGCCCCGGCGGAACCGGGGTCTTCGGCTGGAAGGACCACCGCAGCCACGTCGTCGTCGAGCACATCGACCCGCCCAAGACCCTGGTGTACCGGTGGGGCCGCGAGTCCGGGGTCGCCCCCGCGCCGGGGAACTCAACCGTCGTGCGCTTCGATCTCACCGAGATCGCGGGCGGGACCCGGCTATCGCTGGCCGAGACGGGTTTCGAGGAGCTGGAGAACCCGCAGGCGGCACACGACGACAACACCGGCGGCTGGCAAGCCGAACTCGCCGAGCTGGTGGAATTCGTGGAATCCCGGTGACCGAGCGCTTCGGCGGCGTCGCGGAGATGCCAGCCGTCCTCGCGGTGCTCGCCGATGAGACTCGATGGCGCATTCTCACCGAGGTGGGCCAGGCCGACCTGTCGGCGAGTGCGCTCGCGGCCCGCCTGCCGGTCAGCCGCCAGGCGATCGCCAAGCACCTCGTCGTCCTCGCTGAGGCCGGGCTGGTGGAGCCCATGCGATCCGGTCGCGAGATCCGGTACCGCGCGCTGGGGGCCCGCCTGAGCGCGCTGGCCAGTGAACTCGACGGTATCGGCAGGCGCTGGGACCAGCGCCTCGCCGCCATCAAGCGCATCGCGGAACGCCCCGACGAGGGGTGACGACAGACGAAGGCCCGGCCGGGGTGTACCCGGCCGGGCCTTCGGACGTGTGTGCGTCAGGGCCGCTGATGTGACTCCTGGCGCTTTTCGGCTGCAGCGGCGCCGGCGCGGGCCGCCTCTGCCTCGGCTTCCTTCTTCGCGGCATCCCGCTGAGCCTCGGCCTTGTCCTGCTGGGCCTGGCCCTCGTTGACGAGGTCGTTTCGCCCCGTGACGGTGCCGATCACTTCCTTTGCCTTGCCCTTGACGTCCTCGACGACGCCCTTGACGGCTTCTTCTGGACCACTGTTGTTGTCGGCCATGATCACCTTTCCGTTGGTGGACTCGCAACGGAGCGTTCCCGGGCTTGCTGGCGGCTAAACGAG
The DNA here is from genome assembly GCF_022557175.1 of Mycolicibacterium sp. YH-1. The sequence continues at coordinate 5,168,601 of NZ_CP092915.1, read as the reverse complement.
GACGGGCGGCGTCGGCCATGAGGTGTCGATCACACTGTCGATCAAGGCCTTTGAGGATGCCTTCTTTGATCACATGCGGGTCGCATCGGGCGGAAAACCCGTTGGTCGAAACGGGTTTGCGAAGACATGCCGCGGGGCACTCTCGGATTCGACGCGACTTGCGCAATATGGAGGAGGTCAGGGCTTGTCAGCCTCGTTGGATGAGCACGGGGAGGCCTCCGGTCTCTGGCGCCGCGGTGACGGCGAGTACGGTTCCGATTCGGCGCACGCGCGTGGGTCACGAACATCGCATGCACGCCAAGAGAATCGGCAGATTGATCGCCGCGCGGTCGGAGCAACGACTCGCCGGTGTGTTCGTGGTTAGCCGAGACTTGGGCGAGGGTAGTCTCGCGTGGAGATCAGCAGGAGGACGCGTGGCAGACGTTGAGAACAAGGTCGAGTTTCGGGTGGCGGCCAGACTCGAGAACCTCGCAATACTGCGCACCCTCGTTGCGGCGGTGAGCACGTTCGAGGACCTGGATTCCGACACCGTCTCAGACCTTCGCCTTGCCGTCGACGAGGCCTGCACGCGACTCATCCGGTCCGCACTGCCCGATTCGATCTTGATTCTCGCCGTGTGCCCGAAGGACGACGAACTCGTCATCGACGCGTCCACCACATGCGCGACCGCAGACATCATGGAGCCCGGTAGCTTCAGCTGGCATGTCCTGAGCTCACTGACAGACGAGGTCAGCGCGCACAGCGATGGACAGGGTCCCAATGGGGGACAGGTCGTCGGCATCTCGATGACAACGAGACGAGTGAGATCGCTGAGGTGAAGCGGTCGTCCTCCCAGGGTTCGCAATCTCGCTCGAACTCTGAATACGCGGACGTCATCGACAAGTTCCGCGAACTCGCGGCGCTCCCCGATGACGGGCCCGAATTTCAACGGAAGCGCGACGCCATCGTCGAGCGCTGTCTCCCGCTGGCCGATCACATCGCGCGCCGCTTCGACGGTCGCGGGGAATCGCGCGACGACCTGGTCCAGGTCGCACGCGTCGGACTTGTCAACGCCGTCATCCGGTTCAACGTCGACGCCGGTTCGGACTTCGTGTCGTTCGCGGTGCCGACCATCATGGGTGAGGTTCGACGGCACTTCAGGGACAACAGCTGGTCTGTCAAGGTGCCGCGTCGGCTGAAGGAACTTCACCTGCGGCTCGGAGCGGCCACCGCCGAACTCTCGCAGCGTCTTGGGCGGGCGCCCACACCGACCGAACTCGCCGCGGAACTGGAGATGGACCGCGAAGAGGTCGTCGAGGGCCTCATCGCGGGCAGCTCGTACAACACCATGTCGATCGACGGCGGCGGTAGCGGTTCGGAGGAGGCACCGGCAATCGCCGACACGCTCGGTGACGTCGACACCAACCTGGACCGCATCGAGAACCGAGAAGCGTTGCGGCCGTTGCTTGCATCGCTTCCCGAGCGCGAGCGCACGGTGCTGGTGCTGAGGTTCTTCGAATCCATGACGCAGACCCAGATCGCCGAGCGGGTCGGCATCTCGCAGATGCACGTGTCGCGACTCCTCGCCAAGTCGCTGGCCCAACTGCGCGACCAGTTGGAGTAGTCCTGACCGCGACATCGGCGTCGAGAAGCCCGGCCGTCGCAGGCATCGTGCTGGCCGCGGGTGCCGGGACGAGGTACGGGATGCCGAAAGTCCTTGCCGAGCAAGGGCAGTGGCTGGAGTTGGCGGTCGAGGCGCTCAGTTGCGGAGGCTGCGATGACGTCATCGTGGTGCTCGGCGCAGCCGTGGTCGACGTGCCCGAGCCTGCCCGCGCGGTCGTCGCTGACGACTGGGCCGACGGCGCCAGCGCCTCCCTGCGTGCTGGGCTGGCGGCGGCAGCCGGGGCAGATCTGGCGGTGCTGCGTCTGATCGACACTCCCGACATCGGGGCTGACGTGGTGAGCCGGGTGCTGGCGGCCGCCGCGTCAACGGGCCTGGCCCGCGCCACTTTCGACGGCAGGCCCGGTCATCCCGTCGTTATCGCCGCCCGCCACTGGCCCGCGCTGCGCGCCACACTGCACGGCGACCAGGGCGCGAGGGGATTCCTGTCAGCCCGCGACGACGTGGTGGCCGTGGAGTGCGGCGACCTCGCCACCGGGGTCGACGTCGACGCGAGGTGAGCGCTAGCGGAACGCGGAACGCTCAGAGCAGGCCGAGACCGGCCACTGCCGCGCGCTCCTCGAGGAGTTCGGTGACCGACTCGTCGATGCGGGTCTGGGAGAACTCGTCGATCGCCAGGCCCTCGACGATCTGCCACGCACCGTCGACCGCGCGGACCGGCAGCGACGCCACCACGCCCTCGGGGATGCCGTAGACGCCGGGGGAGGGCAGCGCCACCGACGTCCAGTCGTGTGGATCGGTGCCGTCGACCCAGTCGCGCACGTGATCGATGGCGGCGTTGGCGGCCGACGCTGCTGACGACGTGCCGCGTGCCTCGATGATTGCCGTGCCACGCTTGGCGACCGTCGGGATGAATTCCGTTGTCAGCCAATCGGTGTCGGCGGCGTACTCGGCCCCGGGTCGGTCTCCGACCACGGCGTGGAAGATGTCGGGATACATCGTCGGAGAGTGGTTGCCCCACACCGTAACCCGCGACACATCGGTGACGTGGACGCCGGCGTGGGCGGCAAGGGCGGCGACGGCGCGGTTGTGGTCGAGCCGTGTCAGCGCGGTGAACCGCTCGGCGGGGATGTCGGGCGCATGGGCCGAGGCCACCAGGGCATTGGTGTTGGCCGGGTTGCCCACCACCACGATCCGGACGTCGCTGCCCGCCCCCGCGTTGAGCGCCTTACCCGCCTCGGCGAAGATCGCAGCGTTACCGGCCAGCAGGTCGGCGCGTTCCATGCCCTTGCTGCGGGGTTTGGCGCCGACCAGCAGGGCGACGTCGACACCGTCGAACGCGCGGACCGGGTCGTCGTGAATCTCGACGCCGGCCAGCAGGTCGAATGCGCTGTCCTGAAGTTCCATCACGACGCCCTCGGCAGCGCGCACCGCGGACGGCAGCTCCAGCAGCCGCAACGTCACGGGAACGTCCCGTCCGAGTAGCGCGCCCGCGCCGATCCGGAACAGTGCGGCGTACCCGATCTGACCGGCGGCACCGGTGACGGTGACGACTTTCGGGCGGGTCATGTGTGAACGCGCAGGTTCAGCACCTCGGATGCGTAGCGCCGCACCGTGTCCTCGGACATCGCCGCGGCGTCCTCGTGGCCCGGTCTCGCGCGGCTGCGCATGAACGCCGTCTTGGGGTCGAGCGTCACCTCGGCGAGCAGTTCACCCGTCGTCGGTTCGCAGACCGCCCACGTGTAGAGCGTGTCGTCCGCCCAGCCGTCCTCGGCGTCGTGGACGTAGTCGAGGTCGGTCTCGCCCAGATCGGCGAGGGCGGGCCGATCGTCGACGCGGTCGTCGTAGCGCAGGCCCCTCAGGTACCACGTGCCGTTGTTGATCTCGACGGGATCCATCGGCCCCTCACCTTCCTCCAGATACGCCGAAACTGCGGGGAGATCGTCGAACTCGAAGGTATCGCGATCTCACCGCAGTCTCGGGGATGGTCTTGCCGGACGCTAGTCCTTGATCTCGGCCAGCACGGTGCCCTGGGTCACCGCGGCACCGGCCTCGATCGACAGCCCGGTGATGGTGCCGTCCTTGTGGGCGATGACGGGGTTCTCCATCTTCATGGCCTCCAGCACCACGATGAGGTCACCGGAAGCGACCTGCTGGCCCTCCTCGACGGCGACCTTGACGACGGTGCCCTGCATGGGTGCGGTGACCGAGTCACCCGAGGCTGCGGCGCCGCCGCCGGCACCGCGCTTGCGTGCCTTGGGCTTCTTGCGGATGACACCGGCACCGGCGCCACCGCCACCGTTGCCGAGCGCGAGATCACCGGGCAGCGAGACCTCGACGCGGCGTCCGCCGACCTCGACGACGACCTTCTGCCGGGGCAGGCTGTCCTCCTCGTCGACCGGCTCACCGGCGGTGAACGGCTCGACGGTGTTCTCCCACTCGGTCTCGATCCAGCGGGTGTGCACCGTGAAGCCGTTCTCGTCGCCGATGAAGGCGGGATCGGACACCACTGCGCGGTGGAACGGGATGACCGTGGCGAGCCCCTCGATGTTGAACTCGGCAAGCGCACGGCGGGACCGATCCAGCGCCTCCTCACGGGTGGCACCGGTGACGATCAGCTTGGCCAGCATCGAGTCGAACTGACCACCGATGACCGAACCGGTCTCCACACCGGAGTCCAGGCGCACGCCCGGACCGGTGGGCGGGGTGAAGGTGGTGACGGGGCCCGGTGCGGGCAGGAAGCCACGGCCGGCGTCCTCGCCGTTGATGCGGAACTCGAAGGAGTGGCCGCGCGGGGTCGGGTCCTCGGTGATGTCGAGCGCCTCGCCGTTGGCGATGCGGAACTGCTGGCGCACCAGGTCGATACCCGCGGTCTCCTCGGTCACCGGATGCTCGACCTGCAGGCGGGTGTTCACCTCGAGGAACGAGATCAGGCCGTCCTGGCCGACCAGGTACTCGACGGTGCCCGCGCCGTAGTAGCCGGCCTCCTTGCAGATGCGCTTGGCGGACTCGTGGATCTCCTTGCGCTGCGCGTCGGAGAGGAACGGCGCGGGCGCCTCCTCGACCAGCTTCTGGAAGCGGCGCTGCAGCGAGCAGTCGCGGGTGCCTGCGACGACGACGTTGCCGTGGGTGTCGGCGATGACCTGGGCCTCGACGTGGCGCGGCTTGTCCAGGTACCGCTCGACGAAGCACTCGCCGCGGCCGAACGCCGAGACGGCCTCACGGGTCGCCGAGTCGAACAGCTCGGGGATCTCCTCGATGGTGCGGGCCACCTTCATGCCACGGCCACCACCGCCGAAGGCCGCCTTGATGGCGACGGGCACGCCGAACTCCTTGGCGAAGGCCACAACCTCATCGGCGTTCTTGACCGGATCCGGAGTGCCCGGTACCAGGGGGGCCTTCGCACGCGCGGCGATGTGGCGAGCGGTGACCTTGTCACCCAGGTCGCGGATCGACTGCGGGCTGGGCCCGATCCAGATCAGGCCGGCATCCAGGACCGCCTGCGCGAAGTCGGCATTCTCCGAGAGGAAGCCGTACCCGGGGTGAATGGCGTTGGCGCCGGACTTCTCCGCGGCGTCCAGCAGCTTCTCGAACACCAGGTAGGACTCGGCCGAGGTCTGTCCGCCCAAGGCGAATGCCTCGTCGGCGAGCCGGACGTGGGGTGCGTCGGCGTCGGGGTCGGCGTACACGGCCACGCTGGCCAGCCCGGCGTCCTTGGCGGCACGGATCACCCGGACGGCGATCTCGCCACGATTGGCGACGAGCACCTTGGAGATCTTCGAGCTGGCGTGACTGGGCACTGGGCCTCCTGGTGGCATGTCTAAGAAACGTCTTTAAGAATGTATCTGGCGCAGTTTATGCCGCGCGACATCTGCCCGGCGAGCCGGTGCTGGTTACCGACGGGTAAGTGCTCAGCCGGTACTCGAACCCCCTGGTACTCAGCGCTTAACGCAGATGTCGCTTGATGCGGGTGAGCATCGCAGACATACCCCGCAACCGCAGCGGACTGATCAGGGCAGCCAGTCCGAGATCGGAGTAGAAGTCATCGGGCACCGCGAGGATCTCATCGGCCGAGTGGTCGTCGAGCCCGGCGGCCAGGATGGCGGCGAAGCCACGCGTCGTCGGCGCCTCCGCCGGTGCGCTGAAGTACAACCGGACGTGCGCCCGATCCCCGGCGTCGACGTGCAGGAACAGCGGCGACTGGCACTCGGGCACCGGCTCCATCGCGGCCTCTTCGAGATCGCCGGGCAGCGGCGGCAGCTCATTCGCGAACTCGAGCAGCAGCTGCAGCTTGTCCTGGCCCTGCATGTCGGCGAAGTCCGACACCACCTCAGCCAGTGCGGCCGGCATGGTCATCGGTACATCTTTCGCTCGAAAGCGTCGCTCACGGCGCCTCGCCGGGCTCTTCCCCGACAGCGACGGGCACACGCACCGCGTTGCCCCACTCCGTCCAGGACCCGTCGTAATTGCGCACGCCCGGCAGGCCAAGCAGGTGCGTCAGAACGAACCACGTGTGGCTGGACCGCTCACCGATGCGGCAGTACACGACGGTCTTGTCCTCGGGTGTGAGGAAGTCGTACAGCTCCTCGAGTTCCTCGCGACTGCGGAACTGACCGCTGTCCTTGGCGGCCTTGGCCCAGGGGATCGACTTCGCGGTCGGGATGTGCCCGCCGCGCAGCGCGCCCTCCTCCGGGTAGTCGGGCATGTGGGTGCGCTCGCCGGTGTACTCCTGCGGGGAACGCACGTCGATCAGGGGCTGCTCGCCCAGGATGTCGAGGACGTCCTGCCGGTAGGCGCGGATCTCGGAGTCATTGCGCTCGACCACGGGGTAACCGGTGGTCTGCTTGGAGGGCACATCGAGTGTGGTGTCCCGGCCGTGTGAGACCCACAGATCGCGTCCGCCGTCGAGCAGCCGGACGTCGGGGTGGCCGAACAGGGTGAACACCCACAGCGCGTACGCCGCCCACCAGTTGCTCTTGTCGCCGTAGATGACGACGGTGTCGTCGCGGCTGATGCCCTTGCGGTCCATCAGCGCGGCGAACTGCTCGCCGTTGATGTAGTCGCGAACGTGCGGGTCATTGAGGTCGACGTGCCAGTCGATCTTGACGGCACCGGGGATGTGCCCGGTGTCGTACAACAGCACGTCCTCGTCGGACTCGACGATGGCCAGGCCGGGACGGCCGAGGTTGCCGGCCAGCCAGTCGGCGGTGACCAACCGTTCGGGATGGGCGTAGGCGGTCAGCGTGGGGCTGGGATCTGCAGGCAGTGGCACGAAACCGAGCGTACTCACCCCGAAATGTGGACACGCCAGATGAGGTTCCGACTTGGCGTCGCAACGTCATCTGCTGTAAGAATCTGAGGGATGAGCGGTTTGCCAGCAAAGTTTGACATCGGGATTGTCGGCCTCGGCTACGTCGGTCTGACCCTGGCCACGGTGCTCGCCGAAGCGGGCAACACAGTAATCGGTGTGGAGAAGCGGTCCGACCTGGTCGACCTGACCAACGAGGGAACTCCGCATTTCACCGAGACGGGCCTGCCAAACGCCCTTTCCGGCGTCGTTCGGCACAAGAAACTGGTCGCCGCCGAGGCCTTCGACGACACGTTCACCTGCGACACCTACATCATCACCGTGGGCACCCCGTTGTCCGCGGACGGAGTGGCCCGCGTCGACATGATCGAGACCGCTGCACGCGATATTGCTGCGAATATGCGGGATGGCGCGCTGGTGATCCTGCGCTCTACGGTCAAGGTCGGCACCACGCGTGACATCGTGTCGCCGATCCTGGCGGCCAGTGGAAAGCAGTTCGATATCGCGATGTGCCCGGAGCGGACACTCGAGGGCAAGGCATTGCAGGAGTTGCGCGAGCTCCCGCAAATCGTGGGTGCCGACGATCAGGCGGTCGCAGACCGCGCCGCGGCGGTCTTCCGCAAACTCACGAACTCGATTGTGCTGGTCTCCAGCATTGAGACCGCGGAGATCCTCAAACTCGTCAGCAATACCTTCCGCGATGTGCAGTTCGCGTTTGCCAACGAGGTCGCGCGGCTGTGCGATGCGTTCGGTGTCAGCGCCCACGAGGTCATCTCCTCGGGCAAGCTCGGCTACAACCGAACCAACATCCCGATGCCGGGTCTGGTCGGCGGTCCGTGCCTCGAGAAGGACCCGCACATCCTGATGGAGAGCGCGCGCAGCCGAGGCATCTCCCTGGAGATCACCTCGGCTGGCCGATTGGTCAACGAGCGGCAGCCCCAGGAGACCGTCTCCTTCATCAGCAGCGAGATCGAGCGTCGCGGTTGGACTGGACCGCTGAAGATCAACCTCCTCGGGATGGCGTTCAAGGGCCAGCCGGAGACCAGCGATCTGCGCGGGTCGATGTCGATCAGGGTTCTCGACGCGCTGAAGAAGGCCCACCCGGACGCGCAGATCGGTATCTATGACCCGGTGACGCCGGAGGACGTGCTGGCCGGTGAGTTCCCGGACGAGAACACGTATTCGCGGTTCGGTGACGCGGTCAGCGGGGCCTCAGTGGTCGTCCTCGGCAACAACCACCCGTCGCTCGGCACCATCTCACCGCGCACGATCAAGGAGTTCATGGCGCCCGACGGCTTCGTGTTCGACTACTGGAACCACTTCAGCCACCTGCCGTCGTCCGAACTGGGTGACTCCTACTTCGCCGTCGGGAACAGCGGATCGGTGCCGGCGAATGGGTAAGCGCGTCGTCGTCACCGGCGGCTGCGGCTTCATCGGCGCTTACCTCGTTAAGCGACTGGTACGCGACGGCTGGGATGTCGCGGTCGTGGACTCGATGGTGCGCGGTGACGCGAGCCGCCTCGCCGAGGTGGCCGACGACGTCGAGCTGTTCACGTCCGACGTCCGCGATCAGGCGGCGCTGGAGAAGGCATTCGCCGGTGCCGAGGTGGTCATGCACCTGGCTGCCATCAACGGCACCGAGAACTTCTACAAGCAGCCCGAACTGGTACTCGACGTCGGCATGCTCGGTGCGCTGGCCGTCGTGAACGCCGGTCGCGCAGCGGGTGTTCCGGATCTGGTCGTGGCCTCGACCGCTGAGGTGTACCAAACGCCCGCGGTGGTACCGACCCCCGAGACCATCCCGCTGATGCTGCCCGACAGCCTCAACCCCAGGTACTCCTACGGCGGCTCCAAGATTGTCAGCGAATTGATCGCCTTCAACTACGGGCGCGATCACTACCGTCAGGTGCAGGTGTTCCGGCCGCACAACGTGTTCGGACCCAACATGGGGTGGAAGCACGTGGAGCCGCAGTTCATCATGCGGGCCCTGGCGGCCAAGGACGCGCTACCGCCAGATGACCCACACGGCAAGGCGCCCTTCGACATTCAGGGTGACGGCACCGAGACGCGGTCGTTCTGCTACGTCGATGACGTCGTGCAGGGCATCCTGACGATGTACGCCAGCGGCGGACATCGCGAGATCTTCCACATCGGAAGCGATGAGGAGATCTCCATTCTGGACTTGGCGGGACGCATCGGCACGATCGTCGGCGTCGATCTCGACATCCGTCCGGGTGAGGCCCCCACCGGTGGCACGCCGCGCCGATGCGCCGACATCACCAAGATGCGATCACTCGGGTGGTCACCCGAGGTGGGTCTGGACGAGGGTCTGCAGCGCACGGTGGCGTGGTACCGCGAGCACCGCGACGACGTGCCTGCCAACGACCTGATGTAGAGCGCTCGCGTTCAGGCGGGGTTGGCGCGCCAGAGCTCGGCGATCGACAGGCCGACCTGATTGAACAGTCGCAGGGTGAGCGGCAGGCCGATGCCGATCACCGCGGACGGGTCCCCGTCGATGCCCTCGATGAACCAGCCGCCGAGACCGTCGAGGGTGAAACCGCCTGCCACGGCGACGGGTTCGCCGCTGCGCGCGTAGGCGGCCAGATCGTCGGACGACGGGCTGCCGAAGCGGACGGTGGTGACCGCATGGTCGGCGGCTTCGGCCACGATCTCGTTGTGTCGCAAGCGAATCACGCTATGCCCGGTGTAGAGCTGGGCCGTGTGGCCGGCCATCGCCTGCCAGCCCTCGATCGCGGCGGCCTCCGAAGTCGGTTTGCCCCACAGTCTTCCGTCGCGGAACAGCATCGAGTCGCAGCCGATCACCACGCAGTCCGACGCAACAGCAGAATCCAGCAGCGGTGCGACGGCCCTCGCCTTGGCCACGGCCAACGCGGTTGTGACGTGCCCGGGACCTGCGTCCTGGGGTTGTGCGGCCTCGATCGCTTCCTCGTCCACGCCTGAGACGATCACATGAGGATCGATCCCCGCGCCTCGGAGCACCTTGCGCCGCCCCGAGGAGGCCGACGCAAGGACAACCCGGGTCATCGACGGATGTGTAGGCGCTCCACGAGCGTCACGCGCTGCAGGCTCGTGATCGAGTAACGCAGCTTGTCCACCGGGTGACCCCACAGGTCGCGCTCCTGCGGACCGGGGTCGACGGGGCCGCTCCCGGACGCACCGGCGAACACCGTGACCAGTGCGGCCAGATCCTCGTCGGTCGGCTGGCCCTTGAGTATCTGGATGACGGGTGCGTGCGCCTCGGCGCCCGCACCGCTCACGGCGTCGTCGGTCTGCTCAGTCACGGCTGCCCCTTCGCTCTCTGCGCTCACAGTGGGATGTTGCCGTGCTTCTTGGGCGGAACCTGGCTGATCTTTCGTTCCAGCAGCCGCAGCGCGGTCGAGACGTAGCCGCGGGTCTGCGACGGCGGGATGACCGCGTCGACATAGCCACGTTCGGCGGCGACATACGGGTTCACCAGAGTGTCCTCGTAGTCCTGCTGCAGTTCCAGGCGCAGCGCGTCGACGTCGGCGCCGTCCTGGGCGGCCTGCTTGAGCTGCGGGCGGTAGACGAACCCGACGGCACCGCCTGCGCCCATGACGGCGATCTGCGCGGTCGGCCACGCCACCACAACGTCGGCGCCCATGTCCTTGGAGCCCATGACGCAGTACGCGCCGCCGTAGGACTTGCGGGTGATGACGGTGATCTTGGCGACCGTCGCCTCGCCGTAGGCGTAGAGCAGCTTGGCGCCACGGCGGATGATGCCGTTGAACTCCTGATCCGTGCCGGGCAGGAAGCCGGGAACGTCGACCAGCAGCACGATCGGGATGTTGAAGCAGTCACAGGTTCGGATGAACCGGGCGGCCTTCTCCGAGGCGTTGATGTCCAGGCAGCCGGCGAACTGGGTGGGCTGGTTGGCGACGATGCCGACGGGCCTGCCGTCGATACGGCCGAACCCGACGAGGATGTTGCCCGCGTAGCCCGACTGGACCTCAAGGAACTCATCGTCATCGAGGATGCGGTTGATGACCTCGTGCATGTCGTACGGCTGGTTGGGCGAGTCCGGGATGAGGGTGTCGAGTTCGACGTCCTCCTCGGTGAGGTTGTCCTCGATGGCGCCCGGGTGCGGAGGCGCGGCGTACCGCGGCGGATCCGCGTAGTTGTTGCTCGGCAGGTAGGACAGCAGGTCGCGGACGTACTCGAAGGCGTCCTGCTCACCGGACGCGACGTAGTGCGCCGTACCCGACTTGGACATGTGGGTGTGGGCGCCGCCCAGCTCCTCCATGGTGACGTCCTCGCCGGTGACGGTCTTGATGACGTCCGGGCCGGTGATGAACATCTGGCTGGTCTGGTCGACCATCACGATGAAGTCGGTGAGTGCGGGGGAGTACACGTGGCCACCCGCGGCGGCACCCATGATCAGCGAGATCTGCGGTATGACACCGGAGGCCAGGATGTTGTTGCGGAAGATTCGGCTGTAGAGGCCCAGGGAGACGACGCCCTCCTGGATACGCGCGCCGGCGCCGTCGTTGATACCGATCAGCGGGCGGCCCGTCTTGATGGCCAGTTCCTGCACCTTGACGATCTTCTCGCCGTAGACCTCGCCGAGGCTGCCGCCAAAGACCGTGGCGTCCTGGCTGAAGATGCAGACATCGCGGCCGTCGATGGTGCCGTAGCCGGTGACGACGCCGTCGCCGACCGGCCGGTTCTCGCCGAGTCCGAAGTTTGTGCTGCGGTGGCGTGCCAGCGCGTCCAGCTCGACGAACGAACCCTCGTCAAGCAGCGCGAAGATGCGCTCACGTGCGGTCAGCTTGCCCTTGGCGTGCACCTTCTCCACGGCTGTCTCGCCGACGGGGTGCAGTGCCTCCTCGGCACGCTTGCGCAGGTCGGCCAGCTTGCCCGCGGTCGTGTGGATGTCGATCTCGTGCTCGCTGGCCGGCTCCGTAACGCTTGTCATGGGTAGGCATGTTATCGACTCCGCGGCGCGACCACTGCAGCGGCCACGCCGAAGCCTCCAGAAAAGATTGCCAGGTAGACCAGGCGATGTTTGCCAGGAGTTGTATGTCTCCCGGGTTTGCTGTTTCATGGTTGCAGCAATGGGTACGCCGAGATCGGCAGGCCGTGGAGCCACTGGCCCAATAGTTTCGAAAGGGAAGGGCGGCGTGCGTCCAAAACGCGAGTTCAACGGCATAGATGGGCCGCGGGTCGCGATTGCGCACGATTACTTGACCCAGCGCGGGGGTGCCGAGAAGGTCGTCCTGTCGATGAGTCGAGCATTTCCCAACGCACCGATCTACACGTTGCTGTATGACCCGGCGAACACCTACCCGGAATTCGCTGAGCGCGACATACGAGTTTCCCCGCTCAATGGGCTTGGCGTCTTCCGGAAATATCACCGGGCCGCCCTGCCGATCCTGCCGTGGGCGGCCGGGTCAATGAGTGTCGACGCAGACGTCGTCGTGACGAGTTCGAGCGGTTGGGCGCACGGATTCCGGACCACCGGCCACAAGCTGGTGCACTGCCATTCACCGGCGCGCTGGCTCTACCTCAGCGACAAGTACCTCGGTGAGGACAGCGGGCTGGCCAAGCGCGCCGTGCTGGCCGCCACGTCCACCTACCTGCGGGCATGGGATCGCCGTGCCGCCGCGTCATGCGACCGCTACCTTGCGGTGTCCACGGTCGTGCAGCAGCGCATCGCCGACGCCTATGGGATATCGGCCGACGTGCTGCCCTCACCCGTGGCGATGACGCAGTCGGGTGCCACCGAGTCCGTGCCGGAACTCGACCGCTGGCTTGCCGAACAGGACGAGCGGGTTCCGGACGAGGCGTTCTTTCTGTGCGTTTCGCGCCTCCTGCCCTACAAGAACGTCGACGCCGTCGTGGGTGCCTTCGCCGGCCGACCGCAACGCCTGGTGGTCGTTGGCCGTGGGCCGGACGCCGAACGCATCGCGGCCGCGAAGACGCCCAATGTGTTGATGCTCAGTGATCTCACCGACGCGCAGATGTCGTGGCTGTACGCGCATTGCCGCGCTCTGGTCGCCGCGAGCTACGAGGACTTCGGTCTCACCCCGATCGAGGCAGGCGTCTGGGGCAGGCCGAGTGTGGTCCTGCGCTGGGGTGGCTTCCTGGACACCGTCGCCGAGGGAATCACCGGAATCTACTTCGACACGCCCGATTCGGCTTCGATCGGCGAGGCCATCGACAGGTTCGAGGCCTTGACATTCGACCCGGCGAAGGTCCGGGCCCACGTCGAGCAGTTCACCGAGGAGCGCTACGCCGCGGCGCTGCACGCCGCGGTCGACGACATGGCGGGCCGCCGCATATGACGACAGCGTGCCACCGCACCGAACTCCTTCTGAGGGAAGAGATTGCGGGCGGGTCAAAACCCACGAAGTCATTCCACGAAATCGTGGTTGTTATGGTCGAATCGGACTTGACACAGGAGCGAGACGCGTGATCCCAGAACCGTTCGTTGCAGATCCCGAAGACAGGGCCAGAAAGCTGGCGGCGGCGCCCGGTCTGAAACTGCCGCCGGATCCCGAGTGGGAGTTGGGCCCCGACGGTCGTGTCGTGGACTACAAGATGCAGGGCATGACATTTGCGCGTAAGGCGCGCAATCGGCTCTCGACGATCTTGTTCAACATGATCGTCACCTACATCCCGTCGCACTTCGTCCGGCAGAACTTCCTGAGGTGGTTCGGCAAGTCGACCATCGGCAAGAAGTCCACGCTCATGCGTGGTGTCACGGTGTTCGATCCGGAGTTCCTCACCATCGGCAACTACACCACCATCGGCTTTCGGTGCTTCCTGGACTCGCGGGCGGGAATCTCGATCGGCGACAACGTGAATATCGCCAGCGACACCCACATCCTCGGTGGCGGTCACGACATCAACCACCCGGACTTCCTGCCCATGCCCATCCCGACCGTCATCGAGGACTACGTCTGGATCGCCAGCCGGGCGATGATCCTGCCGTCGCACATCAAGCGCGGCGCGGTCGTGGCCGCACACGCGGTGGTCACCAAGGACATCGAGGCACTCGACGTCGTGGGCGGCATTCCGGCCAAGGTGCTGACGAAGCGCAACCCGGACGCACTCAAGTACAGCAGCCCATACCGCCCGTTGTTCTTCTAATGGCAGTCGACCTCAAGGACTACCGGCTGGTCTACATCGGTCCGCGCAACCACGTCACGGCGATCGGTGACTACACCGAGGATCTGGTCGCGGCATTCCGCCCGCACTTCGGCGATGTCGCCGAGGTGCGCGTCTCGGGTCCCGGTGACGAGACGTGGGCCGATGTCCGGCGGGTCCGCAAGCAGGTGCGCGACCTCGTGGCCTCCTGGCCCGCGGGCAAGGTGCTGGTGCACTCGGAGATCGGCTGCGGCATGCTGTCGCCGTTCTGGTCGATTGCCGGTCTGGCGGGTGTGCCGGTGACGCTGACGGTGCACGATCCGCCGCAGGCGCTGTGGTTCACCGCACGCACGCGGTTCGTCGCCCGGCACAAGCTGCTGATGCACGGCTTCCACTACCCGCTGCGCCCGCTGTCGCGGTGGCTCGAGGGCCGGGTGAACGGCCGTCGCGACATCTTCGCGCTCAGCAGGACCGGTCAGGCGTCGATCGACCGCGTCTACCCGAACACGCACACCCACTACGTGCCCTACCGGGTCGCGGAGAAGACGACCATCAAGCCGCCCGAGGACCGGCCCAAGGCGATCGGATTCTTCGGACTCGTTTACCGCGGTAAGGGATTCGATCAGATCGCGCAGATCCGCAGGGAGCTTCCCGACGACATCCTCATCCGGGTGGCGGGCCGCGGCACCGAGGAGCTGCCGCCCATGGCCGGTGTCGAGATCGTCGGCGGTGTCGACGGTGCCGAGGAGGACGCCTTCTTCGAATCGGTGCGGGCCATCGTGATCCCGTACGGCAAGCGGCACTTCTACGCCGACACCTTCCCAGCCTCGTCGGTGGCAGCGCACGCGCTGGCCTACCGGACGCCGATCATCGCCACCGGCTACGGCTCGCTCGCCGAGTTCGACGCCGAGACCGGTGCGGTGGTGGTGCCGATGGGTTCAGACGACCCCAACGCACTGCCGCCCGGCTTCACGGACGCCATCGCGTCGTTCGTCAACGATGATGCGCGCGTGACCGAACTGGGCAAGACCGCCGATCGCACACGCGCGGAGAGGTCGACACCCAGGACGGCTGAGGCGTTCGCGCAGGCGTGGTCGCAGATCCTGGGTCGTCAGCACGCGAGTGACTGACTCCGCCACGCAGGGCGAGGCCGCACCGCGCAACATCCTGAAGACCCTTGTCGCCGTGGGCTGGATGTACGGCGGCCGCGGCGTCGGCATGCTGTGGACGCTGGCCCTGGTGGGCAAGCTGAGCGTCGGAGACTACGGCAAGTACGGCATGGGCTTCGCCCTGTCGGCCGTCGTCGGGCCGCCGCTGGACAACCCGTTCAACGTCCGGGCGATGCGGGAGTCCGACCAGCACTTCCAAGCCGAACGGACCAGCAGGTTCCTGCTTGGTCTGGCCCTGATGGTCGCCGGCGCATGCCTGATCAACGTGAACTACATCCTGTGGTTCGGGCTGGTGATCGCAGGCGGCGAGATGGTCTTCAAGTCCTATCAGAGCCAGGCAGCCAGGGACGGCCATCCGCAGGTGACCTGGCGGATGGACACCATCCGTCAGGTGAGCAGCGTAACCATCGCCAGCGCATACCTTTTCGGTGTCGACGACCCCAACCTGTCGGTGGCGAGCCTGCTCTACTGCGCGCCCTATCTGGTGGTGCTGGTCCTGGCGGCACGCCGCGTCTGGGGTCATAGCCCTGGCGTTCCCGGCCCCCCGCGGCTCATCGCCGCACTGATCGGCGAGATGCTCGGCATGTGCATCTACCTTCAGGGGGACGTGCTGCTGCTGGGCTTCCTCACCGACAGCACGACGGTCGGCTACTACGCGCTCACGGTCACCGTGACGGTCGCGTTGGCCGCCATCGGACAGTCGTTCGCCATGACCTACCACGAACCGCTGCGCCGCAGCGGTGGTGATCTGTCGACCGGACCGTCGCTGCGGCACATCGTGTTTCTCGGATTGGGTACCGGGGGACTGGTGCTCATCACCGGAGTGGTGCTGCTCATGACGCCCGCGCCGACCGAACTGGCCGTGGCGATGATCATCATGGCGGCGTTCTGCGCGATGCGGACGATGAGTTCGGTGTTCGCCGTCATCCTCTACGCCCAGCGGCGCGACACCATCCGGCTCGGCGCCAACCTCAGCCTGGTCCCGGTGAAGCTGGGAGCCGTTGCCGCCCTAGCCCAATTCGGCGCGGTCGGTGCCGCGGTCGCCACGGTGGGCGCCGACGCCATCCTGCTGGTCATCTATCTCATTGCCATCTATAGACGAAAGGACCGGGCTAGCGCATGACGGACAGCGAGAAGCGGAGCGGGGCCGCGCATGACGGACAGCGAGAAGCGGAGCGGGATCGCGCATGACTAGAGTCGCATTCCTGGTGTCCAAGGACCCCGTGACCGAGCACGGCGGTGACATCGAGCTGGCGCGGGTGGTGCTGCGGCTGGCTGCCGAGGCGTTCGATATCCGCGCCATCTGCCTGTCCGATGAGCCTTCCGGCGAACTCGTCACCGATGTCGTCAAGGGCGGCCTGCGCACGCTGCGGGTGGCTCAGCATCCGGTCGACAAGCTCGGGGTGCTCGCCGGCTCGATCCGCAAGCGCCGCAGCCTCGTGCACGTCAGGTTCGACACCGATGAGCTTCTCGAGGCGATCGAGGCCTCCGACGAGGACGTGTTCTTCTGCGAGCACAGCTATATGGCCGAATCCTTCATCCGGAGCATGCACTTCGGCAAGAAGGGCTTCGTCATCAACACCATCAACACCGAGTCCCAGGTGTGGCTCTCGACGCGGGGCGTGCTGGGCAAGATCGAGGCGCCCCGGCTGCTTCGCGACGAACTCCGAGTGGCCAAGCTCGCCAACGGTGTTGGCTGCTATGAGATCGAGGAAGCGCAGATGTACCGGGACAACGGTGTCCCCGGGGCGCGATTCATGGAGGTGACCCTGCCGCCGATCGAGCAGATCGACGTGTCGCAGACGGGCCGCCGGCTGGTCTTCCTCGGTGGCCGCGACTGGCCGCCCAATGAGGAGGCCTTCCATATCGCACTTCGGTTGTGGCCGCGCATCGCCGAGGGCATACCCGACGCCGAGCTGTGCATCGTCGGCGCGAAGAAGACGGGGTCGACCGATCCGGTGTACCCCGACCGGGTCCGGGATCTGGGCTTCGTCGACGACCTGCCCGAGTTCCTCAAGACGTGCCGCGCGTTGATGGCACCGATCAGGACCGGCGGTGGAGTGCGGGTGAAGCTGCTCGACGCGGCCAGCCAGGGTCTGCCCGTCGTGGGCAGCGGCCCCGCGGTCGGATCGCTGACAACGCTGTTCGGGATGTCCACGTTCGACGACGACGACGCCTTCGTGGCCGAGTGCCGGCGCATGTTGCTCGACCGGGATGCGGCCGTCGACGTGGGCAAGCAGCTGTACGAGGTGAACCGAAACCACTGGGAGCAGCAGCGTCCGCTCAAGGCCGTCGAGTCGCTGGTGCACGCCGCGCTCAGGTGAGGACGGCCTTCGCGCCGACCCACGGCTGCCAGGTGATGTAGCCGTGCTGGAAGTTCACCCGCACACCCCAGCCCTGCCGGATCTCATCGGAGAGGGCCAGTCCGAGCTGGGGCGTCCACGCCGCGACGATACCGCCGCCCACGGCGAACGCCCCCGTGGCCGGTGACCACCACACGCGCATCCCCGTCGGCGAGTCCATGTCCTGATACCCGTCCTTGAACGGTGTCTTCGGGACGACACCGAACTGACGGGCCCGCTCGGCCACCGGATTCGGTGACGCGATGATGCCGGTCGGTGTCTCATACAGCGTGCTGCTGGTTCGGGCCTGAGCCCACACCGTCGGAAGCGCCCGATACACCGGGCTGAGCACCTCACCGTAGGACGGGTCGGTGATCGCGCTGAAGCGTTGGAACTCCGGCGTTTTGGGGATGCCCGCGGCGATGGCGGTCTTCATCGTCTGCTGGCTGGCCTTGGGCGTCCAGTCGGTGCGGAACACGCCGAAGACGTCCTCGGGGTTGGTGCTTCCCGTCTTGCGGTCGCGGGTGGTGTGAATCATGATCGGCCCGGCGTAGGGCATCTCCTGCCACTTGGTCATGAGATCGCCGATGAACGCGGCCTGTGTCGCCTCGTTGGCGGCCGTCATCGGCTCGCCGTACTCGCTGGCCCAGATCTTCTTCGCCCCATCGCCGTTGGCGAGCATGATCTGCCGCATGGCGATGACCTGGTTCATCGGCGAGTTGGCGATCGGGTATCCGTCGGAGAACTTGAGCGTGTACTGATACGGGTGAAACGACAGGGCGTCAAAGAATCCCTTGGCACCCGCGGCGTACATCTGCTGGGTGAAGCTCACCGGGTTGATCAGCCACTGACCCCAGTCGGTGACCGAACCGAGCACGCCGCCGATCACGGTCGCGTTGGGGTCGGCCGCCTTCACCTTCGGGTAGGCGGCCTTCAGGAGATCGGTGTAGCCGGCCGGATCGGGTTTGGGTGCGAAGAACTGCGCCCCGTTCGGTTCGTTCCAGATCTCATACGCCGACACCTTTCCGGCGTACCTGGTGGCGACCTTCGCGGAGAAGTCACCGTACTGGGCCGGCGATGCGGGGCGTCCGGTGATGGCGGGTGCTCCGGGCACCACCGCCCACGCCGGAGTCGCGTTGATGATGCCCATGACGGCCATGTTCCGGCTGACCGCCGCGTTCACCGTGCGGTCGACATTGGTCCAGTTCAGCTGTCCCTTAACCTGTTCGACGCCCGCCCAGGGGATCATCAGGCGCACCGCCCGCACACCCGTGCTGAGCATCTTGTCGAACGTCACGTTCACGTCCGCATCCGACATGAAGTAGGTGTCGGGATCGTGGAAACCGATGGTGGTGGGAAGCGGCGAGATTCGGGCGGTCGCCGCGACCTCGACGACACGGGGCTGTAATGCGGGCAGGGCCAGCCAAATGCTCGCGACCGTCAGTAACCCGACGGTGAAACCGGCGAGGCATTGGGTGGCAACCCGACGACGCGGTCGGCGTCTGAGTCGTCGCACGGATCACCTCAGACTTCCTGGCGTCACCCAACTCGACGAGATCCGGGAGAATCACTGCAGTTACTGCGAGTATGACGGCTCTTTGGCGAAATCCGTTGGGGACTGCGGGGCGTGTCGTGATCTTTGTCGATCTTGATCGACGACGATCAGGAACACCAGCAGGATCGAGAACATCAGGGTCACCTGCTGAATGGTGGCGACCATGTGGTCGAGCTGCAGTGCCACGAAGCACATTCCGATGAAGATGCCGCCGAACAGTGCGTTGGCGGTCGAGTCCGACCGAATGGCCCGCCCGCTCATGATGCAGCCGAGGGCGAGTAGGGCGATGAACACGGCGCCGACGATGAGGCCGCCGCGGTAGATCGTGATGAGCGGGACGTTCGCCACGAAGTTCAGCGTGAATGCCGTGCCGCCGTCCTTGAACTCGGGCCGTCCCCAGCCGAGCCCGAACAGCCAGTGGCCCGACATCTGGCCGGGGAACGCGCGCAACGCGTCACCACGGGCGGAGCTGCCTGCGTCGTCGGCGCCGAACGAACTGAAGACGCGCGCTCGTACGGCCGGCGTGAGCATGGCGGCCGTCGCGACGAGACCGATGGCGCCGATGGCGATACCGCGGTTGCGTGCGCGCATGCTGTGGAACAGCAGCACCAGGAACACGCCGACCAGCACGCTGAAGATGGCTGCGCGGCTCAACGTGAGCACGATGGCGACCGAGAGGATGGTCGCGATGACGATGCGTTGGGAGCCGATCAGTAGGACGACGGCCAGCGCCAGCCCGATCATCATCCCGATACCGGCCATATTGGGGTCCACCCACAGCCCGCCGAGCCGCATGAATCGCTGAGCGCCCTCCTCGGTGTACACGAATCGGCCGGTGTCGACCGCGCCGTATCCGAACGGGCTGAAGAGCTTGATGAACCTGTGATTGGGGTCGGCCGCCACCACGGCAATGCCGAATACGGCGTTGAGCGTGACGAAGTAGACATAGATCCTGCCGAACTTCGCCAAATCGGCAGGAGGAAACCTCAGCAAAGCCACCACGGCCAACGTGGCAATTGACCACTTCACCAATTCCGCGACGTCGATCAGACTTCGCCCGGTGGCGATAACCGACAGCCCCGAGACCAGTACGAAAACGATCAGTACTTTTTCCAGCGGGTGAAACGCTGTCGGTTCACCACGATGCACGACGGCCGCCAGGAGTATGCCGGCAGCAAACGGCAGGTACAGCGGAACGTGGATGCCGGGGAAATATCCGAACGGTAGGAATGCGAGCACCACAGCAAGCCCCCAGGCCAGCCACTGAGGGTGTCGTATGCCCACGTACATGCCGATGGCGACGGCGGCGAGCGCTCCGACGGCCAGTACCACCGGCGTACCGCCCGTGATCGCCAGAGCTGCAACGATCGGACACGCGACTACGATGGCGATGCCAGTTAACAGTTCGGAATGCGACCGCATCGCCCGTCTCACGGCACCAATACTCAACGTTGTGTTCGCTGAATGCAACCTCGCCCAGCGAACTCGCAGTGTGCTTTATCGCGGCACTGCCGCTAAGGTGGCTGCGTTGCGGCAAACTACAAGCGAATGGAGATCCCGTTGGCGATCGGGGATTATCTGCGAGCCTTTCGGCGGTTCTGGTGGCTTGTCCTGGTTACCGCACTCATCGGCGCGGGGATCGGCTACGCCGCCGTCTTCCTGAGCACCCCGCAGTACCAGTCGACGGCTCGTCTGTTCGTCACGACGCAGAGCGGGACCTCGGTGGGCGATGCCTACCAGAACAACCTGTTCTCGCAGGAGCGCGTGGTTTCCTACGCCGGACTGGCCACTAGTGAGCAGGTCGCGGCCCGCGCCGTCGACCAGCTGAAGATGCCCATCGCCCCGGACGAACTGCGGTCGAAGATCACCGCGGCTCCGCTGCCCAAGACCGTTCTCCTGGACATCACTGTCACCGATCCGGACCCCGGTCTGGCGCAGACGTACGCCAACGCCGTCGCCGATCAACTCGTGCAGCTGGTCAGCGAACTCGAAACCTCACGTCGCGGGGGTACGCCCGCCGCTGGCGCGATCCTGCTCGACGACGCGAACTACCCGACAGCGCCGGCCGGAATGGGTTTGCTGACCACCGTCGGCCTCGGCTTCGCGGGTGGTCTGGTGGTCGGACTGCTCCTGGCCGCGCTACTCGCCGCCAGCGACTCGCGGCTACGCGCCCGCGACTCGATCGACGCCATCGCCCGCACGCAGTCGCTGGGAAACCTCGTCGAGGACCCGCAGCGGCCCGACGTCGCGGTGGCAGACCTCCAGGCCGGCGGGCTGGCCGCTGAGCGGCTGCGGGAACTGCGGACCAACCTCCAGTTCGCTCGCACACCGGCTGGGCAACGGCCCAGGGTCATCGCGGTCACCAGCCCCTCGCGGGGTGACGGTCGGTCGACCACCGCGATCGACCTCGCCGCCACGTTCGCCGAGGCCGGTCGCTCGGTCCTCCTCGTCGACGGTGATCTGCTCAATCCCACACTCGCCGACGCACTCGCGCTGACCGAGGCCGATCGGACCCGCGCCGGCCAGCGCGGCCTTGGCACGGCACTGGCCGGCGACCACGACGTCGCCGAGGCCGTCATCAACTCCCCTGGCGGTAATGCGTTCGCGCTGCTGCCCGCCGGCCCCTCACCTGCCACCCGACGGCAGCTGTGGGGCGATGAGAACGCGCCGCGGCTGATCGACTCACTGCGCGGTGCGTATGACTACGTGGTGATCGACACCCCGCCGCTGACGACGTGTTCGGACGGCGCCGCGGTGGCAGCGCTGGGCGACGGCGCCATCGTGCTCGCCCGCATCGGACACACCAAGACCAAACCGCTGCGTGCGGCGCTGCAGGTGCTCGACGCGGCCAACGCCGGTCTGCTCGGGACGGTCGTCACCTGCGAGCCCGGACATCGACGCGAACTGTCGAAGCCGGCGCAGACCGAGGCGAAGTCAGAGGCGAAGGCCCCGAGCGCCGCGCCGAAGCCCGCCGCCGCCGAGACGCGGCAAGCGGGTGACGACGCTGCCGGGGACACCACGGAATCCGTCAACCAGGCCGGATCCACCAATCAGGCGGGGGCGCACCGGATGTCCGGTGCCAAGCGCGAAGGTCTGTGACCTGGTGGCCTGGCGGATGGTGTCCTGCGCGGTAGTGGCCGCGACCCTCGTCGGAGGATGCACGTCCGCCACACCCGAGGCGGCCGCACCGCCGGTGCAGGCTCCCGCTGTGAAGACGTTCGCGCCCCTGTTCGACGGTGCCGCCACGCTCGGCCCTCCGGATCTCACCGATGACGGACCGGGCTCGCTGGTGTCAATCGAGGTGATGCACGGCAGCGAGGAACTCGAGGACGCCGACGCGACGTACGCCCGCATCGTCTACCGCTCCACATCCGGTATCGATGACGCCCCCACGGAGGTGTCCGGTGTCGTGGCGGTCCCGCCGGGAACACCACCCAAGGGCGGGTGGCCCGTCATATCCTTCGGTCACGGCACCACCGGCGTCCTGAACAAATGCGCGCCAAGCCGTTTCCCGACGCTTCCCGGCAACGGTTTCATGATGCAGGCGATGATCCTCAACGGCTTCGCCGTCACGATGACCGACTACCAGGGTTTGGGCGTGCCGGGCTTCTATCACCCGTTCCTTGACGGGAAGACGTTCGGCAACAACATGATCGACGCCGTACGCGCGCTGCGTCGGGTGGGCGCAGACATCAGCACGCAGTGGGTGGCGTTCGGTCACTCGCTGGGCGGTATGGCCGCATGGGCCGCAGCCGACCGAGCCGGCGAGTACGGCAGGGGACTGGACCTGATGGGAACGCTGTCGATGGCACCGGCCGCGGATATGGCCGGACTGGCGGATGCGGCGTGGAACGGCACCATGACCGCGGATCAGCGCGTGGCGATGGTGTTCGTGCTGCAGTCGTTGGCGTGGTCGCATCCCGATCTGGACCTCGACCGCTATCGGCGCGGCTACACGGCGCAGAACTGGGACGCGCTGCTGGACTGCCTGCCTCCGGACCTGGACGACATTCTGCGGGTGCGCTCCAAGATGACGAACGCGGACCTGCGGCCGGAGGCGCCGGCGGACAGAGACCGCCTGCGGGATCTGTTGGCGGAGATGGCTTTACCCCAGCAGAAGCTGACCACGCCGATGATGGTGGTGTACGGGACCGAGGACACGCTCGTCGACCTGCCCTGGTTCGAGCAGGCCGTCTCCCGGGCGTGTGCGCAGGGCGATCACATCCAGATCGAGAAGAGCATCGGCCAGGGCCACAGCGACCTGGACAGTACCTACGGGCTGCCGTGGCTGCGGGACCGGCTGTCGGGCCAGGCCATCCCCAACTCCTGCACGGGCCAGGCGTGAGGCCGCCGGTCGGCGTCCCGCGCGTGCGCGACTACTGGCGCATGCTCGTCCGCAGCTGGCTGGTGATTCTGTGTGCGACTGGCCTTTCCGCGGGTGCCGCCGCCGCAGCCGGAGTGTTCCTGGTGGACCCGGTCTACGCCGCGTCGACGCAGGTGTTCGCCGTCGTGCCCGGGGACGCGCAGACGCACGCGGCCTACGAGGGTAACCGCGGGGCCAGCGTGCGGGCTCAGACCTACGCCGCGCTGGCCACATCCTCGATCGTGACACTGCGGACCATCGACGAACTCGGTCTGCAGGAGACCCCCGCCGAGTTGGCCGAGCGGATATCCGTCCGGTCGGTGCCAGACACTCTCTCGCGGTTCAATTTCCCGGTCTCCGTGCTGATGGGCGTCACGGTCACCGGCGGCGACCCCGATGGCACCGTTGCCGTCGCGAACTCCGTGACGGCCAATCTCATCGCGGCATCGGAGGAGCTGGAGTGGCACGGCTCCGCAGCCGGCCCCGCGCTCGTGCTGATCGATGACGCCAAGTCCGCACCCGAGGTCCCCCGCCCCTGGTGGAGGGATGCCGGGACAGGCGCCGCACTGGGTCTGGTGCTGAGCGCTCTGGCGGTTCTCGCGCTTGGGGCGGGGCGCGACAGGATCCTCGATCGCGACCAGATCGGCTACCTCGCAACCGGTTCCGCCGTCGGCGAGAGGTCGGAGGACGCGCCGTGAGCAGGGCCAGAGCCGCCATCGGCATCCTCGCGGTGATCATCGTGTGCGTCCCGCTGCTCGGCGGCTGCGGACAGCGCACTATGACGCCGGCGCCGCCGGCCACCGACGTATCGAGCATGTCGGGTGTGCCGCTCGAGGGTGACTTCACCGGTTCTGGCGGTGGAACGCTGAAGCTGGCCGAAACGCTGGCCACGGTCGATCGCCGTGTGCTCAAGGTGACGTCGGTGGCAGCACGCATCGAGTACGAGTCGAAGTCCGGTATCGACGGCAGCGCCCAACGGGTGTCGGGATCGGTGTTCGTGCCCAAGGGCAACCCGCCCGATGGAGGGTGGCCCATCGTCGCGATGGGGCACGGCACCACGGGTGTGCAACACGACTGCGGGCCCTCGCTGTGGCCGAACCTCCTCGGCGCCTCCGAGGCCGTCGTCACCCTGGTCAACGCCGGGTTCCTGGTCACGATGCCGGACTATCAGGGCCTTGGCCTCGACGGGACCTATCACCCGTACCTGGACTCCACGACCGTCGGCTACAACATGATCGACAGCGTCCGGGCGGCCAGGAAGCTGGTCCCCAGCGCATCCGACCGCTGGTTGGCGTTCGGCTCGTCACAGGGTGGCCAGGCCGCGTGGGCCGCCAATGAGTTGGCGGGAGACTACGGGCAGGGTATGGAGTTGGTCGGATCGGCAAGCGTCTCGCCGGCCGCCAACGTCGTGGGCCTCGCGGATCAGGCCGCCGCGGGTGAACTCACCATGGAGCAGGCCTCTGCGCTGCAGTGGGTGCTGGTGGCCCTGGCGGCCGAACATCCCGACTTGGACCTCGACGACTACCGGCGGGGGATCGTCGCGCAGAAGTGGGATGTCCTGTCGGCGTGCGCCGGTCCGCTCGTCGCGCAGCGGACGGAGATCACCACCAAGGTGACGCCCGATGATCTTCGCCCGTCCAGTCAGGATGCGACCAATCGCCTCCGCGACTACCTCGGCCAGATGAGCCTGCCGAAGACCAGGGCCGCCGCGCCGCTGCTGGTTCTGTTCGGCGAGTTGGACAAGGTTGTCGCACCGCAGTGGACGAGTGAGGCCGTCCGGCGGGCCTGCGAGTTGGGTGGTGTCGTCGAGGCGTATCTGGTTCCCGGACGCGGCCACGACGATATCGACGGTGGGGCCGCCCTGAACTGGGTCAACCAGCGCTTCGCCGGGGTCGAGGCGAAGAGTTCCTGCACGTTGGCCGACGGGCCGGTTCTGCAGCTGAGTCCCAAGCAGTGGTACGAGGAATGACGGCGGGCGCCAACGGGCCAGGTGGCCGGTGACGCGTCGCAAGCCTCTCCTGATCGCGGTGCCGCTCGTCATCGTCGCCATCGTCGCCACGGCGGCAGTCCTGCTGACCGGTCGCGCCGGGGTGGACCGAGCTGGCGATGCACCGGCGCCGGAACCGATTGCGTCCGCTGATCTTTCGGGTGACGGACCTGGCACATTGGTGAGCGCGGTCAAGATGGCCGACTTCGATCGCACGAACTTCGGCCGGTCGATTCGCTCGGCCCGGGTGCTGTACCGGTCCACCTCGGGTGACGACGGCGCGCCCACCGTGGTGTCGGGGACCGTGTTCACACCGATGGGCACCCCGCCGGCCGGAGGATGGCCGATCGTCTCGTTCGGCCACGGCACGCTGGGCTGGCAGGAGCGCTGTGGTCCGTCGCTGTCGGTGACGCTGCTGGGTCAGGTCGAGGCCGTGCAGGGCTTCATCAACCTCGGCTACGCGGTCGCGATGGCCGACTACGAGGGCCTCGGGTCGGAGGGCATTCATCCCTACAGCGACGCGAAGACGGCCGGTCTCAACATGATCGACGCAGTGCGGGCCCTGCGACGAACCTTCGACGGAGTGTCCGACCGGTGGGCCGCGATGGGGGGTTCCCAGGGTGGGGGAGCCGCGTGGGCGGCCAATGAGCAGGCCGCGATCTACGCGCCGGAACTCGATATGGTCGGTGCCGTCGGGATGTCACCCGCCGCCGATGTCACCGGGCTGGTGGACAAGGCCATCGCGGGCACCCTGACGCCGGATCAGGGACCCGTGCTGCAGGGCATCCTGTACTCACTGGCCCGACTGCATCCCGACCTGAACCTCGACGACTACCGGCACGGCGCGGCGACGCGCTACTGGGATGTGTTGTCGGCGTGCGGTGGCGCCGATGTGCACGCACGGGCGAGCGCGACCAGGGAGCTCGGGCCCAATGACTTCACACCCAGCACACCCGAGGCGGCCGACGTCCTGCGCGCCTACCTGCTGGCGTGGGCGCTGCCCCAGCGCCCGCTGTCGGCGCCGCTGTACATCGGGTTCGGCGGGCGGGACACGTTCATCGACCCGGAGTGGACCGTAGCCGCGATCGAGCGAGCCTGCGCCCTTGGCGGAGTGGTGAACTGGCAAGAGGATCCAGCCGCCGGGCACGGCGACGTGGAGTGGACGGACGGACTGCGCTGGCTCGACGATCGATTCAAGGGGAGGCCGGTTGTCAATGAATGCCCGTAGAAATCCCGATGGGGACAGCTCTATCTGGCGGCGGTTGCTCATCGAGGCCAAGTGCACCGTCAAGCGTCGGATCGCCAAACCCGGTATCGCAGTGGACGAGCCGGCGCAGCCCTACCTGGTGGTACCGATCCTGGGGCAGTCCAACGCCTTCGGCATGGGGCTTGGCCTGGATCCCGAGGGTCTCGACCGGGCGCATCCCGCGGTCCACCAATGGGCGATGAGCGGGCCGTCCAAGGGCACAGCGGTCCTCGGCGTCGACCCCCTCTTCCACGAAATCCCGGCTGGGCGAGTCGGGTTCGGTGTCACGTTCGCCAAGCGGCTGGCAGATGAGACCTCCAGGTCGGTGCTGCTGATCCCGGGGGCGCGTGGTGACACGTCGTTCACCCCCAAGAACGGCTACACCTGGGACGGCGAGGACCGCTCGACACGGGTCAATCTGTACCGGCAGGTCGTGGCCGCCATTGACGCCGCGCTGGCCAGGTTCCCGGGCAGTGAGGTGGCCGCGGTCCTGTGGCACCAGGGCGAGACCGACGTGCCGCTGATGTCACCCACCACCTACCAGGGCAAGCTCGATGGTCTCATCGCCGATCTGCGGACGCGCTACGGCGCCGACACGCCCGTAGTGCTCGGTCAGATGGTGCCCGAGGAGATGGAGCGCAGCGGCAAACCCTACGACGGGATCGACGCCGTGCACCGTGACACCCCGAATCGATTGCACCGCACCGTCTTCGTTCCCGGGCCGCGGTCCGCGTTCAACAGTGAGACGGACCGGCACTACAGCGCCGCCGGTCTGCGTGAACTGGCCGACCGGATGTGGTCGGCCTACCACGGGATGTGTTCTGAGTCCCTCGCCCGCTACCGGGCCGACGCCCAGGGAATCACAGGGAACTGAGGGGAGAGGTCTGCCGATGCGCCTTCGCCTACTACTCGCGAGTTCGTTCGCCGTCGTCATCGTTGCGACGGGGTGTGGTCAGAGTGCGCCGGCCGAGGCACCCGAGGCCGGCGCCGCCGCAGGTGTGGCGCTGCCGGGCCAGCTGGGCGGCGACGTCGCGGGCTCGCTGCTGTCGGCCAGCACCATGCCGACCCTCGATCGCCGGCTCAGCACGGCAGCGTCCGTCGCGGCCCGGATCACCTATCTGTCGACGTCCGGTATCGACGGCAGTATCAGGGAGGTGTCCGGAACGGTGTTCGCCCCGGCGGGTACCGCACCTGAGGGGGGATGGCCGGTGATCGCCTACGGTCACCCGACCACCGGCACGCGCCCGGAGTGCGCGCCGTCGCTGGACCCCATGCTGCTGGGCATGTCGACGACCGTCACGGGTCTGGTCAAGGCCGGCTACGTCGTGGCCGTGTCCGACTACCAGGGGCTCGGTGTCGATGGCAGCCACCACCCCTACCTGGACGCCACCACCGAGGGCTACAACCTGATCGACTCCGTACGCGCGGCACGCAAACTGGTGCCCGCCGCGTCCGGCCGGTGGGCCGCGTTCGGCGGATCCCAAGGCGGCCAGGCGGCCTGGGCCGCCAATGAACTGGCCGCCCAGTACGCGCCGGAGCTGGAACTGGTCGGCTCGGCCAGCTACTCGGCGCCCCTTGCCATCGACGGTTTCGTCGACGCGGCCGTGGATGGAACGCTCACCACTGAGCAACGGATGGTCTTGTTGCAGGTTCTTGGCGCCCTGTCCGACGAGTCGGCGGACTTCAGGCTCGACGACTACCGGCACGGTTTGGCCAAGGACCAATGGGATGTCCTCATGGCGTGCAAGGGCCCGCAGGTGCGGGAGCGCGACGAACTCGCCAACCAGGTGTCGAATGACGACGTGCGCCCCACCGGCCAGGCAGCGGTCGATCGGCTTCGAGTCCGGCTTCAGGCGATGTCCCTGCCGAAGGTGCCCGCAACGGCTCCGCTGCTGATTGTCTACGGCGGCCAGGATCAACTGGTGCCGCCGGTGTGGACCGACCGCGCCATCGACGCGGCGTGCCGGCGCGGTGACATCATCGCGATCGAGCTGCAGCCCGACCGCGGCCACGCCGACGTCGACGGCGGGACGGCCTTTCCCTGGATCAATCAGCGGTTTGCTGGTGACCCGGCGCGCAATGACTGCCCGGCGTTCATCGGACCGCAGCAGTAGGGTCGGGGCGATATCTAGGGGATGGGATTGATGCGCAAAACGCTGCGGAGGGTGTTGCTGACACTCACCACTGCGGTCGGGATCATCGCGCTCGGTGTTTCCCTGCCGGTGTCGTGGAAGGCCGCGAACGAGGTGATCGGCCTGCTGTCGAGATCGGGTGCGCAGGCAGTTCCGATCGCGCATGCCGACCTCACCGGAACGGGCCCCGGCGCGCTGGTCTCCGCCGTCACGATGCCGGACCTCGCGGCCACCGTCGAGGGAATGCGTCAGCAGTCGGCGCGTGTGACGTACCGGTCCACGTCGGGGGACGACGGGTCGCCGACCGTGGTGTCCGGTGCGGTGTTCGTCCCCCTGGGACCGCCGCCGTCGGGTGGCTGGCCGATCGTCGCCTTCGGTCATGGAACCACGGGCATCGACGAACCGTGCGGGCCGTCGTTGTCGAGTTCCCTGATGGGTACATCGCCTGTCGTTGCGGGGTTGACCGGCAAGGGTTTTGCCGTGGTGATGCCGGACTACGAGGGGCTGGGTGCGCCCGGTGTGCATCCCTACACCGACGCGCGCACGGCCGGGTTCAACATGATCGACGCCGTCCGCGCGCTGGGGCACACGTTCAAGAACGTGTCGAATAAGTGGGCGGCACTGGGACACTCCCAGGGTGGGGGCGCGGCGTGGGCGGCCGACGAGCAGGCTCGCGAGTACGCGCCGGAACTCGATCTCGTCGGCGCGGTGGCGCTGGCACCCGCCGCCGATGTCAGCGGCCTGGTCGACAAGGCCGCGGTCGGCACCCTGACCCAAGACCAGCGTCTGGCGTTCACGCTCGTGGTCGAATCGCTGGCGCGCCGCTTCCCCGACGTGAACCGCGACGACTACCGACGCGGCGGGGTCGCGCAGGCCTGGGACGTGCTGACCGCCTGTGCGGGAACACTTGTCGAACAACGGCCGGCGGCGTCTGCACGGCTGGCGCCCGCCGACATCAAGCCGGTCACCGGAGACGCCGCGGCCCGACTGCGCGAGCCGCTGGCACGGTGGGCGTTACCGAAAGAACCGCTCTCGGCACCGATGTATGTCGTCTACGGCAGTGCCGACACCCTGATCGACGCGCAGTGGACAACCGATGCGATCGCGCGGGCGTGCGCGCTCGGCGGCACCGTCGAATGGGATCTTCAATCCGGAAAGGGGCACGGCGACATCGACTTCGGCGAGGCGCTGACGTGGATCGTCGAGCGATTCGCCGGCAGACCCGTGGTCAATGAGTGCCCCTAGTCAGGCGGAGCATGTCGCGGCTTAGGCGATGCCTCACAACGGTGCAAGCCCTCGTCGTGGTGCTCATCGTCCTGCTGGTCGACATGGGAATCAGCGGTTACGTGCTGTTCGCGAACGCCAAGGTCGACGAGTTGCAGCGGGTGGACGCCATCATCGTGCTCGGTGGTGAGCACGACGGTCGAGAGCAGTACGCGCTGAACCTCGCGCGCGCCGGATGGGCGCCAACCGTCGTGATGTCCAATCCCTACCGCGCGGGAGACCCCGTGATGGCCCGGGCATGTCGGGACTCACCCGACATCGAGGTGATCTGCGAGCGTCCCGATCCGATGACCACCCGTGGGGAGGCGATCCTGATGCGGCGGCTGGCGCAGGAGCGCGGCTGGTCGAACATCATGGTTATCAGCTGGCGCTATCACCTACCGCGGGCCAGGCTGGTTTTTCGCCAGTGTTTCTCTGCCGAACCGGGCGCGGCGGTCATGGTCGCGGTACCGCGGCGCTATCACTTGTCGCTACTCGGGTGGGAATACATTTTTACATACCAATGGGCTGGACTCGCGAAAGCGGTCGTGCAGGGCGAATGTTCTTGACCAGGCGATTCACTGAATATGTGGCGTTGTCTGGCAAACAGTGTCATAGTGTTACCTGGCTCGGGGGCCAGCTAACGATTACTATCTTCCAGCAAACAGGAGGTGTGGCGACTCTTGTCGGTGGCAGACGAGATTTTCGCTCCCGCCCGGACACCGTTGAGCGCGGTTAACACCCCGGCCGGACTGCAGTGGCAGCGACGGTACGTCCTTGCGTTGGTCCTCAGTGACGTGATTGTGGTCAGCGTTTCGCTGGCCTGTGCGCAGATGGTGCGCCTTGGTCGACCGATCACCGCGGGGGACCCGGCGTCGATCTACTTCCTCATCTTGTCGATGTTCGTCGCCGCCATCTGGCTCGCACTGCTCGCGGCCTACCGCACCCGATCGCCGCGCATCGTCGGCGCCGGCGTCGAGGAGTATCGGCGGGTGGTCTCCGCGACGCTGGCGACCATCGGCGTCGTCGCGGTCGCCCTGATGATCTTCCGGCCCGAGTACGCGCGTGGATACCTCGCCGTGGCCTTCCCGCTCGGACTCGCGGCGCTGCTGGTGGGCCGCAACGTCTGCAGGAGTTACCTCGCCAGGCAGCGCCGTCGTGGGCGCTGCGTCGTCACGGTTCTGGCCGTCGGTGACATCAGGGCGGTCCGCAGCCTCGTCCAGTCCCTGACCCGGGGCTGGGGATATGGCTACTCGGTCGTGGGCGTGTGCCTCACCGGGCACACCTCGGGCGGCAGCATCGACATCCCCGGTGTCGGCACACTGCCGGTGCTCGGTGACGAGGGCAAGGTGCACGACGCCATCCTCAAGACCAATGCCGACACCGTCGCGCTGACCACCACCGACCATCTCGGTCCCGAGGGTGTTCGCGAGATGTCTTGGAATCTGCACAAACTCGGCGTCGATCTGGTGGTCACCCCGGGCGTCGTCGACGTCGCCGGTCCGCGTCTGACCATGCGTCCGGTGGCAGGCCTGCCCCTGATTCACGTCGAGAAGCCTCAGTACAGCGGAACCAAGAAGGTGCAGAAGCTGGCGTTCGACTACGTCGTCTCGGTTGGTGTCCTGCTCTGCGCGCTGCCTGTCATGCTCGCCTCCGCGATCGCCATCAAGCTCACCAGCCGCGGCCCGGTGTTCTACCGGTCCGAGCGGATCGGCCTCGACGGCAAGCCGTTCCAGATGATCAAGTTCCGCACGATGGTGGACGGCGCCGACAAGCAGGTCGACAGCCTGCGCAGCGCCAACGACAGCGTCGGTGGCGTGCTGTTCAAGGTCAAGGACGACCCCCGCGTCACCGCGGTCGGCAGGCTCCTGCGCAAGTACAGCATCGATGAACTGCCGCAGTTCTTCAACGTGCTGCACCGCGATATGAGTGTTGTCGGGCCTCGGCCGCCGCTGCGCCGCGAGGTCGACACCTACAACGATCAGGTCCGCCGCAGGCTTCTGGTCCTGCCGGGTATCACCGGGCTCTGGCAGGTGAGCGGACGTTCGGATCTGTCGTGGGAGGACTCGGTCCGCCTGGACCTGTCATACGTCGAGAACTGGTCGATCACCAACGACGTGCTGATCGCGGTGAAGACCGTCCGTACGGTGGCGACCGGCTCTGGCGCCTACTGACAGCAAATTTCCAGCAACGCTATCGGCGTCCTGATGCGGATAGACGCTGGATTTCTTCGCAAATGGCGTCCAGAAACGTCAATTTGATCTTGTTTACATTCCTATTTCCACGCGTCCTAGGCTAGTGACATGGCCCACGAGTTAGATCGCATCGCGCTGGACGAGACCGCACTGAAAACCGCCTGCGCGATACCGGGTCCGATGTGGCGCCGCCTCGACGTGATCGCCGAAGCCGGATCGACCAACGCCGACCTGATCGCACGCGCAACCGCGGGTGAGGACATCGCGGGAGCGGTGTTGATCGCCGAGCACCAGACCGCGGGCCGTGGCCGCAACGGCCGCACCTGGGCGGGCGTGCCCCGTGCGCAGATCGCCATGTCGATGGGCGTGCCGACCACCGACATACCGGCCGGTGCGTGGGGGTGGGTGCCGCTGGTGACGGGACTGGCCGTCGTCGACGCCGTCGCCGAGGTCGCGGGCGTCACGGCGGGCTTGAAGTGGCCCAACGACGTCCTGGCCGGCCCCGATCGGCAGAAACTCGCTGGCATTCTCGCGGAGGTGGCCTCGCCCGCGTCGGTGATCGTCGTCGGCGTTGGCCTCAATGTGTCGCTCGACGCCGACGAGCTGCCTGACCCGGCGGCGACATCCCTTCAGGTGCTCGGCGCGCATTACCGCGACCGCGGGGCACTGGTCGGTGCACTGCTGGCGCACATGGCGCGCCGCATCGATGCGCTGCGCACGACCGGGGGAGCCGACGCCCGACTCCTCGAGGAGTACACCGCCCGCAGCCTCACGATCGGTGCACGCGTGCGCGCGACGATGCCCGGGGACCGTGAGGTGGTCGGCGACGCGCTCGCGGTCGACGAGCAGGGCAGGCTGCGCATCGACACCGGCAGTGACGTCGCCGTCGTCTCGGCGGGTGACATCGTGCATCTTCGACCCGTGTAGCGCCGCGCGCTGGGTACTGTCACACCGTGGGATACCCGGACAACGTGTTGGCGGCCGACGAACGCGTCGTGCTGCACCGCCATCCGCACTGGAAGCGGCTGATCGGTCCCGTGCTCATCCTGCTGCTGGTGACGGCCCTCGCGGCGTTCGGCGCAGCTGTGGTGAACAACACCGCCTGGGACCAGATGGCCAAGAACATCGTCATGATCGTCATCGGCGTGATCTGGCTGATCGTCGTGGGTTGGCTCACCGTGTGGCCGTTCCTCAACTGGCGGACAACCCATTTCGTCATCACCGATCGGCGGGTGATGTTCCGTCACGGCCTGCTGACCCGGGCCGGCATCGACATCCCCCTGGCGCGGATCAACAGTGTCGAGTTCCGCCACGGACTGCTCGACCGGATGGTGCGCACCGGCACCTTGATCATCGAGTCAGCAGCTCAGGATCCCCTTGAGTTCCACGACATCCCCCGCGTGGAACAGGTTCACTCACTGCTGTATCACGAAGTCTTCGACACCCTCGGCTCGGAGGAGTCGCCCAGCTGATCACGTCGCACGTGCGGCCGGAGCGGAGTCACCTTGCCGTTCTGCGTGCCAGCCGATTTGCCCAGCTGATGGTGGCGCTCGAAGTCGTCCTCGAGAACCTCGGCGATACCGCCGGCCGTCATCGTCGCCTCGATGGCCTTGTCCGGAGCGCGGCCGAACTCGTCGGGGAACACCCAACGGCGAAACGCCCAGAACCGGAACGCCATCTGCAGCAGATTGCCGATGATGTACGCCGAGATGAAGTCGGCGATGTTCTCGACCGTGAGCGACACCTCGGGCACCCGTAGCCCGAGAACGTAGCTGGAGAAGTACAGCGGGGCCATAGCCAGCACCACCCCGACACCGCTGACCCCGAAGAACAGCAGCGCCTCGTGATGCCGCTCGCGGCCGCCGCGGTCGCGGAAGCTCCATTCCCGATTCAGGATGTAGGACGCGATCACGGCGACGACGCCCGCGATGATCTTGGCCGT
Source organism: Mycolicibacterium sp. YH-1 (assembly GCF_022557175.1). Next base: position 5,134,371 of record NZ_CP092915.1, on the reverse strand, counting down.
GACGGGCTTGGGCTCGAGGATGGTGAGCTTGAGCGTGAAGAAGATCGCGGAGTCGATGATGAACGTCGTCCCACCGACGATCGCGAACTTGATGAGTTCATGGTGCCGCTCGGCGAATGGCCGGATCACGCGGGGTAGCCGCGCAATGGTGGCATCAGCGAAAGACACAAATGGTGAGTGTACGGAAATCACGTGCCCGACGTGTACCCGTGCAGGTCGCGGCCTATACAGCAGGCCGTGCAACGGACCGTCCAACAGGCCGTCAGGATTGCCGTTGAGGGCGTGACACCATTGGCACCGTGAGCGCACCCCCTGTCGTGGCGATGATCGGTGGCGGCCAGCTGGCCAGGATGACCCATCAGGCCGCTATTGCACTCGGCCAGACCCTGCGGGTGCTGGCCGCCACACCCGGTGACCCCGCGGCTCAAGTCAGCCCCGACGTGGTGATCGGCGCCCATACCGATCTCGAGGCGCTGCGGCGGGCCGCCGCCGGTACCGCGGCTCTGACGTTCGACCACGAGCATGTCCCGACCGACCTGCTCGACATTCTGGTTGCCGAGGGCGTCAACGTTGCCCCGGCGCCACAGGCGCTGATGCACGCCCAGGACAAGCTCGTCATGCGCAGGAGGTTGGAGGAGCTCGGAGCGCCGATACCGCGCTTCGCGGAGGTCACCGATCCCGCTGACGTGGACGCGTTCGCTGCCCGTGTCGGCGGCCCCATCGTGGTCAAGACCGCCCGCGGCGGTTACGACGGCCGAGGGGTCACCCTGGCCAAGGATCTCGCCGAGGCGCGGGAGACCGCGCAGCGCTACCTCGCCGACGGTGCGCCCGTGCTGGTCGAGGAACGGGTGGACATGCGGCGCGAGCTGTCCGCGCTCGTTGCCCGGTCGCCGTTCGGGCAGGGGGCGGCCTGGCCGGTGGTGCAGACCGTCCAGCGCGACGGCATCTGCGTCGAGGTCATCGCACCCGCACCGGACCTCACCGGAGATCTGGCTGCCGCTGCGGAGCAGCTGGGTCTGCGGCTGGCGGGTGAACTCGGTGTCGTCGGCGTGCTCGCGGTGGAACTGTTCGAGACGACCGATGGCGGGCTGCTCGTCAACGAACTCGCGATGCGACCGCACAACTCCGGTCACTGGACGATGGACGGCGCAGGCACCAGCCAGTTCGAGCAGCATCTGCGGGCGGTCCTGGACTACCCGCTGGGCACCACCGGGCCGATCGCGCCGGTGACCGTGATGGCCAATGTCCTGGGTGCGCCGCAGGCGCCGACGATGGCCATGGACGAGCGGCTGCATCACCTCTTCGCACGGATTCCCGACGCGAAGGTGCATCTGTATGGCAAGTCGGAGCGCCCGGGCCGCAAGATCGGCCACGTGAATATCCTCGGTGGGGCGCACGGCGCCCTGGACGACGAGGCGTATGTGGCCGACGTGCGGGAGCGGGCGACCCGCGCCGCGCACTGGTTGTCACACGGCATATGGACGGATGGATGGGACCCGCATGGTGAGTAAGGCGCGCGTCGGCGTGATCATGGGCAGCGACAGTGACTGGTCGGTCATGGAGGACGCCGTCACCGCGCTCGCCGAGTTCGAGGTGCCCTTCGAGGTCGGCGTGGTGTCCGCGCACCGCACACCCGGACGGATGCTCGACTACGCGCGCGGCGCCGCGGCGCGGGGTATCGAGGTCATCATCGCCGGAGCCGGCGGCGCGGCCCACCTGCCGGGCATGGTCGCCTCCGCGACGCCCCTGCCCGTGATCGGCGTTCCGGTCCCGCTGGCGCGCCTGGACGGGATGGACTCGCTGCTGTCGATCGTGCAGATGCCCGCGGGCGTTCCGGTCGCGACGGTGTCGATCGGTGGCGCACGCAACGCAGGCCTGCTGGCCGTGCGGATCCTCGGCTCAGCGGATGCGGGCCTGCGCGAGCGCATGGAACGCTTCCAGGCCGACCTTGAGGCGATGGTGTTGCAGAAGGACGCTGCTCTGCGCGACCGCTTGCTCGGTGCGCCCGGCGCAGAGGGTAAAGTTACTGACGAGTAGCTAGGAGTTCACGCATGGCGATTGGCAATCCGTCCTTCGACGTCTTCAAGTTGTCCGACGAGCACAACGAGTTGCGCAGCGTTTTGCGCTCCCTGTGCGAGAAGGAGATCGCGCCGTATGCGGCCGATGTCGATGAGAAGGCCCGTTACACCGACGAGGCGCTCGCGGCGCTGAACTCATCGGGTTTCTCGGCGATCCACATCCCCGAGGAGTACGGCGGCCAGGGTGGCGACTCCATCGCGGCCTGCATCGTCATCGAGGAGGTGGCCCGGGTCTGTGCCTCCTCGTCGCTGATCCCGATCTGCAACAAGCTGGGCACGATGGGTCTGCTGCTGCGCGGCTCGGAGGAACTCAAGCAGCAGGTGCTGCCCTCGATCGGCGCGGGTGAGGCCTCAGCGTCGTACGCGCTGTCCGAGCGCGAGGCCGGTAGTGACGCCGCTGCGATGCGCACGCGGGCCAAGGTCGACGGCGACGAGTGGGTGCTCAACGGCTCGAAGTGCTGGATCTCCAACGGCGGTCACTCGCAGTGGTACACCGTCATGGCCGTCACCGACCCCGACAAGGGCGCCAACGGCATCTCGGCGTTCGTCGTGCACGAGGATGACCCCGGCTTCAGTGTCGGGCCCAAGGAACGCAAGCTGGGCATCAAGGGATCGCCGACCACCGAGCTGTACTTCGAGGACTGCCGCATCCCCGGTGACCGCATCATCGGCGACCCGGGTACGGGCTTCAAGACCGCGCTGGCGACGTTGGACCACACCCGTCCGACCATCGGCGCGCAGGCCGTTGGCATCGCCCAGGGCGCGTTGGATGCGGCGATCGCCTACACCAAGGAGCGCAAGCAGTTCCGCAAGGCGATCAGCGACTTTCAGAACACGCAGTTCATGTTGGCCGACATGGCGATGAAGATTGAGGCCGCTCGCCTGATGGTCTACTCGGCGGCGGCGCGCGCTGAACGCGGGGAACCCGACCTCGGCTTCATCTCCTCGGCATCGAAGTGCTTCGCCTCCGATGTCGCGATGGAGGTGACCACCAACGCCGTCCAGCTGTTCGGCGGCTACGGCTACACCGTGGACTTCCCGGTCGAGCGCTACATGCGTGATGCCAAGATCACCCAGATCTACGAGGGCACCAACCAGATTCAGCGCGTCGTCATGTCGCGCGCGCTGCTCAAGTGACCGCCTGCTGACTACGTCAGCTCGGTGGTGACCTTCTCGGTCTGCACGCGTCGATCGCGCTGCCCGGCGTCGGGATGAGCCACCTGTACCAGTGATGCGCCCGCGGCGAACACCGCGAGCATGTTGTTGACGACATCGTCAGCGGTGTCCCATGAGGCGCTGGACAGCACACGATCAGTGCCGGTCCAGCCGCGCGACGCGGCGTGCGCCGTTGCCGCAGCGAGAGTCTCGGTCACCGATCGGCCCGCCAGGGCCGGGCCCGGGTTCGGCTCCGGGGTGATGCCGTCACCGTGCACCCGCACCGACGTGGCGTAGTCGGTGATGCCGAAGGGCAGTCCCTCGACCGGCTTGCCGAACGCGTCCAGCGACAACGCGACCACCTCACCGCCCGGCACCACTGCGGCGTCGGCCTCGTCGAGACGGTCGGCGGTGCAGCAGGCGATATCGCACTCACCACCTCCCAACACGACCTCGGCACCGATGTACCAGATGCCGAACAGGACGCCGACGGTCTGCCAGTGCGCGGGAAGTGCCAGTCCGACACGGGTTCCCGCGCCCGCGCCGAGTTCGTCGCGCAGCAGGTTGCCGGTCTTGGCGGCCCAGTTCGACAGCGTCGCGGCCGAAAGCTCGATGCGCTCACCCGTCGCGTCGTCGTAGTAGGTGATGAACGGTGCTGCGGAATTGGACGCGAGCAGCGGGTCGAGGACCGCGCCGGTGACTGTCAGCTCACGCACGCAGGATCATCCGATCCGGCGGTGAGAACCGGTGATGGCAAAGGTGCCTGGACGGGGGCCTCGCCGGCCGCCTGATCCACCGTCTGGCCGGTGTCATCGGTTCCCAGGCCCGAACCGGGGCCGGTGTAGTCATCGGCGAGCACCACTCGGACCGTTCCGGGGGGCACCGCGGTGTTCTCGACGATCTGCAGGTTGCCCAGATCCCTCGAGACGGCTTGGGCGCCAAGGTCGTCAGACTTCGCGGCCTGCACCTGACTGGTCGGCACACGCTCGGCCTCGTTGTTCCCGACGTGACCCTCGATGAAACCCTTGCCGGTCAGAATGTTCGACACCGCGGCGGCCAGGCCGTTGATGTCGGAGTCGTTGACGACTTCGGTCGTGGTCTTGTCCGGCGAGTAGGCGATGACCTCGGTCTTGCCCTCGTCCTGATCCTTGAGCAGACCGTTCACCCACTCGCGCACCGCATCGGGGTCAACCCGAACGACGCTCTGCATGCCGTCGTCACTCCAGCCGTCCTCCTGCAGAACGGGAATCGTCGCGAAGGCGACGTTGCCCGCCGCCAGTTTCTGCAACTGGTCGACGAACTCCATGATGTTCCAGCCGTCCGAGAGCACCACCGATCGCTGAACTGCCTGCTCGAGACGGTTGAGCGTGGCCGGGCTGGACAGCGTCTTGCTGGAGATCACCTGGTGGGCGAGCGAGGCCATCACCGACTGCTGACGAGTGACACGGTCGAGATCGCCACGCGGGAGGTCATGACGCTGGCGGACGAAGCTCAGCGCCTGCGGGCCGTCCAGCTTCTGCCAGCCGGCGGGGAAGTCCGCACCCGAGAGTGGTTCGTAGACGGGGTCCTTCAGGCACACGTCGACACCGCCGAGGGCATCGGTGATCAGCGAGAAGCCGAGCAGGCCGATCTCGGCGTAGTGGTCGACTGTCACCCCGGTCAAATCGGCGACCGTCTCGATAAGCGCCTCACGGCCGGCTTCGACCGCCTTGGGCTCGGCAGTCGCCGGATCCTCACCCTCGACCTCGACGAGCTGTTTCATCTCGTCGAGTTTCACCGCGCCGAACACGCCGTTGATCTTCGTCTTGCCGAAACCGGGCGCCGCCACGTACGAGTCGCGGGGAATCGAGATCGCGGTCGCGGACTTACCGTTGTTCGGGATTCGGATGAGGATGATGGTGTCGGTATTGGTCGCCACGTCGTCACCGGCGCGCAGCGTGGCCAACTCCTCGGGGGACAGCGGGTTGCCGTGTGCGTCGGTGCGGCTGTCCATACCGACCAGCAGGACGTCGATGGCTCCGTCCTCGCCGCCACCGCCGAGCGCCTCCGCGCTGATGTGGTTGATGCCGGACTCGAATGAGCGGATCTTGCCCCAGGCGACGCCGGTGCCCACGACGACCACCGACGCTGTGACCACGGCGATGGTGCGGGCAATGCGACCTGACATCAGCCCAGGCTACTGGCGAGGTGCCCGCGAAGTGGTTAGCGCCGACCGGCGTGCCAGACTCGAGTACATGGATCAACGTGTGGTCATCACCGGTGCAGGAGGACTCGTCGGACGGGTTTTGGCAGCTGAGGCGGGTCGCCGCGGCCACGAGGTCCTTGCACTTTCATCATCCGACTGCGACGTCACCGACGCGACGGCCGTCGAGCGTCACATCTCGGCCGGGGACGTCGTGATCAACTGCGCGGCCTACACCAGGGTCGACGACGCCGAGCGTGACGAGGCCAGGGCGACGGCTGTCAACGCGACCGGCGCGGAGAACGTCGCACATGCCTGTGCGCGCGCCGGAGCCGATCTGGTGCACATCTCCACCGACTACGTGTTCAGCGGTGACTTCGGTGATGAGGCTCGCCGCCCCTATGAGATCGATGACCTGACGGGCCCACTGAGCGCCTACGGACGCAGCAAGCTCGCCGGTGAGTTCGGGGTTCTGACCGCCATGCCGGACGCGTTCATCGTGCGCACCGCCTGGATCTTCGCGGGCACCGGTTCGGACTTCGTGGCGACCATGCGGCGCAAGGCGGCGGGTGACGAGACCATCGAGGTGGTCGCCGACCAGATCGGATCGCCCACCTACGTCGGCGATCTCGTCGAGGCCCTGCTTGAGGTCGCCGAGGGCACCATTCGGCAGCCCGTGTTGCATGCCGCCAACCTGGGTGAGGCGAGTCGCTGGGAGCAGGCCCGAGCGGTGTTCGAACTCGCCGGTGCCGATCCGGAGCGTGTGCGACCCGTCGACAGCGAACGCCACCCGCGCCCCGCGCCACGGCCGCCTTACTCGGCGCTCGGGTCGCAACAGTCGACCGAAGCGGGCCTGACTCCGTTGCGGCACTGGCGTGAGGGGCTGGCAGACGCCATGTCGATGCCGCTGTCGGAGTAGCTGAAGCGTCGCGGTCACCGCGCCCCGACTCCGGTAGGTTCGTCAGCATGAGTCGACTGTCGGCAACTGTCCGCAAGCGCTTCACGGTCGGCTTCGCGGCCATTCTCGTGGCGGCGATGGTGACACCCAGCGCCAACGCGGCCCCGCCCGCGGTCCCGGCAGGGGGCTACGGCTTCGGGGACGGTGCCCAGATGACATGGCTGGGCTCTGCCGACGTCAACCGTGAACTCGATGCGGTCGCCAAGACCTCCGCAACCTGGCTTCGCGTCCTGATCCCGTGGACCAAGATCGAGACAGCCAAGGGGCGCTACGACTGGGGTCAGACCGACCTGGTGATCAACGCCGCAGCGGCGCGGGGGCTCAAGGTCCTCGGCGTCATCGCCTTCTCGCCGGACTGGGCCCGCCCGGGCGGGTCGTACTTCACCGCGCCGCCCAATGACGTCGCCGATTACGCCGACTTCTCGACGGCTGTCGTCAACCGGTACGGCGGGAAGGTGTCGAGCTGGCAGCTCTGGAACGAACCGAACCTGCCGCTGTTCTTCGGCTTCACCCCGCACAACGCGCCGCGCTACACCGAGCTGGTGAAGGCCGCGTATCCGGCGATCAAGGCCGCACAGCCCAACAGCACCGTCGTCCTGGCCGGGCTCAGCAGGCTCCCCGGTGACGAGTCCCCGCCGGCGTTCATGGAGAAGATGTACGCGGCAGGGGCCAAGGGCAGCTTCGACGCCGCCGCGGCCCACCCCTACGTCTTTCCCTCGGGCCTGGCCGCCAACCCGGAGAACGGGTTCTCCGACCTCGCGGCGATGCACGACGTGATGGCCGCCAACGGCGACGGCGGCAAGCGGATCTGGATCACCGAGATGGGCGCCCCGACGAGTACCGACTCCGACGGCGTCAGCCAGGAAGAACAGGCCAAGCAGATCACCGACGTGCTGTCCGCGGTCGCCGCAACGTCCTACAGCGGTCCGGCGTTCATCTACAGCATCCGAGACACCGACACGGCCAACCGTGGCGACCGCGAATCCAACTTCGGCGCGCTCCTGACGTCGGACTGGCAGCCGAAGGTCACGGCCGGCGTTCTGGCCCGCTGAGTCGACGACGCGACACGCGCTGGGTCCACGCCTATTCGGGCCGCTACCCTCAACGCCGTGAGTGGTGAATTGGTGGCCTTCGCGTGAGCGATGAAATGGTGGCTGTCGCGTGAGCGATGAAATGGTGGCTGTCGCGTGAGCGACGAGATAGTGGTGGTGACGGTGACGTACTCGCCGGGCTCGCACCTCGATCGGTTCCTCGCGACGCTGTCGCATGCCACCGACCGTCCCGTCACCGTCGTGATGGCCGACAACGGGTCCACCGACGGTGCGCCGGAGGCGGCCCTCGAGCGCTACCCCAACGTTTCACTCCTGCGGACCGGCGCGAACCTCGGCTACGGCGGCGCGGTGAACAGGGCCGTCGACTCCTATCTGCGCGATCCGTCCTACTCGGGCGACGCCGAGTTCTTCGTGGTGGCCAATCCCGACGTCCAGTGGGGCCCGCACAGCATCGACGAGATGCTCGAGGCCGCCGCCAGGTGGCCACAGGCCGGCGCACTCGGACCGCTTATCCGTGACCCCGACGGCACGGTCTATCCATCGGCGCGCCACCAGCCGAGCCTGATCCGCGGAGGCATGCACGCCGTCGTCGGTCCGTTCTGGAAGCGCAACCCGTGGACTGCCGCGTACCGCCAGGAAAGACACGAGCCCAGCGAACGCACTGTCGGCTGGCTGTCGGGATCGTGCCTTTTGCTACGGCGGGCCGCCTACGATCAGGTGCAGGGCTTCGACGAGCGCTACTTCATGTACATGGAGGACGTCGACCTGGGAGATCGTCTCGCCGCGGCGGGTTGGTCGAACGTCTACGTACCGTCGGCGGAGATATTGCACGACAAGGGACACGCGACCGGACGCGACCCGGCCCGCAACTTGGCTGCCCATCACACCAGCACCTACACTTTCCTGGCCGATCGGCACCCGGGTTGGTGGCAGGCGCCGTTGCGATGGAGCATCCGGTCGGCGCTCGCCGTGCGAGCGGGTCTGGTGGTCCGCAACTCTCGGCGGAAACTGGCGAAAGGACTGCGTTGACCGTGGCAACTCCCGTAGATCCCGCACAGACGGACGCCGTCATCCTGGTCGGAGGGCAGGGCACCCGCCTTCGGCCGCTGACGCTTTCGGCGCCCAAGCCCATGCTTCCCACGGCAGGTCTGCCGTTCCTGACCCATCTGCTGAGCCGTATCGCCGCGGCGGGCGTCAAGCACGTCGTGCTCGGGACGTCGTACAAGGCCGAGGTGTTCGAGGCCGAGTTCGGCGACGGATCGGCCCTGGGCCTGGACATCGACTACGTCTTCGAGGAGGACCCGCGCGGTACTGGCGGTGGCATCGCGAACGTGGCACCGAAGTTGCGCTACGACACCGTGCTGGTGTTCAACGGCGACGTACTGTCCGGAGCCGATCTGAACGCGTTGCTGGCCAGCCACCACGAACGCAAGGCTGACGTGACGCTGCATCTGGTTCGCGTCGGTGATCCACGCGCATTCGGTTGTGTGCCAACCGATACCGATGGCGTGGTGACCGCGTTCCTGGAAAAGACGCAGGATCCGCCCACCGATCAGATCAACGCCGGCTGCTATGTCTTCCGACGCGAGGTGATCGACCGGATTCCCACCGGGCGGTCGGTGTCGGTCGAGCGCGAGGTGTTCCCTGCGCTGCTGGCCGACGGTCTCAAGGTCTGCGGCTACGTCGACGCCACCTACTGGCGCGATATGGGTACCCCGGAGGACTTCGTCCGCGGTTCGGCTGATCTGGTGCGCGGTATCGCGCCGTCACCCGCGCTCAACGGACACCGCGGCGAGGAGCTGGTGCACGAGGGTGCGGCCGTCGGCCCCGGCGCCCTTCTCATCGGCGGGACGGTCGTCGGGCGCGGAGCGGAGATCGGCCCCGGGGCCCGCCTGGACGGCGCGGTGATCTTCGACGGTGCCCGCATCGAGGCCGGCTCCGTCATTGAGCGCTCCATCATCGGGTTCGGCGCCCGCATCGGGCCGCGCGCCCTGATCCGGGACGGCGTCATCGGCGACGGCGCCAACATCGGTGCGCGCTGCGAATTGCTGCGTGGTGCGCGGGTGTGGCCGGGAGTCACCATTCCCGACGGTGGCATTCGCTACTCGACGGACGTCTGAGATCGCACGTCGCGGCGTGCGGCGGCGACCAATTGGGTCAGGCCGTAGTCCGATCCCTCGGGTAACGCGTCCAGACTCCACCACCGCAGGTCCAGTGACTCGTCGCTGCGCGTGATCTCTGCGCCTTGCGGCGCATGGACGACGAACTGCATGTCGAGGTGGCGGGTCGGCACGCCAAGCGAACAGGTCAACGCGTGCACGTGCATCGCGGTGGGCATCGCCTCGATGGTCAGCCCCGCTATCCCGGACTCCTCGGTCGCCTCCCGCAGTGCGGCGGCGGCGATATCGGGATCGCCGTCCTCGCAGTGCCCGCCGAGCTGCACCCAGCGGCCGAGTCGGGGGTGAAGCGTCAGCAGGGTGCGGCTGGCGGTGTGGTCGAGCACGAGGGCCGAGGCCGTGATGTGTCCCGGTTCGCACGACCGCAGGCAGGCATCGGGACGCGCGAGGACGAACGCCATGATGGCGTGCCGCAGCGAGTCCTGTGCCGGATCGGCTGGGGACCAACGGCTCAGCGTGTCGACCACCGACCCGTGCAGGCTCATCGGATTACCAGCAGGCCGTCGGTGGGGACCGGTGACCGCGGTGTGGTCGGCTCGGCGGGGTGGCCGATCGCGATGGCACCCAAGGGCTCCCAGTCGTCGGGGACCTCAAGTTCGGCGCGCACCAGGTCCGCGGCGAATATCGTTGACCCGATCCAGCAGCTGCCCAGGTCTCGGACGGCGAGCGCAACCAGCAGGGCCTGCACCGCCGCACCGACCGCGACCGTGAACATGGTGTGCTCGGCGGCGGTCCGTTCGGCGTCGGGGTAGTCGTGAGCACCGTCGGGCACCATGAACGGTATGACGAGTTCGGGTGCGTCATAGAGGATCTGGCCACGTGCGACGCGACGCTCCACGGCGTCCGCGGGTCGGCCGTCGCCGCTCAGGTCGGCGCGCCACTTCTGGCCCATCCTGTCCAGCAGGCGGTGGCGCCTCTCGGTGTCACGGACCCACACGAACCGTACGGGCCGGGTGTGGTGCGGGGCAGGTGCGGTCAGCGCCTCGCCGATGGCGGCCTCGATGGTGGCTTCGTCGACCGGCTCGGCGGCGAAGCTGCGCACCGACCGGCGCATCAGCTGCGCCTGTGTGCGGCCCAGCGCCAGTGCCTCCTCGGTACCGAGCCAGAACAGGTCCTCCTCGCCGGCGCGCACCAGCGTGCGGCCGTTGGACCCGTCGTCGGCCGGGTTCAGTCCGCGGACCACCGCCACCGGGATCGCGGTCAGCTTGCCCTTGACCAGATCGGCGGCGGCGGCGATCTCGTCGGCGACAGCGACCTCGGTCACCACGAGTTCATTTCCGTGCGCGTCGCGGGCGCCGGCATAGCCATGCAGCACCGCCAGCCCCGCCGCGCCGATCGCCACGTCGGTCTGGCCGTTGCGCCAGGCGCGTCCCATGGTGTCGGTGATCACGATGCCCACTGTGACGTTGAGCATGTCGCGCAACCGGTCTCGTAGGGTCGCGGCGCTGCCGTCGGGATCGGTTGGCAGCAGCGCAAGTTCGCGTGCGTCGACATTGGACCCGTCGACTCCGGCGGCGGCCTGTACCAGACCGATCGCGTTCTCGGTGATCAACGTCTTGCCCTTGCGTGCCAGCACGCGCACCGCTTCGGCGTCGATCAGCCTGCGCCGCAGAGCATCGCGCTCCTCGGGGTCGGTCGGCGCGGGGACGATTCTGCCCTCACTCTTCGACAGCACCTTGCTGGTGACCACCACCACGTCGCCATCGCGCAGCCACGGCGCCGCGCCTGCTATCGCCGCCGCCACGTCGTCGCCGGGCCGGAATTCGGGAAGCCCCGTGATGGGCAGGATCTCGACGGCCCCGGCCGTGCCGTGATCGACGGTCACCGCTCGTCCATCGAGATGCCGGCCAGCTCGAGACCGCTGCGCACCATCTCGGCGGTCACGCCGGGTTCGGTCATCAACAGCGGTATGGATCGCACGTCGACGCCCTCCACCGTCGCGTTATCGCCCTCGTCGATCAGCCAGCCATCCAGGATCCCGGTGCCGCTGCGTGCACCGAAGTGCGCGCCGACGGCCTCCGAGCTGGTCTCGACGTCGATCACCGAGAGGCATTCGTCGGCCATGCCGCGCAGGGCGCGACCTGCGACGATGGGGGAGTAGCCGATGACAGGCGCGGCGGTGGAGCGCAGCGCGCCACGGATACCGGGCACGGCCAGGATGGCGCCGATACTGACCACCGGGTTGGACGGCGCGATCATCACCACGTCCGCCTCGGCGATGGCCTCGAGCACGCCGGGAGCGGCCGCCGCCTTGTCCGCGCCAACGAACGCGAAGCCGTGCGTGGGTATCTGCGCGCGGTAGCGCACCCACCACTCCTGAAAGTGGATGGCGCGTCTGCCGCCGTCGGCGTCTTCGGGATCCGTTACGACCACGTGGGTTTCACTGCGGTCATCGCTGGCGGGCAAAAGGCGGGCGCCCGGCTGCCAGCGCGCGCACAATGCCTCGGTGACTTGCGAGAGCGGATAACCCGCGCGCAGCATCTGGCTACGAACCAGGTGCGTTGCCAGATCGCGATCGCCGAGCCCGAACCAGTCGGGCTGCACACCGTAGGCCGCCAGTTCCTCCTTGGCGTTCCACGTCTCGTCGCGGTGGCCCCAACCCCGTTCCGGGTCGATGCCGCCACCCAGGGTGTACATGCACGTATCCAGGTCGGGGCATATGCGCACGCCGTGCATCCAGGCGTCGTCTCCGACGTTCACCACCGCCGTGAGGACGTGCTCGGCGGACTCGTCAGAGGATTGCTCAACGGGTGGTGAGCTACTGAACTGGCCGAGCCCCAGCAAATGTTGAACCCCCAACAGGAAGCGCGCGCCACCCACCCCGCCGACCAGAACCGTCACCTTCACATCGACCGACACTAGGCGCTGACGCCTGTTGGCCGCCTCCCGCGGGGGGTATGTGACCGACACGCCGGATTACCGACGCGCCGAACTTTGGTCACAGGATGATATGAATTCCTGTCCTGGCGCTTGACCAGCGCAGCTAACTCGGTGTCTAATCACATCAGTGTCATTTCGCGGTTGGCCGGCCGGTTCCGGTGTCGCAGACCGAGATTCGATCACTTGTTCGAATTGATTTGGCCGCACTTGCAGGGGGTGGGGCTCCAATGAGCGATCTACGAGACCAGGTGAGGAGGCGAGAAATGTCTTATGAGCGCGTCGATTTCGACAGCAGCATTCGTTTTGACAGTCGGATGCTCGGCTCAGTAGGCAACGAACCGCACACCAATACGGGACCGGCCCAGCACGTGATACCGGGTCGTCCCCAGTTGAGTTTGGTGCCGGAGCGGATGGATGCCGAACGGTCGACCATCGAAGACGAGGAATGGCAAGAACGCGCCTTGTGCGCGCAGACGGACCCCGAGGCGTTCTTCCCCGAGAAGGGCGGCTCGACCCGTGAGGCCAAGCGCATCTGCCAGGGATGCGAGGTCAAGGACGAGTGCCTTGAGTCCGCACTGGCCAATGACGAGCGTTTCGGCATCTGGGGCGGGCTGTCCGAGCGCGAGCGCCGTCGCCTCAAGCGCGGCATCATCTGAGTTTTGAGCCCGCGAGGGCTCACCTCGGAAATGACGCTGTCGGCGCGATCGCTCATCGCGCTTCAGTGGCTCAGTCGTCGTCGATCGTCGGGTCGATGATCGACGGTTCGACTCCCAGATAGGTGGCTACCTGCGCCACCAACACTTCATGCAACAAATCGGCGAGATCGTCGGTGTCCTTGGCTCGCCGCTCAATCGGCTTGCGGAACACCACGATTCGTGCCCGTGTCGCATTTCCCCGCGTGTCCACGCCCGCCGGGATCAACCGGGCCAATGCGATGGGGCCGTCGGCGATAACCTCGGGTGGCCACTGCACGCTCTCGGGATCCCGCGGTGAGATCCGCGGTATCTCATCGACCGCGACGTCAAGGGTCGACACCCGCTCGGTCCACCGGCGCTCGATGGGCTCGTACGCCTCCAGGACCGCCATGTCGAATCGTTCGGCCCGGCTGCGCCAGCCCGGCACCGTGGCGGGCAACAGTGGTCCGCGCATCTCCCTACGGCGGCGCGGCCCCAAACGACTGGACTCGGCCATTGGTCGATCGTAACGGTTGGAGATCGGCCGACCCCTGGCGCGCGTGTCCGTCTGCTCGCGACGGCGTCCCGCGATAGCCTCTGCTTCGTGAACGTTCCCCGTCGCTGCTGCAGGCCTGGGTGCCCGCACTATGCCGTGGCGACGCTGACCTTCGTCTACTCGGACTCGACTGCGGTCGTCGGACCCCTCGCCACCGTTTCCGAGCCGCACTCCTGGGATCTGTGCGTCGTCCACGCCGGCCGCATCACGGCGCCGGTTGGATGGGAGCTGGTTCGGCACGCAAGCCCGTTACCCGCGCACAGCGACGACGATGACCTCGTCGCGCTCGCCGACGCGGTACGGGAGGGGCGCGACGGCGGCCTTCAGGTCAACGGTGTCGTGGCCGGATTCTCCGACCCGACCACCGGGGTCCAGGGCGGTGCGCTGATGGCGCCCCCGGCCCAGCGCCCGGAGCAGAACGGCCGCAGGCGCGGCCACCTCCGCGTGCTGCCCGACCCCGCGGACTAGTTTTCGGCGGGGTCGGAGCGAAGCGACCCGGGATCGATTTCGGCAAACGGATTCGCAGCGGCCCGGTGTGACCGGCAGCACCAGACTTCGCTAGCCGATAGGCTGACCCCAGGTGCATTCCCGCGAGGGGATGCGGAGACCGTTACGGGAATCAAGGAGCTCTATGTCTCGGCCCGCTGCGGCTGTAAACCGTGTGATCAAGGCCTACGACGTGCGCGGGCTGGTCGGCGAGGAGATCGACGAGCAGTTCGTGTTCGACGTCGGCGGCGCGTTCGCCCGGCTGGTGCGTGACGAGTCCGCTCCGGGTGCGCGCCAGGTCGTGATCGGCTACGACATGCGGTCGAGTTCGCCGTCGCTGGCGACCGCGTTCGCCGAGGGTGTGGTCGCCCAGGGTCTCGACGTGGTCAGGATCGGGCTCGCCTCCACCGACCAGCTCTACTTCGCGTCGGGCCTGCTCGACTGTCCGGGCGCCATGTTCACCGCGAGCCACAACCCGGCCGCCTACAACGGCATCAAGCTGTGCCGCGCCGGCGCGAAGCCGGTCGGCAAGGACACCGGGCTGACGACCATCAGCGATGAGGTCATCAACGGCGTGCCCGCCGCGGACGGTGCTGCGGGCACCATCTCAGATCGCGACGTACTGGCCGAGTACGCCGACTTCCTGCGTTCACTGGTGAACATCGAGCGCGGCAGGCCGTTGCGGGTGGCCGTCGACGCCGGTAACGGCATGGGCGGTCACACCACCCCGGCGGTCCTCGGCACCATTCCCGGGATCACCCTGCTGCCGTTGTTCTTCGAACTCGACGGCACGTTCCCCAACCACGAGGCGAATCCGCTCGACCCCGCGAACCTGGTCGACCTGCAGGCGCACGTGCTGGCGACCGGAGCCGATATCGGGCTGGCATTCGACGGCGACGCCGACCGCTGCTTCGTCGTCGACGAACTGGGCCAACCGGTGTCGCCGTCGGCGGTGACCGCACTGGTGGCCGGCCGCGAACTGGGCCGCGAGATCGGCGCCACCGTCATCCACAACCTGATCACGTCGCGGGCGGTGCCCGAGCTGATCGTCGAACGCGGTGGCACAGCCGTGCGTTCGCGCGTCGGTCACTCCTACATCAAGGGGTTGATGGCCGAGACCGGCGCGATCTTCGGCGGCGAGCACTCCGCGCACTACTACTTCCGTGACTTCTGGGGTGCGGACTCCGGCATGCTCGCGGCGCTACATGTGCTGGCCGCGCTCGGCGAACAGGATCGGCCGCTGTCCCAGATCATGGCCGACTATCAGCGCTACGAGGCATCCGGCGAGATCAACTTCACCGTGTCGGATGCCGCCGCACGCGTGGACGCGGTCCTGCAGTCCTACGCGGGCAACATCGTCGCCATCGACCACCTCGATGGCGTCACCGTCGATCTCGGCGAGGGCAGTTGGTTCAACCTGCGGACGTCCAACACCGAACCGCTGCTGCGGCTCAACGTGGAGGCGCGCACCACCGCCGAGGTCGACCAGATCGTCGCGCACGTGGGTGCGCAGATCTCGGCGACGCCGGGTCCGGGCGGGTCCACCCCGTGAATGCGGACTCGCGTTCGCGCGCGGCCGGCATTGACCTCGACGACGTCGACGGCCTGATCGACGCCGACCGCGACGGTCTGCTTCGTGCCGCCGCCATGGCAGGTGCCCAGATGCGGGCGACCGCGGCGGCGCTCGAGGAGGGCGTGTTCGAACCGCTGCGGTCCGGGCAGCCGCCGCGCACCGTGATCTGGGTGGCCAGCCACGGCGCCGCGGAGTCGGCGGGAGAGATCCTGGCGGCTGTACTCGGCGGCTCCACGGCCGCGCCGATCGTCATCGCCCCCGAGGTGCCACCGTGGATCGGGGCGCTCGACGTACTGGTGGTGGCCGGTGACGACGCCGCCGACCCGGCACTGGTCGCCGCGGCCGCCACAGGTGTCCGGCGCGGGGCGAGGGTTCTGGTCGTCGCACCCGAGGAGGGCCCGCTGCGCGATGTCGCGGCCGGTCGGGCGGTGTTGCTGCCGCCGCGGCTGCGGGTTCCCGACGACTTCGGTCTGGCCCGCTACCTGGCCGCGGGGTTGGTCGTCCTGGACGTCGTCGACCCGGGCATGAAGGTCGATGTCGCGGCGCTGGCCGACGAACTCGACGCCGAGGCGCTGCGCAACAGCGTCAGCCGCGAGGTGTTCACCAACCCCGCCAAGACCCTGGCGGACCGGATGTCCGATGGCACCGTCGTGCTGGCCGGCCATGACGCGTCCACGCTGGCTCTGGCCCGCCACATCAGTGCGGTGCTGCTGCGGGTGGCGCATCTGCCCGTCGCGTCGGTGAGCCTGTCCGACGTCATGGTCGTCCTGCACGCCGGGGTGACCGGCGGCGCCAACTACGAGACCTCCCTGTTTCACGATGAGGAGATCGACGGCCCGCTGCCGGCTCGGGTCCGCACCATCGTGTTGACCACCGACGGGGACCGGCCCGGCATAATGACAAGGCTGGCTGGTTTCGACGACGCGACCACGATCAGCGCCGAGGACATCGGGGATGTCGCGGCGCCGCCGCCGAGCGGACGTACCGAACAGCAGTTGGCGATGTTGGCAGTGCGGCTCGAGATGGCGGCCGCATACCTGAGACTTGTTCGAGGTTAGGCGAGTGGACCTGCTACGTGGCGCGGTGCGGACCTATGCGTGGGGTTCGCGCACCGCGATTGCCGATTTCACTGGAAGGCCAAGCCCGACAGCGCATCCCGAGGCTGAACTGTGGCTGGGCGCGCATCCGGCGGATCCGGCCTACCTCGACGGCGATGGCACCGGGCACTCGCTGCTGGACGTGATCAGCGCCGACCCGGAGGGGGAGCTGGGGGCCGCCACCCGGCAGCGCTTCGGCGACGCGCTGCCGTTCCTGGCCAAGGTGCTGGCCGCCGACGAACCACTGTCCCTGCAGGCCCACCCGAGTGCGGACCAGGCCGCGGAGGGATTCGCTCGCGAGGATCGTCTCAACCTCCCGATCAACGCACCCAACCGCAACTACCGCGACCGCAGCCACAAGCCCGAGCTGATCGTGGCGATCGGGCAGTTCGAGGCGTTGGCCGGGTTCCGGCCGGCCGCGGGCAGCGCCGAACTCATGGCTGCGTTGGACGTCCCCGAACTCGACCCGTACATCGGCCTGCTGCTGGGGCAGGCGGATGCCGATGGCCTGCGCACGCTGTTCACCACCTGGATCACCGCGCCCCAGCCCGATCTGGACTTGCTGGTGCCCGTGGTGCTCGATGGTGCGATCAACTACCTCCGTTCCGGCCAGACCACGTACGAGGCCGAGGCGAAGACGGTGCTGGAACTGGGGGAGCGCTACCCCGGTGACGCGGGCGTGCTGGCCTCGATGCTGCTGAACCGGATCAGCCTCGCGCCGGGTGAGGGCATGTACCTGCCCGCGGGCAATCTGCACGCCTACCTGCACGGCATGGGCTTTGAGGTTATGGCGAACTCCGACAACGTCCTTCGCGGCGGCCTGACGCCCAAGCACGTGGATGTGCCCGAGCTGTTGCGGGTGCTTGACTTCACCCCGACCACGGAGTCGTTGATCGTCCCGCGCGAGATCGGCGACGGCCTCGAACTCGTCTATGACACACCCGCACCGGAGTTCGCCGTTTCGGTGCTGAGCGTGGACGGCGACCACCTGGGCCACCAGGTCGACGCGCCGTCCCGGCACGACGGACCGCAGGTGCTGTTGTGCATCGAGGGATCGGTTGCCGTGCATGCGAAGTCGAACATCCTGACCCTGGACCGGGGTTCCTCCGCGTGGGTGGCCGCTGACGACGGGCCGATCCGACTGGTTGCCGAACGGCCCAGCAGATTGTTTCGGGTCACCGTCGGCCTCTAGCGCGCAACCCGTTTCTCGGCGTGGCCGGGACCCTACTCAGTAGGGTTCGTTCACACGGCCAGAGAAGGCGGGGAGTCATGACGGATCGGTGGCGGATCAAATCGGTCGAGCAGTCGATCGCTGACACCGACGACCCCGACACCCGCCTCCGCAAGGACCTGACCTGGCGCGACCTCACCGTCTTCGGGGTATCCGTCGTCATCGGCGCGGGCATATTCACCATCACCGCGTCGACGGCCGGCGACCTGACCGGGCCCGCCATCTCGGTGTCCTTCGTGATCGCCGCGATCACCTGCGGCCTGGCGGCGCTGTGCTACGCCGAGTTCGCCTCGACGGTGCCCGTCGCGGGCAGCGCCTACACGTTCTCCTATGCCACCTTCGGTGAGTTCACCGCGTGGATCATCGGCTGGGACCTGATCCTCGAGTTCGCGGTCGCCGGTGCCGTCGTCGCCAAGGGGTGGTCGTCGTATCTGGGCACGGTGTTCGGCTTCTCCGGCGGAACCATGGACCTCGGACCCGTCACCCTGGACTGGGGCGCGCTGCTGATCATCGGGGCCCTATGCCTGCTCCTGGCGCGCGGCACGAAGGTCTCGGCCAACTTCAGCCTTGCCATCACCGCGATCAAGGTGGCGGTGGTCCTGCTGGTTGTCATCGTCGGGGCGTTCTACATCAAGGCGGCCAACTACTCGCCCTTCATCCCGCCGGCACAGTCCGGCGGTGAGGCCGGCGGAGGAATCGATCAGTCGGTGTTCTCCCTGATCACCGGCGCCGAGGGCAGCACGTATGGCTGGTATGGGCTGTTGGCCGGGGCATCGATCGTGTTCTTCGCCTTCATCGGGTTCGACATCGTGGCCACCACGGCGGAGGAGACCAGGAACCCGCAGCGTGACGTGCCGCGCGGCATCCTGCTGTCGCTGGCCATCGTGACGACGCTCTACGTCGCGGTGTCGGTGGTGCTGTCGGGCATGGTGCCCTACACCGAACTCACGACCGGACCGGACGGTCAGGCCAACCTCGCATCAGCGTTCTCCGCCAACGGCGTGGAGTGGGCGGCCACCGTCATCTCGATCGGGGCGCTCGCCGGGCTCACCACCGTGGTGATGGTGTTGCTGCTCGGTCAGATCAGGGTGCTCTTCGCGATGTCGCGCGACGGGTTGTTGCCGCGCGGGTTGGCCAAGACCGGACCGCACGGAACGCCGGTGCGCATCACCGTGCTGGTTGGCGTGGTGGTCGCGGTGGCGGCGTCGGTGTTCCCGATCGAACGGCTCGAGGAGATGGTCAACGTGGGGACGCTGTTCGCGTTCGTGTTGGTCTCGGCGGGCGTCATCGTGCTGCGCCGCACTCGGCCCGACCTCAAACGCGGGTTCCGGGCCCCGTGGGTTCCGGCGTTGCCGATCGTGTCGATCATCGCCTGTGTGTGGCTGATGCTGAACCTGACGGGCCTGACGTGGATCCGGTTCGGCGTCTGGATGGTGCTGGGCGTGTTCGTGTATTTCCTATACGGCCGGCGTCATTCACTGCTGGGGCGGCGTGAGGCCGCAGCGGTCGAGTCCTGATCGTCGATCTCGTCCTCGGCGATCCAGTCGTCGAGCCGCTTCTTCCAGCCTGCGGCGACCGGCAGCAGTCCGCGGGGCACGGCGATGATCATCAGCAGCAGGATCAGCCCGAGCACAATCAGCCGGATATCGGGCCAGCTCTGCAGCCGGGCCTGCACGAACGTCATGATGACAGTCCCGACGATCGGGCCCATCACCGTGCCGAGCCCGCCCACCACGAGCATGGTGACCAGAAGCGTCATCGGGGCCAGTCCCATCAGGCTCGGCGACACCACGCCGAACACGTACGCGTACAACGCCCCGGCC
This sequence comes from Mycolicibacterium sp. YH-1, assembly GCF_022557175.1. The sequence goes on along the minus strand of NZ_CP092915.1, from coordinate 5,114,449 downwards.
ACGCCCGCGAAGAAACCGGACAGGCCGAACACCACCATCTGATACGTCCGGGGGCTGATCCCGCGGGCGGCCGCGAGCGGTGAGTTGTCGCGCAGGGCGACCAGACCGCTCCCCAGCGGGGAGCGCACCACGAAGTACAGCGCGATGCCGGTGAGCACCGCCACGCCGAGAGCGATCCAGTACGACGCCCGTTCTCCTGCGACGCTGTCGAGGCCCTGCAGACCGAATCCGGGGTAGCCGGACAATCCGTACGAGCCGCCGGTGGCCCCGCTCTGGTCGGAAATGATCAGCAGCCGTACCACTTCGGCGAAGCCGAAGGTCATCAGCGATACGTAGATGCCGCGAAGGCGCAGCGCAGGCAGCGAGAGCAGCACTGAAACCGCAAGTGCGGCGAAGCCGCCCAGAAGTATGGAGGCCACCGCGGGTAGTGAGGTGTGCAGGCTCAGCACCGCCGCGACGTAGGCGCCGATGGCATATATGGCGAGTTGGCCGAAGTGCCAGACGCCGGAGAATCCGAGCACCAGGTTCCAGCTCTGGTTCAGCGTCAACCAGATCGCCCCGAGCGTGGCGACCACAACCCAGCTGCTGTTGGGCACGATGAACGGCAACGCGACCGCGGCCAGCAAGCCAACGGCAAGCGCGATTCGTTGCGGCCGTGGCCATCCCATCGTGGTGGCGGACCATGTGCGGGCCTTGGCGGTGGGGTTGGTGGTGGCGGGGGTGGTCTCCGTGCTCACAGCCGTGCCTCCTGGGGTTTGCCGTCGATACCCCAGGGGCGGAAGACGAGGACGACGAGGATCACCGCATACAACACGGGCAGCGCATAGGTCGAACTCCAGTAGATGGAGACGGCTGCCTGCACGAACCCGATGATGTAGGCGGCGATGATGGTGCCGCGCACACTGCCAAGGCCCGCGAAGATCGCCACGATCAGGGCCTGCAGCAGTGGCAGGTCACCGGAGTTGGGGTAGACGAAGTAGATCGGCGCGAGCAGCACCCCGGCGATGCCGGCCAGCGCGGCGGCCAGCCCCATGGCGATGACATAGACCCGGCGGGCCGGAATGCCCATCAGGCGTGCGGCGTCGATGTTCTGTGCGACGGCCGTGATCGCCAGGCCGTAGCGCGAGCGGGTCAGGAAGAGCCCGAGACCCAGTAGCATCGCGATGGCAAGTGCAGCCATCAGCAGCGAGTGATAGGTGATCGACACGCCGGCGAACAGGTCGAGTCGGCCGGTGATGAGTTCAGGGAACGGCTTCTGCCGCGGACCGAAGATCGCCAGCACGACGCTCTGGACGATGGTGGCGATCGCGAATGTCGAAATGAACGCGGTCATCTCGAAATCCACCCCGGCGCGCCCCAGTAGTGGACGCACCGCGCTGTAGAACGTGAGCACACCGAGCAGGAAGGCGACGAACGCCGCCAACACCAGCGCCGCCCACACCGGTAGCCCCAACTGGGCGACGAACACGTAGGCGGCCATACCGCCGACCATGACCATGACGCCCTGGGCCATGTTGAGCACCCGCAGCGTGCCGTAGACCAGGCTCATGCCGATGGTGATGAGCGCGAGCATGGACCCCTGCACGATGGTGCTCACTAGGGTCTGAAGCAGCAGATTCACGAGTCCACTCCGAGGTATGTGGCCGCTACGGCCGGGTCGGACAGCACCTCTTTGACGGTCCCGGTGGCGCGCACCGCGCCGTTCTCGACGAGGGTCAGCCGGTCGGCCAGCCCGCGGACACGCGAAAAGTTCTCCTCGACAAGCAGAATCGTCATACCGGACCGGTGAATCGCGGCGATCTGCCGGTACACCTCGTCCACCAGCACCGGTGCCAGTCCGAGGCTGGGTTCATCGATCATCAGCATCCGGGCGTCGGCCATCAGGCCGCGCCCGATCGCCAGCATCCGGCGTTCGCCGCCGGACAGGGTGCGGGCGCGCTGGCTGGACCGCTCGGCCAGCCGGGGGAAGATGTCGTACACCCGGTCGAGGTGCTGAACGCGTTCGGCCCGCCCGCCCTTGCGCAGGAACGCACCGAGTGTGAGGTTCTCCAGCACCGTCATATCCGGGAAGAGCAGGTCGCCCTGCGGGATGTGCACCAGGCCGCGCGCGGCGATGTGCTCGGTGCGCAGGCGCGTGATGTCCTGTCCGGCAAGGCTTATCTTGCCCGAAGCCGGTGTGATGAGCCCGCTCACCGCGCGCAGGATCGTCGTCTTGCCATGGCCGTTCGGCCCGATCAGGACCGAGAACTCGCCGGGGTTCACGCGCAGGTCCACCCCGTGCACGACTGTCGTCGCGTCGTAGCCGGCGTGCAGGCCGGCGATATCGAGCAGTGCGTCAGGCATCGGCGGTACCGTCCTCGGCGGTGGGGGCCTTGGCATCCGCTGGAGCCTCGCCGAGATAGACCCGGACGACCTCCTCGTGCGCGACGACCTCGGCGGGTGTGCCTTCGAAGAGGGTCTTGCCCTGGTTCATGATGAGCACCCGGTCGGACAGCGTCATCAGCGCGCGCATGACGTGCTCGATGAGCACGATTGTCACCGAGCGCTCCTTGATGGCGGTGAGCAAGGCGATCAACTCGTCGATCTCGGCCAGGCTCAGACCGCCGAAAGGTTCATCCAGGAACAGCATTTCGGGCTCGGTGGCGAGCGCCGAGGCGATCATCAGCTTCTTCTTGTCGAACACCGGCAGCGGTCCCGCCAGGCGGTCCGCCTTGTCGGCAAGCCCGACGAACTCGAGTTCGCTCCAGGCGCGCTGAAGTGTCTTCGGATCCTTGCGCAGCGCCGACCACCAGCGCCTGCCGTCGCCGAACTGTGCGCCGACGACGGCGTTGGCAAGCACCGTCTGCGTGTCGAAGACGGAGGGATGCTGGAACGTGCGGGCAATGCCGCGGTGGCAGATCTGGGTGACGCTGGCGTGGGTGACCGACTCGCCGCGGAACCGGACCTCACCCGAGGTGCCCTTCGTCATGCCCGTGACGACGTCGAAGAACGTGGTCTTGCCTGCGCCGTTGGGCCCGGCGATGCCGAAGACCTCACCGGCGTTCACCGTGACCGACACACCGTCCACCGCGGTCAGGCCGCCGTATCGTTTTGTGACCGAGACGGTTTCGAAGATGGGTGCGGTCATGTGCTCAGCGGACCCACGTCGGCAGGGCGAAGCTGCCCTTGCTGTAGGGCTGCGGCGACAGCAGCACCTGCTTGCCGTCCTGAATCTGGTAGGTCAGGTGCGGCATGGCCAGGCTGGGGTCGTCCACCTTGTCCGGGTAGGGGAGCGCGGTGAGTTCCTTCTGGTCGAACCGGTAGGTGCCGACGACACCGCGGAAGATGCTGGCCTTCAGGAACTCCGTGACCTTCGCGAAGTCGTAGGGATCGCCGGCCTGGGCGGCGGCGCGGGCCCACAGTCGCACGGTGTCGTACTGCGCGCCCGACTGGCTCATGCCGGGAACGGCGTCGAAGGTCCGCTCGTAGCGGCCGCGGAAGTCATCACCCATGGCGTCGGGCAGCGTGCCGATGGTCGTCGACCACAGCACCCCGTTGGCCGCTCCCTTGGCCAGATCGAGGTACTCCGGCACGCTCGGGCCGTACTGCTGATACAGCAGTGAAGGGGTTGGGCCGCTGGCGAACTGCGTGGCGAAACTGGCCAGGTCACCGGCGAGGTAGTCGGTGATGAAGATCAACGCCGGCGGGTTGGCGCGGATGCGGGCCAACTGGGGACCCCAGTCGGCGTTCGGCGCGGTGACCTCGTCGTACAGCGTGACGTCCCAGCCGAGCTTCTTGATGCCGTCCTGGAAGACCCGGGCGATCGAGACGCTGTAGGAGTCATTGCTGGAGATGACCGCGGCGGTGTTGGAGTGTGGTGTCCACGCCTTGGTGCGGATCCACTCCTGCATGAGCTGGATGAATCCCTCGGCGTACCAGACCTCGGTGGGGCAGCACTGGAAGATGTTGGTGATGCCCTTGTCGACGACGAAGTCGGTATTGGCCTGCAGGGTGTTGGTGTGCAGCAGTGGCACACCGGCATTCGCGTAGATGTTGTACTCGGCCGACGTGGTGGAGGTGTAGCCGGCGAACGCCGCGGCCACCCGTTCCTGCGAGATCAGTCGCTGCGCGGCCTGGATGAAGTTCTCCGGTGCCTGATCGGCGATGTCCGCGGTGACCAGCTCGACCGGCCGGCCTGCCAACCCGCCCGCGGCGTTGATGTCCTCGATCGCCAGCTGGGCGCCGCGCACCATCTCGAGACCATCACCGGAGTACGGGCCGGTGATGGGGGCGACGCTGCCGATTCTGACGGTCTCGCCGGATCCGCCCGCCGACATGCTGGCACCGCCTTGGGGCTTCATCACCCACGAGGCGGCTCCGCCGACGACGACGCCACCGGCGCCCGCAGCCGTCAATCCCCGGACGAAGTTGCGTCTGGAGACTCCGCGCGGCCGGCCGGGAACGGGCGTGTCCGACATGTTGGTCTCCTTCGTATACAGGGCATCGCCGCAGTGCTAACAGCGGCTGTCAGTACAGCGAACGGGTGCGATTCGTGCATCCGTCATCTGACGGACAGCCCCTGCCGGGGCGGAAGACGGACAGCCCCTACCGGGGCGGAAGAGAGATCGGGCGCCGCTACTCGGCAACGCACCACGACGGCATGCGAAACCGTGCCAACGACCCGAACGGTTCCGGCGACAGCGCGCGGTGGGTGCCGTCCTGGATCTGGTAGATCATGTGCGCCTGTCCCATCGACGGGTCCGGGGTGGCGTCGGGATAGGACAGCGTGGCGTGGTTGCGTTCGCCGAAGTAGTACACCCCGTTGACCCCGCGGTGCGGCCAGCGCCGCAGGTAGCGGACGACGTCCTCGGTGCCACGGGTCGCGGTCGCCGACCATGCCGCGGCCAGCAGGTTGACCTGGTCGTAGGCGGCACCGGCCTGCGACCAGCCCGGTGGCCGGCCGAAACGGGCCGAGTACTGGCTGCGGAAGCGCTGACCCAACACGTCGTCGTAGGTCCCGGTGGTGGTGGACCAGATCACCCCGTCGGCAATGGTGCCGAGGGTGGTCTGGAACTGCGGGATCGACGGGCCGTACACGCAGTAGACGAGGGCGGGCAGGCCCAGGGTGACGAACTCGCGCTGGAAGGCGGCGACCTCCTGGTCGAGGAAGTGGGTCACCATCACCACCTCGGGTTCCAGCCTCGCCACCCGCGCCGCGACACCGGACCAGTCGGTGGTGCCGATCGGTACCCGGATCAGGTCGTCGACCGACCACTGGGCGCTTCCCGCGATGGCCAGGAAGTGCTCGTTGGTCACCCGGGTGCTCGACGTTGCCGCCTCGATGCTGACGATCCGGCGCGTGCGCGGCTGCCACAGCCCACGGGTCTCGAGGTCGGTGAGCAGCCGCATCAGCCCCACGCCGTAGGCGGTCTCCGAGGCGCAGGTCTGCAGTACCGCGCCGAACCGGGTGGGGTCGGCCTCGGTCTGCTCGACCTGCTCGGCGAACGTGGCGGTGTGCAGGAACGGCTTTCCGTAGTCGGCGGCGAGGTCGATGACCGCGGAGTGTTCCGCGCTGGCGTAGCTGGTGGTGATCGCGTCGACCTCACCGGCGAACAGTCGGTCCATACCGCGTTCCACGCTGTCCCAGCTGAACACGTCGACGTCGGCGGTGACCAGCTCGACGCGGCGGCCGGAGACACCACCGGTGGCGTTCAGTTCCTCCACGGCCAGGGTGGCTCCGTGCAGCACCTCGACACCGTCGGCGCGCGCGGCCCCGGTGGGAATCAATGTCCCGACCAGGAATGGCCGCTTCCGTGGATAGGCGGGCCGCAGCGGCGCCACCTCGGTGCGCGGCACTGCGTTGGCTATCGACTCCAGCTCGACCACCCCGATGCCGGGCCTGCCGTCCACACCGCCGGGTATCGGCAAGCGCAGCAGACCGGAGTCGACGGCCAGTGCTGCCAGCCCGCCGCGGGTGTCCTGGTCGAGTTTGGTGAGCAGTCGCTCGATCTGTGTGGACACGGTCCGGGCGCTGGTGCCCAGCCGCTCGGCGATCCCCGAGTTGGTCAGTCCCAGCGCCAGCAGCGTCAGCACGTCCACCTCGCGGACGGTGATGCCGCGTGGCATCTCGACCTCGGCGACGCGCAACGACACCCGTTCGCCTGCCGCCGAGCCAGGCGACCCACGAGCCCCGGAGCTGGAATCGGTGGCGCACCGCTGGCGGACGAGGTGAACGGCCAGCCAGGTGTCGTCGTGGCGGTAGAGGAAGCGCAACGACTCGCGGGTGCTCAGGAAGAACGCCCGCCCGTAGCGGATCACGTCCGGCGGCACCGTGCCGTCGGCGACAGGCACGCGTGATCCCGGCTCGAGCGTGAGCTCAGCGACGACCCGCGACATCGGTCTCCATCCAGCGGTTAAGACCAGGGCAGACGCAAAGTCCCTGGTAGCCGGAGTTTACGCCCACGCCTCGGTGTAGTCGCGGAGCAGCCAGCGGCCCTGGCACGGATTGCCGACCGAGATGTGCGCCCGGCGGTGTGCGGGGTCGAAGATCACCCCGGTTGCCGTCGTCCACCGGTCGATTGGGTCGGCGTCGGGATCGGGATGACAGCAAATGCCCGCCGGGTCACCTGCGTGGTCGGCCAGGATGCGCTGCCAGTCGGCCACCCCGCCGTTCGGGCTGGCGTGGACCAGATCCCTTATCCGCTGCAGCCGGAACAACGAGTCGGCCATCAGCTTCAGCCCCATGTCAGTGCCGCCCAGGTCGCGTAGCGGCGCCACCGAGAAGTGGTTGGTGTGCAGCAGCAAGCCGTTGTCGTCGGGCAGCTGCCACGAGATGGCGTCGAACTCGCCGGGGCGGGTCTCGGCGTCCACGGCCAGGCCGTCACCACTGCCGATCAGGTAGTTCGCCGACGATGAGCGCGGTACCGATTGCAGGAGCGTGGCCGCCGCAGTCGGGGTACGGCAGTCCAGCAGCGCCCGCAACATGACGTGGTAGGGCACGCCGGGTGCGCCGGTGTCGGTGGCGGACACCAGTGCGTTGGTGGCGATCACCAGGCCAGACGAGTTCATGCCGAACTTGGCGAGCAGCCCGGCCTCGACGACCGTCATGAAACTCGGGCCGTCATCAGGCGTGGCCTCGACCAGCACGACGGTGTCGGCCGAGAACGTCAGCCAGTCCCAGTTCTGGCCGAATAATCGCGTGCCATCGTCGGACACCGCCGAGAACGACGTGCACTCCAGCACCGGCGGCAGCTGGGCGCCTGCGGCGCGCACCTTGGCGGCGAACAGGATCTCGGTGCGCAGGTTCATCGCCAGCACGTCGGCGAACTCCAGGCCGCTGCCGTCGGCGATACCGCGCATTTCCTCGAGCGAGGCGGGATGGAAACTCTCGATCGGTGCGACGAACGCCTGCGCCTCATCGCGCACCCGGTCCCAATCCCAGGTGGCGTAGTGGGCGTAGACCTCGGCGTAGGCGTCCCGGGTGCGGTGCACCCGCGTCGCCGCCTGTTCGCCGTACTGGGCGCCGCGTTCGCGTGCGCCGCCCCTCACGGTGACGATGGGAAGGTCAGCCTGATTACTCATGACGCGAGATAGCCTCCGTCGACGATGATTTCGGTTCCGGTGATGTAGCTGCTGTCGGATCCGGCCAGGAACAGGCAGGCCGCCGCGACCTCATCGGCGGTGCCCAACCGGCCCAGCGGCAACCGGCCCAGCAGTGCGTTCGCCGCGTCCGGGTTCGACGTCACCGTGGTCATGGCGGTGTCGATCACGCCGGGCACCACACTGTTGACCCGGATGCCCGCCGGGCCCCACTCGACGGCGAGCTGGCGGACCAGCGCGGACACCGCGCCCTTGCTGGCGGCGTAGGCGGCACCGGGTTCGGTCAGGTCGCCGCGCCCGGCGCCGACCGAGCCAAGCACCACGATCGACCCGGGGTTGCCCGCGGCGATCATCCGTGCGGCGACGGCCTGCGCCGCCAGGAACGTGCCGCGGGCGTTGACGCTCATGGTGTGGTCCCAGTCGGCGGGGTCCACCGTGACGGTGGGCGCAACTCGGTAGATCCCCGCGCAGTGCACCAGCGCATCCGGTGCGCCGCCCCAGGACGAGGTGATCGCATCCATCGCCGACGACACCTGGGCAGCGTCGGTGACGTCGGCGATGTGGCCGGCGCCGAGTGTCCGGTCGATCCCGGCGACCGTCCAACCCAGGTCGTGGGCCCGACGGGCCACCGCGAGGCCGATCCCCGAGCCTGCGCCCGTGACTACGATTCTGCGCATCAGTTCACCTGTACCCCGCCGTTGACGCCGATCGTCTGACCGGTGACATACGCGGCGTCGTCGGACAGCAGCCAGGCCACGGCACCGGCCACGTCGGCGCCATCGCCGTGTCTGCGCAGCGGGACCTCGGCCCGCAGTGCCAGCAGTCGCTCGTCGGCGCCCACCCCGGCGGCCCGCGCCTGCGCGGCCACTTCCTCTTCGTGCATCTTGGTCATCATGTAGCCGGGTGCCACGGTGTTGACCGTGATACCGCTCGGGCCGAGTTCCAGAGCCAGGCACTGCGACAGGCTGCGCAGCGCCGCCTTCGACATGATGTAGGGGCTGCCACCGACCACCGGCCGGTCGGCGAACAGTGAACCGATGTTGACGATGCGGCCCGACCTCTGCTCCTTGAGGAGCGGGATCGCTGCGCGGCACAGTCGTATCGGCCCAAGCAGATTCACCTCGAGGGTGCGCTCGACATCGGCCATCTCGATGGCATCCAGATCGCCGCTCGGTCCGCCGACACCGGCGTTGTTGACCACGGCGTCGATCCTGCCGTAGGACGCCATCGCAGTACGGACAAGCGCGTCGCCGGCGTCGGCGGCGGCGATGTCGGCGACGGTGGCGCGTACCCGGCCGTCGAACGCGCCTGCCGTGAAGATGTCGCCGACGGCAGGGCTGATATCAGCGGCCACGACACACCACCCGTCGGTGAGCAGACGCTCCGCGATGTCGCGGCCGAGGCCGTCGGCGGCGCCGGTGACGATGGCGCAACGGTGCGCGGTGCCGGTCACGGGACCAACCGCGCGACGTCGCGGGTGGGCGCGATCCACGCCCCGGTGTTGCGCATATCGGTCAGCAGCCGGTCGAGCAGGGCCAGCCGTGACGGACGGCCGATGAACTGCGGATGCATCGTGAGCATGTAGTGCGCACCGAGTGCGGCTATGCCGTCGAGCTCGTCCTTCCACAGCTCGTAGACCTCGCCGACGGTGCGGATGGTCTTGTTCCAGGTGTCCCCGGCGAACCAGAAGTGCGGCGCGTCATCGAGCAGCCAGGACACCGGAACCTCGACGATGCCAGCCGGATGGCGGTACGGCCGGATGTCATCCATGAGGTTCGACGAGTACTCGAATCCGTGCGCCGCCAGCAGGTTCAGGGTGTGCGGGCTGAAGTCCCAGGATGGCGACCGGTAACCGACAACGTCGGCGCCCAGCCCGCGCAGCACCTCGAGACCGCGGATCAGCTCTGTCTCCTCCTCGTCGCGGGTCAGCGCGGTCGGGGAGCGGTGGGTGTAACCGTGGTGGCCGATCTCGTGGCCGGCGGCGATGATCTCCCTGACCCGGTCACCGTGGCGCTCGGCGTCGCCGCCGGGAACGTAGAAGGTCGCGGTGACCTGGTGTCGTTCGAGCAGATCGAGCAGCAACGGGATAGCCACCTTCGGCCCGTAGGTGCCCTGCGAGAGCACACCGGGCCGGTTCGCGTTCGCCGGATCCTCGCCGATCCACACCTCCTCGGCGTCAAAGTCGAACGTGATGCTGGCGCCGTAGGGGGCACCGTCGGGCCATTGCGGCAACGGTCGTGCTGACATCCCGCGATTGTCGTCGGCAGCTCGCAGGCGGTCATGCGTCATTCGACGTAGCGGGTCGCGGTCGACGGCTCCGTCGAATGACGCATGACGATCCAGCTACCGCTCGGCTGTACTGGGGGCAGCGGCGATCCGGCCGCTGCAACCGAGAGGTGGCGCAGGTGAATCGAACACAGCAGCAACCCCAGTGGACCGTGAGTATCGACGCCGGGGGGACGTTCACGGACGCCGTCGCGCGGGCCGATGACAGCCGGGTGCTGGTCGCCAAAGTGGCGTCTACGCCCGATGATCCGTCGCGAGGTCTGGCGAACGCGGTCGCCGCCCTGGCAGCTCAGGGGATGCCGGTCGGCGACGTCTCGCTGCTGTGCCACGGGACGACGGTCGCCACCAACGCCATCCTCACCGGCAATCTCGCACGGGTGGGTTTGGTCACCACCCGCGGGTTTCGCGATGTCATGGGGTACCGGCAGTCGAGCCGGCCCAACGTATACAGCCTGACCCCCGAGCGTCCGGACGACCTCGTGCAGCGGCATGCCCGCATCGAGGTCGACGAACGCCTCACCAGCACGGGCGAGGTCGTGGTGGCCCTCGACGACGCCGAGATCGACAGGGTGGTCGCCGAAGTCGCCGCGTTGGAGGCGGAGGCCATCGCGGTCAGCCTGTTGTTCAGCTACCTCGACGACACCCACGAACGACGGCTCGGTGCGGCGCTGCGGCGCGCGCTGCCGGGCACGCCGGTCACGCTGTCCAGCGAGGTGGCCCGCGAGTTCCGGGAGTATCCGCGGACGGCGACCACGGTCATCAACGCCGCCCTGCGCCCCGTCATCGGCGGCTACACCGACCGGGCGGCCGACGCGGTGGCCGCGACGGGGCTGCGGGCGCCGTTTCTGGTGATGCAGTCCAACGGCGGCAGTGTGCCCGCGGGCCGAGCCGAGGAGCACGCCCATCGGTTGGTGCTGTCCGGTCCGGCGGGCGGTGTCGCGGGGTTGGTGGCCACCGCCGCGCAGCACGGGCTCGACAACGTCATCAGCCTGGACATGGGTGGCACCTCGACCGACGTGTGTCTGGTGCGGGAGCAACGGATTCCGTTCACCACCACTCAGGAGGTGCGCGACCACGTGCTGCTCGCGCCTGCTGTCGACATTCACACCATTGGGGCGGGTGGCGGCAGCATCGCCTGGACCGACCAGACCGGCCGTCTGCGGGTCGGCCCGCAGTCGGCCCGCGCGGTGCCCGGCCCGGCGTGCTACCTGCGCGGCGGCACCGAACCCACCATCACCGATGCGCACGTGGTGCTCGGCACCCTTGGCACCGGTGAACTGGCCGGCGACCTAGTGCTCGACCGGCCCGCCGCGGCGGCCGCGGTGGATCGCGTCGGCGCGGTGCTCGGGATGTCGACCGACGATGCGGCGGAGGCGATCCTGGCGATCGGCCTTGCGCACATGGTGCGGGCGGTCCGCAAGGTCAGCGTCGAGCGGGGCTTGGACCCCCGGGAGTTCACCCTGGTGCCGTTCGGCGGGGCGGGCCCACTGCACGCCGGGCTGCTGTTGCGTCATCTGGGCCTGCGCAGCGTGCTGGTGCCGAGCCGGCCGGGTTTGTTCTCCGCCGACGGCCTGCTGGTCGCCGGGCTGCGCCTCGACCACGCCCAGACGGTGCTTACTCCGTTCGGGCCGGATGCGGTGCCGGGCATCGCCGACTGGTTCCGTGACGCTGCGGACACGGCGACCAAACAGATCGTCGAAGACGGTGTGCCGAGCGCCGACGTCGTTGTCAGCGCCTCGGTGGACTGCCGCTACCTCGGCCAGGGGTACGAACTCAATGTGGCGCTCGACGACTGGGATGACGTTGCCCTGCAAGCCATCCCGGATCGATTCCATGCAGCGCACGAGCAGCTCTACGGTCACGCCAACCGCGACGAACCGGTCGAGGTCGTGACTCTGCGCGTCGCCGCGGTCGGCGCGCAACGGGGTCCCGAGTCGGCCGCCGGCGAACACGGTGGCGGCGAGCGCACCGACGCCGTGCTGGCCCGCCGGACGGTGCGGATCCCGGGTTTCAGTCCCCAGGAGGTGCCCGTCTACCAGCGGTCGTCGCTGCGGTTCGGCGATGTGTTCGACGGTCCGGCGATCGTCGCGCAGATGGATTCCACGACGGTGCTGTGCGCCGGTCAGCGCGCCGAGGTCGTCGCCGGCGGCGATCTCCTCATCACGGAAAGCGAAGTGGCATGAACCCCGGAACCTTAGACGTCGACACCGTCACCTTCGAAGTGGTTGCGGCCGCACTGCATTCGGCGGCCGAGGAGATGGGCAGCGTGCTGAAGCGGTCCAGCTACAGCCCGATCATCCGGGACATGGACGACTTCTCCTGCGCGCTGTTCACCGCGACCGGTGACCTGGTCGCCCAGGCCGACTACATCCCGGCTCAGCTGGGCGCGATGTCGCTGGTGGTCAAGGCGACCCTCGACCGCTGGCAGGGGCGTATCCGGCCCGGTGACGCCTACATCTCGAATCACCCCTACATGGGGGCGATGCATCTGCCCGACGTCAACGTGATCGCGCCGATCTTCCTGGGCGATGTGCTGGTCGCGTGGTCGGGCACCGCGGCCCACCACATCGACGTCGGTGGGGTGAACCCGGGCAGCGAGGGCCCCGAACTGGAGGACCTGTTCGGTGAGGGTCTGGTGCTGCCGCCGGTCCGGCTGTCGATCGCCGGGGTGGAGAACGAGGACCTGATCGCTGTCATCACGCAGAACATCCGCGACCCGCGCAGCACGGTCAGCGACCTTCGCGCCCAGCGCGCGGCGTGCACCCTCGGTGACGCCCGGGTGGCAGAACTCGCGGCGCTGTACGGCGCCCCGGCGGTGCTCGAGGTGATGCAGCGGATGCTGGACTCGGTCGAGCGCGGGGTGCGTATCGCCCTGCGGGAACTGCCCGACGGGACCGGCGAGGCCGAGGGTTTCCTCGACGACGACGGCCGCGGCGGGGCGCCGACTCGGGTGCACGTGCGGGTCACCAAGACCTCCGACCAGCTCGCGATCGACCTGTCCGGGTGCGACCGTCAGGTGGCCGGGGCGATGAACGTGCCGTGGGCCAGCGCGCGGGCGGGCATCGTGTACGCGGTGCGCGCGGTCGTGGCTCCCGACCTAGGCGCCAACGACGGGCTGCTGCGCGCGGTGGACGTCAACGCACCGCTGGGTATCGTGCTCAACCCGGAGTCGCCGGCCGCGGTGTCGGTGCGGCACAACACCTGTCAGCGTTTCGCCGACACCCTCATCCGGGCGATGGCCGCCATCTGGCCGGACAAGAGCGTGGCCAGCAGCACCGTCAGCTTCTTCTGCATCAACGTCGGATCGGTCAGTCCGGTGACCGGCCGTCCCTCGGTGATGGCCGACGTGGTGGGCGGCGGTACCGGTGCCACGTCGTTCTCCGACGGGGTGGACGGGGTTGACACCTACATGTCCAACGTCGGGGTCATGCCGACCGAGGTGGTTGAGACCAACTACAGCGTGCGGGTGCTCAAGACCGAGTTCATCCCCGGCTCACAGGGTCTCGGCACCTTCAACGGTGGTCTCGGATTGCGCCGCGAGTATCAGATCATCGGCGTCCCGCAGCGGGTCACGTTCTATTCCGAGCAGACGCACGAGGACTTCGCGCCGTGCGGGGCACACGGTGGTGGCGACGCCGTCGCGACCCGGGTCACGGTGATCGCGCCGGACGGCACCGAGCTGACCGGCCTGCCGGACAAGGCGTCGCTGACGCTGCAACCGGGCACGGTGGTGCGGGTCGAGACCGCAGGCGGCGGTGGCTACGGCGATCCCGCCGGGCGCTCGGCGCAGGCCCGTGGCTACGACGACCGCAACGGGCGGGTGTGACGCCACCCCGCCTCTTTACAAAACCTGCCTCAATGTCTAGACACCGTACAAAGTCGGCTCTATAGTCAACTCCAGATAGTGATCGCACTCACGTGGAGGTGACTCGAACATGACCGCACAGGTCGACGTCGACGCAGGCGTCCCGGTTGAACAGTGGCGCGACAAGAAGCGCTACCTGTGGTTGATGGGGCTGATCGCGCCGACGGCGCTGTTCGTGATGCTGCCGGTGGTGTGGGCGTTCAACCACTGGGGGTGGCACGCCGCGGCCCAGGTGCCGCTGTGGATCGGCCCGATCCTGCTCTACATCGTGTTGCCGGCGTTGGACATGCGGTTCGGGCCCGACGGGCAGAACCCGCCCGATGAGGTGATGGAGCGGCTGGAGAACGACAAGTACTACCGGTACTGCACCTACATCTACATCCCGTTCCAGTACGCCAGCGTGATACTCGGCGCCTACCTGTTCACCGCGTCGGACCTGAGCTGGCTCGGATTCGACGGCGGTCTGAGCTGGCCGGCCAAGATTGGCCTCGCGCTGTCGGTCGGCATGCTCGGCGGGGTGGGCATCAACACCGCTCACGAGATGGGCCACAAGAAGGACGAGCTCGAACGCTGGCTGGCCAAGATCACGTTGGCCCAGACCTGCTACGGCCACTTCTTCATCGAGCACAACCGCGGTCACCACGTCCGGGTTGCCACACCGGAGGATCCCGCGTCGGCGCGCTTCGGCGAGACGTTCTGGGAGTTCCTGCCGCGCAGTGTCTGGGGGAGTCTCAAGTCGTCGTGGGAGCTGGAGGCCGCGCGACTGCGCCGGGCCGGCAAGTCGCCGTGGCACTGGTCCAACGACGTGCTCAACGCCTGGGCGATGTCGGTGGTGCTCTACGGGGCACTCATCGCGATCTTCGGTGTCGCACTGATCCCGTACGTGGTGATCTCCGCGGTGTTCGGGTTCGCGCTGTTGGAGACCGTCAACTACCTCGAGCACTACGGCCTGCTCCGGCAGAAGACCGCCAGCGGACGCTACGAGCGCTGCGCGCCCGAGCACAGCTGGAACTCCGACCACATCGTGACCAACCTGTTCCTGTACCACCTGCAGCGGCACAGCGATCACCACGCCAACCCGACGCGGCGCTACCAGACGCTGCGCAGCATGGCGGGGGCACCGAACCTGCCCAGCGGGTACGCGTCGATGATCGGCCTGACCTACTTTCCGCCGCTGTGGCGCAAGGTGATGGACCACCGGGTGCTGGCGCACTACGACGGTGACATCAGCCGGGTGAACATCCATCCGCGGATGCGCGAGCGGGTGCTGGCCAAGTACGGCCCAGCCGACGAGCGCTCGCGCGAGGAGCAGACGGGCGCCGACGAGCGCTCGCGCGAGGAGCAGACGGGCGCCGACGAGCGCTCGCGCGAGGAGCAGACGGGCGCCGCCAAGTGAGCGCCTACCACTGCCCGGGCTGTGACTACACCTACGACGAGGCGAAAGGCGCTCCGCGGGAGGGGTTTCCGGCGGGCACCACGTGGGACCAGATTCCCGAGGACTGGTGCTGCCCGGACTGCGCGGTGCGGGAGAAGGTCGATTTCGAAGAGACGGGAGTGAGGAAATGACTGACTACAAGTTGTTCGTCTGCGTGCAGTGCGGATTCGAGTACGACGAGGAGAAGGGCTGGCCGGAGGACGGCATCGCCCCGGGCACGCGGTGGGATGACATCCCCGAGGACTGGAGCTGCCCGGACTGTGGCGCGGCCAAGGCGGATTTCGAGATGATCGAGGTCGCCAGGTCGTGACAGCCTTGGCGCCGTCGGCGGTGCGACGAGCTAGTCTCGCGCGTGTGAGCAACCCGAGTGAGAGGCGTTCGGCATCACGAGTGCCCTATGCCGAGGCCTCGCGGGTGCTCCTGCGTGACTCGATCCTGGACGGTATGCGCGACATGCTGCTGGCCAGGGACTGGTCGTCGATCACGCTGTCCGACGTCGCCCGCGCCGCAGGCATCAGCAGGCAGACCATCTACAACGAGTTCGGCTCCCGGCAGGGCCTCGCCCAGGGGTATGCCCTGCGACTCGCCGATCGCCTGGTCGACGCGGTGGCCGACGCGATCGTCGGGAACGTCGGCAACATCCACGCGGCGTTCCTGGAGGGTTTCCGGGCGTTCTTCGCAGAGTCGGCGTCCGATCCGCTGGTGATCTCGCTGCTGACCGGTGTGGCCAAGCCCGATCTGCTCCAAATCATCACCACGGACAGCGCCCCGATCATCTCTCGCTGCTCCGAGCGCCTGACCGCGACCTTGATGAACAGCTGGGTGCGGGCCAGCGAGGAGGACTCCGGCGTGCTGGCCCGGGCGATCGTCCGGCTGGCGATGAGTTACGTGTCGATGCCCCCGGAAGCCGATCACGATGTGGCCCGTGACCTGGCCCGGCTCATGACGCCGTTCGCCGAGCGCTACGGTGTTATCGATACCCCTTAGCTGTCAGAGCGCCTGAGCGCCTGTCCCGCGAGCCCGCAGGCTATGGGTATCTGCATGGGTACCTGCACTGCTGTCGCGCCGCGCGTATCCGTGCCCTCACAGGCAAATGACGAATGAAAAGGGGCTCTACATGACTGAGCTGAAGGCGGACGTCCGCAACGGCATCGATTTCAAGGTTGCCGATCTGTCCCTCGCCGAGTTCGGCCGCAAGGAGATCCGGCTGGCCGAGCACGAGATGCCGGGTCTGATGGCACTGCGCCGGGAGTACTCCGAGGTGCTGCCGCTCAAGGGTGCGCGAGTCTCGGGCTCGCTGCACATGACGATTCAGACCGCGGTGCTCATCGAGACCCTCGTGGTCCTCGGTGCCGAGGTCCGCTGGGCGTCGTGCAACATCTTCTCCACCCAGGATCACGCCGCGGCCGCGACTGTCGTCGGCCCGCACGGCACCGTCGAGGAGCCCAAGGGCGTCCCGGTGTTCGCGTGGAAGGGCGAGAGCCTCGAGGAGTACTGGTGGGCCGCCGAGCAGATGCTGACGTGGCCCGGCGAGCCGGCCAACATGATTCTCGACGACGGCGGTGACGCCACCATGCTGGTGCTGCGCGGCGCGCAGTTCGAGAAGGCCGGTGTCGTGCCTCCCGGCGAGGACGACGACTCCGACGAGTACAAGGTGTTCCTCGCGCTGATCCGTGAGCGCTTCGAGACCGACAAGACCAAGTGGGGCAAGATCGCCGAGTCGGTCCAGGGCGTCACCGAGGAGACCACCACCGGCGTGCTGCGCCTGTACCAGTTCGCTGCCGCGGGCGAGTTGGCCTTCCCGGCCATCAACGTCAACGACTCGGTCACCAAGAGCAAGTTCGACAACAAGTACGGCACCCGGCACTCCCTGATCGACGGCATCAACCGCGGCACCGATGTCCTGATCGGTGGAAAGGCCGCGCTGGTCTGCGGTTACGGCGACGTCGGCAAGGGCTGCGCCGAGGCGCTCAAGGCCCAGGGCGCCCGCGTCGCGGTCACCGAGATCGACCCGATCAACGCGCTGCAGGCGCTGATGGACGGCTTCGAGGTCAAGACCGTCGAGGAGGCCATCGGCTGGGCGGACATCGTCATCACGGCGACCGGCAACCAGGGCATCATCACCCTCGAGCACATGAAGTCGATGAAGCACCAGGCGATCCTGGGCAACATCGGCCACTTCGACGATGAGATCGAGATGGCGCGGCTCGAGCGCGACGGCGACGTCCGCCGGATCAACATCAAGCCGCAGGTCGACGAGTTCGTCTTCCCCGACGGCCACTCGATCATCGTGCTGTCCGAGGGACGCCTGCTGAACCTGGGCAACGCCACCGGCCACCCGTCGTTCGTAATGAGCAACAGCTTCTCCAACCAGGTCATCGCACAGATCGAACTGTGGACCAAGAACGACGAGTACGACAACGAGGTCTACCGCCTGGCCAAGCACCTCGACGAGAAGGTCGCCAAGATCCACGTCGAGGCGCTCGGTGGTTCGCTGACCAGGCTCACCAAGGAGCAGGCCGAGTACATCGGTGTGGATGTCGACGGCCCGTACAAGCCGGAGCACTACCGCTACTAGAGCTTTACCCGAGCAGTCACAGAATCGCCCATTTCCGTATGGATTTGGGCGATTTTGTGACTGCTGACGACGGGGCGCGACGCAACGCGTAGCGCGAGAACTCGGCACAACCAGGATTCATCCGATTGTGCCGAACGCGTGCCTCACGGCCGAACGGCCATTAACATAATGCCCTGGGTCAGTGTTTCTGCAGGTTGGCGTGCGAGCCGGGGAGTCGCCATGGACGTGATCGAGAGTCTGCGCAGACTGTTGCGTGTCGAGTTGACGATTGCCGAGTGGATCGGGACGGCCGCGATGCTCGGCGCCCCGTATCTCGTCCTCGGTGTCGCCTACGTCGCCACCCACGTCAGCCGGTTCAGCGGGCTCGACGGGCTGCACCTCGTGGTGTCGGTGATCGGAAGCGTGCTCGCCTGGCCGCTGCTGCTGTTCGTTGACGCGTGTGCGGTCTAGGGGGCAACGTGTCGGTCAACCCGCTCGGTGAACTGTCACTACAGGATTGCCGCATCACCGCGCGGCGACGCACCGCCCGCTGGACCGACGATGAAGTCGCCGCGTCGGATGCGATGGACTTCTGGGCGTTCGCCGGGGGAGCGGCCAACGTCATCATGCAACTGTCGTTGCCGCCGGTGGGGTACGGCGTCGTCGAGAGCAAGGTCGACTCGGGAAATCTACTGAAGCATCCGTGGAAGCGCGCTCGGACGACGTTCCAGTACCTCGCGGTGGCCGTCATCGGGTCGGACGACGACCGCGCCGCGTTCCGGGCGGCGGTCGACGGCGCTCACCGCCACGTGAAGTCGACGGCCGACAGTCCGGTGCGCTACAACGCCTTCGATCGCGACCTGCAGATGTGGGTGGCGGCATGTCTGTTCGTCGGTCTCGAGGACACCTACCAGCTCCTGCGGGGTGAGATGACCGCCGAGCAGTCCGAGCAGTTCTACCGCTCGGCGTGGCCGCTGGGCACCACCCTGCAAGTCACCGAGGAGCAGTGGCCGGCGACCCGGGCGGATTTCGACACGTACTGGACTGCCGCGTGCCGCCGCGTCAGCATCGATGCGACCGTGCGCGGCTACCTGATGGATCTGATCGGTCTCAAGATGATCAATCCGATTCTGCGGCTGCCGTTTCGGCCGTTGCTGAAGTTCCTCACCGCGGGCTTCCTCGCCCCCGTCTTCCGCGACGCACTCGGGCTCTCCTGGGGGAGGGGTCGGCAGTGGTGGTTCGAGCAGCTGTTCCTGTTCGTCGCCTTCGTGAACAGATTCCTACCCGTCTTCGTGCGACAGGGCGGTAGCTACGTGCTGCTCGCCGACGTGCGGCGGCGGGTCCGTGCCGACCGAAGTCTGGTGTGAGACATGGTGACCCGGGAGCGCCGCCAACCCGTTCGGGCGCGCGTGCGCCGACTGCTTGGTCGCAAGGTCAGCATCGAGGCGATGATCGAGTTCGGGCTGTGGATGGCGATCCCGCACATCCTGATCGGCGTGGTGTGGAGCTTCTTGAACTACGAGACGGTGACCGCGATCGAGAAGCAGCTGGAACCCGTGTTGCCCGCAGGCGCGGACCTGATGGCGTTCGGCCTGACCACGGGGCTGTGGCCGCTGCTGCTTCTCACATCGGGGTTGTGCGGAGTGTGAGGCGAAGACCCCGGCCGCGCAGGCGATCTCCGAGGTTGTCATCGAACCGACCACATACCGTGGCCCATTTGTTACTGTTCGCAAATGGGTCGGGGGATGCGGTCGCTCGCTGTGCTCGTTCTTCTCGCTCTGGCAACGCTTTTCGCGCCTGCGGCACCCATGGCCCACGCCGAACCCGACCCGACCAATGACGTCCGCGACCCGAAGTACAACGAGGACGAATACGTCGCGTTCTACACGCCACCCGAGCCGCTCGGGCCAGGACAGGCCGGCGACCTGATTCGCACCGAACCGTCCCGTCTGGTACTCGAGCCATCCGGTCAACTCGGCGCGATCATGGCCACGGGTACGCGAATCATGTACCGCAGCATCGATGCTCGCGGCAACCCGATGGCCGTCACGGGAACCTACTTCGAGCCCTACAACGACTGGCCCGGTCAGGGGCCGCGGCCCCTCATCGTCTACGGCCCGGGCACGCAGGGGCAGGGGGACCAGTGCGCGCCGTCGCGGCAGTTCAACCAGGGCATTCACTTCTCGCCCTATCTCGACATCGCGTTCAACTACGAGGAGCTGTTCGTCGCGACGATGGTGGCGCGCGGGTTTGCCATCGTGATGACCGACTATCAGGGCCTCGGCACGCCCGGGTTGCACACCTACGTCAACCGGGTGGCGCAGGGCAACGCCATGCTCGACGCCGGTCGGGCCGCCATGCGATTGCCGGGCACCACTCTGGATCCCGATGGCCCGCTGGCCTTCTGGGGTTACTCGCAGGGTGGGGGCGCCGCGGCGGCCGCAGCCGAGCTGGCGCCGTCCTACGCGCCTGAACTCAAGGTGGTGGGTTCCTATGCGGGCGCGCCGCCTGCGGATCTGAAGGAGCTGTTCCCCTACGCCGACGGCAGCGCTCTGGTCGGGGTGGTGGCCTATGCGCTGAACTCCGTGATCAGCACCTATCCCGAGTTCGAGGATGTCATCCGGGCGAAGCTGACTCCGCGCGGTGTGGATCTGCTGCAGAAGGTGCAGGATCAGTGCATCGCCGAGACCATCACCAAGTTCATGTTCCGGCATCTGCAGCCCTACTTCACCGAGGACATCTTCGAGGTGGTCAACCGGGAGCCGTTCGCGACGTTGTTCGACATGCAACGCATCGGCAAGCTCAAGCCGACGTCGCCGGTGCTGATCAACATCAACCGGTACGACCCGCTGGTGCCGTGGACCGGCGCAAACCAACTCGGCCGCGACTGGTGTGCCCAAGGTGCGGACGTCGAGTTCCGCACCAACGAGCAGCCGCCGTTCCTGAACAAACTGGTGGTCAACCACGCCCTGCCGATGCTGGTCGACGGGGAGCCTGCGATGCAGTGGATCGCCGACCGGTTCAACGGCCTGCCGACCACGCCGAACTGCGGGACGTACTAGCGCTATCCGTGCGGGTGTTGCGTTGGGGCGGTGAAGAGTTCGTAGGTATGTCCGTTGTCGGCATCGCGGACGTAAACCCGGCGTCCGCCGTCGAGGGTGGTGGCACTTCGATCCCAACCCCCGTCGGGGCCGGAGCCGTAGTCGACGGCCGGCCACTTTGAGAGGCGGTCGAGCACGGCCTGGAATGTGTCCTCGTCGACGAGGAAGCCGTAATGGCCCGCGAGGGTCTGGCCACGCTGATCGAAATCAAAGGTCAGCGACTCATTGACGGCGACTGGAACAAACGGTCCGCTGGGCGGTGACACCGACAACCCCATCACCTCCGCGAAAAACGTTGCTGCCGAATGGCTGTCATTTGCTGTCACGATCGTGTGGTCAAGAATGATGGTCATTGCGCACTCCTGTCTAACCAGATTGCTTGCGATGCGCATACAACAATACATGCAAATCGCATATAATTGCCGTCATGTCACCCGCTATCGACGGTCATCCGCGGCGTGCGGCCTCGCCATCGGCGCAGGGCCACATTGAGGACGGAGGCCCAGCGCTGTTCCGGCTGGTGCGCTACTGGTCCCGCCGATGGATCAATCAGGCTCTCGCGGGCGCGCCTGGGCCGCCAGATGCTGAGCTGCGCCGTATTCAACACATTCAGGTCATTGAGGCAGTTGCCGCCAGCTCGGACGCGTCCGACGAGGTCACCGTTAGCGCGGTCGCGTCCCAGCTTGGGCTGGACCAGTCCGGGGCCAGCCGAATGATCAAGGACGCCCTCGCATCGGGTTACCTCGCTCGCATTGACTCTGCGCGGGATCGGCGACGGGTGGTTGTGAAGCTCACCGCAGAGGGTCGGTCGCTGCACGCTGAGGCGCTGAGCTGGCAGCGGCAGTGCTTCGACAGGCTCACTGCGACGTGGAACGACAATGATCGGCGCCAGTTCGCCGTCTACCTTCAACGGCTTGCCGACGAAACCCGCCTGATTCGCCGAGGTCCGCCCTTGACCGGGTGCTGAACGTGCGTTTAATCTACCGAACGGGCGTTCAATCGACGTGATGGTCGGCCGCTCGTTTCCCGGGGGGCGTGGTCAGCGGCGTCGTCACTAGCTAGAACGGATGGATAACCACATGGCGATGACAGTGCCGAACTTCACCCCGCTGCAGGCGAGCCTGTGGCTGACGCTGTGTGGCAGAGCGCTCGACAACCGCTTGCCCCACCCCATCCTGGGCGACGAGATGGCCGACGAGATCGTGCGGAAAGTCGACTACGACTACAAGAAACTTGGCATCCCCACTAGCAGCGCGATCTACATCGCGCATCGGGCCAAGAAGCTCGACGAGATCGCTCAGCGGTTCATTGACCGCCACCCGAACGCGGTCGGCCTGGACCTCGGCGCCGGGCTGGACAGTCGGGCGCTCCGCGTCACCCTGCCGCCCGCCGCGGACTGGTATGACATCGACTTTGCGGAGGTCATCGCCGCCCGACGGCAGCTGTTGCCCGATCGTGCCACTCCGCATGGCATCGGAGCCGACCTGACCGACTCCACCTGGCTAGAGGCCCTTCCCGCCGACAGGCCCGCCGTCGTGGTGGCCGACGGTCTGATCGCGTTCCTCTCCGAGGAGGAGATGATCTCCCTGGTGAATCGGATCATCGACCACTTCCCCAGCGGGGAGATAGCCTTCAACGGCTACAGCAAGTTCGCCGTCTGGGCCCAAAAGCGCTTTGGCGGTGCCGAATCCATCAGGGATATCACCAAATTCCCCGGATTCGACGACCCGCGGTATCCCGAACGCTGGAACCCCAAGCTGAAGCTGGTCAAGGAGATCCTCTGCACCCGCGAGCCGGAGGTTGCCGAGTTTCCCCTCGGCCTGCGTCTGATGAACCGCCTGACCGCACCCAGTGTCGCCGTGTCCCGAAGGGGGAATGTGGTCCTTCACTACCGGTTCTAGTCTGAACCCGCCGCCGATCTCGCACTCGATCGCTACGCTCGCGGCGTGCCTATTGCGAACGTGAGGCACCCGGCCACCGACGTGCGGCTCGCGCGTCGCCGATCACGATCGGAGGGGGCATGACCGCCACACGTGAAGCCGCTGATTCCGTGCTCACCGGGCTGTCTGGGATCCGGAGCTGGCAGGAGGACTTCTATCGCGATCTGCACGAGCACCCCGAGCTGTCGCATCAAGAGTTCGCCACGGCAGGCACCGTCGCGGAGCGGCTGCGCGGATCGGGATTTCAGGTGCACGACGGGGTGGGCGGGACCGGCGTCGTCGGGATACTCGCGAACGGGCCGGGTCCGACTGTGCTGCTGCGTGCGGACATGGACGCGCTGCCCGTGTTCGAGAAGACCGGGCTGGACTACGCCAGCACCGTCCGGGTCACTGACGCCGACGGCAATGACGTGCCGGTGATGCACGCGTGTGGGCACGACGTCCATGTGACCGCTTTGCTCGGGGCCGCGCAGCTGCTGGCCGAAGGGGCCGAGCACTGGGGCGGCACCCTGGTTGCGCTGTTCCAGCAGGCAGAGGAGACCGCCGACGGTGCCCGTGCGATGGTCGACGACGGTCTGGCGGCGCTGCTGCCGACCGTCGATGTCGCCTTCGGACAACACGTCTTGCCGGTGCCGGCGGGCATGGTGGGCATCCATGCCGGCCCGTTCCTGGCCACTGCCGACAGCATGCGGATCACCGTGCACGGCCGCGGCGCACATGGATCGATGCCCCAGTCCGCCGTCGATCCGGTGGTGCTCGCGGCCATGATCGTCATTCGGTTGCAGACCGTCGTCGCACGGGAGATCGCTCCCGTCGAATCAGCGGTGCTCACCGTCGGCAGCATTGCGGCCGGCAGCAAGAGCAACGTCATACCTGACCACGCCGTACTGCAGCTGAACATCCGCACGTACAACGAGCAGACCCGCACCACAATTCTCGATGCGATCCGCCGGATCGTGACCGCGGAGTGTCAGGCGTCGGGTTCGCCGCGCGAGCCAGAGTTCGAGTTGTTCGATCGATTT
The DNA here is from genome assembly GCF_022557175.1 of Mycolicibacterium sp. YH-1. Next base: position 5,090,665 of record NZ_CP092915.1, on the reverse strand, counting down.
CCCTTGACTGACAACGATGTTGACACCACGAAACGTCTAGCTGAGGCATTCTCCACGTTCTTCGGCGATCGGAGCATAGAGCTGCCGCAGGGCATGGGCAGCGAGGACTTCAGTGAGATTCCCAACGGGTTGGGTGTGCCGTACTCGTACTGGGGCTTCGGTGGAATCGACGCGGCAGCGTTCCAGAAGGCCGCCGAACTGGGCCGGATCAATCAGGACATTCCGGTCAACCACTCGGCGACCTTCGCCCCGGTGATACAACCCACGCTGGATACCGGCACACAAGCCCTCGTCATTGCCGCGATGGAGTGGCTGGCCCGCTGACCGGGGTCCGTTGTCGCAGCGGGGTGCTCGCGCTCCTCGAGCCTAGGATCGACCCAGGATCCGGTGATGCAGGAGGTTTCGGTGACGGCAGCGCCCAACGACGTCGATGCGGTGGTTCACATCGCCGAAACCCACATCGCGGCAGGCAATCACCGGCAGGCCGAGGAGACGGTCCGGGCGGCGCTGGCCGTCGACCCGAATCATCCGCGGCTGTTGACGGCCTACGCTCGCGCCAAGCTGGGGCAGTCCGACTACGCGGCGGCCGCGAGCACCGCGCACACTGCTCTCTCGGTCACCCCGGACTACGAGCACGCGATGCGCGTCTACAGTCGCGCGCTCGAATTGCTGGGCCGGATTCCCGATGCGCTCTGGATGGCGTGGCGAACGGCGACGGCACATCCACACAGCCATCTGGCGCACCACAACTACGCGCGCCTGCTGGCGGGCACAGGGCGCCCGGCCGAGGCGATGACGGCCATCAACGAGGCGCTGCGCCTGAATCCGTCCGACGGTGACGCGCTGAACCTCCGCGGGGACATCCACGTCGCCCTCGGCCAGGTCGATCTGGCTGAGGCCGATTACCGGGAGGCGTTGCGGCTGAATCCCGAAGATGCCAGCGCCGTCCACAATCTGGCGATGCTCACCTACTCGCGGGGCGGGCGATGGAACGCGGTCCGCGGCTTTCTCGGGGCAGGACGGCTCGACTCGGCCTACGGCGAGGTGGCGCGCCAGAACGTGGGTGTGGTGCTCACCGGTGTGCTGCGCCGGTCGACCTGGCTGGTGTTGATCGTCGCGATCGCGGTGATCGCGACGTACAACCTGCGCGACGACGGGGGCGCCACGGTCATCCCCCGGATCGTCGCCGGTGTGGGGGCCGTGCTGCTCCTGGTGGTCTTCGCGCGGATGATGCGCGAGGTACCGCGATCAACGCTGACATCGGTTCTGCGGCAACGCCAAATCCTCGCGATCAGGATCCTGCAGCTGCTCGCCGGCGTGGTGCTCGGTGTGCTCACCGCCGTCCTCGGCGCGATGGCGGTGCCGGCGGTGGCGGCGTCGATCGTGCTTCTCTCGCTGCCCGTCGTCGTCATCGTTGGTGGTCTGACGACTGAGCGGCTGTGGTGAGCGACGGACGCGGGGTGGCGCCGGTGCTGCGCCTGTGCGTGGCTAGCGGCGAGGCTCGCTGACCTCGGAGACGTCCAAACATCCATAGGCTTCAAGCTTTCCCGTGCGGACCATGCTCGAGTGTTGAACCATCTATTCGCCACGGGTGTGAAGAGCAGGCCGACTTAGTTCAGACCGAGGGCCTCGTAATACGACGCTGCGCCCGCAAGTGCGCGATGTGCTTTGCCTGGGTGATGGTTCCGTTGACGACATCGAGAAGGCGGCCGAGGCCGGGATCCATGTCATTGACGATGAGTCATTGTCCCTCGTGGACGACGGGGGCTTGTGCAGGTTGTGGAAGTGAAAGCTGACGTCACGTGGGGTCTGGACTTCGTGTCTCGTCAGTGGGCTGGTTGTCCAGGGGCAGCTCTTCGACGTGCTCGACCACCTCGGCCAACTCCGAAACCGGTGCCCTACCGAGTACTTCATACTTGTCGGGACGCTCCATGCCAGGTAGGTCAGAGACTTCGTCGAACTGCCTGCCGAGGTAGAAGAGTTCGGCCATGCCTCCGGCAATGACTCCAACTCGAAACGGATGGCCACGCCACACGCAGGTCGTCTCCACAGTAATTAGGCGCTGAATGGCGCCCATGTTGACGATCGCTTCACCTCTTACCCAACTCTTCTTGGAGATCTGAAAATCGGGAGGCAGCGGATCGTCGTCGGACAGGAGGCGAATGCGATCCCGCAGGCGGTGTGCAAGGTAGACGCGCCCGTCGTATGTGGCGTAGGTGCCGCTTGCGTGGAGTCCGTGTCTTGTGTTCTCCACGGTCATACGCTCCTTCCTGCTTGCAGTGGCGTGGCGAGGAATGCCTATGTGGGGCCGATCGCCCTCGCGAGCAGCTGACTGTAGGACAGCCGACCCAGCAGTTGGAAGCACGCGTCTGATTCAGTGGCTAGTCGGACCAAGCCGTTCTTGTTACCTCGCTCGTACCAGTAGACCTCCCAGGCGCCGTCCGAGGACTGCTCGACGCACCACGAATAGTCTGCGTGGCCACCGAGCGCCAAGACCTCCGAGGCGATACCGATCGTTGCGAGAACCCGTGCCAGCTCAGTCAGATTCACAGCGGAACCTCTCTTAGCTCAGCGGATGCGGGAGCCGCGTCGACGGGCGCCGTTAGCAACTTTCGCAAGACCTAGCTCTTACGCACGCCGCGTCTCCTCCACTCGAATGTCTTTCAGGTCCTCAGGAGCGAATAGGCCGGTCCAACCCATATAAGGTTCCCCGTCCAATCCGAGTTCCTTGGCCACGGCGGAAGGGCCGACGAACTCCACCCCAATCCGGCCGTCCGGCAATTGCTGATGCAGCGATACCGTATGGCCGCCGAGGATCCCGGAGACGACAACATCGACTACACCATCGAGAACGGAGATCGGTACTTTCGCCCACGGTTCGCAGTGCCCCTGTCCCGCTGGCGACTCGCCTCGAGCGAATGCGTCTGGCATGTCGACTTCGGCCTCGGCGCACAACGCCACCCAGTCGTTGCCGCCGAACAAGATCCGAAAACGCATGCCTCGGTACTCTGCGATTGCTCCGGTTACTGGCACCGCGTTCATTTGGTCCCCTGCCGCTATTGAACGTTGTCTGAAACGGCCCTTTGCAATCGATCAACTGCCTCGATTCACGGGTTCCGCTACCTCGGAACGCCGCGATCTGAACCGGGCTTCATGAATAGTCTCTGATCTTGTTTGCGATCACGGCACGATTCCACGAACTCCACTGCCTGGGTTGGATCACCGAGAAAGCGCTCGTATTCGTCGTCGGTCAGCTTGTAGTACTCCATGTAGTCCACTAGTTGATTGCTAACCGGGATCGCTGCGTAGTGCAATCCTGACTGCGTCTCTACGCCCAGGGAGTACCTATCTTCCCTTGATACGAAGGCTTTTTCGAACTTCATCGTGTCACTCTCAGTCCATATCCGTGATCGTCAGATCATCTGGTGGTACCTCAGCGCCATCAATAACAGCTTCCGACGTTCCTGTCGGCAAGAACCCGCCAGGAAGCCATTGGTCGCTGGCGCCGGCCTCGTTGCCTGACGGAACCCTCAGATCGTATTCACCCGGATCGGGAATGTCGACGCGCACCAGGCCATCGGTGTCGAAGAACCCCGTAGGTAGACCGAGAGCTTCCTCCAAGGCGCGGCGGTCGCCTCCGGTTGATTGCATCAAGGTGTCGAGTTCACGGGTGGGGAACACGAATGTGGTGCCATCTCGGTGTCCAATGCCGAAATCCTCCAGAGCTTCTGAAGTGGTGAATCGACTGGCGCCTGCATCGAACTTTTCGAGGTGATGTTCGATGAACTCGCTTGGTAGATATTCTGAAGGCTCGGGCCGACTGCCCTTGTCGATTGCCAGAATCTCGTCGCGCTGTTCGTCGGTCAGGACATTGTGGTCCCAAGGAGATGATTGGTCGCCGGTGTGCCCGTGGCCCTCGGTGGGGCCATCTGCTGATCGATGGGAAGCGTCGGTCGGGTGATCGCGATCGGATGGTCCGTCTTGGTGCTCGCCGGTCCCCGAGGGTTCTCCGTTGCCAGCAAATTGCTCTCCAGCGTCGCGGAGGGGAGGCGGCGGTTCGTGTGTGCCGCCGGGCTCGTGACGCCGCCCGTCGTCATGTGTTGTCGGTGATTGCTCAGGGGGATGGTCGCCCGTCGCAGGTCGATCGTCCGAACGCCCGTTGTAGCCATCGGAACTGGGCCGGTGACTCTCACTCGGCGCACTCGGCGTCTCGAGGCCGCCTCTACCGCCGCTCTGTTGCCCAGTCGCGTGCCCGTTTCCGGATGCCTCCGGAGTCGTCGGCGTGTGGCTCGGCGTAGCGGGCGCTGACGGATCCGAGATACGCGGCGAGTCAACAGAACCCGGACCAGCTGACGACGCAGGGCTGGTCGGAGAATCCACACGTCCCGGTCCAGAGTCCGACGGACTGACGGGCTGCCCTGGCGAATCAGGCGGCGGACCATCGCCGCCACCGGACCCAGGTCCGTGACCATTGCCGCCAACGGGGGTGCCGGACGGTCCCGGCGGATCAGACGGCCCGGTCGGGACACCGCTACCTGAGCCAGGTGGGTTTGTCGGCGCGTCAACACCATTGGGCATGGACGGGCCGACGATCGAGTCGGGGACGGCCCCAGGTCTGAACTCGGGAGCCCCCGGAAGCCTGGACCCCGCCCCTTGGAGGTCGTCCAATCCGGGCAGGCCACGGTTGCCGCCCCCGACACCCGGCAGATCCCCGAGCCGGGGGAGTCGACCCTCCTCGAGCAGGCGGTTGGTGTACCGCAGACCCTTGGCCACGGTGCCCGTCTTCGACAGCGCACCGCCGGGGACGAACAGCGACCCGATGTTGAACGCCGCCTCGCCCGCGGCCCTGCCCGGATGGTCACCAGACCACTTGTCCCAGGCCACGAACTCCTTGCCCATGTTCGCCAGCACGCCGGGCAGCGACGAGGGATCCTGGGCCACCGACAGGGCCACGTCGGCCATGCCCTTCCACGTGTCGGGGTCGGCCATCGACACCACCCCCGAGACGGTGTTGATCAGACCGGTGGCCACGCCGACCTGGAAGTCGGTGTACAGCGTGACCGTGTCGGCGAGCGTGTTCCCCACGTCATCGCCGAAAGTCTCGACCAGGATTGGCCGTATCCACTTCTGGAATGCGGTCGCTGCGTCGCCAATGAGGGTCGCCAGCTCTGCCAGGAGTCCGACCACGCCCTTGACCTGGTCCTGGAAGTTCTCCAGCACATCGCCAACGTCCCGGGCGACTTCGCGAAGGATGTCGTCACCGTCGCCGGTGAGGAACCCCGTCACCGTGTCCCACAGGCCGTCGAGCGAAATCCGGTCCAGCAGCCGGCGGATGGCGTCCTGAGTGTTCTGCACGCCGGTCGCGAAGTCGTCGACCGACGTCGCGATCGTCGACGCAGATTCGGACATTGACGACACGTAGTCACCGAGGTCTGTGAGGGCCTGAGCGATACCGCCGCCCTCGGGGATGTTCTGCGCCGACGTTGCGGCCTTGATGGCCGCGATGTCGTCGTCGAACGCCGACAGGCCGGTCGCGAGGTTGCGCCACTGCGCGGCGGTCAGACGCAACAGTGACGGATCGCCGGACGGCCACGTCATCGCCGCGCTGGCGAACAGCCCGAACCCGGGAATCATCCGCAGAAACGGTTGAATCAGCGTCCATTTGGTCGGCGGGGAGACGTTGGCCGAACTCGGCCCCATGGGGGCGCTGCCCGCCGTCGTCTTGCTGGGCTCGGAACCCACGCCACCCGTGGGCCCCGATCCGCCGATGGTCGACGCGGCATCGGCGTTCTGGTAGTTGTAGCCCGTCGCCTCCAACATGTAGCCGACAGCCTTGAACGAGTTGGCGGCGTCGGCCAATGCGTCGGCGAAGCCCTGCGCCTGACGCCCGTAACTCATCCCGAAGTTGGCCCCAGCCGGATCCATGCCGGAGGCGATCCCGCTGCCCAACGCCGCACCCAATGCGTCGGACAGCATGCCCAGCTGCGCACCGATCGACCCCATCCGCTGGCCAGAACGAAGCAGGACCTCCGGCTCAACCTCGATGCGGCCGCCGGCGCCGGCTACTCCCACATCTGCCCGTTCTTGCTGACCGCGTCCGAGTAGTTCGTGTGCGCGGCCTGGGCGATCTTCCTCAACTGCTCCAGCGCCGTCTTCATCTGCTCGGCACCCGTCTCCCACTGCTGCTGCGCCTGCGCTTGGGAATCCGACGCCTCCCCGTGCCATGTCGCCCGCAATGCCGCCATGGTGTGGTCGATGTCGTCGAGGCACTCGGAGACGTCCTGCTCGAATCTCGTCATGTGATCGATGGCCGCCTGCAGCTGCGCGAAGTCCACCACCAGCATCGTCATCGCCTCCTACTCGCCAGGCCGCTCATCGTCCTGTTCGTTCTCGGCATCCTGGGCGGCCTGCTGCGCCAGCCCGGTCGCCAACTGCACGGCCTGCTGCGCCAGCCCGGCGACGGCCTGCCCGGCCTGTGTGAGTGGTGCGACGGCGGCCTGACCGAGCTGCGAGGCCGACGACATCGCCTGCTGCGCCCCACCGCCGGACTGTGCCGTCGGATTGGCACCACCAGCACTGCTCGCGCCATCGCCCTGCCCGACCACGCCCTGAGCTGCGCCCGGGTCACTCGCTGCGCCAGCGCTCTGGCCACCCGCGGCGCCACTTCCGCCCGCCGACCCACCAGATCCCTGCATGGTCGAGCCGAGCGCCTCGGCGCCCGACTCGTCGGTCTTGGCGTACTCCCTGCCTGCGATCGTCAACAGCTCCGACATCCGCTGCAAGCCCTCCACGACCTGCTCCGCGCCGCCGTGCCACTGCTCCCACGCGGGCCCGTAGGCCGACGCGGCCCCGCCCTTCCACCCCGAACCCAGCAACTGCGTCGTCTCGTCGTCCACGCTCGACAACCCGTCCTGCAGCCGCTGTGCGGCGTCCTCCAGACGTGCTGATGCCGAGTTCAACTCCGAGACGACAACTTCGACCGACTGCCCCACCCGACAGACCTCCCAGTCCCTTGACGGTCAGCTGATCAGAGCCTATCGGCGGTGAAGGGGGGTCGGATGCACCAGTTACGCTTCCCGGCGTGCTCATCGTGATCGAGGGCGTCGACGGTGCTGGCAAGCGCACGCTCACTGACGGGCTGCGCTCGAGCTTCGAGGCGGACGGCAAGACCGTCACGACGCTGGCGTTCCCGCGCTACAAGCAGTCGGTCCACGCCGACGTCGCCGCCGAGGCCCTGCACGGTCAGCACGGTGACCTGTCGGAGTCGGTGTACGCCATGGCGATGCTGTTCGCGCTCGACAGGGCCGACGCCCGCGACCAGATCGCACAGCTGCGCGCCGACTATGACGTCGTCATCCTCGACCGCTACGTGGCCTCCAATGCGGCCTACAGCGCGGCCCGGTTGCACCAGGGCGTCGACGGCGAGGTGGTCGAGTGGGTGCGCAATCTCGAGTTCGATAGGTTCGCGCTGCCGACGCCGGACTGGCAGGTGCTGCTTGCGGTGCCGACCGAGCTGGCCGCCCAACGAGCGGAGCGTCGGGCCGAGCTCGAGGCCGACCGGGCCCGTGACGCCTACGAGCGCGACGACGGTCTGCAGCGCCGCACCAACGAGGCGTACGCCGCGCTCGCCGAGGCTGGCTGGTGCGGTCGGTGGGCTGTCGCGGGCCCCGATACCACCCCCGCCGAACTCGCCCGGGAACTCGCGCGCTGATCAAACGGGCAAAACACCCGGTGTGGTAACCGAGGTTTATCGCGATCTGGTGACAACATGGACGCCATGAGGCAAAGGATTCTGGTCGTCGACGACGATCCATCGCTGGCCGAGATGCTGACGATCGTGCTGCGCGGTGAGGGATTCGACACCGCGGTCGTCGCCGACGGCACCCAGGCGCTCACCGCGGTACGTGAGTTGCGGCCGGATCTGGTGCTGCTGGACCTGATGCTGCCCGGCATGAACGGCATCGATGTGTGCCGCGTGCTGCGCGCCGACTCCGGTGTGCCGATCGTGATGCTGACGGCCAAGACCGACACCGTCGACGTCGTGCTGGGCCTGGAGTCCGGTGCCGATGACTACGTGATGAAGCCCTTCAAGCAGAAGGAGCTCGTCGCACGGGTGCGCGCACGGCTGCGCCGCAACGACGACGGTCCCGCCGAGATGCTGTCGATCGCCGATATCGACATCGACGTGCCCGCGCACAAGGTGACTCGGGCCGGTGAGCAGATCTCGCTCACCCCGCTGGAGTTCGACCTGTTGGTGGCGTTGGCGCGCAAACCACGGCAGGTGTTTACTCGGGATGTGCTGCTCGAACAGGTGTGGGGCTATCGTCACCCGGCTGACACGCGCCTGGTGAACGTGCATGTCCAGCGGCTGCGGGCCAAGGTCGAGCAGGATCCCGAGAACCCGCAGGTGGTGCTGACCGTTCGAGGAGTGGGATACAAGGCCGGACCCCCGTGATCTGGGGCTCGAGGCGGCGCATCCGCGGCCGTTGGGGGCCATCCGGCCCGCTTCTGCGCGGAATGGGTGCGCTGAGTCGGGCACTTGGATTCGCATGGCGCCGCTCGTTGCAACTCCGGGTGGTGACACTGACGCTCGGGCTGTCGCTGGCGGTCATCCTGGTGCTGGGTTTCGTGCTGACCAGTCAGATCACCGACCGCATCCTCGAGGTGAAGGTCCGCGCCGCGACCGAGGAGATCGATCGCGCCCGAACCACGGTGAGCGGGATCGTCGGTGGCGAGGAGGCCCGCTCGCTCGACAGCAGCCTGCAGTTGGCCCGCAACACGCTCATCGACCGCAAGGCCGACTCGGGTGCCGGTCTCGCCGGTGCCTTCGACGCCGTCCTGGTGGTGCCCGGCGACGGGCCCCGCGCGGCGACTGCCGCGGGACCCATCAGCCAGATACCCGAACCGCTGCGCGACTTCGTCAAGGCCGGCCAGGTCAGTTACCAGTACGCCACCGTGAGCGCCGACGGCTTCTCGGGTCCTGCCCTGATCGTCGGCAGCCCGACGTCGTCGTCGGTGACCAATCTCGAGCTGTACCTGATCTTCCCGTTGAACAACGAGGAGAACACCATCGCGTTGGTGCGCGGCACCATGGCCACCGGTGGCGTCGTGCTGCTGGGCCTGCTGGCCGCCATCGCCCTGCTGGTGGCCCGACAGATCGTGCTGCCGGTGCGGTCGGCGTCGCGGATCGCCGAGCGGTTCGCCGAGGGGCACCTGACCGAGCGCATGCCGGTGCGCGGCGAGGACGACATGGCGCGATTGGCGGTGTCGTTCAACGATATGGCCGAGAGCCTGTCGCGGCAGATCACTCAGCTCGAGGAGTTCGGAAATCTGCAGCGACGCTTCACGTCTGACGTCAGCCACGAGTTGCGCACGCCGTTGACCACGGTGCGCATGGCCGCCGACCTGATCCACGATCACAGCGACGACCTCGAGCCCGCCCTGCGCCGCGCCACCGAGTTGATGGTCAGCGAGCTGGACCGATTCGAGACGCTGCTGGCCGATCTGCTCGAGATCTCGCGACACGATGCCGGTGTGGCCGAGCTGTCAGTCGAATCCGAGGATCTGCGGTCGGTGGTGGAGAGCGCGCTGGACAACGTCGGCCACCTCGCCAAGGACGCCGACGTCGACCTCATCGTGGACCTGCCCGCCGAGGCGGTCATCGCCGAGGTCGACGCGCGCCGTGTGGAACGGATTCTGCGCAACCTCATCGCCAACGCCATCGATCACGCCGAGCGCAAGCCGGTGCGGATTCGGATGGTCGCCGACGAGGACACCGTCGCCGTCACGGTTCGCGACTACGGTGTCGGGCTGCGCCCGGGCGAGGAGAAGTTGGTGTTCAGCCGATTCTGGCGATCCGATCCGTCCCGGGTGCGCCGCTCCGGGGGCACCGGGCTGGGCCTGGCCATCAGCATCGAGGACGCCCGGCTGCACCAGGGCCGGCTTGAGGCGTGGGGCGAGCCCGGCAAGGGCGCATTGTTCCGGCTCACCCTTCCGCTGGTGCGCGGGCACAAGGTCACCACCAGCCCGCTTCCGCTCAAGCCCACGGGCCCGGACCGTCCACCGCGCCGACCGGCCCGGGAACACCAGGACGTGGGGGAGCGCACGTGACGCGGCTGCTGGCGGCGGTCCTCCTGCTGGCCACGACAATGCTCGCGGGCTGCGCTGGTGTGCCGAGTTCCTCTGCGCCGCAGGCGATCGGGACGGTCGACCGACCGGCCCCGCCGAGCCTGCCGACGCCCACCCCCGGCATGGACCCCGACGTCCTGCTGCGCGAATTCCTCAAGGCCACCGCGGATCCGGCGAATCGTCACCTGGCCGCGCGTCAGTTCCTCACCGAGTCGGCGTCGCAGTCCTGGGACGACGCGGGCAGCGCGCTGCTGATCGACCGCGTCGTGTTCGTCGAGACCCGCGGACCCGAGCGGGTGACGGTGACGATGCGCGCCGACATTCTCGGCTCCCTGTCGGACATGGGGGTTTTCGAGACCGGCGAGGGTGCGCTGCCCGACCCCGGCCCGATCGAGTTGATCAAGACGCCCGGCGGCTGGCGCATCGACCGGCTGCCCAACGGGGTCTTTCTGGACTGGCAGCAGTTCCAGTCGACCTACAAGCGCAACACCCTGTACTTCGTCGACCCGACCGGCAAGACCGTCGTGCCCGACCCGCGCTACGTCGCGGTGTCCGATCCCGACCAGTTGGCCACCGAGTTGGTGACCAAGCTGGTCTCCGGGCCCCGCCCGGAGATGGACAACACCGTTCGCAACCTGCTCGCCGCGCCGCTGCGACTGCGCGGTCCCGTCACCCGGGCCGACGGCGGCAAGACCGGCGTGGGCCGCGGCTACGGCGGCGCCAGGGTCGACCTGGAGAACCTCTCGACCACCGACCCGCACAGTAGGCAACTGCTTGCCGCCCAGGTGATCTGGACGCTGTCCCGGGCGGGCGTCAACGGGCCCTACGTCATCAACGCCGACGGTGCGGCGCTCGACGACCGGTTCGCGGAGGGCTGGAGCACCTCCGACGTGGCAGCCACCGACCCGGGCGCCGATCCGGGGGCCGCCGCCGGTCTGCACGCACTCGTGGGCGGCTCGCTGGTGTCACTCGACGGACAGCGGGCGCCACGAGTGCCCGGGTCGTTCGGCCAGATACCCGACCAGAAGGCTGCAGCACTGTCACGCAGCGGCCAGGAGGTCGCGTCGGTGGTGACGTTGCGGCCGGGCGCCCCCGACATGGTGTCGTCGCTCTGGGTCGGCGCGGTGGGATCCGATGCCGCCCAAGCCATCGACGGACGCATGCTGACGCGGCCCAGTTGGTCTCTCGACCTCGCGGTCTGGGTGGTCATCGACGGCGCCAACGTCGTGCGCGTCATCCAGGAGGCCGCCTCGGGTCAGCCCGCCCGCATTCCCGTGGACGCCGCCGCCGTCGCCACGCGCTTCCCCGGCCCGATCAACGAACTCCAGCTGTCGCGCGACGGCACCCGTGCGGCGATGGTGATCGAGGGCCAGGTGATTCTCGCCGGGGTCGAGCAGACCCAGGGCGGGCAGTACGCCCTGACCTATCCGCGGCGGCTGGGCTTCGGGCTCGGCACCACCGCGGTGTCGTTGGCCTGGCGCACCGGCGATGACATCGTCGTCAGCCGCACCGATCCCAAGCACCCGGTGTCCTACGTCAACCTCGACGGGGTGAACTCCGACGGCCCCAGCCGCAATCTGCTGGCCCCGGTGTCGACCGTGGCGGCCAACCCGTCGACGGTGTACGTCGCCGATCAGCGTGGTGTGCTTGCCCTTTCGGGTTCGGCAGCCGAGGGTGACCTGGCGTGGGCCGAGGTGCGGCCGCTGATGACGCCCGGCGCGATACCGGTCCTGCCGGGCTGACCTCGGCGCGGCGGGACTACCGGGCTTCTTGCGCGGCTCGCTGCCTGTCGACGAACTTGATCGACATCCGCTGCAGGAACCCCGGTGCGAAACGTGCCACCCGCCATGCGGTGCGGGCCTGCCGCGGCCACACCAGAAGCGCCTTGTTGCGCTCGATGGCCGTCAACGTGTCGCGCGCCAGATCGTCGGCCGAGGCGAATGTCGCGCTGCGCTGTCCCATCCGGTAGAAGTCGCGGCCCACGAACCCGCCGATCGCACCCTTGTCCAGGATCGGGGTCTCGACCGCGGTGGGGCAGATGGCGAGCACGCCGACGCCGCGGCCCGCCGCCTCCGACCGCAGGGCCAGCGACAGCCCCACGACGGCGTGCTTGCTCATGACGTAGCTGGTGATCTGACCGGCGGCGGCCAGGCCCGCCATCGAGGCGGTGTTGACGATGTGCCCGTGGCCCTGGGCGACCATCACCGGGTAGGCCGCCGCCACGCCGTGCACGACTCCGCGGATGTTCACATCGATGACGGCGTTCCACTGGTCCAGGGTCAGCAGCTCGGTGTCGCCGCCGAACGTGATCCCGGCATTGTTGAACATCAGGTCCAGCCGCCCCGCACGGCTCACCACCTCGTCGACGGCGGCCTGCACCGCGACCGGGTCCGTGACGTCCAGCCGCGCCGACCGGGCACCGAGCGCTTCAGCGGTGCGGGCGGCGGCGTCACCGTCGATATCGGTGCACACCACCTCCGCACCCGCACCGGCCAGCGCTCGGCACAGGGCCGCACCGATGCCGGATCCGGCGCCGGTGACGATGGCCTGTTTTGCTCCTCGCGTCCGCGCCGCCTGCCTGGCGTGAAACGAACGTTTCACGCCGTGCCCATCAACCGCTTCACGTGACCCATCACGTCGGGGTAGCGCTTCATGTGAGCGCCGCCGTTGATGTCGAGCACCTCGCCGGTGATCCAGGACGCCTTCTCCGAGCACAGGAAGACCACCGCGTCGGCGATGTCCTCCGGCTGGCCCGCCCGTCCCAGCACGGTGTTCTCGATGTACTCATCGACGACGCCGGGCACCATGGCGGCGCCCTCGGTCAGCGGGGTGTGCACGAATCCGGGCGCGATCGCGTTGACGCGAATCCCGCGCGGCGCCAGCTCCATCGCGGCCACCTGCGTCATCATCGACAGCCCTGCCTTGGCCGCACAGTAGGCGCTCATACCGACCGCCGGCTGGCGGCCGTTGAGCGATGAGATCCACACCAGCGCACCGTTGTCGACCAGGTGCCTGCCCGCGTACTTGGCCACGATCAGCGATCCGGTCAGGCACACGTCGATAACCGACCGGAACTGGTCGACGGGCATGTCGACGATGAGGCTCACGTTGGAGAACCCTGCGGTGGTGACGACGACGTCGAGCGGTCCGGTCGCCTCGAACAGCGCGGCCACCGAGTCCTCGTCGGTGACGTCGACGGTGGCCGACGTGTGGGGGGCGCCGAGTTCCTCCACCCGCGCCGCGGCACCGTCGCCATTGAGGTCGGCCAACACGATCCGGTAGCCCTCGGCCGCCAGCGCCCTAGCCGACGCCCAACCGATGCCCGACGCGCCGCCGATGACTAGCGCGGTGCGCCCGCCGTTGTTCACCACTGTGCCTCCATGTAGTCGATCTAAGGAATTCGCAACTGTAAGTCGTACAGCATCGCCTGCGGACCGGTTCTCGCCGATGGGTGTCAGACGCGGTCGCCACACTGCTCCCATGCTGGCCGACCTGGTCCTGCCCCTGGAGTGCGGCGGATGCGGCGCGCCGTCGACCCGGTGGTGTCGATCGTGTGCGCACACCATCGCGACCAGGGCCACCGAACCCGTCCTGATCACCCCACGACTGGACCCGGGCGTGCCGGTCTTCGCGCTCGGGCGCTACGCGGGCCCGCGGCGCCAGGCCATCCTGGCCGTCAAGGAGCACGGGCGCACCGACCTCCTCGGCCCGCTCGGCGACGCGCTGGGCGCCGGGTTGCGCAGGCTGCTCATCTGGGGCGTCGTATCCACGCCGCTGGTCGCGGTGCCCGCGCCCACCCGGGCGACTGCGGCTCGCCGGCGTGGCGGGGATCCGGTGGCCCGGATGGCGCGGGTCGCCGCCGCACCGGGTGTCACGGTCGTCGACGCCCTGCGGATGCGGGCCTTCACCAAGGACTCGGTGGGCCTGTCCGCGGGTGCTCGGCAGCGCAACGTCGACGGTCGAATCCGGTTGCGAAAGTCGGCGCTGGGCGACGGTTTGGGCGAGGTAGTGCTCGTCGATGACGTCGTCACCACGGGTGCCACCGTGACCGAGAGTGTCCGTGTCCTGCAAACGACCGGCGCGCGCGTCGTGGCTGTTCTCGCCATCGCCCATGCCTGAGTGTCGACCGTGCCGTCACGGCGGCGTCAAGCGCACGTGAAGAACTCGAAACAGGTATGCGAAATTTGTGGCACTCATGGGTGAACTCGGACTACCGTCGGTGCCAACCAACCGTGAGTGGTTCACGGCGGCGTTGAGCAGATACAGCGCCACATCGCGTACAGCGGTAGGAGGTGAGAATTCGACACCTTGCGCCGGTGGGCGACGACCTACTGAACCCGTCCGGCGCGTTTCCCGACTAGCCCACACGTCCTCATGCGTGCGATGCGAAGAGAAACGAGTTGCTAAGTATGTCAATACATTCCGTGCAATCCAGCCAATCGACGATGGTTGTCGACGATGACCCGCCTGTGGCAGCGCCCAGCGCTGAGGTCGTGGTCAAGGGACGCAACGTCGAGATACCCGACCACTTCCGCACCTATGTCGCCGAGAAGTTGGCACGACTCGAGCGCTTCGATCGCACCATCTACCTGTTTGACGTCGAACTCGACCACGAGCGCAACCGGCGTCAGCGGAAGAATTGCCAGCACGTGGAGGTCACCGCCCGGGGCAGAGGTCCTGTGGTTCGGGGCGAGGCATGTGCGGACAGCTTCTACGCTGCGCTTGAGGCAGCGGTCTCCAAACTCGAGAACCGACTTCGTCGCAGCAAGGACCGGCGCAAGATCCACTACGGCGACAAGACGCCGGTCTCGGTCGCGGAGGCGACCAAGATCATCGCGCCGGAGGCCTTCCTTCCCCCGGAGTCCAGCGAGCCGTCAAGTGAGCGCGACGGTGCCGCCGTCGACCACGAACCCGGCCACATCGTGCGGACCAAGGAGCACCCGGCCAAGCCCATGAGCGTGGATGACGCGCTCTACGAGATGGAACTCGTCGGACACGACTTCTTCCTGTTCCACGACGAGCAGAGTGACAAGCCCACGGTGGTGTACCGCCGCCACGCCTATGACTATGGGCTGATCCGCCTGTCCTGATCCCGACCAGACACAAAGGTCCCCGGCACTCAGGTGTCGCGGGACTTTTGTGTCTGGTCGCGCGGTGAATCCGCCGACGGCGGCGAGTCACCTACGATGGATGGCGTTTGACGAAACACGTGGTCCATTGTGGAGGCCGCCGAACCCGCAGGGGATATTGCTGTGCTGACGAAGTTGCTCCGAATCGGCGAAGGCCGCATGGTCAAGCGTCTCAAGAAGGTCGCCGACTACGTCAATTCGTTGTCTGATGACATTGAGAAGCTGACTGACGCGGAGCTGCAGGCCAAGACCGCCGAGTTCAAGAAGCGCATCGCCGACGGCGCGGAGCTCGATGAGCTGCTGCCCGAGGCCTTCGCGGTTGCCCGTGAGGCGGCGTGGCGCGTGCTGGGCCAGCGCCCATTCGACGTGCAGGTCATGGGTGCTGCTGCGCTGCACTACGGCAACGTGTCGGAGATGAAGACCGGTGAGGGCAAGACCCTGACCTCTGTGCTGCCCGCCTACCTCAACGCACTGGGCGGCAAGGGCGTGCACATCGTGACCGTCAACGACTACCTGGCCAAGCGCGACCGCGAGATGATGGGCCGTGTCCACCGGTTCCTCGGGCTCGAGGTCGGCGTGATCCTGTCGCAGATGACACCCGACGAGCGGCGCGCCGCCTACGCCGCCGACATCACCTACGGCACCAACAACGAGTTCGGCTTCGACTACCTGCGCGACAACATGGCGCACTCCGTCGAGGACATGGTGCAGCGCGGCCACAACTTCGCCGTCGTCGACGAGGTCGACTCGATCCTCATCGACGAGGCCCGCACCCCGCTGATCATCTCCGGTCCCGCCGACGGTGCGTCGAACTGGTACCTCGAGTTCGCGCGGCTGGCTCCGCTGATGGAGAAGGACACGCACTACGAGGTCGACATCCGCAAACGCACCATTGGCGTGCACGAGGCGGGTGTGGAGTTCGTCGAGGATCAGCTCGGCATCGAGAACCTCTACGAGGCCGCCAACTCGCCGCTGGTGAGCTACCTCAACAACGCCATCAAGGCCAAGGAACTCTTCTCCCGCGACAAGGACTACATCGTCCGCAACGGCGAGGTCATCATCGTCGACGAGTTCACCGGTCGCGTGCTGGTGGGGCGCCGCTACAACGAGGGCATGCACCAGGCCATCGAGGCCAAGGAGCACGTCGAGATCAAGGCCGAGAACCAGACGCTGGCCACGATCACGCTGCAGAACTACTTCCGTCTCTACGACCGGCTCTCGGGCATGACCGGCACCGCCCAGACCGAGGCGGCGGAACTGCACGAGATCTACGGCCTGGGCGTGGTGTCGATTCCCACCAACAAGCCGATGATCCGCGCCGACCAGTCCGACCTCATCTACAAGACCGAGGAAGCCAAGTACATCGCCGTTGTCGACGATGTGAGCGAGCGCTACGAGAAGGGCCAGCCGGTCCTGATCGGCACCACCAGCGTGGAGCGCTCGGAGTACCTGTCCAAGCAGTTCACCAAGCGGCGCATCCCGCACAACGTCCTCAACGCGAAGTTCCACGAGCAGGAGGCCGGGATCATCGCCGAGGCCGGCCGGCGCGCCGCGATCACCGTGGCGACCAATATGGCGGGTCGCGGTACCGACATCGTGCTCGGCGGCAACCCCGACTTCCTGGCCGACAAGCGGCTCCGCGATCGTGGCCTCGACCCCGTCGAGACCCCCGAGGACTACGAGGCTGCCTGGGACGAGGCGCTGAAGCAGGTCAAGGCCGAGGTCGAGCGGGAGGCCGAGGAGGTCATCGAAGCCGGTGGCCTCTACGTGCTGGGCACCGAGCGCCACGAGTCGCGGCGCATCGACAACCAGTTGCGCGGCCGCTCCGGACGCCAGGGTGATCCGGGCGAGTCGCGGTTCTACCTGTCCCTGGGTGACGAACTCATGCGGCGCTTCAACGGCGCGACGCTGGAGTCGCTGCTGACGCGGCTGAACCTGCCCGAGGACGTGCCGATCGAGGCGAAGATGGTGACCCGCGCCATCAAGAGCGCGCAGACCCAGGTCGAGCAGCAGAACTTCGAGATCCGCAAGCAGGTCCTCAAGTACGACGAGGTGATGAACCAGCAGCGCAAGGTCGTCTATGCCGAGCGCCGGTTGATCCTCGAGGGTGAGGACGTGCAGGAGCAGGCCCACCGGATGCTCGTCGACGTCATCACCGCCTACGTCGACGGCGCCACCGCGGAGGGGTACTCGGAGGACTGGGACCTCGAGGCGTTGTGGACAGCGCTGAAGATGCTCTACCCGGTGGGCATCGACCACCACGATCTGATCGACTCCGGCGCCGTCGGCGAACCCGGTGAGCTGACCCGCGAGGAGCTGCTGGACGCGCTCGTCAAGGATGCCGAACGCGCCTACGCGGTGCGCGAGGCGCAGTTGGTCGAGATCGGCGGCGAGACCGCGATGCGCTACCTCGAGCGCAGCGTGCTGCTGAGCACCATCGACCGCAAGTGGCGCGAGCACCTCTACGAGATGGACTATCTCAAGGAGGGCATCGGGCTGCGCGCGATGGCCCAGCGCGACCCGTTGGTCGAGTACCAGCGTGAGGGCTACGACATGTTCATGGCCATGCTCGACGGCCTCAAGGAGGAGTCGGTCGGCCTGCTGTTCAACGCCCAGGTGCAGCCCGGCGTCGGCGAACCGGCCAACCAGGTCGCGCCCGTCGCGCCACCGCCGAACCTCGCCCAGTTCGCGGCCGAGGCCGCGGCCAAGGCGCAGGAGTCCGCTGGCGGAGGCGTGGCCACCAAGGAGGCGCCACCTGCCTTGCGCGTCAAGGGGATCGACGATGGCGACTCGCGCCCCATGACCTACGTTGGCCCGTCCGAGGACGGTTCGGCCGAGGTCCAGCGCCGGGGCGGCGGCAAGCACGCGGCTCCCGAGGGCACCACTCGGCGCGAGCGTCGCGAAGCTGCTCGCAAGCAGGGTCGCGGTGGCCCCAAGGCCCGCCGGGGCTGACTCAGCCAACTTGAAGCGCCGCTCAGCCGACCTGAAGCGCCACGACGACCCACCGGCCGCCGACCACCTCGACACGACCGGCGATGGCCCGTACCCGGTCCCCGCGCGTGTAGGTGGCGAACACCTCGGCCGCAGTCGTCTCACCGTCGGCGACGGCCACTGCCTGTAGCCGAACCCGCCGCAGCACGGCAGCACCGTCGACCGGGCGGGTGCGGGTCAGCAGCGCCACGGTGTCGACCAGCGACGGCGTGAGCACCGTACGCAGCTGAGTGACGGGCCGGCGCCGGTCGGCCACCTCAAGGACCCGGCGAAGTGCACCAGCGGCGAAAACCGCAGCCGCCCTGGGCGGCCCGATGTCGGGCGCGGGCACAGGTGCTGGCCGCAAGTGTCGTGGCGTGCGTCGGTGCAGAGCGGCCGGCGACGGCGGGGGACAGGCGCCTGGCACCACCGGCGGTGGCTCATAGTCGATGACGGGCGACGTCAACGGTGTGCGTCGGGTCGGGATGCGCGATGTGGTCACGGCAGCTCTCCAGCAGTCGGTGCAACAGGGACGGCATCTGCTGGAGAGTCGCAGATACCCTTATGATCCCACGATTGACAGGCACGCCGACGCGCCTTTGTACTGCGCACAGGGGGATTCGGCCGCTACCGTTGCGAAGGTTCGTCCGATCCGTTCGTGCGAGACAGACATGGGGAGGTCGGCGCTGCCAATGGTGACCAGGTTGTCGGCCTCCGATGCGTCGTTCTACCAATTGGAGAACACGTCGACGCCCATGTACGTCGGGACGCTCTCGATCCTGCGCAAGCCCCGCAACGGGCTGAGCTACGAGACGCTGCTCGAGACCGTCGAGAAGCGTCTGCCGCAGATCCCCCGCTACCGGCAGAAGGTGCGCGAGGTGTCGCTCGGCCTGGCGCGGCCGGTCTGGGTCGACGACCGCGAGTTCGACATCACCTATCACATCCGACGGTCGGCGCTGCCGACTCCGGGCAGCGATGCGCAGTTGCACGAACTCATCGCCCGGCTGGCGTCACGGCAGCTCGACAAGTCTCGACCGCTTTGGGAGATGTACCTCGTCGAGGGGCTGACCAAGAACCGCCTCGCGATCTACACCAAGACCCATCAGTCGCTCGTCAACGGCATGACGGCACTCGAGATCGGCCACGTCATCGCCGATCGCACCCAGAAGCCGCCGGAGTTCGGCGAGGACATCTGGATTCCGGGGCGTGAACCGGGCGACACGCAGTTGCTCCTCGGTGCGGTCGGGGAGTGGATCACCCGGCCGACCGCTCAGATGGCCGCGGTGCGCTCCGCGGTCACCGACGTCGTCACCAATACCGGGGCGCTGGTTCAGGCGGGTCGGCGATTCGCCGACGTGGCGCGCACATTCGCCCGCGGTACCGCACCGAACAGCCCGTTGAACGCCACCGTCTCACGCAACCGCCGCTACACCGTGGCCAGCCACCAGCTCGAGGACTATCGCCAACTACGGGCGCGCTACGACTGCGATGTCAACGACGTCGTGCTCGCCGTCGTGGCGGGTGCACTGCGCAGCTGGCTGATGTCGCGGGGCGAGCCCGTGACATCGGCGCTGACGGTCCGTGCCATGGCGCCGACCTCGGTGTACCCCGACGCCGAGATCGACGCGGTCGGGCCAGGTCAGGCCATCAGCGAGGTGGCGCCATTCCTGGTGGACCTGCCGGTCGGCGAGGGTAACGCGGTGGTGCGGCTTTCGCAGATCTCCCATGCCACCGAATCGCACTCGACGGCCGCCAGCCTGGTGGACGCGAGGACCATCGTCACGCTCTCGGGATTCGCCCCGCCGACGTTGCACGCCATGGGAATTCGGGTTGCCACAAGTTTCTCGGCCCGCCAGTTCAACCTGCTGATAACCAATGTGCCCGGTGCGCAGAAACAGATGTATGTCGCGGGCACCAAACTGCTGGAGACCTACGCCGTGCCGCCGCTGCTGCACAATCAGGGACTGGCGATCGGCGTGACGTCGTATAACGGCATGCTCTACTTCGGCATCAACGCCGACCGCGACGCGATGAGCGACGTCGACGTTCTCCCGGATCTGCTGCGCGAGTCACTCGACGAATTGCTGGAGTCATCGCGATGACATAAGCCCGTTGTGTTCAACTGGCTTAGTGGCTACTGAAAAGAACGCCCCGAAATCCGCAGACAATCCCATCGCAGCGAGTATGAAGTCAGCGACTGGTGAGGCGATCCCGCACCCGATTCTCGACATCGAGGTCGACGAGGAGGCGCAGAACCGGCGCCGCGGCGTCGACTGGGTGGTATTCGGTGTCACCGCGGTCCTTGCCGTCGGGTTCCTGGTGTGGGGCGGGATCAGCACGGCATCGCTGGCCTCGGCATCGGGTGGCGCGTTGGACTGGGTGATGAACAACATCGGCTGGCTGTTCGTCCTGACCGCATCCGGTTTCGTGCTGTTCGTGCTGTGGCTGGCGCTCAGCCGGTTCGGCAACATTCCGCTGGGCCGCGACGACGAGGAGCCGGAGTTCCGGACGGTGTCGTGGATCGCCATGATGTTCAGCGCGGGTATGGGCATTGGCCTGATGTTCTACGGCGTTGCCGAGCCGCTGACGCACTACGTCACCCCGCCGCCGGGCACCGGAGCGCCCGGAAACGAGGACGCCGCGCAGACGGCGATGGCCACCACCCTGTTCCACTGGACGTTGCACCCGTGGGCGATCTACGCCGTCGTCGGGCTCGCGATCTCCTACGGCGTCTACCGCAAGGGCCGCCTTCAGCTGATCAGCGCGGCCTTCGAGCCACTGCTGGGACCCCGCGTCAACGGTGGGTGGGGCAAGGTCATCGACATGCTGGCGATCTTCGCCACGCTGTTCGGCTCGGCGGCGTCGCTGGGGCTGGGCGCGCTGCAGATCAGCAGCGGTCTGCAGATCGTCGCCGGCATCGGCGAGACCGGCAACGCCGTCCTCATCGGAATCATCGCCATCCTCACCGCGGCGTTCGTGTTGTCGGCGGTGTCGGGCGTGGCCAAGGGCATCCAGTGGCTGTCCAACATCAACATGGTGCTGGCGCTGACGCTGGCACTCTTCGTCTTCGTCGTCGGTCCGACGGTGTTCATCCTCAACCTGATTCCCACGTCGGTGGGCAGCTACTTCCAAGACCTCGCGATGATGTCGGCCCGCACCGGCGCCGAGGGTGGCGACGTCGACACCTGGCTGCAGAGCTGGACGATCTTCTACTGGGCCTGGTGGCTGTCGTGGACGCCATTCGTCGGCATGTTCATCGCCCGGATCTCCCGCGGCCGCACCATCCGTCAGTTCGTCGCCGGCGTGCTCCTGGTCCCGAGCGTGGTGTCACTGATCTGGTTCTGCGTCTTCGGCGGAGCGGCGATTCGCGAGCAGCAGTCCGGTGTTGACCTGGCCGGTCAGGGCACCATCGAGGGGCAGCTGTTCGCTCTGCTGGAGCAGTATCCGCTGGCCACCGTCACCAGCGTCCTGGTGATGGTCCTGGTGGCGATCTTCTTCGTGTCCGGTGCGGACGCGGCGTCGATAGTGATGGGTTCACTCTCAGAGCGTGGCTCCATCGAACCGTCGCGTCGCACCGTGGTGTTCTGGGGTGTGGCCACCGGCGCGGTGGCCGCGGTCATGCTGCTGGTCGGCGGCTCCGACGCACTCAACGGCCTGCAGACCATCACCATCATCGCGGCGGTGCCGTTCGTGTTGGTGATGGTGGGTCTGGCGGCCGCGCTGGTGAAGGACCTGCGGGTCGACCCGCTGATGGTGCGGAGGCGCTACGCGTCGGAGGCCGTCGACAGTGCGGTCGTCGCGGGTGTCATCGAGCACGGCGACGACTTCCGCATCGCGGTCGAGAAGGACCCAGGCGACCACTGAACTCGTGTGAGCGGGCCGGCACGTCTACCCTCACGAGGTGCGCGTCTACATTCCGGTGACTCTGGCCATGCTGCAGGGACTGGTCGCAGACGGGACGTTGCACGCGCGCAGCGGGACGGCCTTCGCGGTGACCCCGACGCTGCGGGAGTCCTACGCCGAGGGTGACGACGACGAACTCGCCGAGGTCGCGCTGCGCGAGGCGGCTCTGGCGTCGTTGCGTCTGCTCGCCATCGAGGGCACCGAGTCGGGGTTCCCGGTGCGTCGCGCGGTGCTCGTCGCCGACGTCGCCGATGCCACCGACCGGCCCGATCTCGATGACGCGGTGGTTCGGCTGGCCGGCCCGGTGAGCATGTCCGATGTCGTGGCGGCCTATGTCGACAACTCGACGGCGGAGCCAGCGGTCGCTGAGGCGGTCGAGGTCATTGACGACGCGGATCTGGGCGACGAGGATGCTGAGCTGACTGTCGGGGATGCGCAGGACCATGACCTGGCCTGGTACGCCACTCAGGAGCTGGCATTCCTGCTCGAATTGCTCTGACACCTAGCTACGGGACCGTAAGTTACGGTACCGTAGGTTAACCGTGCGGGAGCCGAGGATCTGGTCCAGGAACTCCGCACATCGCAATCGTGAGCATGGAGCCGAAATGGCCAAGAACACCATCAAGATTTCGGCCAATGTGGTCGACACCGCCCGTCCCAGCGTGGCCGGCGCGAAGGAGCGGCCGGGATGGCACGCTCTGCGGACCATCGCCGCGCGCATCACCACGCCGCTGCTTCCCGATGACTACCTCAAACTCGCCAACCCGTTGTGGTCGGCGCGGGAGCTGCGCGGTCGCGTCCTCGAGGTGCGTCGCGAGACCGTCGACTCCGCGACGCTCGTCATCAAGCCGGGGTGGGGTTTCTCCTTCAACTACGAACCGGGCCAGTACGTCGGCATCGGCGTGCTTGTCGACGGACGCTGGCGGTGGAGGTCCTACTCGCTGACCTCCAGCCCCGTGCACGGAGCCGACCCGGCAGCGGCATCCAAGTGGGGTGGGCGCACCATCACCATCACGGTCAAGGCCATGCCGGAGGGCTTCCTGTCGACGCATCTGGTCGGCGGGGTTGAGCCCGGCACGGTCGTGCGGCTGGCCGCCCCGCAGGGCAACTTCGTCATGCCCGATCCCGCACCGGCATCGGTGCTGTTCCTCACCGCAGGCTCTGGCATCACACCGGTGATGTCGATGCTGCGCACCCTCGCCAAGCGGGATCAGCTCGGCGATATCGTCCACGTGCACTCGGCGCCAACGGAATCCGACGTGATGTTCGGTGCCGAGCTGGCCGCGCTGCACGATGCGCACCCGGGCTACCGGCTGCAGGTCCGCACGACGCGGACCGAGGGCCGGCTGGATCTGTCCAAGCTCGACGACGTGGTGCCTGACTGGCGGCAGCGCCAGACCTGGGCGTGCGGCCCGGAGGCCATGTTGAACGACGCCTCGCAGACGTGGGCCGCCGAGGGTGTCGAGGTGAACCTGCACCTCGAGCGGTTCGCCGCTTCGAGGGCGGCCGCACACGGCGCCGGCGGTGTGGTCACCTTCGAGCGCAGCGGCAAGACCGTCAGCGTCGACGGGGCGACATCGCTGATGGACGCCGGCGAGGACGCCGGGATCCGGATGCCGTTCGGCTGCCGCATGGGGATCTGCCAGTCGTGTGTCGTGAGCCTGGTCGACGGACACGTCCGCGACCTTCGCACCGGTGCCGAGCACGAACCCGGCACCCGGGTGCAGACCTGTGTTTCCGCAGCTTCTGGGGATTGCACGCTGGATGTCTAGGATTTACTGGCTAGTAACCTACGGGGCCGTAGGTTACGCTATCGTAGGTAATTGGAAGGAGGTGCCGAATGGCAATCACTGATGTGCCGGAATTTACGCATCTGACCGACGCTGACATTGAGAGTCTTGGTGTCGAGCTCGACGCGATCCGCCAAGACATTGAGGACTCCCGCGGTGAGCGGGACTCGCGCTACATTCGCCGCACCATCGCCGCCCAGCGGGCGCTGGAGGTCGCGGGCCGGCTGACGCTCGCCGCGAGTTCGAAGCGCTCGGCGTGGTGGGCGGGGACTGTGACCCTGGGCGTGGCCAAGATCATCGAGAACATGGAGATCGGCCACAACGTCATGCACGGCCAGTGGGATTGGATGAACGATCCCGAGATCCACTCCTCGACGTGGGAGTGGGACATGAGTGGGGCCTCCAAGCACTGGCGGTTCACTCACAACTTCATGCATCACAAGTACACGAACATCCTCGGGATGGACGACGACGTGGGCTACGGAGTCATCCGGGTCACGCG
The DNA here is from genome assembly GCF_022557175.1 of Mycolicibacterium sp. YH-1. The sequence continues at coordinate 5,066,243 of NZ_CP092915.1, read as the reverse complement.
CGATCAGCGGTGGAAGCCGTTCAATCTCTACGGCAACCTGCTGTTCAACACGCTGCTCGCCATCGGGTTCGAATGGGGAGTCGGGTTGCAGCACTTGGAACTCGGCAAGATCTCCAAGGGCCGAGACGATCGCAAGGCCACGCTCAAGCGCGTGCAGGAGTTCGGTGTCAAGGCCGGCCAGCAGGTCGCCAAGGACTACGTGTTCTATCCGGCGCTGACCTCGTTGTCGCCGGGCGCCACGTTCAAGTCCACGTTGACGGCCAACGCGGTCGCCAACGTGATCCGCAACGTGTGGGCGAACGCCGTGATCTTCTGTGGTCACTTCCCCGATGGCGCAGACAAGTTCACCAAGACCGACATGGTGGGCGAGTCCAAGGGGCAGTGGTACCTGCGGCAGATGCTCGGCAGTGCCAACTTCGACGGCGGTCCTGCGCTGCGCTTCATGAGTGGCAACCTGAGCAATCAGATCGAGCATCACCTGTATCCGGACCTGCCCAGCAATCGGCTGCACGAGATCTCCATCCGAGTGCGCGAAGTGTGCGACAAGTACGACTTGCCCTACACCACAGGACCTTTCCTGGTTCAGTATGCAAAGACTTGGCGCACCATCGCCAAGCTCTCGTTGCCGGACAGGTTCCTGCGGGACACCGCCGACGATGCGCCGGAGACCCGCAGCGAGCGGATGTTCGCCGTGCTGGAGCCGGTGGACAACGGGCAGCGGCGTGGGCTCAAGTCGGCGATCGCGGCAGTGCGCGCGCGTCGCCGGGACAAGCGGTCCGCGCAGCAGGGTCCGCACGTGGCTGCCTAGTCACCCAGGACACGATTCACCCTCGAGACTGCGGGGAGATCGCGATTCTCAACGAATCGACGATCTCCCCGCAGTTTCGTTTCTGGGGGAATTCCCAGCATTCCCACGCGAAGGGTCCAGTGCGCTTTCAGGCACCAGTTCTACGTTTGGCCGATGAACAGGACTGGCGTCCTCGCGCTGAGCGCGCTGTGCGCATCGTTGGTGTCGATGGCGACGTTCGGAGCCGGCACCGCGTACGCGGACGACTACGCAGGACAGAAGTACAGTGACGTGTCGGCGGCGCTCAGCAAGGCGGGGCAGACCGGCGTGATCGCGACGCGCTCCGGTGACGAGCTAGCCGACAGCGACTGTGTTGTCACGCATTCCGAGAAGGCGGCGTGGCTCAAGGGCGATTCCTTCGCACCCGTCACGGGCACGGTCCTGCTGTTCTTGAACTGCAACGCCGATGTCGCGAGTGCGACCAAATCCGGAAACTCGGCCGCGTCACCGGAGGGCCGCGCGGCAATCGCCAAGGCCAAGCAGGACGCCGCTGCCGCTGCGGCGAAGCAGAAGGCCGCGACCGCCAAGTCCTGACCCCAGTGTCCGAACCCGCTCGGATCAGTCCGCGATGTAGTCGAAGGTGTCCGGGTTCGGGCCCTGACGCCCCTTCTCACCCCGGTCCAGCATGGTGATCGCGTGCGCGTCATCGGGGCTCAGCTCGAAGTCGAACAGGTCGAAGTTCTCCTTGATGCGTTGCGCAGAAACCGATTTCGGGAACACCACGTCACCCCGCTCGATATGCCAGCGAAGCACCACCTGCGCCGGTGTCTTACCGGTCGCCTTGGCGATCCCATCGACCACCGGGTCGTCGAGGACCTTGCCCCGCGCGATCGGTGACCAGGCCTCGGTGATGATGTTGTGGGACGCGCCGTAGCGACGCACCTCGGCATTGCCGAAGTACGGGTGCAGTTCGATCTGGTTGACCACCGGCACGGTGTCGGTCTCCCTGGCGAGGCGTTCCAGGTGCGCGGTCTGGAAGTTCGATACCCCGATGCTGCGGGCCCGGCCGTCACGCTTGAACTCCTCGAGCGTGCGCCAGGTGGAGACGAAATCGCCGCCGTACCGGGTGGGCAGCGGCCAGTGAATCAGGAACAGGTCGACGTAGTCGGATCCGAGCGCTGCCAACGTGGCGTCGAATGCGCGGCGAGCGGCGTCGGGCTCGTGGGATCCGTTGTTGAGCTTGCTGGTGACGAATACGTCTCCGCGGGCGAGGCCTGCGTCGCGGATGCCCTGGCCGACACCGGCTTCGTTGCCGTACATCTGGGCGGTGTCGACGTGCCGGTACCCGACCTCCAGCGCCGTCCGCACCAGGCCGGCGGTCGCGTCGGGCTCGATCTGGTAGACGCCGAATCCGAGCTGGGGGATGTTGGCGCCGTCGTTGAGTTCAATCATTCCTACGTTGCTCACACGTCCAGCCTGCCCCATCGCACGCGACTACAAAACGGGTCAGTCCGGTTTCCTGGCGTTCAGGTGGTCCACTCAGGCGTCCGAAGCACGGCAAGCAGCCGGCGCGCGGCGATCACGCGGTCTGCGGCGGGTCCGGTGAGCGCGTCCAGTGCACACTCCGGGTCGGCGGGCGGGCCGGCGTGCCCGCATCCGCGCGGGCAGTTCTCGATGGCCTCGGCCAGGTCGGAGAACGCCAGCATGACATCGTCGGGCTTGACGTGGGCCAGGCCGAAAGACCGCACGCCCGGAGTGTCCACCACCCAGCCCGACGGCGGCAACGGCAGCGCCACCGACTGCGTCGAGGTGTGCTTGCCCTTGCCGACGCCGGACACCACGCCAACGGCGCGGCCCGCCCCGGGGATCAGGCGATTCACCAGGGTCGACTTGCCGACACCGGAGTGGCCGAGGAAGACGGTGACCTTCCCGGCGAGCAGCTCCGCGACATTGTCGATGCCATCACCGTGCCCCGTCGTGACCACGGTCAGGTCCAGGCCCCGAAACTGTGCCGCGAAGGGCTCCGGGTCGGTCAGGTCGCTCTTGGTGAGGCACAGCACGGGTGTCAGGCCTCCGGCGTAGGCCGCGATGAGGGAGCGCTCGACGAAGCCCGTCCGCGGGGGAGGGTCGACGAGCGCCACGACGATGAGCAGCTGATCGGCGTTGGCCACGACGACGCGCTCGGTGGGATCGGTGTCATCGGCGGTGCGGCGCAACACAGTTCGCCGTTCCCCGCGCCGCACGATGCGCGCCAGGGTGTCGGGCCGCCCCGACAGGTCCCCGACGATGTCGACCTCGTCCCCGACGACTATTGGCGTACGCCCGAGCTCGCGGGCCCGCATCGTGGTGACGACGTGCTCGGGGTCGCCGCCGAGCGCGCACCCCCAGCGGCCGCGGTCGACAGTGACCACCATCGCCGCTTCGGCGTCGGCGTGATCGGGTCGGGTCTTGGTGCGCGGCCGTGAGCCCCGTCCCGAGCGCACCCGGACGTCTGACTCGTCGTAGTCGCGGCCTCTCAAGGAGTCTCGCGAATCTGGCCGGTCAACATGTCCGCCCACATTCGGGGGAAGTCGGGCAGTGTCTTGGCGGTGGTGGCGATGTCCTCGACCTCGACGCCGGGCGTGCGCAGCCCGACGATGGCGCCTGCGGTGGCCATCCGGTGGTCGGCGTAGGAGCGCCACACGCCGCCGTGCATCGGCCGGGACACGATCGCCAACCCGTCGTCGGTCTCCTTGCAGTGACCGCCCAGGCGGTTGATCTCGGCCGTGAGCGCCGCCAGCCGATCGGTCTCGTGGCCGCGTAGGTGCGCGATGCCGCGCAATCGTGACTCCGATCCCGGGGTGGCCAAGGTGGCGATGGCCGCAACCGAGGGCGCCAGTTCGCCGACCTCGTGCAGGTCGGCGTCGAAGCCGCCGATGACGTCGGGGCCCGTCACCTCGAGATGGGCATCTGTGCGGCGCACGGTCGAACCGATCTTCTCGAGCAGCTCGATGATGGCCGCCGCGGGCTGCACGCTGACACTGGGCCAGCCCGTCACCCGCACCGCGCCACCGGTCACCATCGCGGCGGCCAAGAACGGTATGGCGTTGGACAGGTCGGGCTCAATGGCCCAGTGCCGCGCGGCGATCGGGCCGGGCGCGACACGCCATCGGTTGCCCTGGCTGTCGTCCACATCGACACCCGCGGCGCGCAGCATCGACACCGTCATCGCGACGTGCGGTGCGGAGGGCACCCGGTCGCCGGTGTGCACCACGGTGAGTCCGTCGGTGAACGTGGCACCAGAGAGCAGCAGACCCGACACGAACTGTGACGACGCGGACGCGTCGATCTCCACGGTGCCGCCCGGTACGGCCCCGGTGCCGCGTACGGCGAACGGCAGGGCGTCGCCGTCGAGTTCGACGCCCAGCAGGCGCAGCGCGTCCAGCAGGGGAGCGATGGGCCGGGAGCGGGCCTGCTCATCACCGTCGAAGGTGACGTCGCCAGACCCGAGTGCGGCGAGAGGGGGGACGAAGCGCAGCACCGTGCCGGCCAGGCCGCAGTCGATCTGTGCACCCGAACGCGGGCTGATGGTGCCGCTCACCGTCAAATCGGCGCCGGGACCGTCGACGCTCACCCCGAGCGCGCGCAGGGCCCCGATCATCAGGTCGGTGTCCCGACTGCGCAGTGCGCCGGCGATGGTCGAGGTGCCCTGGGGGGTGGCCAGAGCGGCGAGTACCAGCGCGCGGTTGGTCTGGGACTTCGATCCCGGCACGGTCACTGTCGCCCGCACAGGGGCCGGGGCGGTCGGTGCAGGCCAGTTCGTCACGGTGACCATCCTGCCCTGTCGGCGTTCTCTGCCACCATGGGATACATGTGTGGGCGATTCGCAGTGACGACCGACCCGGCGTTGCTTGCCGAGAAGATCAAGGCGATCGACGAGGCGACGGCGGCGGCCAACGAGAAGAGCAAGGACAAGAGCGGCGACACCAGCGCCAACTCCAGTGCCAACTACAACGTGGCTCCCACGACGACCATCAGCACCGTGGTCAAACGCCACACCGACCCCGACGACGAGTCGACGCGGCGTATCCGGCTGATGCGGTGGGGCCTCATCCCGCCGTGGGCCAAGACCGCCGACGACGGCGGCCCCGACACCAAGGGCCCACTGCTGATCAATGCCCGATCGGAGAAGATCACCACGTCACCGGCGTTTCGCACGTCGGCGAAGTCCAAGCGCTGTCTGGTGCCCATGGACGGCTGGTATGAGTGGCGGCCCAACGGGGAGTCAACCGCGGGGAAGAAGGCGGCGAAGACGCCGTTCTACATGTACGCCGGCGACGGTGAGCCGTTGTTCATGGCGGGGCTGTGGACCACGTGGCGACCCAAGGACGCGCCGAGGGACGCCGCGCCCCTGCTGAGCTGCACCATCATCACCACCGATGCCGCGGGACCGCTGGCCGACATCCACGATCGCATGCCGCTGACCATCAGCGAGGCCGACTGGGACCGCTGGCTGGACCCTGATTCGCCCGTCGACGAGGGCCTGTTGCGCGGTCACGGCGACCTCGACCGGATCGAGATTCGTGAGGTGTCGCGGCTGGTCAACAGCGTCCGCAACAACGGCCCGGAACTGATCGAGCCCGCCGAGCCGGAGCAGCCGACGCTGCTCTAAGGCGCCGCGAACAGTTTCTGCATCTTCGCGGAGATCCACTCGCCAGCGATCACCGTGTTCAGCTGCTGCTCGTCGCGCCGCTGTCCGGGCGGCGTCATCGGTACGACGACGGCATCGTGGTTGGGTTGGTAGAAGAACGGGATGGACAGCCGGGATGAGGTGTCTCCGGGCTGGGGGTTGATCACCTGATGCATGGTCGACACCCACTGCCCACCGGTCCACAGGGCCATCAGGTCGCCGATGTTGACCACGAAGCTGCCCCGGATGGCGGGGACGTCACGCCACTCGCCGGTGGGCAGTCGAACCTGCAGGCCGCCGAGGTCGTCCTCCTGGTACAGGACGGTCAGCCCGCCGAAGTCGGTGTGCGGCCCGCGTCGCATCTGGCCCGTGTGTGGGGCCGTGACCTGGGGGTAGTAGTAGTTGGCGGTGAGCGAGGACACGTGGCGGTCGAACTTGTCCTCGAAGAACCCCTCGTCGCACCCGAGCGCGATGGCGAACAGGCGTGTCAGGTTGGCAGACAGCTCGGTCATCATGTTCGTGTACTCGTGCCAGGTGTCTTTGAAGTCCGCGGGTTCGGAGGGCCAGATGTTCGCGAGTTTCCAAGAGGCCCAGTAGTTTCCGAGTTCGGCGCGTCGCTGTTCGCTGAGGTCTCCGGTGACGTGTGTGCTGAATCCCTCGCACAGGTCGGGCGGACTCTGTTGGTCGATGCTCTGCGCCGTCGTGCCACTGAAGCGCCGGAACCCGGACACTCCCGGGCGGTTGGCGACCAGGTCCTTCGCGGCGTCGTCGAGAGTGAAGAACGCGTTCGTCGTGGCGTACATCTGATCGACTAGTTCGGTCGGTACGCCGTGGCCGACCACGATGAAGAATCCGGAGTTCTCACACGCCCGGCCGATCGCGCTGGCCAGGGCCCGGCGGCCGGTGTCGCGCTGACCGACCGATAGATCGATGACGGGTACGAAACCGTCGACCATGGTGACTGCCTGCCCTTTGTCCATCTCGAGTCCTGCTCCTCTGCGCTTGTCAGCGATCCAATCGAACGTTGATCTAGTTATCGAACGATGTTCGATAACTAGATCAACGTACTACACTCCACCTGCCGGTCGCGGGGATCGACGCTTGATGAGGTGGTGCGCAGCTAATGGCCGACGACGACCCAGGGAGCGACACCGAAGTCCGCAGCGTCTGGTTGCGGCGTCGCCGCACGGCGCGGGGCGAGCAGCCGCTCACGCTTCCCCGCATCGTGGAAGCAGCCGTCGACCTACTCGACGACGAGGGGATCGACCGGCTCACCATGCGTCGGCTCGCCGAGCGACTCCAGGCCGGCGCGCCATCGCTGTACTGGCATGTTGACACGAAGGACGATGTCATCGACCTAGCGGTGGACGCGATCTTCGGTACGGCGTCACCAGCCGGGGCCGGGGGCGGGAGATCCTGGCGCGACGAGGTCACCGAGGTGCTCACCGGCTGGCGGGCCGCATTGCTTCGCCATCCGTGGGCTGCGGCGTTGCCGGCCCGGCAGCGGCCGACGATCGGCCCGAACTTCCTCGCCGGGATGGAGGCCCTGCAGGCGGCATTGACGCGAGCGGGATTCGAGGGACGCGGTTTGTCGGCCGCGACCTGGGTGCTCTACAACCACGTCATGGGATCCGCGGCGTCTCAGTCAGCGCTGCGGATCTCGCCCGAGGAGCGGCGGGTGGGGCAGGAGCAACTGCTCGCCCAGCGTGACCGCTACCCGACACTCGCAGGCAACGGCTACCTCTACGACGACGATTTCGACGGCAGCTACCGGACCGGTCTGGACTACCTTCTCGACGGGCTCGAGGCGCAGCTCGACCGGTAGCAGCGGTGCTCGGCTATGGACCGGTGTAACCGGGAGGGTTGGGCGTATCCACCCACAGGTCGACGCCGAGGTCGGAGCCAGGCACGCAGTCGTACACCGACAGGTCGGTGACGCCGGAGTCCAGCAGCACGTCCTCGCACAGCAGGCTCTGGCCGGTGTACTCGCGGGCCGGCCTGGTGATGACGGCGTACGCCGCATCGGAGTACACCTCTGGCTTGCGAGCCCGGGCCATCGCCTCGTCGCCGCCGAGCAGGTTCTGCACGGCCGCGGTGGCCACCAGAGTGCGGGGCCACAGGGTGTTCGACGCGATGCCTGCCTCCCGCATCTCCTCGGCAATTCCCAAGGCGCACAGGGTCATCCCGAACTTGGCCATCATGTAGGCCGTCGGTTTGAGCCATTCGGATTCCAGCCGCAGCGGCGGCGAGAGCGTCAGGATGTGTGGATTGTCCCGACCCTTCATGTGAGGGATGCAGGCCTGCGACACGGCGTACGTGCCGCGGACCTGGATGCCGTTCATCAGGTCGAAGCGCTTGAGCGGTACCTCGTCGATCGAGCCGAGGTTGATCGCCGAGGCGTTGTTGACGCAGATGTCGATACCGCCGAACTGCGCGACGGCCTGGGCCACCGCATCGGCCACCGAGTCGCCGTCGCGCACGTCGCCCACGATCGGCAGCGCCTGGCCGCCGGCCTGCTCGATCTCCTTGGCGGCCGTGTAGACGGTGCCCTCCAGCTTGGGGTGTGGTTCGGCAGTCTTGGCGATCAGCGCGATGTTGGCACCGTCGGCCGCGGCACGCTTGGCGATCGCCAAGCCGATTCCCCGGCTGGCGCCGGAGATGAACATGGTCTTCCCAGAGAGCGACATGAGCTCACCCTAGAACTATCCGGATGCTCGAATGTCGGCGATCGCGGCATCGGTGAGGCCAACGAGATCCTGCGGCGCGAGCGCGACGTCCCAGCCCCGCTTACCCGCACTGCACAGCACGCGGTCCCACTGCAGCGCCGACGCGTCGATCACGGTGGGTAGCGGTTTGCGCTGGCCCAGCGGGGAAATACCGCCGACGACGTATCCGCTGGACCGCTGTGCGGCGGCGGGTTGCGCCATCGTCGCCCTGGGTGCCCCGAGCGCGGCCGCGGCGGCCTTGAGCGACAGCTTCGCCGGTACGGGCAACACCGCCACCGCCAGCCCGGTCGGCAGCTCGATGATCAGCGTCTTGAGGATCTGATCGGCCGACACCCCGGCCATCGTCGCCAGTTCGGCGACCGCCTCGTCGCCGAACGACGTACTCCTCGGGTCGTGCTGGTATCGCAGCACCTCATGCGCGGCACCCGCCGCGACCAGTGCCGAGATCGCCGGCGTCGCTGCCCGTGCCACGTCGTACACCCTAATCGGGGCGTGGGAACAAGCACCCCGGCACCTGCTGTTATCTCGATGTGGCCGACACAGTCCGGCACGCCCTCGGATCCAGGCCCTAGGATCGACGGAAGGAGCCAAACGTGGCCATTGCTTGCCTCGAACGACCGGTGGGGATGGTTGAGCTGTTCGGTGCCGCGAGAGAAGGGACGGTTTCCATCGCGATGACCGATGTCGACGGGGCGGGGCCCGCCGTCGAGGAGACGGACGCAGAGCTGACTGCGCGGTTCGAGCGGGACGCCATACCGCTGCTCGATCAGCTGTACGGCGGCGCTCTGCGGATGACACGCAATCCCGCGGATGCCGAGGATCTGCTGCAGGAGACCATGGTCAAGGCGTACGCCGGCTTCCGGTCGTTCCGCGCGGGCACCAACCTCAAGGCCTGGCTGTACCGGATCCTGACCAACACCTACATCAACAGCTACCGCAAGAAGCAGCGTCAGCCTGCGGAGTACCCGACTGACGAGATCACCGACTGGCAGCTGGCGGCCAACGCCGAGCACACGTCGACGGGCTTGCGGTCTGCCGAGGTGGAGGCTCTCGAGTCGCTACCAGACACGGAGATAAAGGCTGCCCTGCAGGCCCTTCCGGAGGATTTCCGGATGGCGGTCTACTACGCCGACGTCGAGGGCTTCCCGTATAAGGAGATCGCAGAGATCATGGACACCCCGATCGGAACGGTCATGTCCCGGCTTCATCGTGGTCGCAAGCAGCTTCGTGAGCTGCTTGCCGATGTCGCACGAGATCGCGGGTTCCTGCGCGGAGAACGGCTAGACACAGCGACTGAGGAGGTGTCGTCGTGAGCGAGGATTTCAATCGCCCAGAGGATCAGACCTTCCGACCGCCGGTTGGACCCGTGGATCCCGAGCACCCGGAGTGCGCATCGGTGATCGCCGAGGTCTGGACGCTGCTGGACGGTGAGTGCACCGCCGAGACGCGCGACAAACTGCGCCACCATCTCGAGGAATGCCCGGCCTGCCTGCGCCACTACGGCGTGGAGGAGCGGGTCAAGACACTGATCGCCAACAAGTGCAGTGGTGAGAGGGCGCCGGAGGGCTTACGTCAACGGCTGCGCATCGAGATCAGCCGCACCACGATCATTCGAGGCTAGGGATCATTCGAGGTTAGGCGCCAGGGCAAGCCCTGGCGCCTAACCATCAAGCGTTGGGACGCTTGCCGTGGTTGGCCTTCGAATGCTTACGGTCACGCTTCTTGCGGCCTCGCTTGGCCATGATGGTCCTCCATTGACTGAGTTTGCTTACTGACATTGTGTCATGGCACCGGTAGTGCATTACAAACCCGGTGTTGTGGTTCGATGGACCCCCAGGCAGTTGCGTAGTCCCCGGACACGCCCCAGACGAGCGGAGTGAAGATGGCCGAGGACGTTCGCGCGGAGATCGTGGCCAGTGTGCTTGAGGTCGTGGTGAGCGAGGGCGATCAGATCGGCGAGGGAGACACCCTGGTGCTCCTGGAGTCCATGAAAATGGAGATTCCGGTGCTCGCCGAGGTCGCGGGCACGGTGACGTCGGTCAGCGTGTCGGTGGGCGACGTCATCCAGGCCGGCGACCTCATCGCCGTGATCGGCTAGGCGGCGCCGGCTCCGCCGTCGCGAAGGGCGCAGCGTGTCCACTCTCGGTGACCTGCTCGCCGAACACACAGTCCTGCCCGGCAACGCCGTCGATCACCTCCACGCTGTGGTGAGCGAGTGGCAACTCCTGGCCGACCTGTCCTTCGCCGACTATCTGATGTGGGTGCGCCGCGATGACGGCGTGCTGGTGTGCGTGGCTCAGGTGCGGCCCAACACGGCGCCCACCGTGCTGCTCGCCGACGCCGTGGGCACGGAGAGCGATGCCGACGTCATGCCCGTCGTCGCGGCAGCCTTCAGATCCGGTCACATCGGTCGCGAGAGCGATGTCACACAAGGGGTTTCGCACGACGGCAGCTGGCTCAACGTGGAGGCCGTACCGGTCCAGCACGGTAACCAGGTGGTCGCCGTCCTCACCCACCAAACGGCCTTGGCCGACCGCCGCAAGGCCAGCCCGCTGGAACGGGCCTACCAGGACTGCGCGCGCAACCTGCTGCACATGCTGTCGGAGGGCACCTTCCCCAATGTGGGAGACCTGGCGACGTCGCGGTCCAGCCCGCGAGTCGGCGACGGATTCATCCGCCTCGACGTGAACGGCAACGTCGCCTTCGCCAGCCCCAACGCGATCTCGGCGTACCACCGGATGGGCCTGGCGGCCGAACTCGAGGCGCACAACCTCGTCGCCGTGACGCGACCGCTGATCGGCGACCCGTTCGAGGCGCAGGAACTGGCCGACCACGTGCGGGACTCGCTGGACGGCGGCTCGAGCATGCGCATGGAGGTCGACGCAGGCGGCGCCACAGTGCTGTTTCGGACGCTGCCACTCGTGGTGCACGGTTCGGCGGCAGGCGCTGCGGTGCTGATTCGAGACGTCACCGAGGTGAAGCGGCGCGACCGCGCCCTGCTGTCCAAGGACGCCACCATCCGTGAGATCCATCACCGCGTGAAGAACAACCTGCAGACCGTTGCGGCCCTGTTGCGGCTGCAGGCGAGACGCACGAACAACGCCGAGGGGCGTGAGGCCCTGATCGAGTCGGTGCGTCGCGTGTCGTCGATCGCGCTGGTGCACGACGCCCTGTCCATGTCGGTGGACGAGGAGGTCAACCTGGACCAGGTGGTGGACCGGATCGTGCCGATCATGAACGACGTCGCGACCGTTGACACCCCGATCCGGATCGTGCGGGAGGGGGATCTCGGCGTGCTCGACGCCGATCGGGCCACCGCGATGGTCATGGTGATCACCGAGCTGGTGCAGAACGCGATTGAACACGCCTATGACTCGAACACTGGCGAGGGATCCGTGACGATTCGGGCGGAACGGTCGGCCCGGTGGCTCGATGTCGTGGTGCACGACGACGGGCGCGGTTTACCGGATGGTTTCAGCCTGGAGAAGTCCGACCGACTGGGGTTGCAGATAGTCCGGACGCTGGTGTCCGCCGAACTCGACGGCTCGCTGGGTATGCACCAGGCTCCCGATGGTGGAACGGACGTCGTGTTGCGCGTGCCGATCGGCCGAAGGACAAGACTTCAACAATAGGAATTGCGTGAATTCGAACACATTCCACACAGACTTACGGCCCCGGTTTTCACCGGGGCCGTAAGTCTGTGTGTCGTCTGTGTATGCGTTTTAGACGCTGGTGCGGGTCTTCGTCCGCGCATTGCGCCGCTTGAGTGCGCGGCGCTCGTCCTCGCTCATGGCGCCCCAAACGCCGGCGTCCTGGCCGGAGTCCAATGCCCAGGTCAGGCACTCGGTCGTCACTGGGCAGCGGTTGCAGACGAGCTTCGCGTCGGCGATCTGTGCGAGTGCCGGGCCGCTGTTCCCCACGGGGAAGAACAGTTCCGGATCCTCGTCACGACAGACCGCATTATGCCGCCAATCCATGCTCTAACTCCTTACCGTGTGCGCGGCAAAGCGCACTAGATTTGTTGTTCGGCTGTTAACTCGTGCAACTGAATGTTTCTGCACTGTTGCAATCGATCGTTTCACAGGCTGAACAGATGTCAATAGAGGCGCGTTAACACGTGGTCAATGTCACTGCGACCCCGGGTTACCGGGACCATCACTCCGTTGTACTACACTCACACTCAGGTACGCCCTGAATCGGTTCCTTTGAGAGTGAATCCGCAGGTCATGGGCTTTTCGCCGGGGGAGCGACGACGGCCAACGCATCCGGCACCGACACGAATCGCATCCTTTCGCGCAGTCCGACGTAATCACCGTCGATCTGACATGCCGCAGGAGTGTCGGCCGTCACCTCGATCCACGGCAGGTCGTCGTCACGCACCAGATGCGGTGCCTCGATGCGCGGCTTGCGGGACACCATTCGTCCGACCAGGCGCAGATTGGACCAGATGTTCATGCTGGTCGTCGCGAACACCCCGAGGCCGGTCTCAAAGGTCGTCGTGGGATTCGTCCATACCGGCCGGGTGTTCGCATACGTCCACGGGCTGGAGTTGGACACGAATGCGAAGTGCACGCCCGTCACGGGAGCACGGTCCGGCAGGTGCAGCGTCAGGGTGGGGTGCTTGCGGGCACTGGTGAAGAACTCGCGGATCGCGACGCGGATGTAGCGCGCAGCGGTCACCTTGCGCCCCTTCTCACGCTGCGCCTCCACGGCGGCCACAACGTCGCCGTCCACGCCCATGCCAGCGGTGAACACCGCCCACCGCTCACCGCAGTCCATCAGCCCGATCCGCCGCCACGGGGCACCGCTGCGTCGCGCCGTGAGGAGGTCGACGAGCTGATTGGTCGCCTCGATGGGGTCGGGGCTGATGCCAAGGGCGCGGGCGAAGACGTTGGCTGAGCCACCGGGCACGATTCCGACGGCGGGCCCGGGTGCGGCCGGGTCAGGCCAGGGGCCGCCACACTCGCCGAGCAGGCCGTTGACGACCTCGTTCACCGTGCCGTCGCCGCCGTGCACGATCACGACGTCGAAGCGGTCACGGGCCGCCTGTTGGGCAATCTCGACGGCATGGCCGCGGTGATCGGTGTGGGCGACGGTCAGGGTGACCCTGCTCTCCAGCGCGTGAGCCAGCAGATCGCGCCCGGCAGGCGTTGTCGAAGTCGCATTCGGATTGACGATCAAGACGGCGCGCACGGGGTCTGAGCCTATCCAAGTGGCGCCGATGAAGCCCTCTACGCTGGCCACCGTGATTGTTCCCTCCCCGACAACGGTGCGTCAGGCTGCTGCGATTGTGACGCTCGAGGGCGTTGCCGCGATGGTGATAGCGGTGGTCGAAGCGGTGGGGTACTTCCGCGGATCGGGCTCGATCGCGGGGTTCAACCCGCTGGGTACCGCGGGCTGGTTCGTCATCATGGGTTCGGCCGTGCTCGCGGCAGGGTGGGCCCTGTGGACGGGGCGCCGCTGGGGTCGCGGAATCGCGGTGTTCGCCCAGCTGCTGCTGTTGCCGGTCGCGTGGTACATGGGCGTCGGGTCGGGGCAGTGGGTGCTGGCGGTGCCCGTCGCGCTCGCCGCCGTGCTCACCCTTGGGCTGTTGTTCAGCCCGTCGGCGTTGGAGTGGCTGGGTCAGGATTCGGCGAGTGCCGACAACTCCGGGCCCGACACGCGATAGGTGATCCACTCGCTCTGCTGCTTGCCGCCGACGGCGTCGTACAGCGCAATGGCGTTGACGTTCCAGTCGAGCACCGCCCACTCCAGTCGGGTGTATCCCGCCGAGGCGCATTCGCGGGCCAGTGTCGCCAGCAGTCCGCGCGCCACGCCGTGGCGCCGGAACTCCGGGCTCACGAAAAGGTCCTCCAGGTAGATGCCCGCTACACCATCCCAAGTGGAGAACGTGCGGTACCACAGCGCGCATCCGGCGGGGGCGCCGTCGACCTCGGCGATGTGCGCCGACGCGCTCGGTTGGTCGCCGAACAACGCTGCGGTGAGCTGAGTTTCGGTCACGGTGCACTGGTCGGCGGACTTCTCGAACGCGGCCAGCGCGTGGATCATCGAGAACAGCTCGCTCTCGTCCCCTGGCCGTGCCGGCCGGATGGTTAGTGTCATCTCTCGACTCCCAACGCCGTCAATATGGTCTTGAACTTCGTGATGGTCTCGGCGACCTCGTCGTCGGGATCGGACTCGGCGACGATGCCCCCGCCGGCACGCGCGATGGCCGTGCACCGGTCGGCCGACAGTTCGGCACACCGGATCGACACCACCCACTTGCCGTCACCGCCCGCATCGCACCAACCTACCGCTCCGGCGTAGAAACCCCGATCGCCCTCCAGCTGGTTGATCAGCGCCGCCGCGGCAGTCGAGGGCACCCCGCCGACGGCGGGTGTCGGGTGCAGGGCGAGCGCGAGATCCAATGCGGTGAAGGACTTCTCACGGATCCGACCGCTGATCGGTGTGCTCAGGTGCCACACCGCCGACGTGCTGCTGAGCTCGGGCCGCGGTGCGATGCGCAGGTCGACACACAGTGGTTCCAGCGCCTCACGCATCTGGTCGACGACGAGTTGGTGCTCGTGCAGGTTCTTCGCCGATGCCGCCAGCGCGGCACCGTTGGCGGCATCGGTCGTGGGGTCGGGGGAGCGCGGCGCCGATCCCGCGAACGGTCGGCACGTGACTACCTCGCCGCGCCGGGCCACCAGCAGTTCCGGACTGGCGCCGATCAGCGCCGTACCCGCGAACGCCGCACCGGCGGCGGTCAGATCGACGAGATACGCACTGGCAGTGTGGTCTCGGGCCAGTCGTCGCAGTAGGGCACCAACGTCGATGGGTGCGTCGGCCTCGAGTGCAAGCGCCCGCGCCAACACCACCTTGTGCAGTTCGTCGGCGGGATCGGCGAGGCGGCGCAACGCCTCGGCGATTCGGGTCCGGTGCACATCGGGAGACGGACGCTGCCCGGTGATTCGGATATTGGGGAGGTCGCCGTGAGACTCGTCGGGCAGCGCTGTCGTGAACCGTACCGACTCAGGTCGCATCAGGGCCGCGGGATGGTTCAGGTCGAACGGCAAGGCGCCCAACACGATCGGAGTATCACCGGAGGCCAGCGCGGCCCTGGCGTCGGCGAGCCGCGGGTAAGGGGAGTGCACGCCGTCGGCGATGACAGCGCCGTCGGGGCCCGCGAGTACGAACGACGGCTCACCCATCACGCGGGCAGACACGGGTTGGTGTGACCGGTCAGGCCGAGTGCGCTGATCTGGCGGATGCCGTGCTCGTGCCCACACACCGCGATCGATGCGGGCACCATCGACACCCGGATGCCTTGGGGCACTGGTAGTTCCACCCATCTGGCCAGCATGGCGCGGGAGAAGTGGCCGTGGCCGACGAAGATGACGTCACGGGACACCATGTGCTCGCGTGCCAGCCCGATGGCACGGTCGGCGCGCACGGTGATCTCCTCGACGCCCTCGCCCCCCGGGCAGCCGTGTGTCCACACCAGCCAATCGGGCACCTGCTCGCGGATCTGCGGTGTGGTCAGGCCCTCGTAGTCGCCGTAGTCCCACTCGGAGAGCAGCGGGGTGACCTCGTCGACCGTGAGGCCTGCGAGTTCGGCGGTGACCAGCGCGCGGTGGCGTGGGCTGCAGATCACCAGGGGATCGCGCAGGCGCAGATCGGCCAGGGCATCGGCGGCGAGCCTGGCCTGCTCGCGGCCGACGTCAGTCAGCTCCAGGTCGGTGCGGCCGGTGTGGCGGCCCGAGAGGGACCATTCGGTCTCGCCATGACGCAGTAGCAGCAGGCGATGCCGATCAACAGTCACACCCGCGATTGTGCCGCACGCCCGTCCCGGGGGTTTGCGTGCTTGGATGGACGACGTGACTCGGGTACTTGCAGTCGCCAATCAAAAGGGTGGTGTTGCCAAGACAACGACGGTGGCGTCGTTGGGTGCGGCAATGGTCCAGAGTGGTCGACGGGTGCTGCTCGTCGACCTCGACCCGCAGGGCTGTCTGACGTTCTCGCTGGGCCAGGACCCCGACAAGCTCGCCGTGTCGATCCATGAGGTGCTGCTCGGGGAGGTGGAGCCCGGCGCGGCCCTGGTGCCGACGGCCGAGGGTATGACGCTGCTACCCGCCAATATCGACCTGGCCGGCGCCGAGGCCATGCTGCTCATGCGCGCTGGACGCGAGTACGCGCTCAAACGGGCCCTGGCCAAGATCGCGTCCGACTTCGACGTGGTGATCATCGACTGCCCGCCGTCGCTGGGCGTGCTCACGCTCAACGGGTTGACCGCCGCCGATGACGTCATCGTTCCGCTGCAGTGCGAGACGTTGGCGCACCGGGGTGTCGGGCAGTTCCTGCGGACCGTCGACGACGTCCAGCAGATCACCAACGCCGACCTCAAGATGCTCGGTGCGCTGCCCACGCTGTACGACTCGCGCACCACCCACAGTCGTGATGTGCTGCTCGACGTCGCCGACCGCTACGGCCTGGTGGTGTTGAGTCCGCCGATCCCGCGCACGGTGCGGTTCGCCGAGGCCAGCGCCTCGGGTGCCTCGGTACTGACGGGGCGGAAGAACAAGGGCTCCGATGCGTATCGGGAACTCGCCAACTCCCTGCTCAAGCACTGGAAGACCGGCACAGCGCTGCCTGCATACACGCCGGAGGTGTAGCGGGCGCCGGTCAGCCGACCAGGGCCACCAGCGTGCCGCCGCGCTGTTCGAGCAGCGTCGCACCCGCGACGTCGGGCACCACGGGATCCTGCTGTGGTTGGCGGATGAGCTCGATGTGACGTTCGCCCTGCCCGGTCTGCGGATCGAAAACGTCGTAGCCGCGGGTCACGGGCACCAGCAGCCTGCCCGCCATCATCGTCGCCGGGCCCACGGGAGCCTGTCCGTCGACGGCGTTGACGGTGAACTTGTACCGCAGGGCGTTGGCGTCGAACACCATCACGCTGTCACCGGTCCACCAGGTGATCAGGTCACCGGTGCGGGTGGTGGTGGCCTGCGGGGAGGCCGGCTTCGGCAGCAGCGTGCTCGCGATGGTCGTGCCGGTCTCGTCAATGACATTGACCGTCGGCTTCGGCGTCGGCAGGTAGACGGCCGTCAGCGTCTCCGACACGGCGATCACCTGGGCGTTGGAGTCGACCGGGACACCGGGCAACGGCACGGTCTTGGTCTCGGGCTGATCTTCCTCGTCGGCGGGCCGCAACAGCGTCAGTCGCATGTCGGTCTCCCGGGGGCAGTCCTCGATCACCGATACGGCAGAGGAGCTGGCTGCCACCGAGGCCAGACGGCACAGGGGCTGGGCAGGCACGTTGGGCTTGATGCGGGCGTCGAGCTCGCCGTAGCTGATCATCCGGACCATGTCGGACCGCCACAGCTCAAGCCGGTTGTCGCCGGCCGACAGCACCGTGGTGCCATCGGATGACAGTCTGACCTCGGGGTCGGCGTAGGCGGTGCGGGTGGCATCGCGGCGGCCGGTTTTACCGTTGATGGTGGTGACCTGACCGCAGCCGCGGTCGTCGGGGTAGACCGCCACCGCGTTCTGGTACACCGACGTCACACCGCACAGGTCGGCGCCACGGGAGTAACTCCACAGCACGTCTCCGGTGGCGGGGTCGCGCCCGTCCACCTGGCGTCCGTCACCGGTCACCACTGACCCGCCCGCCAGCACCGGCTGGGTTGTCCGTGGGCTGGCCGCAGTCCAGGCCTGCCGCAGGGTGGTCGGTACGTCGCGGGCTGACTTGAGCGCGGGCACCGCGGAGGCGGCCGGGCGGCTCTCGGTGGCCCGCGCGTCGCTGGTCCACCAGATCATTCCCGCGGCGATGGCGATCACCGCGGCAATCGCGACGGCCGCCAGCACGTCACCTCTCGTGCGTCGTTCCGGTTTGACCATCGGTCAGTGCGCGCGCTAGCCGGCGCTTGGCGCGGCGGCGTTGCTGCGACGGCGACGCCTGCGGCGGCCACTGCTGCGGCTGGCACCGGCTGCCGACTCGTCGGATGACTCGGCTGCGGGCGCGCCGTCACCGGAGGCCTCCGCCTGCTCGACGTGACCCGACGCGGTCTTGCCCGCGCGGGTGCGCTGACGGGTGCGGTCGCGGTTGCGTGCGGGCCTCTCGGCGGCCGCGTCGCGCTCGCGGGGCTCGCGCTTGGGCCTGTCGGTCGCGCGCGTCGCCTTGCCGATCGATCCGGTCGCGTCGGCGGGAATCTTCAGCTCGGTGTACAGGTGCTCCGAGCTGGAGTAGGTCTCGACTGGGTCGGGGTTGTTCAGGCCCAGTGCCTTGTCGATCATCGTCCAGCGGGGTAGCTCGTCCCAGTCGACCAGTGTGACCGCGATACCGGTCTTGCCTGCGCGCCCGGTGCGGCCGATGCGGTGCACGTAGGCCTGCTCGTCCTCGGGAATCTGGTAGTTGATGACGTGCGTGATGTCGTCGATGTCGATACCGCGGGCGGCGACGTCGGTGGCGACGAGTACGTCGACCTCACCGGTGCGGAACGACTTGAGTGCCTTCTCGCGGGCACCCTGGCCGAGGTCACCGTGCACCGCGCCGACCTTGAACCCGCGCTCGGCGAGTTCGTCGGCGACCTTCTGGGCGGTGCGCTTGGTGCGGGTGAAGATCATGGTCGCGCCACGGCCGTCGGCCTGCAGGATGCGGCTGACCATCTCGACCTTGTCCAGCGCGTGGGCGCGGTAGGCGAACTGCTCGGTGCTGTCGTGGGTGGCCGCCGAGTGCGGCGCCTCGGCACGAATGTGCGTCGGCTGGTTCATGAAGGTGCGTGCCAGCGTGATGATCGGGTCGGGCATCGTCGCCGAGAACAGCATGGCCTGACGCTCGGCGGGGATCTGCTTGAGGATCCGCTCGATGTCGGGCAGGAAGCCCAGGTCCAGCATCTCGTCGGCCTCGTCGAGTACCAGCATGCTCAGCCCGCCGAGCTGCAGGTGGCCCTGTTGGGCCAGGTCGAGCAGGCGGCCGGGGGTGCCGATGACGACGTCGACGCCCCTCTGCAGGGCCTCGATCTGGGCCTCGTAGGGGCGCCCGCCGTAGATGGAGGTGACGGACAGCTTGCGGTCACCGGCGCGGAGGTACTTGGCGGCCCCGGCGATGTCCTCGTAGACCTGCAAACAGAGTTCACGGGTGGGAACGACTACCAGCGCTCGCGGGATGCCGCTCAGTTCGCGGTTGGTGTCGGTGGTGATGCGCTGGAGCATCGGCACACCGAACGCAAGGGTCTTGCCCATACCGGTGCGGGCCTGACCGATGAGGTCGTCGCCCGCGAGCGCCATGGGCATGGTGAGTTCCTGGATGGCAAAGGGATGTTCCTTGCCGTCTTCGGCCAGGGCCCGGACAATCTCCTCGCGGACGCCGAGGTCGGCAAAGGATGCTTGGGATTCGGGTGTGGTGTCCGGCGTGGTTTCCGGTGTTTCTGGTGTGGTTTCAGTCATGGGTGTTCGACAGAGCCTTTCGGGGTCAAAACTCGTAAGTCCTCGCGGGGTGTTCACGCGCGCACGAGTTTCGACGAAGGAGCACCGGGGCCCTGGCCTGAGGGAGGCGGGCCAACTGCGTGCACGCACATTTCTTTGGTCGCGTCCCGCGCTTCGCAGGTCGCTTCCGCCTACATCATAGCTGGTCGCGTTCGCGATCCGTCCCGTCCGGCGCCGCCGTCTACAGTTGGCGCATGACTCCGACGCAGCCCGCGGCGACACCAGAGCAGGCGGCAGACTCCAATGATTCGGGTGTTTCGGCGCTGCATCCGGGCGTCACCGAACTCTTCGCGCTGCTCGCCTACGGCGAGGTGGCGGCGTTCTACCGGTTGACCGATGAGGCGCGAATGGCGCCGAATCTCGCGGGCCGCATCAACATGGCGAGCATGGCCGCCGCGGAGATGAACCACTACGAGGTGCTGCGCGACGCGCTGGAGCGCCGCGGTGTCGACGTGGTGCGCGAGATGACGAAATATGCACCGGCGCTTGAGAATTACCACCGATTGACCACTCCGAGCACGTGGCTCGAGGCGTTGGTCAAGACCTACATCGGCGATGCGCTCGCCGCTGACTTCTACCTCGAGATCGCCGACACGTTGCCCGCCGAGGTGTCTGACGTCGTGCGCTTGGTGCTCGCGGAGACCGGGCATTCGCAGTTCGTGGTCGCCGAGGTGAAGGCAGCGGTGACCGCCAGCGACAAGCAACGGCACCGGCTTGCGCTGTGGTCACGCCGTCTTCTCGGTGAGGCGATCACACAAGCGCAGTTCGTCCTCGCCGACCACGACGAACTGGTCGATCTCGTCGTGTCCAGTGGCGAGGGTCTCGGCCAAATGAGCGAGTTCTTCGATCGGTTGCAGAACACCCACAACACCCGGGTGCGCGAACTCGGCTTGGCGTGATCTCAACGCGCAGCGCGATCTCAACGCGTTGACAAAGCGCTACCTGGTGCAGGTGGCGATCATCGAGTTGTTGTTCTGCGCCGCGATCACCGCGCCAGCCCCGTCGGCGATCGAGCAGTTCAACTGGCCGGTGATGCTGGTCGCGGTCACCGAGCTCAGGGTGACGCCGGGATCGAGGATCACGGTCTTGTGCCACGGCAGCGCCACGTTGAGGTCGGTCTGCAACGCGCCCTGCTGGTCGGTGTAGATCACCGTGACCAAGTCGATCAGCGAGCGATTCCCGGTGACCGAGTAGGTCACGGCGTTGGGCACCGGCGCTGCGATGGCCGGAGCCGGAGCGGGTGCCGGTGTCGGTGCCAGGGTCGCCGAAGGTGTCGGTGCGACGGTGGTGATGGTCTCGAGCGGTAGCGAGGCGCTGGGCGCGGGGCGCGCGGTCGAGAACGAGGGCTCCGGGAGTCCGGTCGACGTCGCGGGCGCGCTGGTGGTGGCCGCAGGCGGATTGACCGTCGCTGACACTGCGCCGCTGTCGCCCCCACCGAGGATGACCACTGTGCAGATAACCGCGATGAGCAGGATGGCGCCGGCCACCCCGGCTACCCAGATCCACCGGCGGTCGATGGGCTCGTAGTACTCGTAGATCTCGGAATCGTCGTAACCGTCGCCATACGTGTCGTCATAGGCGTCGTCGTATGAGGCGCCGCGGCGATCGTCGTAGGCCGGGTCGGCGCCGGGCCCTGCGTAGCGGCTCTCGTCGATCAGCTGTGTGGTCTGCTCGGAACGGCCATATCGCGAGCTGTAGGACCCGTACGAGCCATACGACCCGTACGCGCTGTCACCTGAGCCGCCGGGCGAGCTGCCGTAGTCGCCATACCGCTGGTCGAGCTGCTGGGGCGTCGACCGTGAGGACGCGTGTGACGTGGAGCGTGACGCGGTGGTCGAACGGCGTGTGCGCGGTGGATATGACCTGCTCATGGCCCTTCCCGGGGTTGGCTCGTCCTGGTGGGATCGTTGCTTTGTCTGATGCTAACGAGACAGAAGTGACGCCTGAGGTTGACGCGCCTGCGCCGAGGTCACGGTCCGGACTCAGTTGGCTCGGGGTGCCGGACGGGCCGTGGGTCGGGCCCCGGATCAGCGGATGAGGGGGTGTTCGCGGAGCGCGAAGCCACCGGGGCGCCGAGGATCCCGTTCGTCCACTAGCCTTCTCGGCAGACAACGCATTCGAACGGAAGGGTTCAGCGGTGGAGGTAAAGATCGGTGTTGCCGACAGTGCGCGCGAGCTGGTATTCAGCAGCGCGCAGACACCCAGTGAGGTGGAGACGGCGATCACTGATGCGCTGGGCAAGGACTCCGGCGTGTTGAGCCTGACCGATGACAAGGGTCGGCGTTTTCTCGTCCAGACCTCGAAGATCAACTACGTCGAGATCGGTGTCGCGGACTCGCGCCGGGTCGGCTTTGGTGTCGGCGTCGTTGGCGCCGAGGCCGTCAAGGGCGAGTAGCGCTCAAGAGCGGGTGAGTGGCACGTGTGACAGTCCGCCCCAGGCGAACTGCACCGTGCCCTCGACCGCGGCGTTCTTGGAGATCGGCCGGTCGCTGTTGAGCCAGTAGCGGGCGCAGTCGACGCTGATCGACACCAGTCCGACGGCGATCATCCTGGCGCGATGGGCCTCGAGGCCCGAATCGCTGCTGATCAAGTCGAACACCGCATCCGTGCAGGACTCAGTGGCCGTGCGGACCTGCGCCGCGACCTGCGGTTCGGTGACGTAATCGTTCTCGAAGATCAGCCGGTAGCCCTGACCGTCGTGCTCGATGAAGTCGAAGAACGCGCCAACCGCCGCGTGGAGGCGTTGGCGATTGTCGGTGGTGGTGCGCAGCGCCTGCCGCACGCCGGACACCAGGTTGTCGACGTGGCGCTGCAGCACCGCGAGGTACAGCTCGAGCTTCGACGAGAAGTGTTGGTAGAGAACCGGTTTGCTGACGCCGGCGCGATCGGCGATTTCGTCCATACCCGCGGCGTGATAGCCGCGGTCGACGAAGACCTCGCTGGCGGCGATGAGCAGCTGACCGCGACGTTCGTCGCGCGGCAGCCGGTTGCCGCGCCGATTACCGCTCGGGGGTCGGCTCGCACCGTCACCGTTGCCGGGTTGCGAGGATCTCCTCTCGGCGGTGTTGGCGAGATCGCTCATCACGTCCTCAATCTGCGGCCACTGGACGTGCCCGTGGTTGGTTTGGTTGGTCCATGATCGGTGGGCCCTAGACCTGCCCGATCATCGTTCCGACACTACTACCCCCGCGCGGACCATCGCGTGAACTACCACCGTGGCGCCACCGGGTGGCGCGCCGAAGCCGTCTGTCTCCTGGTCTGTGCCATTCTGGTTCGGTGACCTACGACCCGGGGCGTCGCGGGGGCGGTCGCGCCCCCGCCGTGCGCAACGAGTGGCGAGAGCCGCTGCGCGCCCAGCGCGACCCGGTCGCCGGCGACTCCGGACGCGTTCGCTCCAACCGCGACGAGCATCAGCAGCTGCGCAAGCAGACGTGGCTGGGCCGCTTCATCTCCACCTACGGCTGGCGTGCCTATGCACTGCCGGTTCTCGCGCTGCTGACCGTCGTGGTCCTCTACCAGACCATCACCGCTCCACCGGCGGTCGAGAACGCGGAGGCGGAGGGCCCGCTGCAGGGGCCGCCGACATTCGACACGGCCAGCACCGCGATCGTCGGCGCCCCGCCGAAGGGGCTGACCCAGTTCGACGCCAATCTGCCGACCGGCATCCTGCCCGACGGAGGGCCGTTCACCGAGGCCGGCGCCAAGACCTGGCATGTCGTGCCGGGTACCTCGCCTCGGGTGGGCGAGGGCACGACACGGGCCTTCACCTACACCGTCGAGGTCGAGGACGGTATCGACACGGCCTCGATCGGTGGCGACGAGGCGATCGCGCGAATGGTCAGCGAGACGTTGGCCAATCCCAAGAGTTGGACGCACAACCCGCAGTTCTCCTTCGAGCGGGTGGATGCGAGCCACCCGGGTGAGCCGGACTTCCGCGTCTCGCTGACCTCGCCGATCACCGTGCGGGAGGGCTGCGGGTACGACATTCCGCTGGAGGCGTCGTGCTACAACCCGGCCTACCTGCAGTCGCAACCCCGCGTCTTCCTCAACGAGGCGCGGTGGGTGCGCGGCGCCGTGCCCTTCCAGGGTGACATCGGCTCCTACCGGCAGTACCTGATCAACCACGAGGTCGGCCACGCCATCGGATATCAGCAGCACGAACCCTGTGGTGCCGACGGCGGGCTGGCCCCGGTGATGATGCAGCAGACGTTCTCCACCAGCAACGATGACGGTGCCAAGTTCGACCCGGGCTCGGTCCCGGCCGACGGCAAGACGTGCCGTTTCAACCCGTGGCCCTATCCCATCGCCTGATCGACCCGATCCCCCGGGAAGGTCTGCCATGCGATTACCGTTGAAGGTCAATGCCTGGTGTGATGGTCATCAGGTTTGTGACTTCGATACAAGGAGTTTCCGGTGTCCACATCGCTGCCGCCGCTGGTGCAACCCGCGGCAGAGCTGACCCGCGAAGAGGTCGCGCGCTACAGCCGTCACCTGATCATTCCCGACCTCGGCGTGGACGGGCAGAAACGGCTGAAGAACGCTCGCGTCCTGGTGATCGGCGCCGGCGGCCTCGGGTCGCCCACCCTGCTGTACCTGGCCGCCGCCGGTGTCGGCACCATCGGCATCGTCGACTTCGACGTCGTCGACGAATCCAACCTGCAGCGCCAGATCATTCACGGCCAGTCCGATATCGGCCGGTCCAAGGCCCAGAGTGCCCGCGACTCCGTCAAGGAGATCAACCCGCTGGTCGAGGTGCGGCTGCACGAGGTGCGGCTGGAGCCGGAGAACGCCGTCGAACTGTTCTCCCAGTACGACCTGATCCTGGACGGCACCGACAACTTCGCGACGCGCTATCTGGTCAACGATGCCGCGGTACTGGCGGGCAAGCCGTATGTGTGGGGCTCGATCTACCGGTTCGAGGGCCAGGTCTCGGTGTTCTGGGAGGACGCCCCCGACGGACCCACCGGAGAGAAGCAGGGACTCAACTACCGCGACCTCTATCCCGAGCCGCCACCGCCGGGAATGGTGCCCTCGTGTGCCGAGGGCGGGGTGCTGGGCATCCTGTGTGCCTCGATCGCCTCGGTGATGGGCACCGAGGCCATCAAGCTGATCACCGGTATCGGCGAACCGCTGCTGGGCCGGTTGATGGTCTATGACGCGCTGGACATGACGTACCGCACGATCAACATCCGCAAGGATCCGGCGACGCCCAAGATCACCGAACTCATCGACTACGAGGCGTTCTGCGGGGTCGTCTCGGATGCGGCCGCCGAGGCCGCCTCCGACTCCACCATCACCCCGCGCGAGTTGCGCGATCTGATGGACTCGGGCAAGAAGGTGGCGCTCATCGACGTGCGTGAGCGCGTCGAATGGGACATCAATCACATCGAGGGTGCCGAACTCATTCCGAAGTCGGCGATCGAGGCTGGCGAAGGCCTGGCTCGGCTGCCACACGATCGAGTCCCAGTCCTCTACTGCAAGACGGGCATCCGATCGGCCGAGGCGCTAGCTGCCGTGAAGAAGGCCGGTTTCACCGATGCGCTGCACCTGCAGGGCGGAATCGTGGCATGGGCGCGGCAACTCGAACCCGACATGGTGATGTACTGACCGCGAGTTAGCCGGTCAACGGCCTAGGCTGACCCCTGTGACTGTCGACGGCCCGCCCGATCATGTGCTGACGGCGTTCGGCCTAACCGGGCTTCGGCCGGTCCCACTCGGTATGAGTTGGGAGGGAGGCTGGCGCTGTGGCGAGGTCGTGCTGTCCATGGTCGCCGAGCCCGCCCGCGCCGCATGGTCGGCCAAGGTCCGCGAAACCCTGTTCGTTGACGGCGTGCGGCTGGCGCGGCCGGTCCGCTCCACTGACGGCCGGTACGTCGTCGCCGGGTGGCGCGCCGACACATTCGTGACCGGCAGCCCCGAGCCCCGCCACGACGAGGTCGTCTCGGCCGCGGTGCGTCTGCACGAGGCGACGGCGAAACTCGAACGCCCACGGTTCCTGACCCAGCCGCCTGCGGTGCCGTGGACCGAGGTCGATGTGTTCATCGCCGCCGATCGCGCCGCGTGGGAGGACCGTCCGCTGCATGCGCTGCCCCCCGGCGCGCAGGTGGCACCGGGATCGGCGGACGGGCAGCGGTCCGTCGAACTCATCAAGGCGCTCGCCGCGCTGCGCAAGCCCACCCGCGCGCCGAGCCAGCTCGTGCACGGGGACCTTTACGGCACGGTGCTCTTCGCCGGCACCGCAGCCCCCGGCATCACCGACATCACGCCGTACTGGCGGCCGGCGTCCTGGGCGGCCGGTGTCGTCGTGGTCGACGCGCTGGCCTGGGGTGAGGCCGACGACGGTCTGGTGGAGCGGTGGTCACCGCTGCCGGAGTGGCCGCAGATGTTGTTGCGTGCATTGATGTTCCGACTCGCCGTTCATGCGCTGCACCCGCGTTCGACGGCGGCGGCGTTCCCGGGGCTAGCCCGCACCGCGGCACTCGTCCGATTGGTGTTGTAGCGCGACCGTCAGAACTCGTGGCGCACGTCGCGCAACGGCACCCGGCCGTCGTGGGCGAGCACACCCTCGGCGCGCAGCAGCTCCAGCTGCCGGGTGCTCAGATGTGGCGCCGGTCTGCCCGACGCGGTGATGACCCGGTGCCACGGCAGGTCCGAGGAGTCGGTGCGCATGATCCACCCGACGATCCGCGGACTGGAAAGCCCTGCCGCGTCCGCGATGTCACCGTACGTCGACACCCGGCCCGCCGGGATCGACGCGACCAGCGCGCGGACCTGCTCGATCTGCTCGTCGGTGATCGCGGCCATATCAGCCCAGGTGCTCGCGGATCAGCGTCGCCGTCTCGGCTGGCAGTGCCAGCGGGACCATGTGGTCGCAATCCCATTCCAGCAGTGTGAAACCCGAGCCCACAGCCCCGTCCAGCGTGGCGATCAACTCGTCTCCTGCATATGGCGGTGCGGTGCGCTTCGCCCGGACGAGTGTCATCGGGGTGCCGTGCCGCGGCAGCATGGCCGGTCGGGTCAGCTCACTCCAGTAGGACAGCATCGCGGGCACGCTGAGGCGCCAGCCGACGCGTCCGTTCGGAAGGTCGATCAGGTGCTCGTCCAGTTCGCGGTCGAGTTCTGTCGGCGCGACCTCACCCCATGAGCCGTCCACCTTCTCGGCGCGCGCCTCATCGCGGTCGGTGTAGTCGGGGGAGGCGTACATGTCATCGGCGATCTCGCGCATCCACCGGCCGTCCAGGCCAACGGCGGGGTCCAGCAGCACCAGGGCGCCGACCAGATCGGGTCGTGTGGCAGCGAGATTCAGCGCTATCGCCCCGCCGAAGGAGTGCCCGACCACCACCACCGGACCTGATGCCCGGGTCTCGAGCAGGGCGGCCAGCCCGGCGACGTTGGCGTCGATCGTCCACGGCGCATCCCATGACGAGCGACCGTGGCCCAGCAGGTCGGGGGCCAGTACGCCGACGTCCGGTAGGTGCGTGTCGGCCAGGCTCTCCCAGCGCCGCCCGTGGCCTGTCAGGCCGTGGATGAGAAGCACCCGGACCTCGTCGGCGGGTCCGAAGTGGTAGGCGTGCAGGGGCGTGGTCACCCCTCGATGCTGCCAGCCTGCACCGAAGCGAGATTGTCGGACCCCCGTGGTGTCATTTCCTCGTGCACGCCTCCCACACCGCCCTGACGCCCGACGCGTTGGCCGATCCCGGTCTGCGCGGCACCGTGCGGATCCTCGGCGGCCCCGGCACCGGTAAGAGTTCGCTGCTGGTCGGCACGGCGGCGACACACATCGGTGCGGGCACCGAACCGGAAGGCGTTCTGCTGCTGACGGGTTCGGCCAGGCTCGGCGCCACCGCCCGCGCCGCGGTGACGGCCGCGCTGCTGGGCGGCGGCGGTCGAACGGCGGTGCGTGAGCCGCTCGTGCGTACCGTGCACTCCTACGCGTTCGCGGTGCTTCGGCTGGCGGCGCAGCGCAACGGCGATCCGCCGCCGCGGCTCATCACCAGCGCCGAGCAGGACGGCGTGATCCGAGAGATGTTGGCAGGCGATGTCGAGGACGGGGAGTCGGCCTCCGTCGACTGGCCCGCGACATTGCGCCCCGCGCTGGGCACCCTGGGTTTCGCCACTGAACTGCGCGACCTGCTGTCACGGTGCACCGAGCGCGGTGTCGATCCCATTGCGCTGCAGCGTCTGGGCAGGCGGGCCGGCCGGCCCGAGTGGGTGGCCGCGGGTCAGTTCGCCCAGACCTACGAGCAGATCATGCTCCTGCGCTCGGCCGTCGGCATGGCGGCGCCGCAGGCCACGGTTCCGGCGCTCGGGGCGGCCGAACTGGTCGGTGCGGCTTTGGACGCCTTCGCGGCCGACGCTGAGCTGCTCGCCACCGAGCGGGGCAGGATCCGGCTGCTGCTCGTCGACGACGCGCAGCACCTCGACCCGCAGGCAGCCCTGCTGGTGCGCGTCCTGGCTGCGGGCGCCGAACTCACCGTCATCGCAGGCGATCCCAACCAGTCGGTGTTCGGCTACCGCGGCGCCGATCCCGCGCTGCTCGACGTCGGTGCCGATCCCGCCATCGTGCTCACCGAGTCGCATCGCTGCGCACCCGCGATCGCCCGGGCGGTGACGGGTATCGCCGCTCGCCTGCCCGGCGTTGACGAGGGCAGACAACTCACCGCAGCCGAGGACCGCAGCGGCTCGGTCGCGGTGCGTATCGCGGCGACCGCACACGCCGAGTCCGGCATCGTGGCCGATGCTCTCCGTCGCGCGCATCTGGTCGACGGCGTGCCGTGGTCACAGATGGCGGTGATCGTGCGATCGGTTCCGCGGGCGGGGGCAGCGCTGGCGCGGGCGCTGACCGCTGCCGGGGTACCCGTGGAACAGGTGACCACGTCCGTTCCGCTGTCTGAGCACCCGACGGTGGCCGCGCTCCTGACGGTGCTCGACACCGTCGCGGGCGGGCTCGACGGCGATGCGGCGCTGGCCCTGCTGACGGGCCCGATCGGCCGCGTCGACCCGGTGTCGCTGCGACAGCTGCGCCGTACGCTGCGCCGCGCCGACAACCACACGCCGCCCCGCGACTTCGGCGAGCTGCTGGTGGCCGCCCTCGACCAGCACGCTCCCGATCTGCCCGATCAACTCGCCCGTCCGGTACAGCGGGTGCGCGCAGTCCTGGCCGCGGCCAGGCGCAGTGACCGCGCGGGGCAGGATCCGCGGTTGGTGCTGTGGCAGGCCTGGCATCACTGTGGTCTGCAGCGCCGGTGGCTCACCGCGGTCGAACGCCGGACGGCCGCGGGCGCGCAGGCTGGCCGCGACCTTGACGTCGTCACGGCACTGTTCGACGTTGCCGAGCAGTACGTCACGCGCACCACGGGAGCCTCGGTCACCGGCCTCGTCGATCACGTCCGAGCGATGTCTCTGCCCGCCCCCGTCCGTGACGACGGCGGCTCGGGTGAAACGGTCGCGATGCTGAGCGCGCACTCGGCGCTGGGCCGCGAGTGGGAGTTCGTGGTCATCGCCGGACTGCAGGAGGGGCTGTGGCCCAACACCGTTCCACGCGGCGGGGTGCTTGGTACACAACGGCTCGTCGACATCCTCGACGGTGTGCTCGATGCGGGCGAGGAGCGGCCCGCGACCCGGGTGTCGGCCACCGCGCCGCTGCTCGCCGAGGAACGCCGACTGCTGGTGGCCGCCCTGGGACGGGCCCGTAGCCACGTCCTGGTCACCGCGGTCGACAGCGACGAGGGCGATGAGGCGATGCTGCCGTCGTCGTTCTGCGACGAGCTCATCGCGCTGGCCACCGAACGCCCGGACGTCGACGCCGAACCGGTGCGCGCACCCCGGGTGCTGGCTCCCGCGGCGCTCATCGGCAGGCTACGTGCCGTGACGTGCGCACCGGCCGACGCCGTGGACGCGCACTCCCGTGCCTGTGCCGCAACGCAACTGGCTCGCCTCGCGGAGGCAGGCCTGCCGGGAGCGGGCCCCGCGCAGTGGCAGGCCGCCACCTCACTTTCGACCGACGCCCCGCTGTGGGACGGCGAGGACCACGTCGTGACGCTGTCACCGTCGACGCTGCAGACCCTCACCGACTGCCCATTACGCTGGCTGCTGGAACGACACGGTGGGCAGGACGGGCGCGACGTGCGGTCGGCGCTCGGGTCGGTCGTGCACGCCCTGGTTTCCGATACCACCAGGAGCGAGGACCAGATGCTCACCGAGTTGGAGACCCTGTGGTCGTCGCTGCCGTTCGAGGCGCAGTGGTACTCCGACAACGAACTCGGGCGGCACCGCGAGATGCTGTCGGCATTCACGCAGTGGCACGCCCGCACCCGCGGTGAGCTCACCGAGGTTGGCACCGAGGTCGACGTGGACGGTGTCATCGCCGATGCCGACGGGTCCGGGCCGGCGGTGCGGGTCCGTGGCCGCGTCGATCGGCTGGAACGCGACGCCGAGGACCGGCTCGTCGTCGTCGACGTCAAGACCGGCAAGTCCCCGGTCAGCAAGGACGATGCGCAACGTCACGCGCAGCTGGCGACCTATCAGCTGGCCATCGCGGAAGGCTTGCTCCCGGAAGGTGATCAGGCCGGCGGGGGACGCCTGGTCTACCTCGGCAAGGTCGGAGCGTCGGGGCCCGCCGAGCGCGATCAGGATCCGATGTCCGATGACGGCCGTGCACAGTGGCAGGAGTCCGTGCAGGATGCCGCCGCTGCGACCAAGGGGCCGCACTTCGTCGCCCGCGTGAACGATGGCTGTGCGCACTGCCCGGCGCGGGCGATGTGTCCGGCCCGCGCCGCGGTGGAGGGCCGGGAGTGACGCCGCGCTTCAGCCCGTTCGAACTCGCCGACGCGCTGGGCATCTTCGCGCCCACCGAGGAGCAGGCGGCCGTCATCGCCGCACCGCCAGGGCCGCTCGTCGTGATCGCCGGTGCGGGCGCAGGCAAGACCGAGACCATGGCGGCGCGGGTCGTCTGGCTGGTGGCCAACGGCTACGCCACGCCGGGTGAGGTGCTCGGCCTGACCTTCACACGAAAGGCCGCCAGTCAGCTGCTGAGGCGGGTGCGGACTCGCCTGGCCCGGCTGGCGGGCGCGGGCCTGGTTCCCGGTGGGGCGGGCGCCGACGAGCACGCGACCGTGAGCACCTATCACGCCTTCGCCGGCACGCTGCTACGCGAGCACGGACTGCTGCTGCCGGTCGAGCCGAGTACCCGCCTGATCAGCGAAACTGAGCTGTGGCAGTTGGCGTTTCGGGTGGTGTGCGAGCATCCCGGTGAGCTGGAGACGGAGAAGTCGCCCGCGGCCATCACCGCGATGGTGCTGCGACTGTCGGGGCAGCTGGCCGAACACCTCGTCGACACCGCCCAGCTGCGCGACACCCACCTGGAGCTGGAACGGCTGGTGCACACCCTGCCTCCGGGTCCGCGGCAGCGCGACACCGGCCCCAACCAGTCGCTGCTCAAGATGCTGGCCACCCAGACCGAGCGCACCGATCTGATCCCGCTCATCGATGCGCTGCACGCGCGGATGCGCGCCGACAACGTCATGGACTTCGGCATGCAGATGGCCGCCGCGGCGCGCCTCGCGGCGGGGTTCCCCCAGGTCGGGACCGAACTGCGGGCGCGCTACCGGGTCGTGCTGCTCGACGAGTACCAGGACACCGGACACGCTCAACGCGTGGCGCTCTCGGCGCTGTTCGGTGGCGGTGTCGACGATCAGCTGGCGCTCACCTCGGTCGGCGATCCGATCCAGTCCATCTACGGCTGGCGTGGCGCCTCGGCCACGAACCTGCCGCGGTTCACCACCGACTTCCCGTGCTCCGACGGCACGCCCGCGCCCACGCTGGAGCTGCGCACCAGTTGGCGCAATCCGCCCGGCGCGCTGCACCTGGCCAACGCGGTCTCCGCCGAGGCTCGCCGGCGCTCGGTGTCGGTGCGTGAACTGCTGCCGCGGCCCGACGCACCCACGGGTGCCATTCGGTGCGCCCTGCACGCTGATGTGTCCGTCGAACGCGATTGGGTGGCAGACCAATTGGCGAGGGTCTACCACGATGCCAGGGAGACTGGCGACGCCGCGCCCACCGCGGCGGTGCTGGTGCGCCGCAACGCCGATGCCGTGCCCATGGCCGATGCGTTGACCGCGCGGGGCGTACCCGTCGAGGTGGTCGGTCTGGCCGGTCTGCTCGCCGTGCCCGAGGTGGCCGACGTGGTGGCGATGCTGCGACTGACCGCCGATCCCACCGCGGGCACCGCCGCGGTGCGGGTGCTGACCGGGCCGCGGTGGCGACTGGGTGCCGCAGACCTGGCTGCGCTGTGGCGGCGCGCGGTTGAACTCGACCGCGCCGACCATGGCGCCCAGATCGGGTCGGTGGAGCAGATCGTCGCGGAGGCCGCTCCCGACGCGGACCGGGCAAGCCTGGCAGACGCCATCAGCGACCCGGGTCGCGCCGAGCGCTACTCGGCCGAGGGGTTCCGGCGCATCGTCGCGCTCAGCCGCGAGCTGACGGTGCTGCGAGGGCAACTGCACCATCCGCTTCCCGATCTCATCGCCGAGGTCCGCCGGATTCTGGGAGTTGACGCGGAAGTTCGCGCCGTGCAGCCCATCTCGGCAGGGTGGACCGGCGCTGAGCACCTCGACGCGTTCGCGGACGTGGTGGCCGGATTCGGGGCGCGGTCCGCGACGACGGTCGCCGCACTGCTGGCCTACCTCGATGTCGCGATGGATGTGGAGAACGGTCTGGCGCCCGCGGATATCGTCGTCGCTCGGGACCGGGTGCAGATTCTCACGGTGCACGCCGCTAAGGGGCTGGAGTGGCAGTTCGTCGCCGTGCCGCATCTGAGTGCCCGGGTGTTCCCCTCGACGGCCCTGGCGAGGACCTGGCTGAGCGATGCCGGTGACCTTCCGCCACTGCTCAGAGGGGACCGTGCGACGCTGTCCGAGCACGGTGTGCCCGTCTTGGACACCACCGACGTCAACGATCGGAAGGCGTTGTCGGACACCATCACCAGTCACAAGCGCACCCTCGACCAGCGGCGCACAGACGAGGAGCGTCGCCTGCTCTACGTGGCGCTGACACGTGCCGAGGACACCCTGCTGCTGTCGGGTCACCACTGGGGTGCCACCGAGTCCAAGCCGCGGGGCCCGTCGGACTTCCTGCTCGAGATCAAGGACGTCATCGAGGCCGCAGACCGCGACGGCACCCCGTGCGGTGTCATCGAGCACTGGGAACCGCAGCCCGCCGATGGCGAGCCGAACCCGTTGCGCGACCAGGTCGTCGAACGGCAGTGGCCGGCCGGACCCGTCGGATCGGATGGGCTCGAGATCGGTGCGGACCTGGTCGACCGCGCCATATCGGGCGAACTCCCGGACGTCGCGCGCGAGGAGGCCGGGCACGTTGAGGACCTCGACGGGTGGGCGGCCGATGTCGACGCGCTGCTCGCCGAGCGTGAGAGAGCGGCGCATCGGCCCCCGCCGGCGCTGCCCGCTCAACTCTCCGTCAGCGCGCTGGTGGACGTCGGACGTGATCAGGACGGGGCCCTGCGCCGACTGCAGCGTCGGGTACCGAGTCGGCCCGATCCACATGCCTTGCTGGGCACCGCGTTCCACGACTGGGTGCAGCGGTTCTTCCGCGCCGAGCGGTTGTTCGACCTCGAGGATCTGCCCGGCGCGGTGGACGGCGAACTGGGCCGCGCCGAGGCGGAGCAGCTGGCCGAACTGCAGGCCGCGTTCACGCTGTCGGCGTGGGCCGCACGCACACCGACGGACGTCGAGGTTCCCTTCGACATGGTGATCGGCGCGACGGTGGTGCGTGGCCGCATCGACGCGGTGTTCCTCGACGAGGACGGTGGCTTCACCGTGGTGGACTGGAAGACGGGTGACCCGCCTGGATCCGAGGAGGAGCTACGGCACAACGCCGTTCAGCTCGCTGTGTACCGACTCGCCTGGGCCGCCACGCACGGCGTGGCACCAGAGTCGGTGCGCGCGGCGTTCCACTACGTGCGCAGTGGCAGGACGGTGGAACCGGAGGCGCTGCCCGACGCCGACGAACTCGCCGCGCTGCTCGTCGTCCCCTAGCGTCCTGCCCTAGCGCAGGCGTCTAGCGAGGTGCGTTGCGGTAGGCCTTGAGCGCCTGGGTGATCATCGGGAACTGCAGGGGTAGCCGCGCGATCATCGCGATGCGGGCCGGCCAACCCTTGTTCCAGAACACCCGGATGCTGTTGATGTTCGCCGGGTAGACGGCGAGAAACAGCGCCACGGCCGCGGCCGCACCGATGCGACGCGTGCGCGGTACGAGCAGCAGGGCGCCGGTCGCCACCTCGGCGACGCCCGATGCATGGGTGTAGAACCGCGCCCCGCCGGGCAATTCGGCGGGAACGATGGTGTCGAACGGCTTCGGCGCGACGAAGTGCAGCGCCCCCATGCCGATGAGCATTGCGCCCATGCGTTGGGCGGGAAGCTGGCTGGGGGTGTCGCCGAGCGATGGTGTGAGTGAGGTCATGGTTACATTGTGCTGTGCTAAGCCACAGCGCGATGGTGGGTCCTCGTGGCCAAGGGTAGGTTGCGTCGCCGACTGGCGAGGCTCGACCAGAACCTGACGTCGCGGCCGGACTCCGACCTCGTCGAGATCCTCAACATCCCCGAGCCGTTCGTCAGTCCGGCGCGCAGGATCGCCATGCGTGTCGTCTACGCGCTCGGCGCGCTGTTCGCAGCGGTGCTGATCGTGTACCTCGACCGGCACGGCTACCGCGATATCGAGAGCGCCCCGGACGCCAACGACCCGCTGTCGTTCCTGGACTGCCTGTACTACGCCACGGTCTCGCTCTCGACCACCGGCTACGGCGACATCACCCCGGTCACCCCGTCCGCGCGGCTGGTCAACGTCCTGGTGATCACGCCGTTGCGGGTCGCGTTCCTGATCGTGCTCATCGGTACCACCGTCGAGACGCTGACCACGCAGTCGCGCCAGGCACTCAAGATCCAGCGTTGGAGGAAGTCCGTGCGCAATCACACCGTCGTCGTCGGCTACGGCACCAAGGGAAGAACGGCCGTGGCCGCGATGATCAGCGACG
Source organism: Mycolicibacterium sp. YH-1 (assembly GCF_022557175.1). The sequence continues at coordinate 5,031,552 of NZ_CP092915.1, read as the reverse complement.
GGGCCCTGACCAAGGACATCGTCGTCGTCGACGAGGACGCGGCCTCGCTGGAACGCGCCAAGGGCGCCGGTCTGGTGACCGTGCGCGGCACCGCCACCGACAGCGAGGTGCTGCGGCTGGCCAGCGCACAGCACGCCGAGACCATCATCGTCGCCACCAACCGGGACGACACGGCGGTCCTGGTCACGCTGACCGCGCGTGAACTGGCGCCGAAGGCCAAGATCATCGCCGCCGTGCGCGAGGCGGAGAACCAGCATCTGCTGCAGCAGTCCGGCGCCGACACCACCGTGGTCACCTCCGAGACCGCGGGCCGCCTGTTGGGTATCGCCAAGAAGACTCCGAGCGTTGTCGAGGTCATGGAGGACCTGCTGACGCCGGAGGCGGGCTTCGCGATCAGCGAGCGCCCCGTCGAGGCCAAGGACGTTGGGGCGTCGCCGCGGCACATGCGCGACATCGTGTTGGGAGTGGTGCGCGACGGCAAGCTGATCCACGTCGACGATCCGAAGGTCGACGCCGTCGAATTCGGTGATCGGCTCCTGGTGGTCAAGACCGCGGACTCGGACCACTGAGCAGGCCATGACGGGAACAAAGCGATGACCGACTTCGAACTGCGTAACGTCCCGCTACTGTCGCGGGTCGGAGCCGACCGCGCCGACGTGTTGCGCACCGACGTCGACGCCGCGGTGGCGGGATGGTCCGACGCGTTGTTGCTGCGGGTCGACCACCGCAGCCAGGTGCTCATCTCGGGTGGCCGAGTGGTGCTGGGACAGGCCGCGAAGTACGCCGCGAAACCGGATGATCACGCGGTGTTCCTGGGGCGTCTCGAGGACGGCAGGCACGTCTGGGGGGTGCGGGCGGCACTGGAGGCGCCCGAGGATCCCGAAGCCGAATCCGAGGTACTTGACCTGCGCCGGGCGGGCACCGTATTCGATGACGTCAGTGCCCAACTGGTGTCGACCGCGACCGCGCTGCTGAACTGGCATGACCAGGCGCGGTTCAGCGCCGTCGACGGGTCGGCGACCAAGTCGGCCAAGAGCGGCTGGTCGAGAGTCAACCCGGTCAACGGACACGAGGAGTTCCCGCGGATCGACCCCGCCGTCATCTGCCTGGTGCACGACGGTCACGACCGGGCGGTACTGGCCCGCCAGACGATGTGGCCCGAGCGGCTGTTCTCGTTGCTCGCTGGCTTCGTCGAGGCGGGGGAGTCCTTCGAGTCCTGCGTGGTGCGCGAAATCGCCGAGGAGGTCGGGCTTTCCGTGCGCGACGTGCGCTACCTGGGCAGCCAGCCCTGGCCCTTCCCGCGGTCCCTGATGGTCGGATTCCATGCGATCGGCGATCCGGAGCAGGAGTTCTCATTCAACGACGGCGAGATCGCCGAGGCCGGCTGGTTCACCCGCGCGGAGGTCCGCGCCGCACTAGCTGACGGCGACTGGAGCAGCGACTCGCCATCACGGCTGCTACTGCCGGGGTCGATCTCGATAGCCCGGGAGATCATCGAGTCCTGGGCGGCGCTGGACTGAGCCGGCCGCCGTGACCGACGTTCTACGCCGAGAGCTTGGCCCTGACCTCGCGCGCGCTCGGGTTGGTCAGCGTCGAACCGTCGGCGAACTTCACCGTCGGCACCACGTGATTGCCACCGTTCACTGAGCCCACGAATTCCGCTGCCGCGGGGTCGGCCTCGATGTCGACCTCAGTCCAGCGGATTCCCTCGGACTTCAGGGCCATCTTGAGGCGGGAGCAGAAGCCACACCAACTCGTGGTGTACATGGTCAGTTCAGCGCTCATAGGTCCTTCAACATATCGGAGGCCGCGAACATGCCCGACATGGCCGGTGCCGGGCGGAATGTGTCGCATCACCCTGCCAAGATGGTCGGCATGCCCAGTGAGGTTTCAGAGGCGTCCCCCGACGCCTCGGCGACTGATCCCTCGGCGACGGCGCGTGCGGTTCCCCTGAGCGACCTCGACGACGAACAGCGCGAGGCGGTCCAGGCGCCGCGCGGTCCCGTCTGCGTGTTGGCAGGTGCCGGTACGGGCAAGACCCGCACCATCACCCGGCGCATCGCCCATCTGGTCGCGGCGGGTCACGTGGCCCCCAGTCAGGTACTGGCCGTCACGTTCACCTCGCGTGCCGCGGGCGAGATGCGCGTCCGGTTGCGTGCGCTGGACACCGAGGCGGGCGGTGTGGGGACCGGAGCAGTGCAGGCCATGACGTTTCACGCCGCCGCGCGCCGGCAGCTGCAGTACTTCTGGCCGCGCCTCGTCGGTGACACCGGCTGGGAGCTGCTCGACAGCAAGTTCGCCGTCGTCGCCCAGGCGGCAAACCGGGCGGCCATGCAGGTCAGCACCGATGACGTCCGCGACCTTGCGGGTGAGATCGAGTGGGCGAAGGCATCGTTGATCAGCCCGGAGGGCTACCCGGCCGCCGTCGCCAAGGTGAGCCGCGACATCCCGTTCGACGCCGCCAAGGTCGCCACCGTCTACGCCGGCTACGAGAAGGCCAAGGCGCGCCGCGAGGGCACCACACTGCTCGACTTCGACGACCTGCTGCTGCACACGGCGGCCGCCATCGAGAACGACGCCGCCGTGGCGCAGGAGTTCCGGGACCGTTATCGCTGCTTCGTCGTGGACGAGTACCAGGACGTCACGCCGCTACAGCAGCGGGTGCTCGACGCGTGGCTGGGGGAGCGCGATGACCTGACGGTGGTGGGTGATGCCAACCAGACCATCTACTCGTTCACCGGTGCCACCCCGAACTACCTTCTCGACTTCTCCCGGCGCTTCCCGGACGCCACCGTGGTGCGGCTGGAACGCGACTACCGGTCCACGCCCCAGGTGGTGTCGTTGGCCAACCGGGTCATCGCGGGGGCGCGGGGCCGGATGGCGGGCAGTCGGCTGCACCTGATCGGGCAGCGCGACGCGGGCCCGGAGCCGTCGTTCAGCGAGCATTCCGACGAGGTCGCCGAGGCCACCGCCGTCGCGAAGAAGATCAAGAAGCTCATCGAAACCGGCACACCGCCTTCGGAGATCGCCGTGCTGTATCGGATCAACGCGCAGTCGGAGGTCTACGAGGAGGCGCTCACCGAGGCGGGTGTGGCCTTCCAGGTCCGCGGTGGCGAGGGCTTCTTCAGCAGGCAGGAGATCCGGCAGTCGCTGCTGGCGCTGCACCGCGCCGCCGAGCGGGGTGTCGAGATGAGCGGCGCCGACCTACCGCCAACGGTGCGCGAGCTCCTCGAGCCGCTCGGCCTCACCGCCGAACCGCCACCGGGCACCAAGGCGCGGGAGCGCTGGGAGGCGCTCACGGCGCTCGCCGAACTCGTTGACGAGGAAGTGGTGCAGCGGCCAGCACTGGATCTGCGCGGGCTGGTTGCCGAGCTGCGGCAGCGCGCCGACGCGCGGCACGCCCCGGTGGTTCAGGGCGTGACACTGGCGTCGCTGCACGCCGCCAAGGGCCTGGAGTGGGACGCGGTGTTCCTGGTTGGCCTCGCCGACGGCACGCTGCCCATCTCGCATGCACTGTCGAAGGGCGCGGACAGCGAGGCCGTTGAGGAGGAGCGTCGCCTGTTCTACGTCGGCATCACCCGAGCCAGGGTTCACCTGGCATTGAGTTGGGCGCTGGCGCGCGCACCGGGCGGCAGGCAGGGCCGCAAGCCGTCGCGGTTCCTCAACGGTGTTGCCCCGCAGGCCTCCGCCGACGTCGTAGCCGGCAAGCCGCGTCGGCAGCGCGGCCCGGCACCGCGGTGCCGCGTCTGCAATTCCGCGTTGAGCACGCCGGCGTCGATCATGCTGCGCCGCTGCGAGGACTGCCCGTCGGATATCGATGAGGCGCTGCTGGCTGAGCTGAAGGACTGGCGGCTGCGCACCGCCAAGGAGATGGGCGTGCCTGCCTACGTGGTGTTCACCGACAACACGCTGATCGCCATCGCCGAGACGTTGCCCGCCGACGACGCGGGTCTGGTCGCGATCCCCGGAATCGGTGCGCGCAAGCTCGAGCAGTTCGGCCCCGACGTTCTGGAATTGGTGCGATCGCGGTCCTGAGGCCGGCGCCTCAGCCAGACTCTCCCGCCGAGACCGACGAAACGGCGCCTCCCGGCACCCCGACAACAGCCATTTCGTCAGTCTCGCCACTGGGCGTGCTCCCATTACTGCCAGCTTTCGCAAAGATCATGCCAAAACTGCTGGTCAGAAAATCGCTTGTCAGTTTCCAGTGCTAGCCTCTAACCTCGAGAGGCACCCTGTGGGGTGCACTACCGAGCACGTGCGAGAGGAGGTCCCGAATCATGATTGACAGCAACGCATTCAGCGGCGTAAGCATTTCCGGCGTTTCGTGGGCTTCCCATGCGCCCGCAGCGGCGCACGCCGCTGCGGCGGCGGTTGCGCCGCGTAAGCGCCGTAACGCCGCTGCGACGCTCGCGTCCGTGAATCGGGGCTCCACCTAGGACTGCCCACGACATGCCTCATGGCCACGGACCCGAACTCAACGGATCCGTGGCCATAGTTATTCGGGAAGCCGAATCACCTGGTCGGCGGATCCATCAACACAGATGACCGCCGAATTACGACCAGGAAGCAGGAGAGTCATGTCGGACCGAACATGCCGCGAGAGGCTGTCGGTGCCTTGTCACGAGGAAGAACCTGATCTGTGGTTCGCCGAGAGCCCCGTGGAGTTGGAGCGGGCCAAGGCGTTGTGCACGGGTTGCCCCCTTCGGCGGGAGTGCCTCGATGCCGCCCTGGAACGGCAGGAGCCGTGGGGCGTTTGGGGTGGGGAGATTATCGACCGCGGGACCATCGTGGCGCGCAAGCGTCCGCGTGGCCGTCCGCGCAAGCACCCCGTGGCTGCCTGATTGACCCGAGGCTGACCCGTCCAAAGACGTTGGCCGCCTGGCGCTTCAAGCGCTAGGCGGCCTCGTCGGCGAAGCCTGGGATGAGATCGGTGGCGATCGCCCGGACGGGAACGGTCGCGTCGAGTTGGCAGGACATCGCGACCACCGAGGCGATCACGCGCATCGGGATCGCCAGCTTGGGCGGGATGTCCATCTGGCGTGCGGTCTTGATCTGTGCCACCGCGCGGTCCATGTTCGCCGCGGTCAACTTCTGCAGCCACTTGCGGGTGTAGTGGAAGGACTCCACCGAGATGGGTTCGACGTACTGGCGCAGCATCTCGTCGAGTTCACGGGTGGACACCTGCTCACCCTTCTGGATGAAACCGACCCGCTCCATGGTCGTCAGCAGATTGTCGTAGTCCTTGGCCGCGCCATAGCGCAGGGCGTAACCCAGCTCGATCGGCAGCCCACCGGGTAGCGGCGCCACCGCACCGAAGTCGATAACGCCCATCTTGCCGCCCGGCATCAGCATGAAGTTGCCCGGATGCGGGTCGCCGTGCATCAGCTCCAGTCGCCTGGGGGCGTCGTGGGTCAGCTCGAACAGCCTGGTGCCCAAGAGATCTCGTTGTTCTTGCGTGCCACTGCGGATGATCTGCGACATCGGGATGCCCTCGATCCACTCCGCGATCACCACCTTGGGTGAGCTGGCGACGATCGCGGGCACCACGAAGTGTGGGTCATCGCGGTAGGCCTTGGCGAAGGCACGCTGGTTGTCGGCCTCGAGCCGGTAGTCGAGTTCCATCTCGGTGCGTTCGATGAGTTCGTCGACCACACCCTGGATATCGACGCCGGGGGCCAACTGCTTGAACACCGAGACCATCCGCTTCATGGTCTTCAGGTCGGCGCGCAGCGCCCCGTCGGCGCCGGGGTACTGAATCTTGACGGCGACCTCGCGGCCATCGGACCACACGGCCTTGTGCACCTGGCCGATGCTGGCCGATGCGACGGGGTCGTCGTCGAACGATGTGAAGCGCTCACGCCACTTGGTGCCGAGCTGGGAGTCCAGCACCCGGTGCACCTTGTCGGCGGGCAGCGGGGGAGCCTCGCGCTGCAGCTTGGTCAGGGCCTCGCGATACGGCGCGGCGAACTGCTCGGGGACGGCGGCCTCGATGACCGACAGTGCCTGGCCGACCTTCATGGCCCCGCCCTTGAGTTCGCCAAGGACGGTGAACAGCTGATCGGCTGCCTTCTCCATCAGCTCAGCGGTGACCTCGTCCTTCGATGAGCCGGTGAGTCGCCTGCCGAGGCCCAGAGCGGCCCGGCCGGCGAAACCGACGGGGAGCGAAGCCAGCTTGGCGTTGCGGGCCGCCCGCCCGCGCTTGATCTCTGACACTCGACCATCATCCATGACGACGCTGAGTTGCCACTCCGGCCCGCCGAACATCGGGCAAAAGTGGCAACGCTTGATGTCAACATTCGCAGTGCGGGTGCCGAGACCACCGGCGGCTGATGGTCGATCCGGTGTGAACATCGAGTTCCAGGGTGGTGTCCAGCGTCGGTGGTGGTTCGCCTGCCAGGCGTGTGTCGCCCGCGTTGCGGTGGACGGCGTCGATGACGCGGTTGACCTCGTTGAGTGCGAGCGCGGCGGTGGCCAGCATGGTCGCCCGATCGGCGCTGCCGACGGCGTGCCGCAACTGCGCGGCCACCGCGGGCCACGCGGCGTCGCGATCGCTACGGTGCAGGTCGGCGCAGTGCAGGCAGCTTGTCAGCCCGGGGATGACGAGTGGCCCCACCAGCCCCGAGCCATCGCGGATCCGGACCGGCAGGTGCGGCACCCGCGCGTCGTGCAGATCCCGCACGACCTGCGGGTCGGTGACCAGATAGTCCGACAGAACGACCAGATCGGTGCTTCCGGGCCGCACACCAGCGTGACTGAGGTTGCTGCGCCGCACGCGCGTCCCGGAGCACCGCAACGCCCCGGCCAGCAGGTCCGACAGCGGCCCGCGCCCGTGGATGCGGATGGATGCCGAGCGCGTCTGGGGTGTGTCGACCGTCACAATCCCGGACTGCGTCAGCGACGTGAGGAGGTCGGCGACCCCGACATCGTCGACGGCACCGCGGTTGCGGGCCAGCGACATCAGGTCGGGCAACCCGATGCCGGACTGCATTGCGCGCAGGAGGTCGGCCAGCGCGGCGGCAGACAGACCGTCCGGTGGGCGGACCAGGATTGCGCGACGCGGATCCCATCCGACCTGGACGGCGCCATCGGGCCGCATCAACACCGGCATGACCGGATTGAGCGTGTAACGCTGCACCCGCCGACTGTGTCACGGTCGGCGGTAGAGCCGCTTTAGTTATCCACAGGCGGTTGGCCGGTGCCATTGTCGGTGTCACGGTCCTTGCCGAGGTCGGCGATCGCCTGGTCGATGGCGTCGGTGTCACCGCCGATGATCCGGTCGATGAACCCGGCGGGCTCGTCGAGGTCGTCGGCTCCTGGCAGCAGGTCGGGGTGCTGCCACACCGCGTCGCGGGCGTCGGCGCCAACGGCGTCGGTCAGTCGCTGCCAGAGTGTGGCGGCCTCGCGCAGCTTGCGGGGCCGCAGCTCCAGTCCGACCAGCGTCGCGAATGTCTGCTCGGCGGGGCCGCCGGTGCCGCGGCGTCGACGCAGCACCTCCGACAGTGCCGCCGTGCCCGGGATGCGGTCGCCGAGGGCCGCGGTGACGACGGTCTGGACCCAGCCCTCGATCAGGGCCAGCATCGTCTCGAGCCGTTCGAGGGCGACAACCTGCTCGGGTGTTGCCTTGGGCTCGAACATGCCCTGGCTGAGCAGTTCCTCCATCTTCGACGGGTCGGTCAGCGCCGAGGGGTCGATGCCGCGGGCGAGGTCCTCGATGGCGCTGGTATCCACCTTCATGCCCTTGGCGAACGCCTCGACGGCGTTGAGCAGCTGGCTCGACAGCCACGGCACGTGACTGAACAGGCGATGGTGGGCGGCCTCGCGCGCGGCCAGGAACGTCATGATCTCGCTGCGCGGCTGCTCGAGTCCCTCGGCGAGTGCCTCGATGGCATCGGGCATGAGCGCGGCGACGCCCTTCGGTCCCAGCGGCAGCCCGATGTCGGTGGAGGTCAGCACCTCCTTGGACAGCGTGCCGAGGGCCTGTCCGAGCTGCGACCCGAAGGCCATCCCGCCCATCTGCGACATCATCGCCATCAGCGGTCCGGCCATCGCGCTGGCCTCCTCGGGCAGCGTGGACGCCCACACCGACGCCATCTGTTGGGCGACGGGATCACACAGCCGCTTCCAGGTGTCGAGGGTGTTGTCGATCCAGTCGCTCGGCGTCCAGGCCACCGCCCTGGTGGTGCCCGCCGGGAGCGGGGTCGCACCGTCCAGCCAGGTCTCGGCGAGACGGACGGCGTCCGAGATCGCGCTGGTGGTCTGCTCGGGTATCGGCTTGACGAAGCCGATCGAACTGGACGCCAACTGGCGGGCCAGGTCGTAGTTCACGGGACCCGACTGCGCGCCGCCGCCCATCCCGCCTGCGCCACTGAACATCTCGCCGAGCTTGGAGAAGATCTGGCCCAGGTCGGACATGTCGAATCCGGCGCCGCCGAACCCGAACGGATCCGCCCCCGCAGCAGAATCGGGGTCCTTCTTGGGCTTATCACGGTCGGGGTCGTCTCCGGAGTTGAACCCGAAGGGCAGGTCAGCCATGCCTTCAACCGTACTCACCGTGACCACACCACGCGGGTAGGCGGGTCACGCTGAGAGTGAACCAACCACAGAGCCCTAATGTGGGCAGCGTGAACAGGCGGATTCTGACCCTGGTGGTGGCGCTGGTGCCGATCGTGGCGTTCGGCTTGCTGCTGTCCGCCGTGACGGTTCCCTTCGTCGGGTTGGGTCCCGGGCCGACGTTCGACACCCTCGGTGAGGTCGAGGGCAAGGAGGTCGTCGACATCGAGGGCACGGTGGTCCACGACACCACCGGGCACCTCAACATGACGACGGTGTCCCAGAGCGACGGCATCACGCTCGGGCAGGCGCTGGCGTTGTGGATCTCGGGCCGCGACCAGCTCGTGCCCAGGGCCCTGGTCTACCCGCCGGACAAGTCCAAGGACGAGATCGATGACGCCAACAACAAGGACTTCAAGCGCTCCGAGGACAGCGCCGAGTACGCCGCGCTGTCCTACCTGAAGTACCCGTCGGCGGTCACTGTCGAGTCGGTCACCGACCCGGGACCGTCAAAGGGAAAGCTGCAGGCCGGGGATGCCATCGACATGGTCAACAACAAGAACGTGGCCAACGTCGAGGAGTTCACCACGATGCTGAAGTCCACCAAGCCCGGTGACCAGTTGATAGTCGACTACCGGCGCAAGAACGAGCCGGCGGGCACCACCACCATCACCCTCGGTGACAATCCCGACCGGGACTACGGCTACCTGGGCGTCGGCGTGCTCGACGCGCCGTGGGCCGAGTTCAAGATCGACTTCAACCTGGCCAACATCGGCGGACCGTCCGCGGGGCTGATGTTCAGCCTCGCCGTCATCGACAAGCTGACCACCGGAGAGCTCAACGGCGGCAAGTTCGTCGCAGGCACCGGCACCATCAGCGATGACGGCAAGGTCGGCTCGATCGGCGGCATCACCCACAAGATGCTGGCGGCCCGCGAGGCAGGCGCAACGGTGTTCCTGGTGCCCGCCGACAACTGCGCCGAGGCCCGCACGGCGCACCAGGATGGCCTCCGACTGATCAAGGTGGACACCCTCAGCACGGCGGTCGACGCGTTGAAGACCTATTCCGCTGGTGGCGAACCCCCCGCATGCTGAGAAGTCTCTTCGGACCCAGTGCGTAGAGTTGGGGCACGTCGACTGGTCGACGCCACCAAACATGTACAAAGCATGGCCTTGAAGTACTGAGACTGGAGTTGACGAGTGGGGATGCGGCCCGCGGCAAGGATGCCCAAGCTGACGCAACGTAGCCGGATTCTGATTGGCGCAGCGCTGATCGCTGTCGTGCTGCTGTTGATCGGGCCGCGCTTCATCGACGCGTACGTCGACTGGCTGTGGTTCGGCGAACTCGGCTACCGCTCGGTGTTCACCACCGTGCTGGTCACCCGGTTGGTCGTCTTCGTGGTGGCGGCGCTGGTGGTCGGACTGGTCGTGTACGGGGCGCTGACGCTGGCCTATCGCACCCGGCCCGTTTTCGTGCCTGCCGCAGGACCCAATGACCCCGTCGCCCGGTACCGCACCGCGGTGATGTCGCGGATGCGGCTGTACACGATCGGCTTGCCGGCGTTCATCGGTCTGCTCGCCGGTGTTGTCGCGCAGACGTACTGGGTGCGGGTGCAGCTGTTCCTGCACGGCACCGCGTTCGGCGTCTCGGATCCGCAGTTCGGCCTCGACCTCGGCTTCTACGCTTTCGACCTGCCGTTCTACCGCCTGGTCCTGAGCTACCTGTTCGTCGTGACGTTCCTGGCACTCATCGCCAACCTGCTCGGGCACTACCTGTTCGGTGGTATCCGGCTGGCCGGCCGCACCGGCGCACTGAGCCGGGCAGCCCGCATCCAGCTGATCTCGCTGGGCGGCACGCTGATCCTGCTCAAGGCCTTCGCCTACTGGCTCGACCGCTACGAACTCCTGAGCCACACCCGCGGCGGCAAACCGTTCACGGGTGCCGGTTACACCGACATCAACGCGGTGCTTCCGGCCAAGCTCATCCTGCTGGCCATCGCCGTGATCTGTGCGGTCGCGGTGTTCTCCGCGATCTTCCTGCGGGACTTGCGCATCCCGGCGATCGGTGTGGTGCTGCTGCTGCTGTCGTCGTTGATCATCGGTGCGGGCTGGCCGCTGATCGTCGAGCAGTTCAGCGTCAAACCCAATGCTGCGCAGAAGGAATCGGAGTACATCAGCCGCAGTATCACGGCCACCCGGCAGGCCTACGGCCTGACCGACGAAACGGTGACGTACCGCGACTACAGCGGCGTCTCCAACACCTCCGCCGAGCAGGTGGCGGCCGACCGGGCGACGACCTCCAACATCCGGTTGCTCGATCCGACCATCGTCAGCCCCGCGTTCACACAGTTCCAGCAGGGCAAGAACTTCTACTTCTTCCCCGATCAGCTGGCCATGGACCGCTACGTGGGCCCGGACGGAAACCTCCGCGACTACGTGGTCGCCGCACGTGAGCTGAACCCCGACCGCCTCATCGACAACCAGCGCGACTGGATCAACCGCCACACCGTCTACACCCACGGCAACGGCTTCATCGCCTCGCCGGCCAACACGGTGCGCGGTATCGCCAACGATCCCAACCAGAACGGCGGCTACCCGGAGTTCCTGGCCAGCGTGGTCGGTGCGAACGGCAGTGTGGTCTCGCCTGGTCCGGCTCCGCTGGATCAGCCGCGGATCTACTTCGGCCCGGTGATCGCCAACGCCGCCGAGGACTACGCGATCGTCGGTAAGAACGGCATCGACCGCGAGTACGACTACGAGACCAACACCGAGACCAAGAACTACACCTACGGTGGCTCGGGCGGCGTCCCGATCGGCAACTGGATGACGCGCAGCGTCTTCGCGGCGAAGTACGCCGAGCGCAACTTCCTGTTCTCCAACGTGATCAACGAGAGCAGCAAGATCCTGTTCAATCGGGACCCGGCCAAGCGCGTCGAGGCGGTGGCGCCGTGGCTCACGACCGACACGAGCATGTATCCCGCGATCGTCAACAAGCGGATGGTGTGGATCGTCGACGGCTACACCACGTTGGACAACTACCCGTACTCGGAGCTGACGTCGCTGTCGAGTGCGACGGCGGACTCCAATGAGGTGGCGTTCAACCGGCTGGTTCCCGACAAGCAGGTGTCTTACATCCGCAACTCGGTGAAGGCCACCGTCGACGCCTACGACGGCACTGTGACGCTGTACGCCCAGGACGAGACGGATCCGGTGCTGCAGGCGTGGATGCAGGTCTTCCCGGGCACGGTGCAGCCCAAGGCCGACATCAGCCCCGAACTACAGGATCACCTGCGCTACCCCGAGGACCTGTTCAAGGTGCAGCGGGCGCTGCTGGCCAAGTACCACGTCGACGATCCGGTGACGTTCTTCTCGACATCCGATTTCTGGGATGTCCCGCTCGATCCGAACCCGACCGCGAGCAGCTACCAGCCGCCGTACTACATCGTCGCCAAGGACGTTGCCGCGAACGACAATTCGGCGGCATTCCAGCTGACGAGTGCGATGAACCGGTTCCGGCGTGACTTCCTGGCCGCCTATATCAGCGCCAGCTCGGATCCCAAGAACTACGGCAAGCTCACCGTGTTGACCATCCCGGGACAGGTCAACGGTCCCAAGCTGGCGTTCAACGCGATCAGCACCGACACGGCGGTCAGCCAGGACCTCGGCGTCATCGGCCGGGACAACCAGAACCGCATCCGTTGGGGCAACCTGTTGACCCTGCCGGTGGGTGCCGGCGGCCTGCTGTACGTCGCGCCGATCTACGCCTCGCCGGGCGCCAGTGACGCGGCCTCGTCGTACCCGCGCCTCATCCGTGTGGCGATGATGTACAACGACAAGGTCGGTTACGGACCCACCGTCCGCGACGCCCTCGACGAGATCTTCGGTCCCGGTGCGGGTGCGACGGCCACCGGCCCCGCCCCCGCGGTAGGGCCGCCGGGCAGTACACCACCGCCGGCCGCGCAGCAGGGCAACGCCGCACCGCCGGCCGCCACGCCGCCTGCACCGGACGGCCGCCCCGAGGTGCCAGCACCGGCTGCCGTACCGCCGGGTGGTCCGGTGCAGCTGTCGGGTGCGAAAGCCGCGGCGCTTCAGGAGGTCAATGCCGCGCTGGACGGTGTGCAGAAGGCGCAGCACGACGGCACCTTCTCCGAGTACGGTGAGGCGCTGCAGCGGCTGGATGACGCGATGGCCAAGTATCGGGACGCCAAGTAGCTTGCGGATTGGCGCGCTTTAAGCTGCGCGAGTGCGTTATCGCTTGCTGGGGCCGCTGCGCGTAACGCGTGGTGACGTGCCGGTGGACATCGGTCCGCCCAAGCAACGGGCCGTGCTCGCGGTGCTGCTGCTGGCGCAGGGGCGCGTCGTGTCGGTCGATCGTCTGATCGATGCGGTGTGGGGCGAGGACGTCCCGGGCAGCGCGACAGCCAGCCTGCAGGCGTATGTCTCCAACCTGCGCAGGGCGCTGCGCGGTGGTGCCGAAGCCTCCGACGTGGCTTCGCCGATCGTGCGGCAGTCGCCGGGGTATTACCTCGACGTCGCGCCTGAGGACGTCGACGTCGCGGAGTTCACCACCCGCTGCGCGCGGGCTGCCGCGGCGATCGACGAGGCGCGCTGGGACGACGCGCTGTCGCAGGCCGACACCGCGATCGCGCTATGGCGCGGCCCGTTTCTGGCGGATCTGCGGGACGAGGAGTGGGTGGGCCGTGAGGCGGCCCGCGTCGACGAGTTGCACAGAGACTGTCTGGACAGCAGGATCACGGCGCTGCTGGCGCTCGGGCGGGCGCCTGCCGCGCTGGCGGAGGCAGCGGAACTCAGTGCGGCCCATCCGTTGTCGGACCGCGCATGCTGGCTGCACGTGCTGGCCCTTTACCGGTCGGGCCGGACGTCGGATGCCCTCGGGGCGTACACGCGTCACGCCCGCGTGCTCGACGACGAACTCGGCCTGGAGCCCGGGGTGGAGCTGCGCGATCTGCAGACTGCCGTTCTGCGTCAGGCACCCGAGCTCGCCGCCTGGCCGCGGTCACCGGAGTGGACGGGTGCCGTCGAGCTCAACGCCACGCCAACCCCCGCCGTGCCATCGGCCCCGGTGGCGGCGAGTGCTCAGCCGCAGTTGACGCTTATCGGTCGGCATCGCGAACTGGCCACGGTGGCAGAGGTTCTCGCCGATGCGGCGGGCGGGGACACGCGCTGGCTGGTGCTGTCCGGTCCGCCCGGTATCGGTAAGACCAGACTGGCTGAGGAGGCGGTGGCGCTCGCGGCGGCCGGCGGTGGGCAGACGGTGTGGGTCAGCTGTCCCGATGAGCGAGCCACCCCGCCGTGGTGGCCGATGCGCCAACTGGTGCGTGCGCTCGAAGCCGACGTCGACGAGGTGCTGGAGATCGCCGCGCACGCCGACCCGGACACCGCGAGATTCCAGGTGTACGAACGGATTCAGCGTCTGGTGGAGTCATCGTCGGGGTTGCGTGCCATCGTGGTCGACGACGTGCAGTGGGCGGACTCGGCCTCGGTGAGCTGTCTGGCCTATATCGCTGGCGCCCTGCGCGATCACCCCATCGTGATGATCCTGACGATGCGAGACGGCGAGCCGACACCCGAACTGGGGCGGCTGTTGGGGACAGTGGCCCGCGGTGCGCGCAACCGCCATGTGGAGGTGCCTGCGCTGTCCACGCGCGAGGTCGCTGCGCTGGCCACCCAGATCGCCGACGAGGTCGTCACCGATGCCGAGTCGGCGATGCTGGCCGAACGCACGGCAGGCAACCCGTTCTTCGTCTGCGAGTACGCCCGCCTGCCGCGTGACGAGCGAGCGGGCAGTGAGATTCCCATGGCTGTGAAGTCGGTGCTGGATCGGCGGCTGGCAGGCTTGGACCCGGCTGTGTTGCAGGTGCTCCGAACCGCGGCCGTGATCGGCGACGCGGTCGATGTGCCGGTACTGGCGGCGTCCACGCGGTTGGACATCGACACCCTTGCCGACTATCTCGACGAGGCAGCCGACGAGCGCATCGTGGTGTCCTCGCACGCCGGCGACGGTTACGCGTTCGCGCACGGTCTGCTGCGCCAGCAGTTGGTGGACAGCATGCCCGCGCTGCGCCGACAACGCCTGCACGCCAAGGTCGCCGAGGTGCTGGCCGACAGTGCCGAGGACGGAGCCGTCACACGCCGCGCCCAGCACCTGGTGTCCGCGCAGCCCCTCGTCGAGCCGGTTGTGGTGGTCGACGCGTGCCGTCGGGCGGCCGAGGAGGCAACCCAACGCTGGAGTTCGGACATCGCCGGAAAGTGGTGGCAGGCGGCGCTGGACGCCTATGACCGGCTGCCGGCCTCGGCGCGTGACGACGGTGAGCGCGACGCCATGACTGTGGCGATGCTCGATGCCTACGCGCGCGCTGGCCGGGGGCGGTTGGTGCTGGCCGCTGTCGAGCGCTACCTGGTGGAGGCGTTGCGCGCCGAGCGGGCCGTGACGGTGGGCCGGGTGGCCAGTGCGTTGTTGCGTGCCAGTGGGGGCTGGCCGTGGTTGGCGCCCGGGCACGACCCGGGCAACCTGCTGGTGCTGCTGGAGCGTGCGGCCGTCGTCGCCGAAGTCGATGCCGGTGCGGGCGCGCGGGTGCTCGCGACATTGGCCGTCGGGCACTGCTATCACCCCGACCCGGCGGTGGCCGCGGGCTACCTGCAGCGGGCCGAGGAGTTGGCGGGGTCGGCGGGTGACGCCGAGGTACTGGCCGACGTCCTGATGGGTCGTCTCATCACCTACTCCGGGGTGGCGACCCTCAGTCAAGAGACGCTGGTCTGGGCTGACCGTCTGAATGCGCTGCGGCACAGCAGGTTTCGGGAGGATGGCGTGATCGCCAACTCGGTCAGCACCATGGCCGAGATGAGTCTCGGGGACGTCGACGCGGCGGCCCGGCGGCTGGCGGCGGGCATCGAGGGCAGCGAGGATCTGCAGCTGCCTGTGCTGCGCGCCCAACTGCGGTGGATGGAGGCAGTGTTGGCCGGGTGGCGCGGCGACTTCGCCGAGGCCGAGCGCCACCACGGCATAGCCGCGCACGTGCACGAGCAGACCGAGCTCTACGAGGCGGGGAGCGGTCTGTTGGCGGCGGTGTCGTTGATGCGGGACAAGGGTGGGCCGGTTGACCCGGCCTGGCCGACCGTCGCCGCACCCGCCGAGAGCGGCGGCCAGGGCATCGTGGGACTGGTCAAGACGGCGTTGATGACGGTGAACCGGGACGGCCCGCGCGCCGACGACGCGGCGGTGGAGATCCTGGAGGCCTGGGTCGCCGACCGCGGTCGCCCGCACGCGTGGACGACGCTGGGCCATGCGGTACTGCTTGCCCATCTCGCCGCGGACCGGCAACTGGCCCGGTTCTGCGTGCCGCTGCTCGAGGAACTGGAGCCTTTCGGTGACCGCATCGCGGTGATCGGTCAGGTCGGCACCGCGGGGCCGGTCGCGTTGGCCACCGCGCGGCTGCGTGCGCTGGCCGGGGATCGTGAGGGTGCCCGGGATGACCTCGAGCGCGCGGTGAGTATCGCGAAGCGCACGGGCGCGGCGCCGACGCTGGTGCGATGTGCGCTGCTGTCGGCCGAGCTGATCGAGGACGACGCGCAGCGGCGCGCGGCGGCTGCGCAGGTCGCCGTCGAGGCACGTCGCCTCGGCATGGTCGGGATGGCCGAGGCCGCCGACAACCTGGTCTGACGCCGACTTGGGCATTCCTTGGCCGATCGGCGGCGGGCGGGCCCCAGGACGCCAAGTTTTCACCAAGTGCGCTCGGTGATGCTTGCCGCCAATGTCAACCGACTTGGTGAGAGGGCTCTCGACGACCGTGACAAACACAGAACAGGCCACCACAGCACAGACCGGCACCGAACCCAGTGTGGAGGAGGCCCTCTACGGCTCCCTGGACGGGCTGCGGGAGTGGGTCGCAGCACCCGTCGCGTTACCCGGTGAGCGGGTGTACGAGCGGGCCATGCCCTGGAATCTCGCTGTGCCCGTGCACCCGGCTGCGGTGGTGCTGGCAAGTTCGGCGACTGACGTGGCCGCCGTCATGCGATTCGCGGCGGCGCGGGGCTTCCGCGTGGCGGTGCAGGCCACGGGGCACGGCGCGGTGGGGATTGGTGCCGACACCATCCTGGTGCTCACCTCGGGGCTGTCGGGCTGCGTCGTGGACGTTGTCGAGCGCACGGCACGGGTCGGGGCCGGGGTCATCTGGCAGCAGGTGATCGACGCTGCGGTCCCGCAGGGGCTGGCGCCGCCGTGCGGATCGGCACCGGGGGTCGGTGTCGTCGGCTACCTCACCGGCGGCGGGATCGGTCCGCTGGTGCGGACCGTCGGGCTGTCATCTGATCACGTGCGGGCGTTCGAACTGGTCACCGGCGCGGGGGAGGTGCTGTGGGTTACGCCCCATGAGCACGCCGACCTGTTCTGGGGTGTACGCGGCGCCAAAGCGATGCTGGGCATCGTGACGTCCATCGAGTTCGAGTTGCTGCCGATCACCGAGTTCTATGGAGGCGCACTGTACTTCGACGCAGCGGACACGGCCGCCGTGCTGCACGGGTGGCGGCAGTGGTGTGGCGACCTACCCGAGACGGTGAACACGTCGATCGCTCTGCAACAGCTGCCGCCGCTGCCTGGGATTCCGGAACCGTTGGCGGGCAAGTACACCGTGGCGCTGCGCTACACCGCACTCGGTGACCCGGCGGAGGCCGAGCGACTGCTGCAGCCGATGCGCGAACTGGCCACCCCGGTGATGGACACCGTCGGCGTCCTGCCGTTCGCGGCGATCGGCATGGTGCACGCCGACCCGGTGGACCCGATGCCGACCAACGAGGACCAGGCCCTGCTGCACGAGCTGACGGCCGGGGCGGTGGACGCCATCCTGACCGCGGCAGGCCCGACGTCGGGGTCGCCGCAGACGATTGTGGAACTGCGTCTGCTGGGCGGGGCGTTCGCCCGCGAACCGGACCACCGCAGTGCGTTCTGCCACCGCGACGCGGCCTACTCGCTGTCCGTGATCGGGGTGCTGGCTCCGCCGGTGGCCGACAGCGTGCCCGCGCACGCCGCGGCCCTGGTGGCCGACGTCGCGCAGTGGTCCACCGGTGGGCAGATGCCGAACTTCGCGCCGTCGAGCGATCCGGACCGGGCGGCCCGCTGCTACGGCCCGGACACACTGCACTGGTTGGCTGCGCTCGCCAAGCTCTACGATCCGGCCGGAATACTGGCCTGAGCACCCGATTTGGTGTGGCCCTGCGTCTTCTGTAACCTTGTATTTACCCGACGCGGGGTGGAGCAGCTCGGTAGCTCGCTGGGCTCATAACCCAGAGGTCGCAGGTTCGAATCCTGTCCCCGCTACTAGGTAGAACGGCCCTCGGAGATTTCTCCGGGGGCCGTTCTCATGCCCGTTGAGAACACTTTTGGGAACATTCGCAAAGCTAACGATTTCCTGAGAACAGATTGGGAACACTTCGGCGGTTTGCACGTGAGCCCAACCGTGCAGCGCAGCGGCGCGTACACCGCTGCGGGCTGGCGAGTCTGAGTGGGGGCAGCGCGGACGGGGAGCCCCGATTCGGCGCTGTTGGAGCGCTGGCTTGATGGTTCCGCGCGTGACGCCGGTGGAAGCGTCGTTACCACCCGCTGTCTGCCGCCAAACTGTTTGAAATTGCGTGCGAACGGCGCGTCTTTCACAGGTTGTCGTCGTGCCGAGGTTAAGTCATGTTCGGCACGTCGCTCACATATTCGACGTGCGCGGAGGCAGAGGATGGCGACGGTCGAGTGCACACGGCAGTCCGGCGATGACGTTGAGGCGGTCGCCGTCATGTTGCTGTGCAGTAGGAACCCCATCGCAGTTCGCTTGCGACCGAACCAAGGTGAAGGCGACCTCGATGTCTTCGCACCAGCGCAAGCAGGGTTCAGAAACGGGGGTGTTGTGGATCAGCTGAAGTGGGACCGTCAGAGCCTCACCAACAGCGAAACTGCAAGACTACGGGGCTGTCAATGGCGGCCGTACAGACCGACCGCGATGACAACGAATGCTGGCGACACATGAGTATCGAATGGCGTCATATAGGACAGGAAAGATTCGACCACGTGGTCGAGAGCTTGATATACCGCCGATTCAAAGCTGCGGGGAGAGTGACGATACCCGACGGCAGGGGCGGCGATGGTGGTATCGATCTCGAGCTGGTGACCACCGACGGGAAGCGACAAATTTTCCAGCTCAAATACTTCCCTGAAGGGTTCTCGTCGGGCAGCTCGCGCAGTCGGCGTCCCCAGATCAAAAAATCCTTCAATGCCGCCCAGATTCATAAGCCCGACGAGTGGACACTGGTCGTACCTCGGAACTTGACGCCAGGTGAACGGAAGTTCATCGAAAACCTGAGCCCTGGAACGGAACCGCCGCTGATCAGCATCATCGGTCGGAATGTTCTCGACGACTGGATGGCCGACGATCCCGAGCTGGAGGAGTACCTCCACAGAAACGCCAATTCCACTTTGGAACGGATGGCAAGAACCTACAACCAGGAGCGCGCAGCATTGCTATCCGGAATGTCCGACATCGCTGCACGTGTGCGCGGCCTCGGCAGCATCGTCGACGGCACCGACCCCGACTGGACAGTCGACTTTTCCCGCATTAGCGGGCTCGAAATCTACGCCATACGACCGCAACACGCAGGTGCCTCCGCCCGCAGCCCCATCGGCATCTCAGTCGAGACCCACCCCCTTGGGGACGAACACGCCGCGCTACGCAACCACATTGAGCGCGGTTTCGGCTACGGAACGTCCGAGCCCATCGTGATCCCGGGTGAGGTCGTAAAGTCAGTCGCTTTCACTGGTCCTGGCTTCATCGCCGGAAGCTACCCGCCTGGCGAGGTACGGATCGCACTGCCACCGAATAAGCGGTCTGTGGGGAAACCCGCGGAAATCAAGCTATGGATGGACGACGAGTTCGCGGAAAGCATCGAGGGCAAGATCATTCATGCTGCCAGTGGACCCGTCGGTGGCTCTGTGAGGGTCAGCTTCTACGACGGCCGGCTCAAGGTGCAATTCCGACTTCCGCACTCGGACGATCCTGCGAAGTTTCCGAAGGCCGAGGCGCTTGCGCCAGGTGTGGATATTTCGCTCAACCACAGCTCCGCTACTCCAGACCTCGTCGAGAAGGTACTAGCGACTGCCCGTTGCATCCAAACTTGCAGTCGGCTCGAGTTGAACTTCGCGGGCCAGCCCGCAGCCGTGATCGCGGGCTTTCCCGGCAGGACGCTCGAGCACTATGACCAGGATTTGATCGCCGTCGAGCAGTACGCCTACGACCTGTCGGTGGTCCAACAACACTGCGGCCAATTCTTCGATCTCCCTGAGTACATCCACCCCGGTGATCGTGTCGCAATGCGGGTAGCTCGCATTCTTATCGACGGACATCTCGTCGCCTGGCCGCGCGCTCAACTCGTCACTAGGGAGTTGACGGCAGAAGACACCGAGGGACCGCTCCAGCAGTTGCTGGAACCAATAGCGGTAGTCTGGCGGGCGCCAAACCCGTTCAAGGTGAAGATTGGGGCCCGTGAACTGGCGATCGGCGATTTTTACATCGTGCACCATGCCGCCACTCCGGCGAATGCCGAGGAAGCCCTCACAGCAGTGAAAGCCGGTAAGGGCAAAGGTTTTCAGATCGACTATAAACCTGGGGACGACCCATACTTTTTCGTCTGCCTCGCCAACGTGCCTCATACGGAGGTGTTCCAGAAGGGCGTGGCGGAGTGGAGTCTGATTGGGGTCGACCAGCCTGGGCCGGACACCTCCACTGCGGCCGGCGGTCGTCGGTGAGCGGAACAGACGCCGCCGGCGGCTTTTCATATCAACACGCGCAAGCAATCCAGGCCGCGTTGGAGTTGGCCAGCAATGACGAGTTGGATCGCATCAGGGTCGAAGCCGAGAATGATGTCATTGATCTGGAGGTATGGAACAAATCAGGCCAGTTGGTTAGCGCCCTTCAATATAAGCGCCGTAGCGACGACTACACCTGGGGTCAACAAGAGCTCATAGATGAGCTCACAGATTGGTCGGCACTCGGCGCAACGCACACCGCCGCCGGTTACCGGTTCGTAACGGATGGACGACTTGGCCCCACGGGCAGAGATGTGCGCGATGCCTTGGAAGAGGCAGCCGATGGCGACCTGGCAAAACTGCGCGAACTCATGAAGAAGGCGAAGTCGAAGGTCGATCTCGACGTCGTCCGACGAGCAGAAATTGTAGTGGATAAAGCAAGTTATAGCAGCCTAATTGGGCGTGCACAGGCCACAGCAAAATCACTCATACCCAACGTCACTGGGCCTGCAGAAGCCGCCGAGCGCAGCAGGTGGGTTGTGTTGGAACTGCTGAGTATGGTCACGGGACGCAGTGGCGAACCTGAGGCCGCACGGCGATTTATTGCGCGGGATGAAGTACTGGAGCTTTTAGCGACACCACAGGACCGAATCCCTACCACCCGTTGGACAACCGATTTCAAGTCGACATTCATCGCGACAGTTCTGTCCGCAAGCTTGGAACGCCAAGTCGATCTTGAGACCGTCCTGGATTCCCCGGGGTTCGGTGATGCTGATCAAACACCTATGGAGGAAAGGCTTCTCGAGGACTGGCTCGGCATTCGGCACGTCTGCGTGCTCGGCGGGGGTTCAGGCACCGGCAAGTCGACAGCACTGATGCGGATGCAACGCCGTCGCGCCGAGGCGGGCCACGTTGTTCTGGTTGCGGACGCTGAGGACTACTCTCCGGGCCGCCTCGCCGCACTAGTAGCGGCGGCGCTCAATCGCCATGGTGACATAGGCGCGCATCCAGCTATTGGCAACGCTGCGCTGAAGGACCCTGAGGTCTCTTTGGCAATTGATGGGGTATCGGAAATCCCTCAGCAACTACTAGATGAACTCCGGATCGAATTGCGGGCTGTTGCATCTGCGGAGGTACGTTGTCGCCTGGTGGTTACAGGGCGTGACACAACCGCTGTAGGCTCCACACTTCCGCGCGGTACCCCCACTGTCGCATTGAAGATGTCGCCGCTCGATCACAGCTGGCGCAGAACTTTCGCAGCAAAGGTGTTTGGAGCAACTTCGGACGAAGTTGAGGCCATCGTGGCCGCTGCTGAACGCGCCCTGGGCGACGCTGCGCGCAACCCGATGTTGATTCTGTTGGGTATGCGAGCGATTTTGCTCGGAGACGATGCCAGCGGCCCGGCGAAGATCTTTCAGACTGTCGTCAGATCTATCTCCAGCGAGAACGGATACTCGAACGGCAGCTTGTACGAGGTTGCTCTAGGCATTGCGTACTCTCACTTGCTCGCCGACGGCAAGCGGTACACGGATTCGTTCGGGTGGACTGAACTCCTGAATAAGGTTGTCAGCCAACTCCTCTCGCGTGGCCAACAGCTAACAGCTGACGACTTGCGTGAGTACGGGTTTGAAACAGGGCTAGTGAGGATCACGCAACTCGACAGTGTCCGACCGCTCCACGACTCGTTCGCGGATTACCTCTCGGCCGTTGCGATAGCAGTCTCCGTTGCCGATCTCCCAGATCGACTCGCAAACAACGATCGACTCAGGGTCCGCTTTCTCGCGGAGCTGGCGGGTGTTGATGACGAGCTCGCGACCAAGGCGGCTAGCGATCTCCCGCTGACCTCCGTATCTATCTCGCAATATGACCGCCGCAAGCCACATCCCGCGGATCAGGTTTCCGCAAAGCGGTACCTTGATCAGCTTCTACCTCAATCGCGACAACGACCACTAGTCGCCTACTGGCTCGATTCCGCCGGCCGCTGCCTGGTGACTGTCAATGGGAAGTTCGATGGGTCGTGGGACGAAGATGTCCCGGAAGATATCGCAAGCGCGGGATGGTCTTTCCCTCTCGTCGATCACGAGGGTCCCTTACAGGTCGCTACACGGATTTGGCGCCGCGAGGTACAAGATGTTCTCTCGGTCCCGAAGGCAGCACCAAGCCCGGCGCCCTCCACCCGTGACGAGTCAGTACGGGTCCTAGCCACGTATTCGGACCAACTCCAGGCCACTACGTCGGCGCTCGTTGCCGCCCTCGGCATCAGTAGCGAGAGCGGCAATCGTCTCACTGAGCTGACGCAGCTGCGGATTCAGTTCCTAATGAGCGACTCCCAGACCCTTGATCAGGAACGCGATCGACCTGTCAGGTTCCGGTATGTTCCGGATCTTCCTGCCGGAGAGCAGGTTTTACTAAGCGGTGACTGGACGGGTGACATCTGGACCGGATGGGGCAGGGTCGACTCTTTCTTATCTCCACCGGCTCACGCTTCGGCCCGGAGCCTCTCCGAGGCGATCAATGAAGCTGTCGGGCGAAGATGGCTGTGATACGGGTGCAAGTTTACGAAGTTAATCACGAAACGATCTGAGGACAGCGGAATATGAGTACAGAAGAAGTTTGGAATACCGTAAGCAACCTCGCCGATGTATGGGTGGGGAGTCCGACAGTCCAATCCCTCATCGCGCAGCTTCCACTCCTAAACAGTGCACAGACCGGGATACCGGAGGCACTCCGCAACTTGGATGCTGGCACTAGCGTCGTCTGTCGCAATCCACTCTCGACCGCGATGTGGGAGGCGCTCGCCGAGATCCAGCCCATGGTCGTGCTGGATGCAGAGCTGCGGACGTTTCTGCGATCGGTTGCCCCGATCGGGCACTTCCTTGAGTCGACGGTGGGGTGGATCCGCTCGCGCTTGCCTCTCTACCCGCTGATCCCAGCGCCCCAACTTGCAACATTCGGCTACCGCTGTCATGAGGAATATGGATTACGCCTTCGTTGGCGGAAACAGATGGTCCAGGCCGGATTACAGTCGATGGCGTGCCCGCCGGGCGCCTCGTTCATAGGATTGACCGAGCGCGATGTTCAATCCGCCACCACGTCACTTGTGTTGGCGCTACAGAACACTCAAGAATGGACGGCGTACAAGGACCTGAGTGCACAATTAGACGGCGACGACCGAGCCGCGCTCTTGGCGGCTCGCCGCGACGTGGACGACCGCCTTTCACCCGCAAAAGTGGATTCGTTCGAGCCAGTTCGGATGGCCAGACGGGAACGCTATCGCATCGATCAAGTTGCCGAAGTCGTGCAAACGATGACGGGTAGAGCTCGCGACTTCGCTGATGCCTTTGGACAAGTCGACGATCTGATCGACTTGGTGGCCAACGACGTATTCGGACAGACCGTCGCCATCGGCGCCGCGATAGCAGTGCCCCAGATAGCGGACCTCGAAGTTGACGGCCAGTCAGTGAAATTCACGAATGAGTCTGAAACACCCGTTGCCCCAGGAAACCTGGTATCCCTTCCGGATCCTTTGGTGCAAGACGTCGTCCTGATTGAGGACCTGTACTTTGCTTCAGATCCAGTATCGGGGATGGTAGTTAGCTATAGCGGTCGCCCGCTCAGGGGCAGCGATTCGTCGGCCCTGAAATCCCCTGCCTAGCCACCGTGCGCGTCGACGGCTTGACGATGCGACCCCGATCGCCGTCGCGCATGGCATCCCGACAGGCCTTCCAGGCTTCACGCTCAGCATCAAAGCTGCCCTTGCTGATCCAGATGTAGCGTCCTGTCGCAGGATCCTTCTGTGGCAGCCGGAATTTGTAGTACCACGTCGATCCCCGCTTCTGCACGTAGCCCTTCATCAGGCCACCACGTCGCGGAGCCGGGCCGTCACGATGTACACGCGACCGCCGATCCGACGGACCGGGAGTTCACCGGAGTCGACCAGTCGATATGCCGCGGCGCGGCTGATTCCCAACAACTCTCCTGCGCGGGGCACCGCCAGCAGGAGTGAAAGGTTGTCGAATACGCTGTCTTCCATTTTGATTCACCGCCCTTCGAAAGTGGTCCTGCTGTCGGGTAAATACGATGCCGGGCAGGCGCTGTGTGTGATTGATGCCCAGGCGAATAGCGCCGCGAGGGGCGAGATGACGGCCCCGGTGTCGTGTCCATCGAGCCGACTAACACATGTGTAAGTCTCTCCACCGACACTTCCTGCGCGAATTTCTTGCGCTCCGTCCCGCCGGCTCGGCGGCGGCGCCGTCAGCCGCGAGATCCCAACAGCCACGCAACATCCAAGCGGCGACCCAGCAACCGAACCAACTCGCCACCGACACCCTCACCACTCCCAAGATTCCCAGAACGTCCCAAATCATCTCTCCCCGTTACATTTCCAGCACCACGTACCATCCGGTCCCAACTTCCAAATACCGCTTGGCGCATTTGCACAAGGTGCGAGAATGGTTGTGGCGCAGTAAGCGTCAACGCCCGGATCTGTGGATGGATCGGCGAATGTTGACAATCTCCAAGCTGAAGCAGTGGTCGATCAACTACTACATCGACACCGCGGACACTGCCGCGCGCGCCAGCCGTGATGCCTGCTCTGCTGGTGGTGGACTGGGGGAGTACTACTCCGAACATGACACCCCGCACCCCGGTCTGGATCACCGCTGGGAACAGCCGGACTGCTGCGAACCTGCGCACCTGCATACCCATGTGATCGTGCCGAACCGTCAGACCCGCGCTGATGGGCGGCTGGTGTCGTTGGATGGAACGTCGCTATACCACGAGGCGAAGGCGGCTGGGGTGATCTATCAGGCCACGCTGCGCCGCGAACTGAACCGGTCGTTGGGGTTCGAGTGGGAGCACGGCGACCCCAATACGGGGATGGCGGAGCTGGCCGGGATGTCGCGGGACACGATCGCGGCGTGGTCGCGGCGCTCATCTCAGCTCCGCGACTGGGCGGCCGGGCACTTCAACCTTCGGGAGGACGGGTCGTGGTCCGCGGCGCAACTGGGTGCCGCGCAGAAAGCGACGCGGCCCACCAAGCCGGAGGAGTTGGCGTGGTCCGCGTTAGTGGAGCAATGGCGCGCGGACCCGCGCGGCATGACGATCGACCGCCCGCGTTTCCTGGAAGCGCGGGACGCGCCGCGCTGACGCGGATCGGGCCGCGTTTGGTCCGTCAGCTGGCGCCGGTGAAGGCCCGCGGAGGGATGTTCGCCCAACTCTGCGCCGATCTGCCCTGGACGCAGGAGTTGTCCGAAGTCTGGCGGATGCGCGACCAAGGCGAGCGGACTGCGTCGCTGGCACTGCGCGACGGCGACCAGAAAGCAGTTTGTCGGGCGGTCGAGTGGTACCGCCGCCACGACCGGCTGCACTGCGGTGACGACGTCACGATGGCCGCCGACGCACTCGCGGCCTACAAGGCCGATATCGCGGCGGGTAGGGATGCGCTGCTGTTGTGCGATACCCGGGAGATGGCCGATGCCCTGAACCGCCGCCTGCACCGCGAGACGGTCGCCGCCGACGCTCAGACGGTGACGGGATGCGGGGGCACCGCATCGCCGTCGGGGATCTCATCCTCACCCGGCACAACGACGCCTCCATCCCGCTACGCGACCCTGACGACCCCACCGCCGAACCGAGCCCGGTCCGCAACGGGCAGCGCTGGGAAGTGGTGCGGATCAACCGGGACAACAACCGCCTCGCCGCCCGCCGACTGGACGACAACGTCCTGGGCGTCTTCACCGGCGGTTACGTCCAGGAGCACATCACCCACGGCTACGCCGTCACCGTGCACTCTGCCCAGGGCGTCACCGCCGATACGAGCCACGCGGTCTTGTGCCAGAACTCTGAGCGCCGACTGCTGTATGTCGCGATGACTCGCGGACGGCACGCCAACACCGCGCACATCTATCAACGCGCCGGCGAAGCACATGAGTACAGCCGCCAGCTCGGGACGCCACCACTTGCAGTTCGCGGCACCGACCATGTGGTTGGCCTTGTCCGCGGCATCGTGGCCAACGACCTGCCGGTGATCACCGCCCACGACTACAGCACGCAGTCCCCAGCTGCGTTTCTGCCCAGTGCGAGATAGTAGGTCCAACGCATGCCGAGGGTGCCGACTGCCGCACATTCGCGTTGAGGGAACCGCCTTCCTGAACACCCGACAGTTCAAATCGGCTGCACGACCATATAGAGCGCGACCGCGACGGGCGAGACACCGCCGTCCGCAGTAGTTCCTACGCACCTCAAACGACCGCGTTCACCTAGCAAGGGCGCTTTGTCCGGCACGGAAGAGCTAGGGAGCCAGATTTCCATCATCCGCGTCGCGGTTGAAGACGGTGTCCAAGGCGGAACCGGCGTGGACAACCATGTTAGAGAGCACGTAGGACAGCTGGTCAAGGGCCTCAAGCCAGTAGTAGACCGACTTGTCATCAGTTGAGCGCCCACATGAGCGTAGAAGTGCCTCGGTTGTGTCCTGGGCGTCTCGGAGCGCGTCGTAGGCAACTGTTGCGAAGCCATACGGGCGTGGTCCGAGTGTAAGAGTTTCGGGAGCGCGATGGACGAGGGTCTTGATCGTGCCCAGATGCACTGCGTGGACGTGATGGCTGTTTTCGCGGTATCGGCCCCGCTGTTGAGTGTGACCTACAGCCGCCTGGATGTCTGCGAAGAAAATGCGCTCACGGGGTTTCTTCTCGCTCCCGGGCTTGCCGGCAAATCGGGGCGATGCCCACCCATAAGGAGCCTTGATCGACGTTCCGTGCTCTTGGATCACTGCTGCGTATCGCTCGTCGAGTTCCTCCTCGAACGCTCGCCAGTGCTTTGCCTGTGCTGTGCCTCGTCGCGGTTTGAGTTCGGACTTGCTTCGCCAAAGCTCCACAATGTGACTCGCCAGATAGCGCTCGGAGAGTTGCGCTTTGAACTTGTGGAGAAACTTCGCAGTGACGGTCACTTCGTAGAGTGTCCGCGA
Organism: Mycolicibacterium sp. YH-1; assembly: GCF_022557175.1. The sequence goes on along the minus strand of NZ_CP092915.1, from coordinate 5,004,239 downwards.
GATCGCTTCCGCTCCTGAGGGAAATCCGCTGTAGATCAGCGCAAACACCTCATCGAGCAGGACGAGTGATCGCGCGTGTAGTTGGACCAAAGCATCAACTTTGGCGGCCTTCAGCGGACTGTTGGTTGGTCGCCATGTCGCAATCGCGAGGTTGTTCACGTGCGCTCCGACGCCGATGTAGCCCTGTAGAAGTGGGGCAAACGTCTCGAACGCTCGGTGGAGCAGTTCTCCGATGGGACTAAGCCCCTGGTAGCGCGCAACCCCCAGCGTGAGGCTGTCACTGACAAGGTCTGGAAGGTGACGTTCCCAAAAGTCCTCGGTGCGGGTTACTAGATATGGCCCGGGTTTACGCGACTTTGGCGGATGCGCCAACGTTCCGCGGATTCGCCGGGTAAGGCGGGCAAGCACTTCCTGCTGGCTAGCCAGAGAAACCGCTTGACGATCCACCGGGCTCTCGCTGGGCACTGGAAGGCCGTCTTGCGGGGCGTCAATCACTCATGAACCGTAGTCAGAGGACGAGGAGCAGGTCGCCGAACGGCTTCGGCAGACCGTCGATGCTAAGTACGTACTGGATCGCCTCTGAAAAAAAGCCGGAAGCGCTGATCTGACTGCGTTCGGTGGTTCCGCCGTCGGAAACTTGACACCCGTCGCCCTCGCCGATGCACCCTGACGTTCCCGGTAGCTGTCTCATAACCCAGAGGTCGCAGGTTCGAGTCCAGTCCCGGCTGCCGCTAGGCTGCGGGACGAAATACGAGAGCCGAAGCCGTGGTGGCATGCGGTGATGCCCACAATCCTGGACAGTGACCGTGCAGACCGAACAATCGATATCCGCCGTGACGCAGCTCTCGGCCCCGAGAGTGCGCGAGGACCTCAAGGGCCTCGGTGGGCTGGCGATCGCGCTGGTCGTCATGTTCGGTGTCTGGTCGGGCCAAGCGTCCGGCGGCGTCGACGTGCTCCTGGTTCTGTTCGGGTTCCTCTGGGGTGGACGACTCCTATCCATCGCAACGCAGGGCAGCCCGACGGCTCTTCTTCGGAGCGAGTTCGCGAGGTTCGCGCGTCGCCTGTTGCCCGCGCTCGTCGTGGTGGTGGCGGCGAGCGGCGCGATGACGTTGTGGCTCCAGCCACGCACGCGGTGGGAGACCTTCGCCGACCAGAGCCTGTCGACATTCGGCTTCATCCAGAACTGGCAGCTGGCCCACTCGGCGGGCGGGTACGCACGCGCCGGGGAGGTCGTCAGCCCGCTACAGCACCTGTGGGCGGTATCGGTGCTTGGTCAGTTCTTCCTCGCGAGTCTTGTCGTGGTGTGGCTGATCACCGTCGCGATACCGCACCATCGCAGGCGCGCCACCCTCGTCGCTGTGGTGGTCGTGGCGACGATCGCATCCTTCTCCTACGCCGTCATCACCCACCAGGCCGATCCGTCGACGGCGTACTACGACAGTCTCGCGCGCGCCTGGGAGCCATTGGCCGGGTTCGCCGTGGCCGCGGTAGTCGCCCACGTGCGCTGGCCGGGGTGGCTGCGAGCCGGTGCGGCCGCGATCGGTCTCGCGGCGATCGTCTCGGTCGGTTTCTACGTCGACGGCGCTGAGCAGTATCCGGGCCCGCTGGCCTTGATCCCGGTCGTTGCGACCCTCCTGATCATCTGCAGCGCAGCGAACCTGAACCAGATCGATGGGTTCCCGTGGCCGAGTCGCGTGCTGTCCGCGACTTCTCTGGTCGCGCTCGGCACCATGGCCTACGCGCTCTATCTCTGGCACTGGCCGGTGTTGATTTTCTGGCTCACCCACGCCGAGAACGACAGCGCGGGCCTCACCGACGGGACTTTGATCGTCGTCGTGTCGACGGCCCTGGCGTATCTGACGCACAGGTTTGTCGAGCGGCCGCTGCGCGCGGCACCTCAGGCAGTCGGTCGCGCGCACGCACCGGCGACGGCACTGACCTGGGTGATCATGCTTCTCACAGTCGCGGTCGCCGCCGGCTCGGTGGGCTGGCGTCAGTACACGAACACGATCCGCGCCAATGGCGCGGAGCTGCTGAACCTTTCGACTGTCGACTATCCCGGTGGACGCGCTCTGGTCGAGGGCCTGCGCGTGCCGAAGCTGCCGATGCGGCCGACCGTGCTGGAGGCCTCAGATGACTTGCCGGCGACCATAGTCGACGGATGTATCAGCGACTTCGGCAATTCGGCCGTCATCAAGTGCGCATACGGGAACTCGCGAGCGGAACGCACAATCGCACTTGTCGGAGGTTCGCACTCCGAGCACTGGCTCACCGCACTCAACAAGCTCGGCCAACGGCACGGATTCAAGGTCGTGACATATCTGAAAATGGGATGTCCGCTGAACACCGATGAGCTTCCACGGGTCAGCGTGTCCAATGACCCGTACCCGGGATGCCGGGACTGGGTGGAGTCGGTGATGGCCAGCCTGGTGGACGACCGGCCGGACTTCGTGTTCACCACCACAACGCGCCCGCTGCCCGACGCGCCGGGGGATTTCGTCCCGGACAACTACCTGGGCATCTGGGACACGTTGGCCGCCAACGACATCGCCATCCTGGGCGTTCGGGACACCCCCTGGATGTACCAGAACGGCATGGTGTTCTCGCCGGTTGACTGCCTCGCCAATGGTGGCGACGCGGAGAGCTGCGGCCTGCCTCGCTCGGAGGTCCTGGCGAGCTACAACCCCACATTGGACTACCTCGGCCGGTATCCCGGAATGTTCCCGATTGACCTCAGCGATGCGGTCTGCAGACCCGACTTCTGCCGGCCGGTCGAAGGAAACGTGCTGGTGTATCACGATGCGCACCACCTGACATCGACCTATGTGCAGACATTGACCGACGAGCTGGCGCGTCAGCTCTCGGATGCCACCAAGTGGTGGTGAGTCACGGGTTTTCGCCGGGCGGAGGCGCGGGCAGAAACCGGTGGACGACACGCATCGTGGGAGACAGGTGCGTCGGGCGCCACACATCCCGATCGTGAAACGACCAGGCATAGATTGGGCTGCCGTCGCGGATGCAGTCCAGTAGCGCTGGCTCATCGAGTTCGTGCGCCGACCACTCGTAGAGTTGTTGCAGGCGTGGACTGATGACCCCGTAGTCCAGCATCTGTCCGAGCCTGTGCTCGGCGACAAGGTATGCGACGACGTCGTCCTCAAGCGGATATCGGTCGGGTAGCACCCGCGAGATCGACAGGAAGATCCTGGTCATCGCGAGTCTGGGATCACCGGCGACGGGCCCCAGCCACCGAAGTGACCCCAGCGCCAGGCGGGGCGCAGCCACTAGGGCATGCGCATAGAGGACGCGCAGCAGCACGACGTTCAAGAAGAACCGTTCCGAATAGCTCTCGGCGGTGGCCAAGTCACGATGGTCGAGGTAGGCCGAGACGATGCTGCGGTTGTGGGCCCGATACCAGGTGCGCGCGGTTGGCTCGGCGATGAAGGACATCCACGGCTCAACGGCACGCGAAGACGGGGCAGCGACCATGCCGGCGCTGCGGGCCAGAGCCTCGCAACCGTCACGCAGCAGTCGCTCGTTGACAGCGCGCCACCACGGACTGCCCGGAGCTGCGGAATTGCCCGGAGCCAGTACGCCGCGGCCGATCTGCCAGCGCATGAAAGACAGGGCCGCCCGCCGGAATGGCAAGTGCCGGGGCGCGACGCCGAGCGGGCCGTGATAGGTCCGATTGATCAGTTCGAGACGGGCCGCGGGATCGTCGCGCACGTCTTCGACCTGGCGCAGCGCCCAGTCCGCAGCTGAACGTTCGGTACTCATCACGCTCCCTCCCGAAAACGCTACGGCCTCAGTGTGACCGCCAAGCCTCCGCGGCCTCTACGGCCCGCCGGACATGGCGGAGGACGCCGTTCGGTACTGGCAGAAGGCACTCGGTGAGATGGTGGAGTCACCCACCTGGAAGCAGACTGCCGGCTCCGGCTGATGCACCAGAACGGGACGGTGTTCTCGCCGGTTGATTGTCTTGCCAATGGGCGGCGGGCCCGTCACATCTTGGTGGAGCGGGCCATCGCAAAGCTGTACAGACCGTAGGTGATGATTCCCAAGCCTGCCAGGATCAGAAGTATCACTCCGTAGGGCTGAGCGCCGAGTGTTTTCAGCGCCCCGTCGAGTCCGGTGGCCTTGTCGGGCTCGGAAAGGCTTGCAGCTACGATGACCAGCACTCCGGCGCCAACGATGACGAGGCCTTTGGCGACGTAGCCGATGAGACCGAGCCGTCGCACCAGGTCGCTAGGCGTGCCTTTGAGATCGTCGAGAAAGCTGCGGCTTGCTCCCTTGTAGATGTGATATCCGCCAACGGCGGCGATGATGATGCCGCCGACGATGAGTGTGACAGTGCCGGTGGCGGTTTGCATGAGCCGAGCACTTAGGTCGGAATTCTGGTCGCCGGTGGATTTCCCTGCACCGCGGGCGAATCCGAGAGTGGAGAAGGCGAATCCGAAATAGACGACGGCCAGTGCGAAGGCCTTGCCCCGATCCAGGATTTCGGGCATGGTGCCTTGGCTTTTCGGGTCGGTAGAGCGGCCGAGCGCGGTTTCGGCGAGCCGCCACAATGCCATGATGACGAGCGCGATCACGGCAGCCCAGAGTGCGATGATGCCGCCCGGTTTGGCAGACAACGCCGCTAATGCCCCGGATTGATCGGCACTGCCACCACCGGTACCCAGCGCGATCCGGATGGCTAGGTAGCCGATGATGATGTGAAGCACGCCGCTGACGACGTACCCGGCTCGGGCGACGTGCTCGAAGACACTGTTCTGGGCTATATCTGCTGCGGCACCGCTCATATCACGTCCACCAGCGAGTCCTGGGCGTGTGGAGGCTCGCCCGGTTCAGCGGGCGCCGGCGGTGGGTTTTGGTTCGTCGTGCGTGGACGAGGGAGAGTCGGATGCTGGGGTCGCGGGGTCCATTGCGTCCGCGCGGTCGAACTGTTCATTGAGGTCGTCGCGGGAGTTGACTGCCTCACTGCGGTGTCCGGCGGCTTCCTGCTTAAGCCCCTTGGCCTGAGCCGTTTTGACGTCGGCTTCGGCCTGAGCGACGCGGGCCTTGGCGGCGGTCTCGTCGGCGAGGGCTTCGCGCCCCGCAACGTGTCGGTTCTCTTCCCGAGCCTCGTCACGCATTGTTTCGGCTTTGGTGTGGCGGTGTTGATTGCGTTTGGTGCGGGCTACCCAGGCGAGGGCGCCCAGGAGTAACAGCGCCGCGAGGGCTGCGACGATCACAACGATGGTAGTGGTGGTCATGTTCATTCCTTTGGTTGGTGACGCGACGGTGCGAAGGATGCTGCACTGCGAATCTGTTGCCGTGCAGGAACATTCAGCACACCGACGGTCTGGAGGTGATCGCAGGATCAGTAGTAGTGGCGACGGCCGCCGACTGCGTGTCCCGTCCGCCCCATCAACATCATCAGTAGGCCGACCACGAGGAGGATGACCCCGATGACCAAGACGATGTGGGCGAACGCGAAGGTCGGGACGAGGCTGGGAAGTAACAGCCCGAGGACGATGAGGATGATTCCGAGAACGATCATGATGTTTACCTGATTTCAATGGGTGGGTACCGCGGCTGCTCGAGGCGAGCTCGCCGCGAAGGATGGGGCCGCACCTATGGGTTGGCGGCGGGCGTCACTGTCGCTGGAACCTGTGACGTGATGGCCGAACACCAAGAGAGTCTCCGCTGATTGGTGCGTCGGTCCGGCGCTGCTCAGAAGGTCGCGGACGCCGACGACCGCGGCGGCCCCCAGAACGATCAATCCAGTGGTGACGATCATCTTGGTGCCTCTGACTTCTGTGGACCTTCAGTACACACCCGGGTCGACTCCGGTGTCAACAGCGTTGGCCCACGGTGATGGTCTATGGTGTTAACGCACTGTTTGAAAGTGGGCAGGAGGCATTCATGACCGCGCGGATACATGGCACCGATGACGTGCTCGACGGCGAGGGCCTCCTGGGCGCCGACGCCGATCTCAGCGACTCCGTGATCACACGCTCCTTGATCCTGAGCACCGCGTTGGCGATCCTCGACCGCGACGGGGAGAGCGGGCTGTCAATGCGCCGCCTCAGCGACGCGCTCAAGCGGGACGCGACGGTGCTCTACCGGCACCTCCCGAACAAGGGTGCCGTACTCGACGGTGTCGTCGAGATCATCCTGGGCCAGCTCGCGGTGGACAGCGCTGACCCCGACTGGGTCAACCAATTACGTCTGGTCGCCCATGACTTTCGCCGGCTGGCGCTGGCCCACCCCAACGCGGTGCCACTGCTCGTCACCCGTCCGCTGGCCACGCCACTTGGGCAGCGGCCTCCGGGGACACTGCGCCCGCTCGAGGCCATCCTCACCCTGTTGACATCTGCGGGATTCACCGGAGTCGATGCACTGCACGTCTACCGGGTGCTCTTCGGCTACCTGCACGGCCATATCCTCGACGAGGTTCAAGAGATCGTGGAGTGCCCGGAGGAAACCGATCATGTCCTGCGTTTGGGCCTGCATCGGTTTCCCATCACCGAATTTCCTCACCTGCGCGAGCTGGCACCCGTGCTCGCCTCCTACGACGGCGCAGCCGAACTCGACCGCGGCCTAGACCTCCTCCTCGGCGGCCTGACCGCAACGCTCACTCACTCCGCCACCGCCGCCCCAAACGAGCGAAAGTGAACGTCGCGACGGCGCTAGGCGCTCTGCCGAACCTCGATGCGATATCCGACGTCAACGCACGGCTCGGCAATCGGCTGATCTAGCATTCGCGCCAGCAGGAGATCGGCAGCGCGAGAACCGATCTGCAGGCTGTCGACCGCCACCGTTGTCAGCGCGGGACGCAGGTGACGGGCCATCTCGAAGTCGCCGAATCCGGTGATCGCGAGACGTCCGGGCACATCCACGCCCAGATCTGGTGCGGCCAGCACCGCTGCCGATGCGAATACGTCGGTGGGGAACACCAGGGCGGTGATCTCCGGGTGTTTCTCCAGCGCCAACTTCAGCAGCCGCACCCCGGTGTCCATCGCGATCGGCTCGCCGGGCAGGTCCACCACGCGAATCGGCTCGTCGGACAACAGCTCTGCGACTGCGTCTTGGAAACCCTCCAGGCGGCGCTGTGCCCGTTCGTCACCGCCGGTGATCACCCCGGCGAAGGCCATGCGTCGGTGTCCCTGGTTGACGAGGTGTCGCACCATGTCCGCGAGGGCATTTCGATTCGAGAATCCGACCAATGTGTCCGTCGGCGAGTCGTTCCAATCCCAGGTCTCGACGACGGGGTGGCCGTAACTCTTCAGCAGACGAGTGGTTCCAGGCGTGTGCCGCGTGCCGACGATGAAGAAGCCGTCGGGGCGGCGCTGAATGAAGCTCCGGACCAGCTCTTCTTCACGCTCGGGGTGATAGTCGGTGTATCCGACGACGAGCTGGTATCCGTGCGGCGCCAAGCGCGTGGTCGCGGATCGCAATGTATCCGAGAAGACGGACGTCGAGATGACCGGCAGGATCGCCGCGACGGTACGACTGCGGTTCGATGCCAGGTGGCTTGCGGCGAGGTTGGGGACGTAGCCGGTGTCTGCCACGGCCTTGGTTATCCGCTCGAGGGTTTCTTCGGTGACGGAATCTGGTCGGCTCAGTGCCCGCGAGACGGTCTGCATCGATACTCCGGCGGCCAGGCTCACATCGGCCATCGTCACGCTCTTGAAAGACCCGCGAGACCGCCGCCGCCGGACAGGGCCGTTCGGCTCGTTCACTGTCGACACCCGTCTGCCTAGCCCGTCTTCGCTGACGTCAGGTTACCGCGCCGGCCCTGACACCGAGGGCGACGCGCGGCGAGTGGGTGAGCGCTAACGCCGATTCAGGAGAACCTGTTGTGTTAGCGCTAACGTTAGCGCTAACGTAACCGGCACCACACAACCCGGCCATCGCGGCCAGCAGTATTGAGGAGTACAAACGTGAAGGTCTTGGAAGGTGTCCGCGTGATCGACGTGTCTATCGCGATGGCCGGACCGTTCGCCGCCCAGAAGCTGGCTGACCTGGGCGCGGACGTTATCAAGGTGGAACCGGTCACCGGCGAGTGGCAGCGTCACGTGTCCGCCGGTGGAGCCCGGGGCAACACCGTCAACGCCTCGTTCCTGTCCTTGAACCGCAACAAGCGGTCGCTGTCACTGAACCTCAAGGACCCGGCCGGTCGGCGAGTCCTCACCAAGCTGGTCGAGACTGCCGACATCTTCCTGCAGAACTACCGGCCAGGTGTCGCTGACCGATTGGGCGTTGACTATGAGACCTTGAGTGCGATCAACCCGAAGCTGATCTATGTGAGCATGTCCGGCTACGGCCAGACCGGCCCCTACGCGAACCGCCCGGGCCAGGACGTCCTCCTGCAGGCCATGAGCGGTGGCCTGGCGAGTGCGCGCCGTGGTGACGAGCCCCCGCGCCCGGGGCCCTTCTTCCTCGCTGATGCGTTCACCGCCTACTCGGCGTTCGAGGGTGCCTTGGCCGCGTTGTTTCATCGCCAACGCACCGGTGAGGGCCAACTGGTCGAGGTCAACATGCTCGATGCCATCATCGCGGCGCAGATGCAGGAGCTCAGCGTCGCCACAGTCGGTGGCGTCGCTCAGACGCCCGGCGACGAGATCCATGCGCACAGCTACATTCGCGCCCCATACGGGGTCTTCGCCACCTCCGATGACTTCATCGCACTCTCCTTCGCCGAGATGGACGTGCTGGCAAGCGTTTTCGACGATCCGAGGTTCGACGCGTTCGACGCCGAGCGTGACGGCTTCACCCATCGAGATGCCATCTCCGCGTTGGTTACTGAGAACCTGTTGCGGAACACAACCGAGCACTGGCTCGAAGTTCTCGGTGCTGCAGGGGTGTGGGTCGGACCGGTGTACGACTACACCCAGGTCGTCGACGACCCACAGGTGCGGCACAACGGATCATTCGTCGAGTACGACCACCCCACGGAAGGCCATGTGAAAACACCCGGATTTGCCTTCCGGCTTGCCAAGCAGCCGCAGGAGATCTACCGACCGGCGCCGCTGAACGGTCAGCACACCCATGAGGTGCTGAACGAACTCGGCTACAGCGGCAACGACATCGATGAGTTCGAGCGCGACGGTGTAGTCCACCGCGATGCCGTGCTCACCGCGCCCGAGCTGACGCACTCAACCACACCGAACGCCGTCTAGGACTGTCATGAGCACACAAACTCCCTCACACGCGGACGCACGCCGTGCCGCGTCGGCCTCCGCGGTGGGCAGCCTCATCGAGTGGTACGACTTCGCTCTCTACGGTGCGGCCGCTGCGCTGATCTTCAAGTCCTACTTCTTCTCCGCGGAGAACCCCACCGCCGGCCTTCTCGCAGCCTTCGCCACTTTCGCTGTCGGATACTTCGCGCGGCCGTTCGGTGGCATCATCTTCGGCCACCTCGGCGACAAGGTCGGCCGCAAACCGGTCATGATCTTCACGCTCGCACTCATGGGTGTATCCACTGCGTTGATCGGTCTGCTGCCCAGCTATGCGAGCATCGGGCTGGCAGCTCCGGTGCTCCTGGTCGTCCTGCGGGTGCTGCAGGGCCTGGGTGCCGGAGCCGAGTATGCGGGCGCGATCGTGCTGTCCTCCGAGTCCTCACCGCCCACGCACCGAGGGTTCTACGCATCCTGGTCCGGTGGTGGCGTCTGGCTGGGCTCCGCGCTCGGTCTCGGCGCCATGCAGCTCTCGCTGTGGCTCACGGGTGACAACTTCGAGACGTGGGGTTGGCGCATCCCCTTCCTGGCCAGTATCGCGATGCTGGCTGTGAGCCTCTACATCCGCCGCAGTGTCGAGGAGACGCAGAGTTTCGAGGAGACCTCGAAATCCGACCAGATTGAATCCCTACCGCTGGTGTCCCTCCTGCGAACAGAGAAGGGGCGTCTGGCCGTAGCGCTGGGGTCGAACTTCATGTTGTCGGGCTTCTCCTATGTGCCGCAGGTGTGGGCGTTGAGCTATCTGACGAACGATCTCGCGATCGCGGCGTCCTTGGCACTCGGAATCAACGCGGCGATGCTCACAGCCGGCGCGATCTTCATGCCGATCTTCGGCCGTGTCGGCGACAGGATCGGTCGCCGACGGCTGTTCCTGTTCGGCTGCTCATTCGGTGCAGTCTGGGCATTTCCGATGTTCCTGCTCATCGACACCGGCCAGACCGTGCTCATCGTGCTGGCACTGTCGATCTGCTTCGTCGGCGCCGTCGCGACCTGCTATGCAGCACAGGCGGCGTTCCTCGCCGAGTTGTTCCCCCCGGCAAAGCGGTACTCCGGAGTGGCTTTCGCTCGCGAGGTCAGTGGGGCGGCGTTGGGCGGCACCACTCCATTGGTCGCCACCGCGGTGGTCGCCGCCACGGACAGCTGGTGGCCGGTCGCCGTGTGGATGGTCGTCATGGCGGTGGTCGCGTTTATCTCGGTGTACCTGTCCAAGAACTACCGCTCCGATGCCAACCAGAATGACGTGGACCGCTTCAACCACGTCGCTGATGGTGCGAGCAGCAGACGGCTGCAGGCGCAGTCATGACCGGCACCGCGACGCGGGATTCGTTTCAGGAACGCTGGTTCGAGGACTACGCAGTCGGACAGGTCGAGGAGGGGGGATCGGCGGTTATCACGGCGAGTGACATCGCCGACTTCGCGCGCCTCTCTCACGACGACCACCCCGCGCACACCGACGCGGAGTTCGCGACGGACCGCTTCGGTGGTCTGCTGGCGCACGGTGTGCTCAGCTTCGCCGTCGTCGTCGGCCTGACAATGGAACGCAATCCGCGATTGGTTGCGTACGGCTACGACCGCGTTCGCTTCCCCGCTCCTGTGCTGGCGGGTGACACCGTCGTTGCCACCGCCGAGGTCATCGACGTCAGCCCGCATAAGCGAAATCCGAACATCGGTTTGGTCACCAAGGCCTACACCGGCACGAATCAGCACGGCAAGACGGTGCTGGCGTGCCATCACATTGTGGCCGTAGACCGGCGCAACCCCGAGGAGATGACATGAACACCCTGGACGAGATTCTCGAAGCAGCCCACGCAGCCCGGATTCCGGCGGCACGCGCGAGCGCTGCCGAACGCGCTGCCTGGTTGCGCGCCATCGCCGATGCGCTTGACGCCCAAAGTGACACGCTCGTGACGATCGCTGCCGAGGAGACGCACCTGCCCGAGCCGCGGCTGCGCGGTGAAGTCACCCGCACCACGTTTCAGGCTCGACTGTTCGCCGACCGCGTCGAATCCGGTGACCTGCTCGAGGTGCGTGTCGACGCAGCCGATCCCGAATGGCCGATGGGTCCGCGACCCGACCTGCGTCGCGGCTACGTCCCGATCGGACCGGTCCTGGTCTTCGCGGCGAGTAACTTCCCGTTCGCGTTCTCCGTCGCAGGCGGAGACACCGTCAGCGCTCTGGCCGTCGGATGTCCGGTAGTGGTCAAAACCCATGACGCCCACCCGAGGCTGGCGCGCGCCACCGCTGACATCGTGACTGCGGCACTCACTTCCGCTGGGGCCCCCGAGGGCATGTTCGGGACGATCCATGACCGCGAGGACGGTGTCCGCGCGGTCCAGGACGTTCGGATCAGGGCCGCCGGGTTCACCGGCTCGGAGGCCGGTGGACGGGCGCTGTACGACCTCGCGGCGTCGCGGCCCGACCCGATCCCGTTCTACGGCGAGCTCGGAAGCACGAATCCGGTCGTGGTCACCCCCGCGGCGTGGAATGAACGCGCGGACGACATCGTCGACGGCTTCACGGCGTCCTTCACGATGGGTTGCGGACAGTTCTGCACCAAACCCGGTGTCGTCCTCGTCCCCGATCGCGATGCCTTCGCCGACAAGGTGGCTCTGCAGCCGGTGCATCCGATGCTCGATGAGCGCATCGCGCGCGGATTCGAGCAGACGCTGCACGAGATCGGCAGCAACCCGGCGGTGAAGGTCCTGCTCACCGGTCCGCGCGAAGCGAACTCGCCGGCCGCCACGATCCTGGGAACCGATGCCGACGCAGTGCTCGCAGATCCCGCGATCGTCACCACCGAGATGTTCGGACCCGCTTCGGTGCTCGTGGGCTACCGAGACATCGCCCAAGCCGTCGACGTGCTCGCGGTGATCAAGGGTGCCCTGACCGCGACAATCCAGGGCACCGCCGCGCTCGATCCGGATGCGCCGCGCCTCATCGAGGCCATGTCGTCCCTAGCTGGTCGCGTGATCTACAACCAGTGGCCGACCGGCGTCACCGTGAGCGACGCGCAACAGCATGGCGGGCCCTGGCCGGCCACCACGGCGCCAACGACCACGTCGGTGGGAACCGCTGCAGCTCAACGGTTCGCCCGGCCAGTGGCGTTCCAGAACATGCCAGAGGAGTTCCTCCCGCCGGGGCTTCGCCGATGACGGGTACCTACCGAGGCCTGACATGGGATCACCCGCGCGGCGCGGAGGCCCTGCGCCGCGCGGTCATGGAGGCTGAGGCGCCGAGATGCGAGATCGTCTGGGAGACACAGTCGCTCGAGGGTTTCGAGTCGGCGCCCATATGTGACAACGCCGCCCGCTACGACCTGCTGGTGCTGGACCACCCGCACCTCGGCGAGGCGCTTGGGTGCGGAGCACTGTTACCACTCGAGGAGGTCTTCACCTCAGCCGATCTGGACAGGTGGAGACACGGCACGGTGGGGGAGTCGTTCGCCTCGTATCAGATGGACGACAGGTCGTGGGCGTTGCCGCTGGATGCGGCCACGCAGGTCTCGGTCGCCGCTGATCCGGCCATCGACATCCCAACCACGTGGTCCGATGCGGTCGCGCTCGCACGGGACGTCGACACCGTGCTGCCGACCAGCGGGCCCCACCTGTTCCTGACCCTGTGCTCGATCGCCTTGGCCAATGGCGAGGAGCCAGGTCAAGGTGACGAGTTCTTGACGGTCGAGGCGGTGGGCGAGGGGCTGCAGACGATCGGTGCCTTCATCGACCCGCACCGGCCACCGCCCCCATTGCACAACCCGATCGTCGTGTTGGAGCAGATGTCGCAGCCGGGCGGACCGGTCTACTGCCCGCACGTCTATGGCTACGTCAACTACGCGCTGACGGGTCTACCCAGACCGCTGCAGTTCGCCGACGCGCCCACGGGACGCAGCGGACGACGCGGCTCGGTCCTCGGCGGGACCGGCATTGCCATCAGCAGTCGATGCCGTCCCGATGACGGTCTCGTTCAACATCTGCGCTGGCTGCTAGACGATGCGACCCAGTGCACGTTCATTCCGCAGCACGCCGGCCAGCCGTCGGCGACCGCGGCGTGGCGAGATCCCCTCGTGGACAGGGCATCAACGGGCTTTTACTCGCGAACATGGGACACCATCGACGACGCCTGGGTCCGGCCGCGCTTCAACGGCGCCGTCGCCTTCCAGCGCAGTGCCAGCGCGCGCGTTCGTGAGGCCGTACTCGGCCACTGCGACGCCCGCCTGCTCGCCGCGGAGTTGACGCGACTACACCGAACGTCTCAAGGAGATCGATGACCACCGCCGCAGCCACCACCGACCACGCTTCCGTGTCGCTGACCGCCTGGCCCCCGGCCTCGCAGACGTGCCTTCCGTTCGACCATGATCGCGCCACCCTCGTCGGGCGCGTCTCCGGACCCGACGGCCCTTGCGTGGTCACCGTTCGTGGTGGTGATGTGGTCGACATCAGCGGTGTCTTCGCCACCGTTCGAGACCTCGCTGAGCACCCAAACCCCGCGGCCGCAGTCAAGGTCGCTGAGGGTCGTGTGCTCGGCACCATTGCAGACATCCTTGCCGGAACGCCGGTCGATCACCGCTCGACGTCGGGCGTGCGCCTGCTCAGCCCGGTCGACCTGCAAACCATCAAGGCCGCCGGCGTGACCTTCGTCGTGTCGATGGTCGAGCGGGTCATCGAGGAACGCTGCGGTGGCGACTCCACCCGCGCTGCCCAGATGCGCGCCGAGATGGCCGATCTCATCGGTGGTGATCTCGCTGAGCTTCAGCCCGGCTCGCCCGAGGCGGCCCGGCTGAAGGAGGTCATGGTCGCCGCCGGGACCTGGAGCCAGTACCTCGAGGTGGGTCTCGGGCCCGACGCCGAGATCTTCACCAAGGCCTCACCGATGTCCACCGTCGGCACGGCCATGGACGTGGGGGTCCATCCCGGGTCGGCGTGGAACAACCCCGAGCCCGAGGTGGTGCTGCTCGTGTCGTCGAGCGGGCGCATCGTCGGTGCGACTCTCGGCAACGACGTCAACCTCCGTGATTTCGAGGGCCGTTCGGCACTGCTGCTCTCGAAAGCCAAGGACAACAACGCCTCCGCAGCGCTGGGCCCGTTCATTCGTCTGTTCGACGACACCTTCTCGCTGGAGGACGTGCGTGAGACGGTGGTGCGCCTCGATGTCCGCGGCGTTGACGAGTTCACGCTGCAGGCCACCTCATCGATGAGCCAGATCAGCCGTGACCCTGAGGATCTCGTGCTTCAGATGATGGGGAGCACCCATCAGTATCCGGACGGCGCGGTGCTGTTCCTCGGCACCATGTTCGCCCCTGTGCAGGACCGCGGCGCCGAGGGGGAGGGTTTCACACATCATGTCGACGACATCGTGGCGATCAGCGCCAGCCGTCTGGGAACACTCGTCAACCGGGTTCGCACGAGCGATGTCTGCGAACGATGGACCTTCGGTATCGCAGATCTGATGCGAAATCTTGCTGCCCGCGGACTGCTGTGAGACGAACGTGAGTCCTGTCGGACCTCACTCGAGTCGTATGGGCCAGGCCTCACCGCGCCAGCGCTGCGGATCGTCCTCCAGTTCGGCCCGGTTCCAGCCGGCGAGATCGGCGGCTGCGGCGTAGCTGGACTGCAGGAACTCCAGCAGGTCACGGTCGGGGTTGGCTGAGGTGCGCACCGCCTCATAGGGCAGCAGAAACTGCTTGTAGTCGGGGTGGTAGAACGCGGCGTCCGGACCGACGGAGTGCCCGGCGAAACCCTCCGGTTCGGGATAGGCGTACGCGTAGAACGCGCCTTCCTCGCCGCCACCGGGCCAGAAGCCGCAACTGCTCAACTCATGCGAGTAGCCCTCCACCATGACCCAGTCTGCGCAGTTGGGCGCCCCGCCGGGGTGTTTGGGTGCCGGGCGACCGGAGAACCTGGTGCAGGCCATGTCGAAGGAGCCCCAGAAGAAGTGCACGGGGCTGACCTTGCCGATGAAACGGGAGCGGAACTCGTTGATCACCCGATGTGCCTGCACCAGTTGACGCCAGAACAGGTGGGCGGCCTGCGGGTCGTAGGACGCGTGTTGATGGTCCTCGGCGAACGGTATGGCCGGGTCGACCTCGTTGGGTCGGGCGGAGATTGTCGCCTCGATACCCAATTGCGCCAGCGCGTCGATGATTTCGGCATAGAACTCGGCGACGGACCTCGGGGCCAGCGCGACGGTGCGCGACCCGCCGTCGCTGGTGCGGATCGACAGGACGTGGTCAATGAAGTCGAACTCCATGTCGAACAGTCGGTTTCGGTACGGAATCGATGACGTGGTCAACCCGCGCGGGCTCACATACAGCGTCACCTGCCACCAGTGGTTGAGTAACGGCGATTGCGTCAGGCGGATCTTGCCGACGATCTGTGTCCACATGTGCAGGGTGTCGCGGGTTGGCGTCCAGTCCGATACACGCAGGGCCGGCCAACCATTGTCAGCTGGAGCAGTCATATTGCGAGCGTAACGCCGTGTCGTGGACTGAGGATCACGAACGGCCGTCACCGAGGTAACCGACATCTTGAGCAAATCTTCATCTGACCCACACCGATTCCGCGTGCAACGTCGATGAGCATGAGTGGCACAGGTGTGGAGGAAGCGGGGAGGTGCGAGCGAGCATGCAACGGTGCACCGACAACTGGTACTCGCATCCCACCTCGGTGCGATGGACAGCATTCGCCGTCCTCGCCCTGGTGTTTTCCCTCGCCGTGATCGGCGCGGAGTGGGCGCTCGTCGGTGGCGCGGCATCCGCTCCGCACGGCCCGCACGCCCTCGCCGCCGCTCCAGGCGGCGATTTCACCGCCATCACCGAGCATCCCCACGTTGAGGACGGTTCATCGCCGACTGGCCCCGATTCGCTTGCCCGCGCAGTCTTGCCACGTATGTCGGGTGTGCTTGCGGCACTGGGTCTGGTTATCGCGTTGACGACCGTGTTCACGGTTTGGCAGCACCGCGCCACCACGCCCGTGCGGGGCCCTCCGTGCTCGCCGGCCATCGTTCTCGCGGGGCGGCAGCTGTTGACCCGTCTGTGTGTCGCTCGCCGCTGACCGGGTAGCGCCAGATTGTGCGCCTCTGGTGCGCACGGTCGGTGACCGCTGCCCATGACAGCTGGTCGCGCCCCGAGCGGGTCGCGGCTGCGAACAGAAGCGACCCACACATGAATCACGTCCTATCCGTCTCATCGTCGGACGCACACGACCGGCCCGGCACCATGGTTGGGAACACGCCGGTCCTGCGTATCGCCGCACCGTTCACCACCGACGGCCGCGGCTTCTGGGCCAAGCTGGAGGGCTTCAATCCCGGAGGCATGAAGGATCGGCCCGCCATGCACATGGTCGAACGGGGGCGCTCTCGCGGCGACCTGGTTCCCGGTGCCCGCATCGTCGAATCAACGAGTGGCACACTTGGACTGGGTCTCGCGCTAGCGGGCACGGTGTACGGCCATCCGGTCACGCTGGTCACCGACCCCGGTATGGAGCCGCTCATCCAGAACATGCTCGCCGCCTACGGCGCCGATATCGAACTCGTCACCGAGCCCCATCCCGAGGGTGGGTGGCAGCAGGCGCGCCGCGATCGCGTGCAGGCGATCCTCGCCGAGGACGCCAACGCCTGGTACCCCGATCAGTACAACAACCCCGACAACGTCGCGGCGTACCAGGGGCTGGCCGAGGAACTGCACGATCAGCTGGGGCCCATCGACGTGCTGGTGTGCTCGGTCGGCACCGGCGGGCATTCAGCCGGCGTCGCGCGAGTACTGCGCAGGTTCCATCCCGAACTGCGCTTGATCGGCGTGGACACCGTCGGATCGACGATCTTCGGTCAACCGGCGGGTACGCGGCTGATGCGAGGCCTGGGGTCAAGCATCTATCCCGGAAACGTCGATTACGAGGCGTTCGACGAAGTGCACTGGGTCGCCGCAGCCGAAGCGGTGTGGGCGTGTCGAGCACTGGCGGCCACCCACTACGCCACCGGCGGGTGGAGTGTCGGGGCTGTCGCGCTGGCGGCGAGCTGGGAGGCCCGCAACCACCCCGCCGGCACCACCATCGCGGCGGTGTTCCCAGACGGCCCCCAGCGCTACTTCGACACCGTCTACAACGACGACTACTGCCGACACCATGGATTGCTCGACGTTGCCCCGCCAGGCGAACCAGCTGTGATCAGCCATCCAGGTGAGCGCGTTGTGCAGTCATGGACACGGTGTGCGTCGGTCGTCAATCCCCGGGAGATGGGGCAGTGACGGGCATCCTCACCCAGTTCCGCAGTTTCGGCTGGCCGACGCGACTGCTGATGATCAACCAGTTCGGCATCAACCTTGGCTTCTACATGCTGATGCCGTACCTGGCCGGATATCTGGCGGGACCGTTGGGTCTTGCGGCCTGGGCGGTCGGGCTGGTGCTCGGTGTGCGCAACTTCTCGCAGCAGGGCATGTTCATCGTGGGCGGCACCCTTGCCGACCGGCTGGGCTACAAACCGCTCATCGTGGCGGGCTGCGTGTTGCGTACCGCGGGTTTCGCGCTGCTGGCCTTTGCCGATTCACTGCCGGCGATTCTGGTCGCGTCCGCGGCAACGGGTTTCGCGGGTGCGCTATTCAATCCCGCTGTGCGTGCCTATCTTGCCGCAGACGCCGGCGAGCGCAGGGTTGAGGCATTCGCCCTGTTCAACGTCTTCTATCAGAGTGGCATTCTCGCAGGCCCGCTGGTCGGGTTGGCGCTGATGCTGGTCGATTTCCGCATCACCGCCGTCGTCGCTGCCGTCGTGTTCGCTGTGCTGACGATCGGCCAGCTGTTCGCGCTGCCGCGGAGCGCGCCGCGGCCACAGGAGGATCGGACCTCAGTGCTCGAGGATTGGCGCGCGGTGTTGGCGAACAGGTCGTTCCTCCTGTTCTCCGCGGCCATGATCGGCTCATACGTCCTGTCCTTCCAGGTCTATCTCGCGCTACCGCTTCAGGCCAAGGACCTGGTGCCCCACGCTGAATACGCGGCTGTCGCTGGGATATTCGTTGTCTCGGGTGTGGTGGCAGTGCTGGGGCAGCTGAGGATCACACGATGGTTCGCCGCGCGCTGCGGTCCAGGGCGGGCGTTGGTGATCGGGGTGGTCATCATGGCGACCGCGTTTGTGCCGCTGATGGTGCTGCCCGACGCCAACGTGCTGGGCCAGGCCGGCGCGATCGTCGCGCTCTTGATCTCGGCGGGCGTGCTCGCCGTTGGCTCGGCGGCGGTGTTCCCGTTTGAGATGGACACCGTGGTGTCGCTGGCAGGGGACCGCCTCGTCGGTACGCACTACGGCTTCTACAACACTGTCGTGGGCGTCGGAATCCTGATCGGCAATCTCGCGACGGGCTCGTTGATGCAGTTGGCGCAGAACATCGGAGCCCCCGAATTGGTGTGGATCGCGTTGGGCGTCATCGGCTTGCTGGCTGCCGCGGCGTTGCACGGCCTTGACCGTGCCGGACGACTTCGACCGGCACCGGCTGCCGCCAGCGCATCTGGCACACGCGAATCCGTTGGCGAATAGGGAGGGAATGACATGAGAACAAGTATCAAGGCAGTCATATCGACGGCTATTGCGGTCGGGGGTGCGCTCGCGGCCTCTGGCCCCGCGGTCGCAGCGCCGCACGAGGCGGGGTCAGCGGCAGACACCATCGTCTCGCTGCAGGAGAGTGGCTACACGGTAATCGTGAACAAGGTCGGCAGCGCGGCACTTGCGGATTGCACCGTCCGTGCCATCCGACCCGGACGCAAGATCACAGAGATGCGTAGCGATATTCGCGACCGCACTGTCGAGAAGGTCGTGTACACAACCGTGTACCTAGACGCGGAATGTCAATGACCTAGATCGCCCCATACTCGAGTGTGACGTCCGCTGGTAAAGTTCAAAACCCCGTCGACAACTCCTCGGCGTGTGAATTCGCCTGCTGCGACGAGGTGCGCGGCCGCGGGTCGTGGAGTGCTGCGCGCGTCTTTACTGAATCTTTATCGAACGACGAGCAGGCCCATATTTGGTCTCCGTAGGGTCGAAACCAAGACGGCCTAAGTGTCACTCAACGAAAGAGGAATACGCGTGTACAACAAGCGAATTGCAGCGATTGCGGCGCTGGCCGCGGCTGCGCTCACAGTCAGTGCCTGTAGCGGCGAGGGAGGCGACACTCAAGCGTCGCAGTCCTCGTCCGCAGTGACGGCCACGTCAACGCCGACAGCCGGCGCCGAGGCCCACAATGCCGCCGACGTGACGTTCGCGCAGGGCATGATCCCGCACCACCAGCAGGCGATTGAGATGAGTGACATGCTGCTGGGCAAGCAGGACATTGACCCGCGGGTGGTGTCGCTGGCTAACGAGATCAAGGCCGCTCAGGGCCCGGAGATCGAACAGCTGCAGGGTTGGCTGAGCCAGTGGGGTGTCTCGACTCCCGCAACGACACCGGGCCACGACATGCCGGGTATGCCGAGCCACGACATGCCGACCAGCAGCATGCCGGGTATGCCGGGCCACGATATGCCGGGCGGTGACATGCCGGGTATGAGCGGACACGGCATGATGTCCGCTGCGGACATGGCCGCACTCGAGGCC
This sequence comes from Mycolicibacterium sp. YH-1, assembly GCF_022557175.1. Next base: position 4,984,449 of record NZ_CP092915.1, on the reverse strand, counting down.
GCCCAGGGGACAGAGGCGAGCCGACTGTTCCTCACTCAGATGATCGCGCACCACGAGGGTGCGGTCACGATGGCGCAGCAAGAGGTCGACGGCGGTCAGGATCCGGCGGCCGTCGCGCTGGCCCGCGCGATCATCGACACCCAACAGCGTGAAATCACCACCATGCAGGGGATTGTCGACTCACTGTAGGTCGCATCCTGCGTCACCGCCGGCCTCGGAAAGTGCCGGCGGTGACGCGAGCCGGCGCGGCTGTCCCTCGTGCGGCCTGCGGTGCGCGTAGCGGCATGACGATCGTGAAGGTGGCGCCGGTGCCCAGGCCGTCGCTGGTGGCTGTGATGTGCCCGGCATGGGCTTCCACGAGTGCCGCCGTGATGGCCAGACCGATACCCGCCCCGCCGTGCTCGCGGTCGCGGGCCATGTCCGCGCGATAGAACCGTTCGAAGAGATGCGGCAGGTGCTCGGCGGCGACACCCTCGCCGTCATCGGTCACCTGCAATACCAGATTGTCGCGGTTCACCCTGGCGCTCACGCCAACTCGCCCGCCGGACGGGGTGTGGCGCAGCGCGTTGTCGAGCAGGTTCCCCAGCACTTGAGCGAGTCGCTCCGGATCTCCGAACAATGGTGGGAGGCCAGCGGGGACGTCGGTCGTCAGGGCGACGCCCTTGGCGTCATAACGCTCTTGAGCGGCGGCGACCGCACTGCCGATGAAATCGGGCAGAGCGACCGACGTGAATGCCATTGAGGTGGCACCCTCTTCGGCCTGAGCCAGTGCGGCGACATCGTCGGAGAACCGCACCAGGCGCCGGGTCTGGTCGCGCAGCATGGCGGTGGTGTCAGGGGTCAGTGTTCGCACCCCGTCCTCGAGAGCCTCCATGTACGCCTCGAGAACCGATACCGGTGTGCGAATCTCATGGGCGAGATCGCCGAACAGTCGCCGGCGGGTGGCGTCAACGGTTTCAAGTCGCCCGGCCATCTGGTTGAAGGCCTGTGCGAGCGTGTCGAAGTCGTCGCCGAGATGCGGTGGGGACACCCGGATGTCGTATCGGCCCTCGGCGACGGCGGTGGCCGCGGCGGCGACCTCGGTGACGGAGCGTTGCAGCCGTCGGCTGACGTACCAGCTCACCGCCAGCGCCGTCATAGCGGAGACGGCCAGCGCGCCACCAACCGAGAAGACCGTGGCGTATCGGTAGGCCTCAACCGCGTGGGTCTCCTCGTGAGAACTCGCGGCAACTCCCGCACGGTGCAGGTGCTCTCGAAACAGCGGCGGCCCGACGATGGCGGCGACGATGAATGTGGTCGCCGCGCCTGCGGCAAGCACCAATGCCTGAGCCATGAGGAGGCGCAGGCCAAGGCCCGGGCGCCGCCGTGACCTTCGCGCCCTACGCGAGGTCTGGCTCATTGCCCGGATCCCATGCGGTAGCCCACGCCGCGGATCGTGATGATGTAGCGCGGCTGGGCGGCGTCGTCACCCAGCTTGCGTCGGAGGTGACCGATATGGACGTCGATGAGGTGGTCGTCGCCGACCCATGGCCCGTCCCGCACGGTCTCAAGGAGCTGGCGGCGGGTCAACACCACTCCGGGGCGGGCCGACAGTGCTTCAAGGATGTCGAATTCGGTGCGGGTCAACATGATCGGCTCATCGTCGATCGTCACGTCCCGTGCGGCGACGTCGATACTGAGCGGGCCGAACTGCCGCGGGGGCGGCCTGTCGTCGGTAGCTGCGGCATCGACCGGTGTCTGTACGCGTGGCCGGCGCAGCATCGCCCTGATTCGCGCCACCAGTTCGCGCGGGCTGAACGGTTTGGTGACGTAGTCGTCGGCACCGACAGTGAGCCCCACGATGGTGTCCATCTCGGTGTCGCGCGCGGTCAGCATCACCACGTAGGCATCGGAGAAGGTGCGCAGCTGCCGGCACACCTCCAACCCGTCGACGCCGGGAAGCCCCAGGTCCAGGATGACGACGTCGGGGTCCAGCTCTCGCGCCACGGCGATGGCGTCGGAACCGTTGAAGACAACGGTCGTCTCGAACTGGTCACGCTCCAGATAACTGGCCACCACCTCGGCAAGGGGCGCCTCGTCATCAACTACGAGTGCCCGGTATCCCTGTGCTCCGCTTGGCGGTGGCGCTGATGTGCCGTCCATGGTCTTCATCGTGCCCGGTCTCGGCGTGGGGCGGCCGTAGACGCCCGCTGTCGGCGAAGTCTTGAGCAGATCTTCACACGACCCTCACCGGTTCAGCGCCGACACATGCGGTGTTCGACCGCCGCCCCAATCCAGCGCTGGAGGTATCCCCGCAGTGCGTCGCCGGTGCGAGGTGGCCGCCCGGGGTCGGCGATCAACGACTGCAGAATGCGCATCGCGTGTTCGTTGAGCTCATGGAGATCGGTGTCGTCGAATCCTGCTGCCTGCCAGTCGACGTCGTAGCGCAGCAGCATCGAGTTACCGAGCTGCAGGGATGCATCGGAGGTGACCGACGCAATGAACGCTCCGGAGCGTTCGGGCGTGAGCAGCAGCCGGATGTACTTGTCCTGCTGGAGCAGATCGAGGGTGAAGATCATGGCTTCGACGATCGCTACGGCGGGGTCGGTGATGCCGGTCAGGTGGTGTGCGAGATCGTCGAGGAATCCGTTGGCCGAGTCCATCGCCGCCGCCACCAACAGTGCCTCGGTGCTGGGGTAGTACCGGTACACGGTCTGGCGCGTCACACCGAGATCGCGGGCGACGTCGGCGAGGCTGACCTCGATGCCCTGCGTGTCGATCGCGGATTTGGCGGCCGCAAGGATGCGCGCGCTGGCCTCCTCGTCGCTCGCAGGCGTCGCACCGCCCCACCCGCGTGTCCGCATCAGCGCGCGCCGCGCACCAAACGGCCGGGGCGGGCACCTGTGTCGACACCGTGGCGGCGGGTCACCGTCCCGCTGACGACGGTGGCGACGTAGCCGCTGGCGCCCTGGATGAGCCGTCGACCCCCGGCCGGTAGGTCGTAGGCCATCCGCGGCGGGTGCAGGGTCAGCGCTTCCATGTCGATGACGTTGATATCCGCCTTCTTGCCAACCGCGATCGTGCCGCGGTCGGTGAGGCCGAACAGCTCGGCCGTGTCATGACACTGCTTGCGAATGACGAACTCCAGAGGCAGCTTCTCGCCGCGGTGCCGGTCGCGGGCCCAGTGCGTGAGCAGGAAGGTGGGGTAGGAGGCATCGCAGATCATGCCGCAGTGGGCGCCGCCGTCGGACAGACCCGAGACCCCCGCCGGGTGGGTGAGCATCTCGCGGATGGCGTCGTGGTTGCCGTCGGCGTAGTTGAAGAACGGCAGCATCAGCATGGACCCGGCATCTGATTCGAGCATCAGGTCATACAGCGTGGCGAGCGGGTCCTCGCCCCGATCGCGCGCGATCGCCGCGACGGTGCGATCGGGCGTGGGCTCGTAGTCGGGTGGGTCTCCCATGGCGTACAGCCGGTGCAGCGAGTGCTGTACCAGGGCGAACATCGCGTCGAACTGCACGGCCGGGTCGGGCGGCAGATCGTCCTCGGAGAGGATGGCGGCCTTGACGGTCGGGTCGGCAAGCCGGGCCGCCAGTTTCGCGAGGGTGCACTCGGCCTTCAACCGCCGGAAGGTGGGGCGGTGGGTGAACGCGTGATGCCCGGGGAAACCGAGCAGCATGCCGAACGGTCGCGCGGCGATCTGCGGATACAGTCGGCTGCCGGCCTGGTGCGCGGCCGCCGAGATGTCCAGTTGTTCCCGCCACAGGTTGGGGTCGGCGTCGACCTGGATCAGCGCGAATGACACGGGGCGGTCGATTTCGGCGCCCAGTCGCTGCATCCACTCCAGTTCCTTCTTGGGTGCGACGATGTCCTCACCCGCAGCCCCCTGCGGGGCGAGTTCGAACACCGCCTGACCGCCGGCCGCCATGGCGCGACCCAGTCCGAACAGTTCGTCCTCGGCGGCGAAGGTGCCGGGGACGGGTTCACCGTCCATCGCGCGATGGGCCAGGGTGCGCGAGGTGGAGAACCCCAGCGCGCCGGCCTCGACGGCCTCCTGCACCAATCGGCTCATTGCCGCGATGTCCTCGGGTGTCGCGGCCTCATTGCGGGCCCCGCGATCTCCCATCGCGTAGGCGCGCACCGCGCCGTGCGCCACCTGGCTGCCCACGTCGACGGCGAACTGCTGTTGCCCGATGACATCGAGGTAGTCGGGGTAGCTCTCCCAGCCCCACGAGATGCCCTCGGTGAGCGCGGTACCCGGGATGTCCTCGACACCCTCCATCAGCTTGATCAGCCATTCCTCGCTGCCCGGTCGTACCGGTGCGAAGCCCACGCCGCAGTTGCCGGTCACCACAGTGGTGACGCCGTGCCCGCTGGACGGCTCGAGCAGGCTGTCCCAGCTCACCTGACCGTCGTAGTGGGTGTGGATGTCGACGAACCCCGGTGCGACGATCCGGCCCGTCGCGTCGATCGTTTCGGTGGCATCGCCGTCCAGCCCGGCATCTCCTGCACCGCGCCTGTGCACCTCGACGATCCGGCCGTCCTTGATGCCGATATCGGCGAGGTACCGCTCGCTACCGGTGCCGTCGACCACGGTGCCGCCGGTGATTTTGAGATCGAACACGGTTGTCTCCTCACTCGCGCCGACCACCGAGGTCGGTCATACACCGACGATCATGTGTATGACCTGAAGCTAGGCCCAGGCGGTGAACTGAGTCAATAGACAGTTGCGTTGTGGACCACCCGGGCCGCTGGAACCGGTCTACCGCTGCTCTGGACAGCAGGGGGCCGACGCCGGGCGGCGCCCCGATTGCTCGAGCGCGCACATCACGGCGCACCGAATCACAAACCGCGCCGCGGGGTGCCTGACCCACTGGGCTGCCTTCTGCGAGATGGACATCGCTGACTCCTCCGATCGCCGTGCCAGATACCCATGCAGGGTATAACGAGCGCGACCAAGGGCCGCGCGGTGCAGGTGGGCGGTATGTGTCACGATGTCGGGCGTGGTGAATTCGGTCGGTTTGAGAGAGCGCCGCCGCCGCCAGACGAGTCTGGAGATCCATCGTGCAGCCCTGGAGTTGGCCAGCGAGCGAGGCTTCGACAATGTGACCGTTGAGGAGATCGCGACTGCCGCTGGTGTCTCGCCGCGCACCTTCTTCAACTATTTCACGACCAAGGAATCCGCGATTGTCCATGCGCCGCTGGATATTACGGTGGAGCAGGCCGCCGAGTTCGTTGCATCCGAGCGGACCCGCCACTCCGAGATCCTCGATGACGCGATCGCCGTGATCAGTGCAGGCCTGGCGGAGAGCCCGCCCAGCCGACGGCAGATGGCTGACCTGCGCACCGTCGCACTGAACAGTGTGACCGTGAGTTCGGCCGTACTCGCCGAGTTCGACGCCTTTCAGCGCAGGCTCGCGGTCTTGGTCGCGCAGCGGACGGGTGCGGAACCCGACGACGACATTCCCGTCCTGATCGCGTCCCTCGCGCTCACTGTCGTGCGGGTGGGAATGGATCGCTGGGCAACCATCGACTCCGAGGAGAGTGACAGCCCGGTGCCACACGTGCAGCACGCCGCCCGCTTGGTGCAGGGCTTCTTCTCGGCCCCCGAGCGCTGAGGCGGGTCACCCGAGTGTGACCCTGCACATAACGCAGTTATTGCAGCCTATGCAAGAATTTGCCCATGGGTAGAGCAACGATCAGTCAGCAGAAGTGTTCCCGAACGGCGACCTCCTCCGATATTCATCGTGCTGCAGTGGAATTGGTCGCTGAGCTCGGCTTCGATCAGGTCACGGTGGAGCAGATCAGCGATCGTGCCGGAGTCTCGGTGGGCACCTTTCTCGAGTGTTTTCCGACCAAGGAATCCGCGGTGGTGACCGGCATGCCGCCGTTCAGCGCCGAGGCGATTGCGCTGTTTCGTGCCGGTCGCGGAGCGCGGGACCTCTACGCCGATTTGGCTGCGTTGGCGGCCAGTCAGATTGCCGAGGATCTGGACAGTGACGCGGAGTTTCTGGCCGCCGCCAAGGTCGTCATGGACGTTCCCGCGCTGACCTACCGAGTGCTCAAGGATTTCGCGGTGCTGGAGGGACGGCTCGCTGACCTGATCGCCGAACGGCTCCGACTCGACGTCTCCACGCGACGTGTGCAAATGATCGCCGCGACGTTCATGTCGGCAGTCCGGGTGGCCCTGACGCGATGGGGATCGCATCCGAACCGCGTCAATCTCTACGATGAAATCCGCTGGTGTGCCGCAGAACTCGATGACGCTCGAGACCTGGCCGCCTAGCGACGTGCTCCGGCGAGCGTAGAGGTCGCCTACGGCGCTGCTACATGACGCGCTGTTACCATGACGCGATGAAATCGGCTGATCACATCGTGGCGCTGCGCCGCGATGGTGACAGGATCGCTCATGGTGCAGAGGGTCGGCTTGACTGCAGCGTGCCAAGCTGTCCCGGATGGTCGGTCGCCGATCTGGTGTGGCATGTCGGAGTCGTCCACATGTTCTGGCGGATGGTTGCGAGCAATGCACTCGCGGGGCCGGAGGCTTGGACTGAACCCGACCGCCCCGAGAGCGCTGACCTGCTTTCGTGGTTTCGGAACGGTGTTGAACTGACCGCCACCGGCCTGGCAGAACTCGCCCCTGACGCACGGGCATGGACGTGGGGACAACGCCAGGATGTGCGGTTCATCCGACGCCGCCTGGCACAGGAAACCACTGTGCATTGCTGGGATCTCGTCAACGCCATCGGATGTGACGAGCCCATAGAGCAATTCCTCGCCGCGGATGGGGTGGATGAATTCCTCGACGAGGTTCTGCCAGGCCTCTCGCACGACCTGGGCGGGCCGACTCAAACCATCTGCCTGCGCGCCCGCGACAGCGGACAAACATGGACTGTGAGCGCAGGAGCGGGTTCCATTCACGTGACCCGAGGGGCCGCCCAGGCTGACGCTGCGGTGACTGCCAGCGCGCCGGATCTGCTGCTGCTCCTGTGGCGTCGCCACTCGCCGAGTCAATTGCAGGTGGACGGCGACATCGCTGCGCTGCAACGCTTCTTGGCCCGAGGGAACTTCTGACCCCAGGCAAATCGGCACCTTTCTCGCATTACGAATCGGCGCTACCCTTGAGGGAGTCCTGAAAGGCCGCCGCGCGGATGCGGCGGCGATGGATCAGGACCCTGCGTCGTCGCCTCGAGGAGGTTGCGGTGGAGTCCAATTTCAGAGGTCTGATGAGCGCGGATCGGCGCCATCAATCACACGCGGCTTCGATTTCCTCACCCGCCTCATCGGCAACCCCACATACACACCGGGTGGGCGTCGTGGCGGGGCTGGTCGTGGCGGGCGTGCTGGCTGTCGGGAGTGTCTCGCTGACCGGAGCGGCACCCGCCAATGCCGGGTGCCAGGGCGGCTGGACGCCCTGGGGCGGTGGCACCACGTGTGATGGGCCGATAGCGCAGGACGGCACGTTCCAGCGCTGCATCACGGCTGGCGCGATGGGATTCGGTGGCACCAATTGCTACCTGCTGAACATCAACAATCTGGCCAACCAGATTCCCTACGTGGGCCCGTGATTCACCTGCTCGTGCCGGGCGGGTAGCGCAGCCCGCACTCAGAAGTAGCCGCTTCCCGGCAGTTTCGTGCCGAGGACGTGGTATGCCCCGATGGCCTGCGCCTTGTAGGAAGTCGGGTTGTGCGACGCCAGCGTCCGGATGTTGCGCCAGTGCCGGTCCAGCAGATGGGTCTGGCGCACCACCGATGCGCCGCCGACGTCGAAGATCTGCGACGCCGCCTTCTGCGCGAGGGCATCCACGACGACCTTGGCGGCCGCCGCCTGCAGCGAGGCCTCATGGGCGAGTTTCAGATCGGGGTCGTCGCCGCGGACGTCGGCGTCGAACGCGGCGGCCAGTGCATCGGCTGCCGCCAACACCGTTGCCTCCGCGGCGAACGCGGCGGCCGCGATCTCGCCGATCTCGAGCTGCAGCAGCGGATCATCTGCCGCCGCGGGAGTCGGTGCCCACGCGAAGCTGCGGGGCCGCTGGTGCACGTGTGCCACCGCGTCGGCCCGCAGCGCTTGCAGCACACCGGCTTCCAGAGCGGTCACGTACAGCTGGAAGAACGCGCCCGAGAGATACAGCGCCGGCGGTTCGGTGTCGGCGTCCGCAGGTGCGAACTGCAGGATCTCATCGGCCGAAACGGCGACATCGGAGAAGGTCGCAGTTCCAGTGCCGGTCGCGCGCTGACCCATGCCGTCCCAGTCGTCGAGAACCGTCACGCCGGCCCGGTCGGTGGGTACCAGGGCGATCACCGTCGCACCGTCGGGATCGCTCGCAATGACCTCGGCGTAGTCGGCGTACAGGGTGCCGGTGGTGAAGAACTTGGTGCCGTTGAGACGGAACCCGGTGCCGTCCGGACTGAGCTGGGTCTTCCACGTGAACGCGCCTGCGGGTGTCGAACCGAGTTCAGTGGACGCGTTACCCACGATCGCACCGGACAGCGCCAGCGCCGTCACCCGCCGCCGTTGTTCCTCGTCGAGGCGCAGGCGCTCCTCGACGTGCGAGAAGTGCCCGCGCAGGATGTGGGCGACGTTCACGTCTGCGGTTGCCAGAGTGATCACGGTCGCGAACAGCTCGCGCAGACTCGCACCGCCGCCACCGTCGGCCCGCGGCACCCGCAGCGCGCCGAGGCGTTCCCGGCGGATCAGATCGATTGCGGCGAAGGGTCGTTCACCGGTGCGTTCGCGCTCGAGGGCACCGTCGCCGATCGCGGTGATCAGCGCGGCGAGCCGCTCGGACCCGTAGGTGACAGGGGCGGTGACGGTCGATGTCATCGGATGGCCTCTTCAGTGACTCGGCGGTAGCGGGCGGCACGGTGGCTCTCGGGCAGGCGTGGACCATGCCCGAAGATCTTGTCGCGCAACGTCCCCTCGGTGTACGCGGTCTTGTAGACCTCGCGCCGCTGCAGCTCGGGGACGACGTGGTCGATGAAGTCGATGAACGAGCCAGGAGTGATGACGTTGGTGAGGTTGAAGCCGTCGACATCGGTCTCCTCGACCCACTCCTGAAGATCGTCGGCGACGTGGGTCGGCGATCCCACGGTGAAACCACCTTCCGCGTCGATCGCCTTCGAGTCGATGAAGTCGCGCAGGGTCCACTGGCCCTGTCCGAACATCTGGACCGATGACTTCAGGAACTCGTTGTCGGTGACCGCAACCGGGTCGTCGAGGTCGAACTGCGACAGATCGGTGCCGAGCCATCCCGACCACAGCGCTAACGCACCCCGCGGATCCGTGTAGCGACGGAAGTCCTCGTAGCGCTCCTGTGCCGCCGCTTCGGTCGCGCCCGTCACGGCAACGTGGCCGTTGACGATCTTGACGTCGTAGGGGTCCCGGCCTGCGTCCGACGCTCGGGTGCGGATATCGGCCACCGCGTCGCGCAGTGCCTCCTTGGTCGGTGCCCCGATGAAGATGACTTCGGCGTTCTCGGCACCGAACTGCTTGCCGCGGGTTGATGCGCCGGCCTGATAGAGCACCGGGGTGCGCTGCGGTGAGGGTTCGCAGAGGTGGATCCCGGGGACTTGAAAGTGCTTGCCGAAGTGATTGATTGGATGAATCTTGGTGGGATCCGCGTAGTCGGCGCGCGCGGGGTCGGTGCCGACGGCGTCGTCCTCCCAGGAGCCCTCCCAGAGCTTGTAAAGCACCTCGGTGTACTCGTCGGCGATGTCGTATCGGTCGGCGTGCGGCGTGATGGTGTCGAGCCCATGATTGCGCGCCGCACTCTCCAGATACCCGGTGACGACATTCCAACCGACCCGGCCCTTGGTGAGGTGGTCCAGGGTTGTCATCCGGCGGGCGAAGTCATAGGGGTGCTCGAAGGAGGTGGCGGCGGTGATACCGAATCCGAGGTTCTTCGTCACCGCTGCCATGGCGGACACCACCATCATCGGGTCGTTCACCGGTACCTGCGCGCCCGCGCGCAGCGCGGTCTCCGGCCCGCCGCCGTACACGTCGTAGATGCCCAGCACGTCGGCGATGAACAGGCCGTCGAACAGGCCGCGCTCCAACAGCGTGGCCAGGTCGGTCCAGTACTCGAGGTCCTTGTAGCGCACGGCCTGCGATTCGGGGTGCCGCCAGGTACCTGCGACGATGTGGGCGACACAGTTCATGTCGAACGCATTGAGGACGATCTGGCGCTTCCTGGATGTCAAAGGAGTCCTCCGGTGACGGTTTCGGGCTCGGCAGCCGGCAGGCTGGCGAGCAGTTGTCGGGTGTAGGGATGGCGGGGGGAGTCGAATATCTCTGCGGCGGTGCCGGATTCGACGACCTGCCCGTCGCGCATCACGAGAACGCGGTCGGCGACGTGATGGATGACGCCGAGGTCGTGTGAGATGAACAGGTAGCTCAGGCCGAGCTGCTCCTGCAGGTCGGCCAGTAGATCGAGGACCTGAGCCTGAATGGTGACGTCCAGCGCGGACACCGGCTCGTCGCAGACGATGAGCGACGGTTCCGGGGCGAGCGCCCGGGCGATCGCCACGCGTTGGCGCTGGCCTCCGGACAGCAGCAGCGGCCGCCGATCGAGGTGTTCGTCGCCAAGTCCGACGTCGTGCAACAGTTCGCGGGTGCGGCTGGTGCGGGCTGCGGCATCCGGATAACCATCGGCGGGCAGCGCGTCGGAGATGATGCGGCGCACCGTCCATCGGGGATCGAACGAGCTGAGCGGATCCTGGTAGATCGCCGAGATCCGTCGCCGACGCGGCCTGCGTTGCGCCTCGGACGCCTCGCTCCACGGCTCTCCGGCCAGCCGCACCGTGCCCTCATCGGGTTCCAGCAGGGCCAGCGCCAGGCGCGCTGTCGTGGTCTTGCCGGAACCGGACTCCCCGACGATGCCGAGGGTCTCACCGACGCCGACCGTGAACGACACATCCGAAACCGCGGTGCGCTCAACGCCGTCCGGGCCACGAAACCGCTTGACCAGGCCATCGGCCCGCAGCAGGGCGCCATCCGCGGAAGCATCGGTGTGGCGCACGGCCTGGACCGCCCGCCGCGGTACGCCTGAGAGCCTGGTGCCCTTGCGGTGCGCGGCGGGCACCGCGTCGAGCAGCGCCCGAGTGTAGGGGTGCGACGGTGCGGTCAGTACCTCGTCGACGGTTCCCTGCTCGACCAGAAGGCCATTGCGCATCACCGCGACGCGATCGGCGAGACGGCCCACGACGGCGAGGTCGTGGCTGATCAGGATCAGTCCGGTGCCCCTGTCCTTCATGGCCGCCAGCAGGTCCAGGATCTGCGCCTGGATCGTGACATCGAGTGCGGTGGTCGGTTCGTCGGCGATCACCAGCGGCGGGTCCAGCGCGATCGCGGAGGCGATCAGGGCTCGCTGCCGTTGGCCGCCGGACAGCTCCTGTGGCAGTTGGCGTGAGCGCAGCTCGGGTTCGGGTACGCCGACGGCGTCGAGCAGCTCCAGCACGCGCTCGCGGCGGCGCGCCCTGTTGCCGAAACGGTGCAGCCGCAACGTCTCCGCGATCTCGGCGCCCACGGTGCGAAGCGGATCGAGTGAGACGAGGGCGTCCTGCAGCACGAATCCGACCTCGCGGCCCCGAATCCGCCGCCAGTCTCGGTCGCGGCTCCCGAGCACGGACCGGCCGCCGAGTTCCAGCCGCGTGGCACTCACCTGGGACGACACGCCCGCGAGCCCGAGGAGGGAGCGGGCGGTGACGCTCTTGCCGGAGCCCGATTCGCCGACTATCGCGAAGCACTCACCGGGCGCCACGGTGAAGGAGACGCCGCGCACCACCTCGCGACGGTCCCGGTGGGTGCCGAATGCGACGGCGAGGTCCTCGACCTGCAGCAGGGGAGGCCGGTAGGAGCTAAGCGACTCGGGGATGTGCGGAGTCGTCACGTGAGCCGTCCTTCGAGGCGCTGTTGGAGGTAGCGGCCGACCACGGTCACGGCCAGCGTGCAGCCGACGATCGCGAGGCCGGGGAACAGTTCCAGCCACCAGGCTGTCGACACGAAGTCGCGGCCCGCGTTGAGCATCGCGCCCCACTCCGGTGCAGGAGGTGCTACGCCGAGGCCGAGGAAGCTCAGCGACGACGCCCAGATGATCGACTGGCCGATGCCCATCGTGCCGAGGACCACCAACGGGCGCATCGCGTTGGGGAACACGTGCCGGGTGATGATCGTGCGCCGTGAGTGCCCGAGCGCTGTGGCGGCACTGACATATCCAGAGTCCTTGACCGCGATGACCTGGCCGCGCACCATGCGTGCGTATCCGACCGCGGAGCCGATCGCGACAGCCACGATCTGGGTTGCCACGCCCGGCCCGAGGATCGCGATGAACAGCAATGCGATGAGCAGACCCGGTATGGAGAGGACCACCTCGAGGAACCGGCTGATGGCACCGTCTGCGAGGCGGCCGCCCAAACCGGCGGCGAACCCAAGGGCGATGGCCACGATCAGGGCGAGCGCGGTGGCGCCAACCCCGATGGCCAGCGAGCTCTGCGCGCCGTACACGACCCGGGTGTAGATGTCGCGGCCGGACGCGTCGGTGCCGAACCAGTGCTCGAAAGACGGTCCGCGCAAAGGAGTCTCGATGTCAGTGTCATACGGCGAGCCGCTGGTGAAGACCCCGGGGGCGACAGCCCAGGCCAGCATCAGCAGGAGGTATCCGGCGGCGACGTAGACGGCGGGCCGCAACGTCCGTCGGCCCCCTCGCGTCAGGCCGGATCCGACGGTGACAACGTCCGCGACAGCCATCACGCGCACCGCAGTCGGGGGTCGACGCGCCCGAAGGCGGTGTCCACCAGCAGATTTGCGATCACGTACACCGCGGCGACGAACAGCGTCACGCCGACCACCACCGGCATGTCCTTGGAGGTGACAGCGTCGACCAGCACGCGGCCCAGGCCTGGCCGCACGAACACCGACTCCACGATCACGGCGGTGGAGAACAGCGAGCCGAGAGCCCAGCCGGACAGCGTGAGACCGGGCAGCACGGCGTGGCGCAACGCATGTCGCCAGCGCACACCCCAGTCGCTCATGCCGCGCGCACGGGCCGAGACCGCGAACGGCTGCTCCATCGCGGACGAGAACTCGTCGCGTGTCACCTGGCCCAGGAAGCCGGCCAGCGGCAGGGCCAGGGTCAGAGCGGGCAGCACCAACCCCTCGGGTCCGCCGTCACCGACCACCGGCAGCACGCGCAGGTGGAACGCGAACACCACCAGCAGCACGATGCCCAGCCAGTACTGCGGAAGCGCGGCGAGGAAGATCTCCAGGCCGGAGCCGATGCTGGCCACCCAGCGGCGTCGGTGCGCGGTCAGCAGCGTGACCGCCACGGCGATCACCCAGGACGCGATCAGTGCGGTGATCGTGAGCACCAGCGTCGGCCCGAGCTGCTCGGTGATGATGTCGGTGACCGGCTGCTTGAGGATGTAGGACGTGCCGAGGTCACCGCGCAAGAGCCCGCCGAGGTAGTGCAGGTACTGGACGATCAACGGGTCGTTGAAGCCGTACTGCTCGCGGACCGCGGCGAGCTGCTCCGGTGTGGGTCGCGACCCCGCACCACCGAGGATCGTCTGCGCTGGATCGCCCGGCATCAGGTGTTGGGCAAGGAATGTGAGGGTCGCGGCGCCCCACAGCACGCCGATCACACCCGCGAGACGGACGAGCACCCGCCGCACCCGAAGGGGGATGCGGCGGGTAACGGGTACCGCCAGGGTCATGGTGCCAGCCAGGCGTCGTGCAGCACCGGCTCACCCTCGGACGGCTCGATCCACACATCCTTCAGACGCTTCTTGGCGACCAGTCGGGTGGTCTGCGGGTACAGCCCGAGGTGGTAGGCGTCCTTGGCGACGATGTCCTGCACCTCGCCGTAGAGTCGCGCCTGCTCGGCGACATCGGTCGCCGCCGCGGCCTTGCGGACCAGATCGTCAATGGCCGGGTTCTGCACCCACGACATGTTGTTGCCGGGAGCGGCCTTCAACGAGTCCGACGAGTAGACGATGGAGAGCACCGCGGGCGTCGGGCTGTTCCAGTACGCACCCGTGAGACCGTCGTAGGCGTCCTTGTCGCTGAACGCGGCGAAGTACTGATCCTGGGGCAGCGGCTTGAGCACGGCGTTGAAGCCGATCTCCTTCTCCGCGGCCTGAATGTTCTGGAACAGAGTGACATCGGCCGGTGGGGTGTCCCCGGGGTCGGACGAGTAGACCAGCGTCGCGCTCAGCTGCTTGCCGTCCTTGGTGCGGAAGCCGTCGGCGTCGCGCTGCGTCCAGCCCGCGTCGTCGAGCAGCTTGTTGGCCTTGTCCCTGTCGAGTTCGTAGAAGCTGCGCAGGTCCTTCTTGAAGTACGGGGTGGTCGACGACAGCGGACCCGGCTCCCAGTCGAAGACGCCGAGATAGGCGCTGCGGACGGCGGCTTCGGCGTTGGCGCCGTGGATGAACGCCTGACGGACCGCGGTGTCATCGAACGGGGCGTGCGTGGTGTTGAGCGCGATCCCGTTGGGCAGCCCGGTGTGGGTGAACTCCTGCAGCACCAGATTGGGGTCGGCCTGCAGCGCGGCGTCCTGCTGAGGCGGCGGGTTGAAGACGATGTCGGCGTCGCGGCCCTGCACGGCGGCGAATCGGACCGACCCGTCCTCGATGAACTTCCAGCTGACGTGGTCGAGGTAGGCCGGACCCTGATGCTTGGCGTCCGCAGGCGCGGAGTTGTAGTCCGGGTTGCGGTCGAGCTCGACACTCTGCCCGCGATTCCATGCCTTGACGATGAACGGGCCGGTACCGACCGGTGCCTGGCAGTTCTGATCCAGCCCGCGCGCCATCGCCTTGGGTGACTGAATCCCGAAGAACGCCTGAGAGAGCACCGGCAGCAGGGCCGAGTAGGGGGACTTCAGCCTCACCTCGAAGGTCGAGGGGTCGACGGCCCGCGACGACTCGTAGTACGGCTTCAGGTAGCCGGCGTCGGTGGCGGACTCCGTTGCCGGATCGAGGATGTGCTCGAAGTTCGCCTGCACCGCGGCCGCATCCAGTGGTGCGCCGTCGTGGAACTTGACACCCTGACGGATCTTGAACGTGTAGGTCAGACCGTCGGGGGAGACCTCCCATGAGTCCGCCAGCCACGGAACCACCGAGCCGTCGGGCTTCTCCGACACCAGGGAGTCGAGGTACTGCCGCGCGACATAGGTCTGCGGCATGTCGCCGAAGTTGTGCGGATCGAGGCAGGTCGGCTCGCGGTCGGTGGCGTAGACGATGGAGCCGCCGCTCACCGGAGTGCCGCCCGTCGCCGAGTCGTCCGAAGTGCTCGAGCCTCCACCACAACCGGCCAGGGCCAGGGCGGTGACGAGGGTGACGGCGGCCGGGACGGCACGACGATAGGGGGTTCGGTTCACTGCCAGGCCTTTCGGGCGTTCGTACTCCGCCGAAGCGCCGTGCTGACGTGCGGCTGAAAGGCTCGCGGAGTGTTGATGACGGCGTCACATTGCCGCACCGCCCGTATCCGCGACAGTGATGAGATCTACGCGATTCTTTGTCGCATGCGGTGGAGACCGACCCGCGCCGCTAGTCCTCCTTGCGGATCAGGCGCTGCAGGGCCTCCCGATCGGGGGCGAGCAGCTCGTCGATGCGGTCGTGATTCACGTCGGCGACGACGATCTCGCCGACGTCCTGGTGAACGTCGCGGAAGATACCGTGCGACTTCATCTTCTCGGTTTGATAGACGTTGTCCTCGGTGGGAGTGACGTAGTAGACGGCATCGGCCTTGAACCGGTGGATCAGCCACAGATGGATCAGGGTCATCAGGCGCTTCTGGCGCAACTGCTCGGCGAACGTGTTCTGGTCGCGCACCGTCAGGATGCTGCGGCCGTGCCGGTCCTTGATGGGATCGACCAGCACATTGGCGAGCAGTTCCTCACCCTCGTCGCGCTTGCCGTAGATGCCGAGTTCGAGCACCTCGCCGCCCGCGCGCCGGGGTCGCAGCTGCACGCGGAAGGACTCGCCGAGGTTGTAGTGCTCGCCCCAGAGCGCCAGCCACTCCTCGAGCAGCTTCTTGGGCACCTCGGTCTGCACCAGGTGCTGATGTTGAGTCGAACCCTTGCCCATCGACTTGGTGGTCGCCGTGCGCCCCGAGGACGCCGCGAGCGCCGCGTCGCTACGCGGGCCGCCCACCAGGGTCTGCGGCGTGCGGTAGGGCGACTCGACCAGCCGCATCTTGCGCTGCAGCCGGGCCAGCGCGAGCATGCCGTCCTGGCGTAGCGCGCTGGCGAACTCCTCGGCGGCGACGCCGTCGACCTGGTGCCCGCCATAGGTCATGAAGTTGAAGACGAAGCCCATCTTCCCGATCTCCTCGGGGAAGGCGCGCATCTCGTCGTCGCTCATACCGGTGGTGTCCCAGTTGAACGAGGGGGACAGGTTGTACGCCAGCATCTTGTCGGGATAGACGCTGTGGATCGCGTCGGCGAACTGCTTCGCATCCGCGAGGTCCGCGGTCTTGGTCTCCATCCACAGGATGTCGGCGAACGGCGCTGCCGCAAGTGATTTGGCGATCGCATAGGGGATGCCGCCGCGGACCTGGTAGTAGCCCTCGGGTGTCTTGGACCGTTCGCAGTCCCATGGGGCGTCAACCCCCAGCTGCCTTGCCCGCTCGCGCGCGGAGTGCAGCGATGCGGTCTTGGCGAACAGGCGCCAGTCCGCTGCCTTCATGTCCTGCGGTTCGCCCTCGCGCTCGCGGAACTCGAGCAGCTCCGCCACAGCCTCGCCGTAGGTCTGCAGCCCGGCATCCTCCTGCCAGGCCTCGACGAACTGCGACTCCACGCGGTCGAAGAGATCGTCGACCGACTGGTCCCCGTCGGCCCGCCACCCGGACGCGGCCTCGGTCACGGCCTTCTTGATGCCCTGGCGCTCGAGCCACGCGTCGGCGGCGGCGTACTCGTCGTCGGGAAGCGCGTAGAGCAGATGACCGTTGAGGGCGGTGACACCCGCGTCGTGGAAGCTGCGCACCAGGGCCAGGAAGCACGCCTTGTACGGCGGGATCCTCAGGTTGGTGACACCAAGGACGAACGGCTGGTCGCGTTCGTCGGCACGGCTGTCGATCAGGTTGGCCGCCTCGGCGTCGGTGCGCGCGACGATGATGCCGGGCACCCGCATGATGTCGAGTTGGAAGCGGGCGGTGTTGAGTCGCTTGATCTGTTCGTCGGAGGGCACCAGCACCTTGCCGCCCTGATGGCCGCACTTCTTGGTGCCGGGGCGTTGGTCCTCGATGTGATAGCCCGGCACGCCGACCTCGACGAATCTGCGGATCAGGTTGCGGACGTGCGGATCTCCGCCGTGACCGGTGTCGGCGTCGGCGATGATGAACGGCCGGAAGTCGACTGCCGGGGTCGCGGCGCGCTCGGCGTCGGTCATACGCAGCCGTAGGTACAGCTGATTGCGGTCCGCGGTGAGCAGCGCGCGTACCAGTCCGGCCGCCTCGTCGGGTACCTGGCTCAGCGGGTAGCTGGCCAGGTCGGGGCCGGGGTCCTCGCTCAGTGACCCCTTGGCCGAGGTCGCCCACCCGCCGAGATAGATGCCCTCGATGCCCATGCGCTTGATCGTGACGGCCTGACCTGGCGAGTACGGGCCGAAGGTGGTGATGCTCTTGTGCTGGGAGAAGAGTTCGCGCAGGCGGGTGTAAAACGCCGCCGCCGTCTCCCGGGCGACGGTGTAGTCAATGGGGATCGTGCCGCGCTGCTCGGCGACCTGGCGGGCCGTGTAGAGCCGGGTAATCCCCTCAAAGCGCGGACTGTCGAAGTACTGCTGCGTGGCGGCCACATCCTGGTTGACGGACTCAGTGACCGACCCAGTGACCGACTCGTTCGCAGGCTGGGTGACGGACTTGCTGACAGGCTCGGTGATCGACATGGGCTGTGCTCCTCGCTGAGCGGATTCCGCTTATTGCCCGAGTGTATGGCTGGTGTGGCGCATCGAGTTTCAAATCGCCATCTCCACCACAGCATGCAGGCCAGGGCTCAGCCCTGGCCTGCATGCTGTTCAGTTGTGACTGGTGTGGTTACCGCGCACCGCCGACGCAACCGACGTTGTCGATGCAGAACTGGCCACCGCCGGGGCCGACGTTGGCGTCGGCACCTGGAACGTTGGCGCTGGCGCCGCCGGGACCTGCTTCGGCACCGGCACCGGGAACGGTGGCACTGGCGCCGCCGGGTCCCGCTTCAGCACCCGCGCCGGGAACGGTGGCTGCCGCGCCGCCGGGTCCGGCTTCAGCGCCGGCACCAGGGACGTTGGCTTGGGCTCCATCGGGCCCCGCAGTGGCGCCTGCGCCGGGAACGGTGGCAGCGGCTCCGCCGGGGCCAGCTTCAGCACCGGCACCGGGCACGGTCGCTCCGGCCCCCTCCGGGCCAGCCACAGCACCTGCACCGGGAACCGTGGCCTGGACGCCGCCGGGTCCGGCAGTTGCGCAGCCCGGTGCGTTGACGTCGGCGCACGGCGGCGGCGGTGCCGGCTCAGCGAGCGCCGTCGGCACACCAAGCGGTGTGATGGCCAGGGCAGCAGCCGCTGCGCCAGCAATGAACAATCGCTTTGAGAAATCGCCGTTCAGGAACATGACAGTCGATTACCACCTGGGCGCGCGCACAAAACATCGAAAGCGAGATTGGCTAGGTATTCCCAGGCCACGGGCGTGAAATTGGTCTAGAGGACGTCGAGGATGGCGTTCTTGAGCGCCTCGGCCTGGGTGCCGAACACCGCCTGCACGCTGTTGCCGACCTCGACCACACCCGCTGCGCCCAGACTCTTCAGCCGGGCCTGATCGACCTTGCCCTTGTCGGCGACCTCCATGCGCAGGCGCGTGATGCAGGCGTCGACATTGACCAGGTTCTGCCGGCCGCCGAACGCCTCGATGACCTGTTCGGCTCTGCTGTCCGCCGGAGCTGCGATCGTCGCGGTCGCCGTACCGCCTGCCGCCACCGCGGTCGCCGATTCCGCGCCCTCCCCGATGTTCGCCCGCTCCTCGGCCTCGAACTCGGCCTCCGGCTCCCGGCCGGGAGTGCGCATGTTCCACCTCGTGATCGCGAACCGGAACAGCACGTAGTAGACGACGAAGAACACCAGGCCCATCCCGATCAACAGTCCGATGTTCTTCGCGGCCGGTGCGGTGCCGTAGAGCAGCAGGTCGATGAGCCCGGCGGAGAACGAGAAGCCCAGGTGTATGTCGAGCAGGTAGGCCACCGCCAGCGACAGCCCGGTCAGGAGAGCGTGGATGACGTATAGCGGGAAGGCCACGAACATGAACGCGAACTCCAGCGGCTCGGTCACACCGGTCAGGAACGCGGTCAGCGCCGCCGCTGACAGGATTCCGACCGCCACCTTGCGCTGTTTCTTGTTGGCCACGTGGATCATCGCGAGTGCGGCGGCCGGCAGGCCGAACATCAGAATCGGGTAGAAGCCCGACGTCAGGATGCCCGCTGTGGGGTCACCCGCAGCGAATCGGGTCAGTTCACCGGTGACGACGTCACCGCCGGGTGTCTGGTAGTCGCCATAGAGGAACCAGACGTAGGAGTTCGGGATGTGGTGCAGACCCAGCGGTATGAGCATGCGGTTGGCGAATCCGTAGACGAATGCACCGAGCGCACCTGCGCCGCCGATGAACTGGCCGAGACTCGTCAGCCCCACGTCGAAGATCGGGTAGCAGTAGCTCATGGCGAACGCGAGGAACAGCGAGGCCAGCGATACCACGATCGGCACAAACCGCCGCCCGCCGAAGAATCCGAGGTAGGACGGCAACTCGATGGTGTGGTACTTGTCGAACAACCAGGCGGTGAGCAGACCGACCACGATCCCCGCGAACACGCTGTAGTTGATCTGAGCCTGGTCACCGGCCTTGTCGACCTCGCCGGCGAGAACGATCGGCGACATGGTCTTGAACACCGCCTCCACCACGAGGTAACCCACCACGGCGGCCAGCGCGGTCGAGCCGTCGGCCTTTCTGGCGAATCCGATGGCCACGCCGACGGCGAACAGCAGCGGCAGGTTGGCGAATACCGCGTCACCTGCCGCACTCATCGCCTGAAAGAACGCCCCGATGACCGGCGCGTCGATCCGGCCCAGCAGGTCGGGCTGACCCAACCGCAGCAGGATGCCCGCCGCGGGCAGTACCGCGATCGGCAGCATGAGGCTCTTGCCCAGCCGCTGCAACTGCGCGAAGCCGGGTATGCGCATCCCCGATTTCCTCTGTGCGCCCACGGGTTTCATCGTATCGCCCATTATCGGTGACCCTTCCTGTGGCGCCCGCGCCGCCCGTCGAAGCGCAGCAGTAGCTTAAACGAGTAGCGGTCAACTACCCGGCCATGAATGGCCGGACTTGCAGCTGTTTTTCGCGACTGGTTGTCGCGCTTCACGCCGCGCTGGGGGCCGTTGACTGGGCCCAGGTGGTTGGGGCTCGGTGCGCGATGTTGTCGGCACCGAGGATGTCTGCGTGTTCTGCGGTGTATCCGCAGGCCCGGCAAACGAACTGGGTCTGGCTGGTCCGGTTGCGTTTGTCGATACTGCCGCAGGTGGTGCAGCGTTGGCTGGTGTAAGCCGGGTCCACGGCGATGATCGGCACACCAGCGCGGGCTGCTTTGTAGGTGAGGAACACTCCGAGTTGGGCGAAGGCCCAGCTCGCGTGTGTGGCGCGTTGGGGCTTGCGGAGCCGTACCCGTTCGCGGATCCCCGTGAGTTCTTCGACGGCGATCCCACGCCCGGTGCGTTCAGCCTCGGCCACGATCCTCTTGGAAATCTGGTGGTTCACATCGGCGGCAAACCGGGCCTCTTTTCTGGCGCGTTTGCGCAGCAGTCGTTTAGCTGACTTGGTGTTCTTCGCCTGCAGTTTCTGACGCAGTTCGCGGACGCGGGTACGGCGGTCTTTCACGCTGCCCCGGCCAGCCGCCCCGTCCGGGGCGCAGGCGCCGTAGGTGGCCATCAACTCTCGCGCCAGGGGCCGGTCACTGGTGACAGCGATGTTCTCGATCCCCAGATCGACGCCGATCCACCCGGCGGAGGTATCGAGGTGCGCACCGGTGCGTACCGGCGGATCGGGCAGATCCACTGTGGCTATCAGATAGGCCGCCAAGCCGCCACCGCGGCGCCGGCGGATGATGAGATCGGTTTCCCCACATCGATACGCTCGCAGCATGGCGATTTGGCCGGGCTCACCAATGAACCGCAGATTCTTCAACCGGCCCTCGATGGTCCAGATCGACACCACACCAGCATGGTTCGTAGCGGTGTCATGGGTCCAAGACAAGCAGCGGTCATCGAACGGTTGGGCCGCCAACGTGCGGAACCGGATTGGCGTCGCTTCCACCCTGCGCCGGCGGGGGCTGCCCCGTTTGCCGTAGCGGCCATTGCGCAGATTGGTTCGCAACGTGGCGTAGGAGTCAGCGACCTTGCGGATACACGATTGGGCGACCTGCGCGCCCAGTCCAGCGTGCTCGCGGGCCTGGGCGTAGGTGATCGCCCGCAAGTCCCGACCCCGGAACACCCGCTCGCGGTGGGCGATGGTCGATAACAGGTTCGCCGTGTCGTTGCACGCGGCTAGCGTGCGGGCCAACACATCCAACTGGGCGGCATCAGCCTCCAACCGAACCTGCACCACCTGCTTCACAATCGCACCCTAACCCCAGCGACCGACAACCATCGGCCACCACGCATAGCATTGGTCTATGTCACCGCGGTGGGAACCAGATCCCGATGTTCGCAGGGGTAGATTGGTGGTCTGCAACCTTCACACGCATTTGGTCTTCACGCCGAAGTATCGGCGCGGCCCTTTCACCGACGAGATACTGCACCGATGCCAGCAGATCATGGCCGCAGTCTGCACCGACTTCGACGCCGAACTACGCGAATTCAACGGCGAAGCCGACCATGTGCACCTGCTCGTGCACTACCCACCCAAGGTCGCGATATCGCGGCTGGTCAACAGCCTCAAAGGCGTCTCTGCTCGACGCCTGCGCCAGGAATTCCCCGCCCACATCCGCCAATACCTCTGGGGCGAACACTTCTGGTCCCCGTCCTACTTCGCCGGATCCTGCGGCGGCGCACCATTATCAGCGGTGAAGGACTACATTGAAAACCAGAAGCGCACCAAATAGCTCAACGTGCCAGCGCTACGCGCCGACACCACAACGGGATGCGATTTCCGCCCAGCCGTGAACGATCGGGATTCCTCGCAAGAAGTCTGCTGAAGTGGAGGCCGTCTTTGCGCTGCGCTCGTATTGTTGGTGCAGGCCGGACGATGTTGTCCGCTAGATAGGGAGTCGCTCATCGTGAGCAAGACGCCAGTCCTCGCCCCGGTGGCGGGGCGTGCAGTTGCGTTGTCCGACGTCCCCGATCCGGTGTTCTCGCAGGGCATGGTCGGCTACGGTGCCGCCGTCGACCCGCCCCGTGCGGTGGTCGACGCGATCGCTCCCGTCAGTGGCAAGCTGCTCAAGCTGATGCCCCACGCCTACATCGTGATGACACCGGACAATGTCGGCGTGCTGGTCCATCTCGGCCTGGACACCGTGGCGTTGGCCGGCGAGGGCTTCATCTCTCATGTCAGCCAGGGCGACGACGTCGTCGCGGGCCAGACCGTCATCACCTACGACGTTCCGGCCATCGTGGCCAAGGGCCTCAATCCCATCGTGCCCGTCGTGGTCATGGACGAACGCGAATCCGACAATGTCACGCCGTCCGACGCGGTCAGCACCGGCTCCGAGATCGACTACGGTGCCACCCTTTTCACCGCGACCAAGTAGATGGAAGTCATCACCCTGGCCGACGCCGAGGAGATCGGCGCCCTCGCCGCGGACGCGATAGGCGCACTGCTGGCTCGCAAACCGACGGCGGTCCTGGGGCTGGCCACCGGATCGTCGCCGCTGGCGATCTACGACCAACTCGCGGCGCGCTGCGATGCGGGCCTCATCTCCTTCGCCTCGGCACGGGGTTTCACCCTCGACGAGTATGTGGGCCTGCCCGCCGACCATCCCGAGCGGTACAGCACGGTCATCGACAACGTTTTCGTGTCGCGGGTGGACTTCGCGCCAGGAGCGGTGCAGAGCCCCGACGGTCTGGCCGCCGACATCCCGGCGGCATGCGAGCAGTACGAGAACGCGATTCGTGATGCGGGTGGCGTCGATCTGCAGATCCTCGGCATCGGCACCGACGGACACGTCGCCTTCAACGAGCCGGGATCGTCGCTGGCGTCACGGACCCGGATCAAGACGCTCACCATGCAGACGCGCCGCGATAACGCGCGCTTCTTCGGCGACGACATCGACGCGGTGCCGACCCACTGCCTCACGCAGGGCCTCGCCACCATCATGGCGGCCCGGCATGTGATCCTGGTCGCCACCAGCAGCAGCAAGGCCGAGGCCGTGCACCACCTGGTCGAGGGCGCGGTCAGCGCGATGTGGCCCGCGACCATTCTGCAACACCACCCCCACGTGACCGTGCTGCTCGACGACGCCGCCGCACGCCGCCTCCAGCTCGTCGACTACTACCGCGAGACCTACCGCGCCAAGCCGGACTGGCAGGGCATCTGAGTTGTTACTGACGGCAGACACCATCGCCACGGGCTCAGAACTGTTGCGGCCCGGGTGGATCGAGGTAGACCAGGACACCGTGGCGGCAGTCGGCAGGGGAGTTCCCTCGCGGCCCGCGGACCGCGACCTCGGGGCGGTGACGGTGGTGCCCGGATTCGTCGACACCCATCTGCACGGCGGGGCCGGTGCGAACTTCTCCGCCGCCGTCGCGTCCGAGACCGCCACCGCGGTGGCGTATCACCGCCGATTCGGCACGACCGCGATGGTCGCGTCCCTGGTGACCGCCGGGCCGGACGAATTGCTGCGCCAGGTATACGGATTGGCCGACGACGTGCGCGCCGGACTGGTCGACGGTATCCACCTGGAGGGACCCTGGTTGTCGGCCAGTCGCTGTGGTGCGCATCAGCCATCGCTGATGCGCGACCCCAACCCAGCCGAGATCGACCGTGTGCTCGAGGCGGGCGCCGGAACGATTCGGATGGTCACCATCGCACCCGAGCGGGACGGTGGACTCGCGGCGATCGGGCAGTTCGTCGATGCAGGAGTCGTTGTCGCGGTAGGGCACACCGAGGCCACCTACGAACAGACGCGTGCGGCGATCGCGGCGGGTGCGACGGTGGGCACGCATCTGTTCAACGCGATGCGCCCGATCGATCGGCGGGAGCCAGGGCCCGCCATCGCACTGCTCGAAGATCCCAGTGTGACCGTCGAACTCATCACCGATGGCGTGCACATCGCGCCCGCCATTTACCGACATGTCGCGATGAGTGCCGGACGAGACCGGGTCTCGTTGATCACCGACGCGATGGCGGCCACCGGGATGCCCGACGGGAGGTACCGCCTCGGTCCGATCGCCGTCGACGTCGTCGCGGGCGTTGCGCGTGTCGGGGGCTCCGACACCATCGCAGGCAGCACCGCGACGATGGACAGGGTGTTCCGGTTCGCTGTCACGCACGCCGGACTGCCGCCGGAGGCGGCGCTGCTGCAGGCCGTGCGGCAGTCCTCGATCAATCCGGCGCGGGCACTGGGACTACCGTCAGATGGCCTGACGCCGGGTGCATATGCCGACCTGGTAGTTCTGGATGGTGACCTCGCGGTGCGCGGTGTGCTGCGTCGGGGGCAGTGGATCTATGGAGAGTGAGTTCAGATGAAGAGCGTCGTGATCGATACTCCGGGTCAGGTTCGGGTCGAGACGGTGCCCGATCCGACGCTGCCCGGCGCGGACGGCGCCATCATCGAGGTGCGGTCGACCGCGATCTGCGGTTCCGATCTTCACTTCTACGAGGGCGACTACCCGCTCGCCGCGCCGGTTGCCCTTGGCCACGAGGCGGTCGGCACGGTGGTCGAGGTCGGACCCGATGTGACGACCGTGAAGGTAGGTGACGACGTGCTGGTCTCCTCGGTCGCCGGCTGCGGGTCGTGCGCCGGTTGTGCGACACACGATCCGGTGACGTGCGTCGGTGGGCCTCGGATCTTCGGCGCCGGTGTACTCGGCGGCGCGCAGTCCGAACTGCTGGCGGTTCCCGTCGCGGACTTCCAGCTGTTGGCGCTGCCCGAGGACATTCACACCGAGGAAGCCCTGCTGTTGACCGACAATCTCGCCACGGGGTGGGCGGGTGCGCAGCGTGCCGACATCCCGCCCGGCGGCACCGTCGTGGTCATCGGTCTGGGTGCGGTCGGACTGTGCGCGGTACACAGCGCCATCGCGCTCGGCGCGGGCACCGTCTTCGCCATCGATCCCGTCGAGGGTCGACGGCAGCGCGCCGAGCAGGCCGGGGCCGTCGGGTTGGCGCCACCGGCACTGCAGGCGGTGTTGGATGCGACCGACGGTCGCGGTGCGGTGTCGGTGATCGATGCCGTCGGCAGCGATGGGTCGATGAACGATGCGCTGGCCTGCGTGCGGGCCGGTGGCACGGTGTCGGTGGTGGGTGTGCACGACCTCAACCCGTTCCCGCTGCCCGCCACACTCAGTCTGATTCGGAGCATCTCGTTGCGGTTCACCACGGCGCCCGTGCAGCGCACCTGGCCCGAACTCGTCCCCCTGCTGCAATCAGGCCGGCTCGACGTCAGCAACATCTTCACCCACACCATGCCGCTGGCCGAGGCGCCCGCCGCCTACGCCGCAGTTGCGGCCAGGGATGCCGACTGCGTCAAGGTGGTGCTGACGACCTGAGGGCGGGATGGTGCAGACCGTAGACGCGGGTCACCGCGATCCGTAGCACCATTCGTCGGTCGGCGAGCATCCTCTCGTCGAACTTGGGACGCTCGGAGACTCGGGCCTTAGGAAGAGGACGTCGAACGCGGCCGAACTCTGCGAATCATGAGCGCTGACGCTCGCTGAGCGAACGTCAGCACGCACAAAGCGCTCAGCTACCCGGCCACTCGCCGGTCGCCTTCTCGAAGAGTCGGGCGCCCTGCCGGTCGATGATGGTCTTGACCGCCGAGAAGATCGCGCCCTGTATGACGGCGGCCAGCAGAATCTGCTTGAAGGGGTACTCGGTCTCCAGGGCCTTCGGCGGATTGGACTGCGGGCCGGGAGCCGCCAGTCGCCACACCTGCTTGAACACGAGCCCGGCGATGAGTCCGCCCACCAGCGAGCTGGCCAGGCCTATGGGGCGATACAGGAGCGCAGCTGATTTGCTCGTCTTCTTGGCCATGTGTGGTCTCCTCGCTCCGTTTGAAGTCCGGAGTGCCCTCTGTCAGGGACCGCGAAACCGACACCGCCCCTTCACGACGACCTTGCGCTCAGCGCACCCTCACCACGACCTTGCCCTTGGCCGACCGGTCCTCCAGCGAGGCGATGGCGTCACCGGCGCGCTCCAGCGGGTAGACGACCGGATCGGGTGCGGTGATCAGGCCCGAGGCCAGCAGCGGTTCGAGTTCGGCCCACTGCTCGTGTAGATAGCCGGGATGCGTTGCGGCCCAAGCGCCCCACCCGACACCGATCACGTCGACGTTGTTCAGCAGCAGCCGGTTGACCTTGACGGTTGGGATCTCGCCGCCGGTGAATCCGACGACGAGCAGGCGTCCGCCCGGTGCCAATGATCGCAGCGAGTCAGTGAAGCGGTCGCCGCCCACCGGGTCGACGATGAGTTCGACGCCGCGTCCGCCGGTCAGTTCCTTGACCGCGTCCTTGAAGTGGTCGGCCAACACCACGTCGGTGGCGCCGGCGGCCCTGGCGACGGCCGCCTTGTCCTCGGTACTGACCACGGCGATGATGCGCGAGGCACCCCACGCCGCGGCCAGGCGCAGCGTAGATGTTCCGATGCCGCCAGCGGCACCGTGCACGAGGACCGTCTCGCCGGGAACCAACCGGCCCCGGGTTCGCAATGCGCAGTGCACCGTCAGATCATTGAAGAGCAGGCCAGCACCCGCCTCGAAGGACACCGAGTCCGGCAGCGCGAACACCCGATCTGCCGGTAACGCAACGACTTCGGCCATGCCACCCGTCAGCATCGTCAGGCCGGCCACCCGGTCGCCTGCGGACACGTGCGCGCCGGCGGGCGCGCTACGCACCACGCCCGCGATCTCGGCTCCCGGCACGTAGGGCAGCTCCGCCTTGTGCTGGTAGAGCCCGCGGGTCTGTAGCGCATCGGGGAAGGCGACGCCGGCGGCGTACACGTCGATGACGACGCCGTCGGCCGATGTCGGCTCGTCGATGTCCACCAATTCCGCGGCGTGTGGACCGTCCAACTGTGGTACCTGTATGGCTCGCATCCAGACCATTTAACATCCCAGGGTGATAGACGCACGTGCCGCGGTCGTGCTCGAGCCGGGAGCGGTTCCGCAACTGACCGACGTCCAGATCCGGCCGCCCGTCGGCGATGAGGTGCTGGTGCGCATCGCCGCGGTCGGCATCTGTCACACCGACGTCAGCGTCTCCGCCCGGTTTCCGGCCGCGAGGCTGCCGATGACATTCGGCCACGAGGGCACCGGCACCGTTGTCGAGGCCGGCCCCGACGCAACGGCGGCAATGGGCCAACAGGTGGTCCTGACGTTCGCCAGTTGCGGCGAATGCGCGAACTGCTCCGAGGGCGCCCCCGCCTACTGTGACCACTCGACCGGCCTGAACATGCGCGGTGATCGCGGTGACGAGACCAGCGCCCTGCGCCTGCACGGCACACCGGTGGCCGGCGGGTTCTTCGGGCAGTCCAGCTTCGCCACCCACGCCATCTCGCGGCCGGCCAACACCGTCGTGCTGCCCGAACCCATGCCCCCCGAGCTGGCGGCGCCGTTGGGTTGCAGCGTCCAGACCGGTGTCGGCACTGTGCTCAACGCCCTGGCTCTGGCTGCCGCCGACGTGCTGGCCGTCTTCGGCGCGGGTGCGGTGGGGCTCTCGGCGGTGATGGGTGGGCGGATCGCGGGATGCCGGGCCATTGTCGCCGTCGATCCGGTGGCGCAGCGACGGGCCTTGGCGATGCGTCTGGGCGCCACCGCCGTCATCGACCCGGTCGACGGCGATGTCGCGGCGCACCTCATCGAGGTGACCGGTGGGGGAGCGACGGCGGCGATCGACACGACCGCGCTACCCGACGTCATAGCGACGGCACTGACCTGCCTGCGTGCCCGCGGCACTCTTGCGCTGGTCGGTCTGGGCGCGTTGAGCGCGGCGCTTCCGGTCGGATTGATCATGGGTCGTGGCCTTCGCGTGCGCGGTGTCGTCGAGGGCGACAGCGACCCGCACGTGTTCATCCCGCAACTGGCGCAGATGTGGCGCCGCGGCGACCTGCCGCTGGAGGAGCTGGTGACCACCTTCTCGTTCGACGACTTCGGCGACGCATGGCATTCCGCGACGACGGGTGGCGCGGTGAAACCCGTTCTCGTAATGCGTCCTGATCGCTAGAGTCCCGCACATGGACGCACAGGTGATCGTCGTCGGAGCCGGCCCGGTGGGGCTCACAGCTGCTATTGAGTTGGCGCGCCGGGGAGTTGACGTTCTCATCATCGACAAACGCGACAGCGTGGCGCCGTGGGCGAAGGCCGTAGGGATCCAACCCCGCACCCTCGAGATCTGGGATCAGATCGGCATCGTCGACACCGCGCTCGACGCGTCGATCACGATGCGCGGGCAGGTCATGTACGTCAACGGTGAGCGCACCGGAGAACTCGTCTTCCCAATACCTGATGAGGTGCCGTACGGATTCGTCTGCCTGCCGCAGTACACCACCGAGGAGATTCTCGGTGCGCATCTGGCGGGGCTCGGCACCGCAGTTCGCCGCGGCGTGGAACTGGTCGCCTTCACCGCCGACGACGCCGGTGTGAAGGCGACCCTGCGCGACGCCGACGGCGAACGCGAGGTGTCAGCCGAGTATCTGGTGGCCGCCGAGGGCGCGCACAGCGTGGTGCGCAAGACGCTGGGGCTGACGTTCGAGGGCGACGCGTTCCCCGAGGAGTACATGCTGGCCGACGTCGAGCTCGACTGGGGCCTTCCGACTGGCCTGTCTGTGCGCAGCTCGCATGTGACCGACGGCGTCGTCGACGATTTGCTGGTGTGCATCCCGCTGCCCGGCCGGTGCCGCTATCGAATCTCGATGCTGGTGCCCGACGAGCTGTCTGCGGCCACCCGCGTGGAAGACGTTGTCACACACGGGATCCAGGCCGATGCGCCGAAGCCGGCGCTGCGCCACGTGCAGGCGGTTCTCGATCGATTGGCGCCCGAGCCGACGACGGCGACAAACATGCGTTGGTCATCGGTCTTCCGCATCAGTCACCGGTTGGTCAACCGGTATCAGCAGGGCCGGGCGTTCCTGGCGGGCGATACCGCCCACATCCATCCGCCCACAGGCGCGCAGGGCATGAACACCGGTATCCAGGACGCCTACAACCTGGGCTGGAAACTCGCGCTCGCCGTGCAGGGCGCGGCGGCGCCGCACCTGCTGGACAGTTACCACGCCGAACGCCATCCCGTGGGGGAGGAGGTGGTTGGCCGGACGGTGCGTGCAGCCCGGGAGGGAATCGGCGGCGGCGACGACTTGCAGACGACGGTGCTGCGCACAGCGCAACTCCTGGTGCACTACGCCGACAGCCCCATCGTCGGCGACGATCCGGACGCACCGGGTCCCGCCGCCGGACCACGTCCAGGGGAGCGGGCGCCGGACGCCACCGGCCTTCGTCGCAGCGCAGTGACCGGCCCCATTCGCTGTCACGAGTTGTTCCGCCACACCGGCCACACCCTGCTGCTGTGGGCGACATCGGAGGCGGCGTGGGGCGAGGCGATGGAGGTCGCCGAGGATGTGATCGCTCGGTCGGCCGGGCGCCTGCGTGCTGTCGTCGTGGTGCCCGAGGGGCTCTCGGATACCGCGGTGTTCGGCGCGACGTTGGTCGACGCGGACGGGAACCTTGCCACTGCATACGGTTTCGGCGATGCCGCCACGACGCCGGCGGCCTGTCTCATCCGACCCGACGGCTACGTGTCCTACCGCTCGGCGGCGGTCGATGAGGGCCGTCTGCTCGCGCACCTCGCGACGACCACGCTGCAGCTGCCGGACGCCTGACGCGACAGGACCTAGGGGCCAGGCCGGCGTCGATGGTAGCGGGGATCTGGTCCCGTCCTCTTAGCTGACGGTCGCCGTGCGCGCGGTTCGCATAGCCGGCGCATCGGTGACGGCGGTACCGCATGCCGGGACGGCGGAAGCGCCACGGCACCACACAGTCGAGCCAATGGGACCAGTTGAGGATGCGGCCTGCGATGGTGTAAAGGGCCAGGATCACGGCGTCGAATGGTGTGCCAAACTCGTTGACACTCAGCCAGTTCAGCGTGGGTTGCCGTACCCGCGGTCGCATTGGGCTGCGGTCTGTGTGGTCAGGAGAGCGTGGGCACGCCGGCTAAAGGCATAACGCGCATCCGCGGTGATCAGCGCGTGTGTCGTTATTAACGAGCATTAATCCACAAAAGGTTGGATCGGCCGCCTACGGGTGCCATTTGGGGCCCTTAATCCGATGGACAGGCGGTTCCACCTGTGGCGCTGCGCAACGGTATGCAGGTGAAACCCACGGAAATGCCCGTGGTTCTACAGAAAGTGTTGACAGGATCACACTCGGGCCATAGGTTAATGCGCATTCACAGAGGCCGATGGGATGCGACGGGCGATTCACCTATATGGGCGAAGTCGAGACGACACCAGCGCATACGCATGAGCGCCGTTACCGGGGCGCACCTCAGCGGCGATTCTGGATGGTGTTCGCGCCGAGCGGCCGCCTGCTACGTCGAGTTCGAAGCGTTCGAAAGCAGTGTCCCAGCAGGAAACAACCGAAAATTGTGTCGAGGTAGGAGAAGCGCGATGAACACACTGGCCGCGGATGACGTCTTTAGCCGCTACCCGAAGGAGATCTTGATCGAGCGCAAACCAAACGGGGTACTCCTCATCACCCTCAATCGTCCCGAGCGACTGAACTCCCTCACGATGCCGATGTTCGAGCATATGACCGAAATTTGGCTTGATGTCGACCGTGACCCCCAAACGCGGGTCGCTGTTATCACTGGCGCCGGCCGCGGGTTCTGCACAGGCATGGATGTGAGCCAACCAGACCCCACCCTGGATGACGCGATCGCGCTCATGGAGGGTGAGCGGCGACGGATCACGGCGCTCCTGAACATGGATAAGCCCCTCATCTCGGCGATCAACGGGCCCGCGGTGGGCTGGGGTCTGTCAATGGCGTTGCTCGCGGACATCAGTGTCGCTGCTGAGGACGCTTTGCTTCGGGACGGCCACACTCGTGTAGGAGTGGTCGCGGGCGACCACTCCTCCCTGATTTGGCCGCTGCTCGTCGGCATGGCCAAAGCTAAGTATTACCAACTAACTTCAGCAAGCCTGACTGGCGCTGAGGCTGAGCGTATGGGTCTGGTGAGCGTCACCGAGCCGAAGGAGGCGGTGCTCGATCGCGCCTTGGCGATCGCCGACGATCTTGCGCAGGGCTCACAGCAGGCAATCCGCTGGACAAAGCGATCGCTGAACTCAGGTTGGCTGACCAATGCCCTTCCTCAGCAGGAGTTGTCCGCGGCGTTGGAGACCCTAGGTTTCGCGAGCGCGGACTACCGCGAGGCCCGACAAGCCTTCCGCGAGGGTCGGCCGGCCGAATTCCCCTCTGCACGTGGCGATGGCCACCTCGTCCCTAGCTCTCCGGCAACGCAAGAAGTTGCACGGTGAATCATGACAGAACCTGAAATCGGCAAGGGCGCCCGGAACTTCGACGATCCAGCCTCCCGTTGCCTGCGAGAGTGCGGTAACAGCAATAGATCTCGGCGTGCAAGGGCATGAAGGGGGATTCGTGCTAGTCGTCGTTGCTGCTGGCCTGGTCAGCGGTGCGGTTCTGTTGCTGGCCACGGTGGGCTTCGAACTCGTGCGCCGGGTGGAGGGCTTCCTCAATATCGCGCATCCCCAACTCATCGTCCTCAGCGGGTTCAGTGCGTACGGCTTCAATGTGCTGCTGGGGATGCACTGGGTAGCCTCCTGTCTCGCGGCGATCGTGGTCACGACGGTGGCGGGCGTCGTATCGGCTCGGCTCATCTTCTGGCCGATGCGCGGACGTCCGCACCATATCCCCATGATCGCATCAGTCGGTCTTGCGTTCTTCATTCACGCAATGGTCGAGGTGTTCACCGGGTACGGGGTGAAGACGCTCAACGTACCTCTGCAAGAGACCTTGCGCATCGGTGAGACCGCAGTGGCCAGCGTTGATCAGATCGCTGTCATCGGCATCGCGACTCTGGTGGTTGTGGCACTGCACTTTTGGCTGTCGAACTCCTACAGCGGCCGGGCATTGCG
Organism: Mycolicibacterium sp. YH-1; assembly: GCF_022557175.1. Next base: position 4,952,171 of record NZ_CP092915.1, on the reverse strand, counting down.
CGCGATGGCCAACAACCAGGAGCTGGCTCAGATTCGCGGTGTCAACACCTCCTATCTGCAGTACGTCACATGGGCGGTCGCGAGCGCGTTGGCTGCGCTGGCGGGAACGCTCATTGCCTTTACCGCACGCATCTACCCTGAGCTCGGCTGGGATCAGGTGCTGATCATCTCCGCCGCGGCCATTATCGGTGGACTCGGCAGCATCTATGGCGTGATGCTCGCAGCCGTCCTGGTTGGTCTCACATCAAGTCTCGCAACCCTCGTCATCCCGTCCGAATACACCCAGATGGTGGTGTTCGCGGTCATCGCATTGGTCGTCTTCTTTCGGCCTGAGGGCCTCTTCAGCGGTCCGAAGGAGCGCGTCGCATGAGTACTCTGCTGATTCTTGGCGGACTGATCACTCTTATGGGGATCTACGCCGTCGCAGCCCTAGCGTTGAACCTCCAGTTCGGCGTTGGCGGGATGGTGAACTTCGGTGTCGCGGCGTTTTTCGGTGTCGGAGCCTACGCCTACGCGCTGACTGTCATGCCGGCTCAAACTGGTTCATACACATATATTCTCGGACTGGGCTTACCGTGGTGGTCTGGGGCAATCATCGGTGGTCTTGCATCAGCGCTGCTCGCACTCATTGTCGGAAGCGGCCTGCTGAGGGTTGGTGGTGACTACCTGGCTGTGGTCGCGCTTGCGCTTGCCGAGATGACTCGTCAGCTGTTCATCAACCAGCCGGCGATCGCTAATGGAGCGCGCGGGCTACTCGACGCGCCGGTGCCGAGCGTTGATTTCATCCCGGGGCGAGCGCAGGGGTTGTTCATTGCAGCGATTGTTGTGGCCGTCCTGGGTGTGACCTTCCTCCTCTTCCGGCGTGTCACGCGGTCGGCGTTCGGCCGAAGCCTGCTCGCAATCAACCAAAACGAAGCGGTTGCACGTTCGCTGGGGGTGAACGTCTACGCCGTGAAGCTCAAGGCGTTTGTTTTTGCCGCGTTCTTCATGGGCCTGGCCGGGGTCATGTACGTGTGGTACCTGTCGATCCTCACTCCGGCATTCTTCAACGTGAACATCACGTTCACGGTCTTCATTGCTCTGATCATCGGCGGAATGGGCAGCAATGCCGGTGCGGTCCTTGGTGCGGTCGTTCTGCTGGGGCTGCGCGAAGGCCTCACATACGTTCAGGTGGGCTTCATTTCGTCGGAGCTGATGGCCAGTCTTCAGGACGCGCTACAGGGTTTGGTCCTCATCGTGATCCTGCTTTTCTGGCCGGGAGGCCTCTTTAAGCCCCGACTGGCCATCTACCCGTCGCCCGGCACAGCCTTCGTGGCACCTGCTGTGCTGGCCGCTTCTACGGCAGGAGGTCGGTGATGGACGCAGCAGATCCGTTACTCGAAGTGCGCGGCGTCGTGAAGAGTTTTGGTCAGCTCCGAGCACTCGATGGTGTCAATATGGCGGTTGGACGGAGCAAAGTCACCGGTCTCATCGGGCCAAACGGCTCTGGTAAGACGACGCTGTTCAACGCGGTGTCCGGTTTCCTCAAGCCAGATGCTGGAACAGTGGTGTTCAACGGTCGCATCGTCACGGGTGCTCCGACGTATCAACTTGCGCGGATGGGTCTGAAGCGCACATTTCAGAACACAGCGGATTTCACTGGCATGTCGGTCATGCAGAATCTGCTCACCGCCGCGCGCACAGTGCCAGGCGAGCGACTATCGCAGCTATTCACCTCGCCGCGCAAGGTGTCAGCGAGTGAACAGGTGTTGGTCGACCGTGCATGGAAACTGCTTGATCGCATGGGGTTGGCCGAACTGGCCAACACCCGGGCGGGGGATCTGTCGATCGGCCAGGGGCGCCTGCTCCAGATCGCCCGTCTGCTCATGGAACCGCCGTCGCTGTTGATGCTCGATGAACCTTCCTCGGGGCTCAACCCCGACGATCAGCACCGTCTATCGAAGACCGTGCGTCAACTCCGCGACGCCGAGGACGTGACGGTGCTCGTCATCGAGCACAACATGTCCTTCATCAACGCGATCTCCGATGCGCTGTACGTCATGCACGACGGTCATGTCATCGCCAACGGTCCACCGGCGGAGGTCATCCGAGACCCCCTAGTGATCGAAACCTATTTGGGAGTCCGCCGTGCCACTACTTGACGTCGAGAACCTGACCAGCGGCTACGGTCGAAACAACATCATCCGTGGTATTTCACTTGCTGCTGACGAAGGGGCCATCACAGCCATCATCGGCCCTAATGGCGCCGGCAAGACGACCCTCGTGCAGACCATCGCCGGGGTTGTGGATGCGCGCAGTGGGAGCGTCAAACTCGATGGAGAGACACTCGACGGGATGTCCCCTCGCGAGCGGGCCCGCGGTGGACTTGGCTATACGCCTCAGTTACGAAACGTCTTTGGCGCACTCTCAGTCGAAGACAATCTGGAAGTTGTGACCCGCGCGATGCGACTACCTCATGATCGCATGGCTGAGGTTTTGGAACTGTTCCCGATCCTAGCCGAGCGCCGGAAGCAGCGAGCTGGAACGCTTTCAGGCGGGCAACGCCAGCAGCTCGCGATCGCCTCCTCACTGCTCATGCGGCCAAGGCTCTTGATCCTCGACGAACCGACTACCGGCCTAGCACCCCAGATTGTCGATTCGCTCATCGAGCAGATCTGTGTCATCGAACGCAGCGGGACCGGCGTCCTATGGGTCATTGAGGAGCATCCCAGTCAAATCCTGCCGCTGTGCGGACGCGTATTTCTCATGGAATCCGGCCAGGTCCATCACGAGGCAAACGGGCCGCAACTGCTCGCCGATCCAGGCTTCGCCGAGATGTTCCTGGGTGCTCGAATCTCACAGGCATAGGTGCCACGCATGCTCACCCGCACGCGTAGAGCTAGTTGCAGGTCTGGCTCACCCAGCTTCAGCAAGGAAAGATCCACCAGCCCAACGCAAATGCCATTTAGGAGATCTGAACTATGACAATTTTCAGAGCAACAACGCACAAGGTGGCAGTTGCGTGCGTCGTTATGGCGACCGGGGCGGTGCTCACAGGTTGCGGTAACAACGGTGGAGGGGCCTCCGACGGAACCTCCGTGATCGGTGTGGCCGCGCCGCTATCGGGCGAGGCGGCCGTCTTCGGCGGGGCTGTCGATTCGATCACCCGAGCAGTGGTGAACCATGTCAACGAACGCGGCGGCATCAACGGGATCACGTTCGAGGTGGTCAGCGAGGACGAGAAGTTCAACGCCGAGGATGGAGTCCGCGCAGTCACCAAGCTCATCAACAAAGACAACGCGCAATTCATCGTGGGTCCGACCTCCTCGACGTTCATGGCGACGCTCAGTCAGGCAGAACGCAGCGAGGTTGCTATCGCATCGCCGTATGCGGGCATCGTGGAGTACGACGACCAGGCCAACCCCTATACCTTTCGTACAATCGGCCCGGATACCTTCGATGGGCTGGCGGTCGCAAAGAACATCTGGGACAACGGTTTCAAGACGCTGTCGATACTCTACGAGAACTCCGACTCGGCGCGAAGCACGTCGAGCTGGTTGGAGGACTACTACACGAAGCTTGGTGGCACGGTGGTGGCAAAGGTGGCGTACAACGGGGGGCAGAGCTCCTACCTGCCGGAGGTTCGCAGTGCCTTTGAGCCCAAGCCCGATATGGTGTTCCTCGCCGGCTCCGTCGAGCCCGCGATACCGATCGTGCGCGAGTGGGCGCGGCTGGGAATTCCTGGCAAATGGTCGTTTATCGCCGAGTTGACCTACCCCGTGCTGCTCAACGAGGTCGGTGCCCAATACCTTGAAGGTGCTTACGGGCAGTCCGCTTTCGCAGCAGACTCACCGGCCGTCGCGGGGATGCGTGATGTGTTGATCGAGGAGTATGGCGAAGAGAAGGGCATGGCCATCGCTCAGCAGCCGACGGCTGCGATGGCCTACGATGCGATCGTTTCGGGACTCTTGGCGATGGCGGCCGGTGGCGCGGCCACAGGCACAGCGATTGCCGACAATCTTCACAACGTGACTGATTCCGGTGGCACGCCGGTGTTCTCCCTGGATGAAGGCCTTGAACTATTGGCCAAGAATGAGAGGATCGACTATCAAGGTGCCAGTGGCCCAGTCGATTTCAGCTCGACGAACACGGCAGCACCCGACTACGGTGTTTACCAGGTGGTCGACGGGAAGTGGCAGGTAGTCAAGCGCTACACGGGCGTCGAGATTAGCGATCTGGCTGAGGAATTGGGCTGACCATGGAGATGGAGAGAGTTGTTTCCACGAGTTCGCCTGGTTGCGGCAAGGACGGGATCCCCGTGTTGCACAGCGTGTCAGGGTTCGAGGCGGTGCATCGCACCTTCGCGCAGATGTTGTGCGACCGCGCCGAGCGCGAGCCGGACACGGTCGCTTTCTGCAGTTGGGCAGGTGGTGCTGCCCGCCCGACCAGTTGGAGCGAGTACCTAGACGAAGTGCGGGAGACCACACTGGGCCTCCATAATCTCGGGGTGGCGCCGGGCGACCGGGTGGCCATCATGTCCTCTACCCGCCGGGAGTGGGTAGTGGCGGCCCTCGCGATCCTGAGCATGGGCGGCGTCCCTGTTGGAGTCTATCCCACAAGCTCAGGCGCCGAGGTTGAGCAAGCGCTCGAAAGTAGCGGGGCAACAGCTATTTTCGCCGAGAGTGCGTCTGACATCGCCAAGGTGGCAGCGGCCGCCCCCGGGCTGCCGCACTTGTGTGCGACCATCGGGTTCGATACCGAACCAGCGGACCTGCCTCCGACCGTGAAGGCGGTGCATTGGGCGTCATTGCGTGCTGTCGGTAGGGCGCGAGCCCTGGCGGAGCCGGAGTTGTTTACCGTTCTTGTCGAAGCCGGCGACATCGACCAGCTGGCTGCGCTGTTTTATACGTCAGGCTCTACGGGCGCCCCAAAGGGTGTGATGCACACACACCGCACACTCCAGTACTCGGTGCTTGCTTTCGCCATGTCCTACCCCGAGATCGGCAGGACTAGGCACGATCTCGTTGGATTCCTCGGACTATCACACGTCGCGCCGGCGCTGATCGGAGTCTTCGCGCCGATAATGACGAGGCTCGTCGTCACGTACTGCACCATGGATCAGCGTCGCGAAGCGCTCATCGGGGTGCGGCCAACTGCTGTCGTATGGCCGCCGAGGATGCACGAGAAGCTCGCCAGCGAAATGCTGCAGGCGCTTTCCGAGTCTGGGAGAGCCTTCCGCTTTGCATATTCGATTGCAATGAGGGTCGCCCGAAGGATCAGCGTTCTACGCTGGCGGGGGCGTCAGGTGCCGAAGCACCTCAACGCGCTTTACGGCTTCTGCATGAAAAGCGTGTTCCTACCATTGCGGGCGACGGTCGGCATCGACCGCATCAAGGTCAGCTGGACTGCGTCCGGAAGCATGACCCCCGACGTGGCCGCGCTTTGGCACATGTGGGGCCTCGATCTTCGCGAGCTTTTCGGTACGACTGAAACTTGTGGCTCCGTGCTCGCCCAATGGGACCGTGCGTTTCCGGCGCCAGGGACCATCGGCAAGTGCATGCCCGATCCCCGGTGGGCCATCCGTGTCTCTGCTGAAGGAGAGCTACAGCTGCGCAGCCCATGCTTGTTCAAAGGTTACTGGCGCAATCCTGAGGCGACAGCCTCCGTCATGGAGGACGGGTGGTACCGGACAGGCGATCTGGTCGAGCTGAACCGCGACGGCGAGGTGAAGATCATCGGGCGAATGAAGGATGTCCTCAAGACCAGCGGTGGCAAGATGGTTAGCCCGCAGCCGATAGAGGTACGGCTAAAGGCGAGCCCGCTCATTGATGAGGCGATCGTCGTGGGCGAAGGTCGGAAGTACCTCGCGGTGCTGCTATGCGTCAGCGACGTGGCGCGAGCGATGACTCCGCACGAACGGGACGATGCTCTAACCGGCTGGATCGACGAGGTCAACTCCGAACTCGCCCGCCCACTACAGCTGAAAACCTACCGGATCCTGCCGCGTGCCCTGTCACCGGCGGCAGGGGAGTTGACGCCAAAGGCCACCATCCGGCGTTCCAACATCCTTGCCTCCTTTGCCGATTTCGTCGACGACATGTACGACGCCGGCGAGCAGGACGAGATCGTCCGCCAAGCTCGCTTCGCCAGGACAGAACGCAAGTAGGTGCCGCAATGAACGAGATTCGGGTCGAGTACATGACGAGTGCCGAAATCGGTGAGGCGATCGCAGGGGGAGCGCGCACGGCGATCCTGCCCCTCGCCGCAGTCGAGCAGCACGGTGGTCACCTGCCGCTATCCGTGGACGCCGACCACGCTGACGAACTCGCGGTGCGGATTGCGCAAGACCTCGGTGGTGCGCTCGTCCTGCCCACCGTCCGCGTCGGATACTCGCCGCATCACCTCGGATTCCCTGGCACACTGTCGCTTCGAGCGTCGACTCTTGAAGCCATCTGCGAAGACTACGGCGCAAACCTCGCTGGTTACGGATTTGAGCGTTTGGTCCTGTTCTCAGGCCACATCGGAAACCATCCCGTCATGCGCGACTTCGAGTTGCGTCTGAAGGCTAAGTTGGCCCCACTGTCGGTCATCGTCTTTACAGACAGTGAGGCGATCCTCGATGCATGGCGCCGGGCCGCCGAGGACGTGGCTTCCCTGGGCGGCAACGTCGGGGGGCACGCAGACATCGCGGAAACCTCCGTGATGCTCGTGCTACATCCGGATAAGGTGCGCGTCGAACGCTGTGCCCGCGGATACTCGGGCACTGTTGACGAGGAGTTCCTCGCTCGCGCCTTCAGCGAGGGCATCGCTGCGGTATCGCCCAACGGTGTCCTGGGTGATCCAGCAGGCGCGTCCGAGTCCATCGGGACAGCATGCCTCGAGGCCGTCACCTCCCTCATCGTTCAGCATGCGCGAGCCCGCGGCGCCTGAGAACGTGATGGCCCCGCCCAATCGTTCTACTAGAAACCGATTTCAGCGCTTCGGCAGGAAGCGTTGCTTCAACTGGAGGATCCATGACTGGTCTTGATGTTCCTTTGACACCCCTCCGTTTCCTCGAGCGTGCAGTCGAGATCATGCCCGACAAGATCGCGATCATCGACGGCCAACGTCAATGGAGCTACCGTGAGTTCGCCGCAGCAGTGCAGGCTCTCGCGAAAGCGCTTCGCGCCACCGGTATCTCGGATGGCGAACGAGTCGCCTATCTGGCCAGCAACTCCGCCGAGATGCTCATCGCTCATTACGCAGTCCCCCTGGCGCGCGGTGTGCTTGTCACGGTCAACACGCGCTTGTCAGCGGCCGAGGTCGAGTACATCTGCGGGCATTCAGGTGCGCGCATGATAGTTGGCGAAATTGAACTCCTGCGGTCACTCCGCGACGCCGGATGCGAATTCGCCACGATCGATGATTGGATCGAACTACCGGCCGTGGATGGCCTCTTCACGGTACCGAGCGAGTTTCACAGCTATGACGCGTTCCTGACCCGCGGCAGGGGAGGCGACCTCCGGTGGGAGATCGACGACGAGACCCGGACGCTGGCAATCAACTACACATCCGGCACTACGGGCCGTCCCAAAGGAGTCATGTACTCCCACCGTGGTGCCTACCTCAGCGCGCTCGGCGGGATACACCATTCGGGATTTGGCCAGGAGACCAAGTATCTGTGGACTCTACCGATGTTCCATTGCAACGGATGGTGCACGACCTGGGCGGTCACTGGCGCTCTCGGTACGCACGTCTGCCTTCGGGCGGTGCGCGCCGAAAGCATGTGGTCGTTGATCGACGAGCATCAGATTTCGCACCTCAACGGAGCACCGACGGTTCTGACCATGCTCGCCAACGCCGAGCAGGCCCATCTCCTTACCGCACCGTTGACCATAACCAACGGCGGCGCACCCCCCAGCCCCAGCATCATTGCCGCAATCCGCGGTCTCGGCGCGTCGATCGTCCACGTCTACGGCCTCACTGAAACCTACGGACCCTATTCCATCTGCGAACCCAAGCCCGAGTGGAACGAACTCGACACCGAACACCACGCGGAACTCATGGCACGCCAGGGTGTTGGCATGATCACTGCCAATCGTCTGCGGGTCGTGCGGCCCGTGCTTTCACCGGAGGGCGAGTTGATTGATGTCGCCGCCGATGGGGCAGAGATGGGCGAGATTGTGATGTGCGGCAACAGCGTGATGAAAGGATATTACGGCGACGAAGACGGTACGCGGAAGGCAACCGAGGGCGGCTGGTTTCACTCGGGTGACCTGGGCGTCATGCATCCCGACGGATACGTGCAACTCCTCGACCGGGCGAAGGACGTGGTGATCTCCGGAGGAGAGAACATCTCGACAATCGAGGTCGAGCACGCCATTCTGTCGCATCCGGAGATACTCGAGGCTGCCGTCGTAGGCGTACCCGATGATAAGTGGGGCGAACGGCCAAAAGCGTTCGTGGTCACCGCCAGTGGAGCGCAGCTCCACGAGACCGAGGTCATCGCACACGTGAAGTCGCGTCTCGCGTCGTTTAAGGCACCACGTTCAGTCGAGTTCGTCAACGAGCTTCCCAAGACTTCAACCGGAAAGATCCGCAAGAACGAATTGCGTGATGCGGAGTGGAGTTCACGGCCGCTCATGATCAACGGTTGAAGGCTCCGGCACAGTACAGTGCCGGTAGTGACCCAGCACCGCGTGGGACGCGGCCACGCGGTGTCCCTGGGCACTCTCACTCGCACAATGACGGGATGGCGTCCGCCTTCAGGCGGCCTCTACTCAATGGAGCGCGGGCATCGGATGTGGTGGCGGCCTGACTAGCTCGGCAGTCGCAGAGCGAGCGTCGCTCACGGACGGGTCGCAGTGGTGGCGAACACTTCCTCGGCGGTGAAACCGGACTCGAGCCGATCCTTGATCGTGGTCAGGAATCGCGCTGCGTCGGCGCCGTCGACGATGCGGTGGTCGTAGGTCAGCGCGAGATACACCATGGAGCGCACCCCGATGGAGAGATTCCCGTCCGCGTCACGCTGGGGAACGACGCGGTCGACGACGGCACCGGTCCCGAGGATGCCCGACTGGGGAGCGTTGAGGATGGGGGTGTCGAACAGTGCTCCGCGGCTGCCGGTATTGGTCAAGGTGAAGGTTCCGCCGACAAGAGCATCGGGTGGGATCGAACCGACACGAACCTGATCTGCGAGTGCCGCGATCTCGACCGAAAGGTCCGGGATGCCGAGTTGGTGGGCACCACGAACGACGGGCACCATTAGTCCTTTCGGGCTATCGACGGCTATCCCAAGATCGACGCCGTCGAAGTAGGTGATCTCCGTGCACTCCGGATTCACCGTGGCACTGAGCACCGGGTGCTCCGCGAGCGCTTCGATCACGGCCCTGGCGAAGAACGGCAGGAATGACAACTTGACCCCCGTGCGCTCGAGGAACTGCGACTTGCTCGCTGCACGGAGCCGACCGATGGCGGTGACGTCGACCTCGACTACCGAGGTCAATTGCGCTGATGTCTGCAGGGACTCGAGCATGCGTGCCGCGATGATCTGCCGGATCCGCGGCAACCGTTGCGGTGAGCCTGAGACCGTGCCAGGGGCGGGAATGATCGCGGCGGCCGCCGTGCTCGGCGTCGCGGATGCGATTCGGTCAGGACCGGAGGGCTGTGGGGCCAAGGGCACCACTGCCGGAGATGGTGGTGCCGTGGACGGGGTCTCGGTTGGGGCGGGCGGCGTTTGGCTGGGCGTCACCGCCACGGCGATGACAGCCAGGCGGGCCCCCACCTCGACGCTTTCGTCCTCTTCGACGAGGACCTCCACAACGGTGCCTGTCACCGGAGACGGGATCTCGGTGTCGACCTTGTCGGTGGCCACCTCCAGCAGGGGTTCGTCAGTATCGATGTCATCACCGACGCTGACGAGCCACCGGCTGATGGTGGCCTCGGTGATGTCCTCGCCCAGGGTGGGAAGTGAAATGGTCACTCGTGTTTCGCTCATCGTCACTCCGTCTCATTTGGCCACATCGAGCGCGGCGCGCACGATGCTGTCGGTGTCGATGCCGTGGTAGCGGTACACGGCATCGAGGTCGCCCGCTTGTCCGAACATGCTGACGCCCAGTGACTTACAGCGGACGTGGTTGATGGTCGCCAGGAACGCCAACGTGTGGGGGTGCCCGTCGAGCACAGTGACCATCGGCGCAGCCCGCTCAGCAGGAAAGACCTGATCCAGGATCCACGAGGGGGACTCACTTAGGCCTTCTCGCCCCTGTAAAGCGCGGAAGAGCAGGTCCGGGCTGGTCACACAGATCACCTCGGCGCTCACACCTATCTCGCTGAGCCGGGCCGCGGCCTCGGTTGCCTCGGTTGCCATGGCTCCCATGGTGACGATGCACACCGCCGGCGTGGTCGAATGCCGAAGCGAGTATGCACCGGCCAGCACATGGCGGCGTCGGCGTTCCCTGGCCGCGGGATCATCAGGCACGTTTGCCAGTACCTGCTGCACCGGCCTGGTGGACAGGCGCAGGTACGACGATGTGCCGTTGGAGCGTCCCAACTGGCTGATGCAGTGCAGCAGGATCCACTCGACCTCTGTGGCGAACGCAGGCTCGTAGCTGATGCACCCGGGCTGTTCGAGTCCAATCGACGGTGTCTTAATCGATTGGTGCGCACCGCCCTCGGCCGCCAATGTGACCCCGGCGGGTGTACCGACGAGGATCGATTGGCCGCCCGCGTAGATGCCGTAGGACCAGGGTTCGAGGGCGCGTTCGACGAACGGGTCGTAGAGCACTCCGATCGGGAACAGCGGCTGTCCCCAACGGCTCCAGGTTGCGCCCAGCTCGCTGATGAGTCCGACCAGGTTTACTTCTGCGATGCCGAGTTCCATGTGCTGCCCCGTGGGGCGTTCGCGCCAGTGCATGATCGTCTCGTCGTCGTCGTCGAACCAGTTGCGCCGCTCGGTGGGCGACCAAACGCCAACTTTGTTGAGCCACCCGGCGAGGTTGGTGCTCGAACTCACGTCCGGGCTCACGGTAATGACCCGTTTCGCGACTTCGGGTGCGTCTCGAGTCAAGTCGAGCAGCGTGCGTCCGAGTGCGCTCTGGGTGTTGGAGACTGCCGGGGGAGTGCGTCCGATGTCGGTAGGCACCCGCGGCGGCACGATCTCGGTGAACTCGTCACGGCGAAGTCGTTCGGCCGCCTGCCGGCATAGGCTGCCCGCCGGGCTGTCCTCATCGAATCGCCGGAAAGGATGCTCGGGATCCTCGTCGAGCATCGCCGCGAGCGCAGTGAACTGCTCGTTGCTGAGCAGCGACGAGTGATTCTGCGGATGCCCTTGGATCGGCAACCCGTAGCCCTTGACGGTGTAGGCGATGATCACTGTCGGGCGCGAGTCATCGATCTGGGAGTACGCGTCCCGCAGCGTCTCCATGTCATGGCCGCCGAGATTTCCGATGGCCCGGAGCAGAGTCGCGTCGTCCAGGTCTCCAATCAGGGTGGCGATGGCCGCGGCGCCGTCGCCATCCCCGGGCAGGCGCGTGCGCAACTGCTCCGCAGTACACCGCAGTAGACGCTGATACTCCGGGTTCGGCATATTGAGAATCCTGCTGCGCAGCTGCTCTCCGCCAGGCTTGGCAAAAAGGCCTTCGAGGAGTCTGCCGAACCTGACCGTAATGACCTGCCAGCCCGCCGCATCGAACATGTCGTGCAGCCGATCGGTCGCTATGTGAGGTACCACGCGGTCGAGGGACTGGCGGTTCATATCGACAATCCACACGATCTCGCCGAGTTCCCGAACTGAGGGATCCAGGATGGCTTCCCACACTGCACCCTCGTCGAGTTCGGCGTCCCCGAGCAAGGAGTACTGCCGACCAGTGCCGGCGTTGCCGTACACCGTGTCCACGTATCGGCGCGCAACCGAACCCCAAATGGGAGCTGTGGCACCAATTCCCACTGATCCAGTGGAATAGTCCACCGGATCTGGGTCCTTGGAGCGGCTCGGATAACTTTGCAGGCCACCGAATTCCCGCAACGTCGTCATATACCGCTCGTCAAGCGACCCCAGCAGATAATTGATGCTATGCAGCACCGGGGACGCATGGGGTTTCACTGAGACCCGGTCGGAGGATCGAAGATGCTCGAAATACAACGAGGTCATGATGGCCACCATCGAGGCAGACGACGCTTGATGTCCGCCCACCTTTAGACCGCTGGGATTGGGGCGGACACGGTTGGCGTGGTGAATCATTGCCGTCGAAAGCCACAAGACTCGAGCGGCGATGACATCAAGTGCCTGAGATTCCTGTCGACTCTGCGTGGACGGCGCGAGTCCGAATGAATGAGTAATGGTCATGGTGACTCCCTGGTGGCGTAGCGCGCGGATGAGTGCCGACCGTCAAGGTCAGGAGAACTCACATCCAGATCGCAGAATGCACTGCTAAGCGCATCACGGCGTCGCATTCGAAGCAAGCGCCGTTGTCACGGTTGCGCACGTTGCACACCGACCTTCCGTGTAGGACGTTGGAACACGATCAGAATGATCAACCAATATGACTTTGGCGCAACACAATCGGCGCGGTCGTGTTCTGGACGCAGTCACTGCCGTACCGACTGACCGTCGAGGGATTGGTTGCCGGCGAGGCGATCCCAGGTTGCGTGCCCACGATCTGTATCCGAAATAGTCGGACGCCCAGTGACGCACAACAAGTTTCGCATGCAGTGTGGCGGCAGTCACGTCCGGGTTGGGGTGATGGTATCGCCAGACTGTTCATATTCGATAGGAGAAGGTATGGGGAACAACGTTTTTGGCCGCGTCTTTCCAAGTCTCAAGTTGATGGCTGCCGTGATGGGCGCGGGAGCCGCGATTGCGATGGGCGCAGTGTCCGCCACCCATGAAAGCGACGCGGCCAGCGAAAGCGCAGCGCGCAGCGACAATCCGCCGTTGGTCGCCACGGTGACGCGGTCAACGGCCCCGAAGGAATTGGCAACGTCGTTTGCCCGACCGACTCACACCGCGAAGCTGTGTGCCGCGAGAGCGACCATGCCCTGCTAGCGCGCTGCCTACCCACATATCAAGGTGTGCGCCAAAGCAGCGCACGATGGCCGGCATGGCCGTTACGCGGCCCGAAGGTCTTACCGCGAAATGCCCTGCTGGAGCAGAATGCGCGCCGACCGCCGGGCGATGCGAAGGCACTCTTCGCCACGATTCTGCATTCGCTCTGTTGGCATGCTGATCGATAACGCGGCAATCGCTTGGCGTTCGCGCTGGTAGATGCCCACTGCAGTACACGACTGTCCGACAAAGGTCTCGCCGTGTTCGGTCGCGGCACCGTCACGGCGCGCTGATATGAGCTGCGCACGAAAGGCATTGACGTCGGATACCGAGTTCTCCGTCAGATGTGGAAGGCCGTATCGGTCGATACGCTCTTGTACCTTCGGCCAGGGGAGTTGTGCCATGAGCAGCTTGCCGAGCGCCGATGTGTGGTCTGAGATATGGGTTCCGTCAGCGACAATTGGCTCGGCTCGACTTGCTGACGCATTGGCGATGCAGACGACTCCTTGGCCATCCCACGCTCCGATGGTGACGATGGCCGACAGCTGATTGGCCAGGTCGGCCACACAGCGGTGCGTATGCGCGTTGAAGCAAGTGGAACTCATCAGCCGGCGACTGATGAGCAGAACACGCCAGCCGAGTCGGTATCGGTCCTCTGAAGTCCGCTGCAGCAGGCCAATCGCGGCGAGACTGGCCATGACGTCGAAAGTCGTTGACTTTGGCACCCGCAGTGTTGTCGCCACCTCGGTGACACCCCACTCGGGTGTCTCTGCCGTGAAGAGATTCAGCACCTTCCCGGTGCGATCGATGGTATTCAGCAAGTCGCCGGCCTCACGTGTCAGTGGGGATCACAGGTCCGTCTCGATGTATCCGTACACCGACCGTGAAGCAGTCACTCCTCACAGCGCACCCGAAACGCCGGTGGCGCTTCGTGGTACGCCCTTGCGGTGTCTTTGGCTTTGTCAGACGGCAGACCGCATCGCCACATCCTCCGTCATGGTATGAATCATGATTAATGTAGGACGATAACTTGGTATTGTCAATCAAACGCGCGATGAGGGTTGCGTGCGCAAGGGTCTAGGCCATGCAAACATGCTATTAGTATGGGAGTTACGAGGCTTTTCGGCGCCATTCCGGAGCCGCTTGGTGGGCGGTGCCACCCCCTCGGCCCGAGGGCCGTCAATGTTAATTCCTATTAATCTAGTCGGCTTGGATGTCAGTCAAGGCGGCTGCACGGCGGTTGGTCCGATTCGTTAACATGTTGGCGCACAAGTGAATTGTCGACAGTGGGGGCGCCGTGGGGTGGCCGCGGGTAGAGTGGTGCACCCCACCACCGCTATCACGGAGGCCGACGATGATCGTCACGCTGCACCTCGCCGAGGACGGGTCAACCAAACTCGCCGCCCGCGACTCCGATGACCTGACGTCTTTATCGGTCGATGGGCTGTCCAGCGATCCTATGGCGCTGGAGCGGGCGAGTGGGACGAGTCCAACCGCCGAAACGGTCTCGCATGTGATGCTCGATGTGGAGTGCATGCGTGCTGTCGGATCTCGCTCGTCCGAGTGGGACGCCGATTTCACGGCGATGATCGCCTACGCCCGAAGCAGGGGCTGGGTCAGTGACGACGGCAGGTACGTGCGCGCACACGTCACCTGACGGACAGCTGCGGCACCGGCCGCTCGTCTCGGTGGACATCGATTATTCGGCCGGCGATGCGATGAGGGTCATCGGCTCCACACGCCGAGTGAATCAATGAATCGCTATGCCGCCCAAACCGTACCGTTCGGATACGGGCCTCCCGGGCATCATTCCTCGCGAGGTGAGGTGAGCGCTTTGATGGCCGCGGTCGACATCGTCTTGACGATGGACTCCTGGTCCAGGCCTTTGTTGAGAGTTGCCACGGCGTTGAGCATCGAGAACACCGCCTGTGTGAGCAGTCGAATCTCCGGTTCGGATAGGTCGGGCCGCAATGCTGAGACAATCGAGATCCATTCCTCAGCGTAGAGATTCATCTCGCGTCGGATGCGGCGCCGATCCGTTTCCGGCAGGGCGTGTTCATTCTTCATGAAGATGAGCGTCGTCGGAGCGGTGCCCACCACGCTCCTGATATGGAAGTCGACCAAGATCTCGAGCGCGGTGTGTGGATCCGGCTCCGCTTCTGCGGTGTCTCGGGCGAATCGATGGAGGGCCGCCAAGGGACTCTCCACCACCGCGATGAGGAGGGCCTGTTTGTTCTCGAAGTGGTTGTAGAGCCCAGGCCCGGAAATCCCGGCTTTCGCGCAGACCATTTCCACTGTCACCGTGTCATAGGAGTGACGCAAGAACAGGTCGGCGGCGACTTCGAGCAGTCGATCCCGGCGTGAGGTGCCTACGGAGGACTCGCGCGGCAGGTGGTTAGTGGCCATGGCTAACCACGATAGCCAGCGTCGGTCGTCGCCTCCGAGGCGAGGACTGTCCCCATCGGCGGAGTTGGACCTGCGGAAGCCGGGTGTGCCATCCCGTCGAGATTAATCGTGATTAATGTTTTTCACCACTCGTCGGTAGTGCCTTGGTCGTCGGCTTGGCGGTGCAAGCTCAGCCCAAACGCCAATATGTGCAGGCCAGGGCCAATCTATTGGCGATCTTTCGCTGGTGATTCGAGATGCAAGGGGGCGTTGACAAACGATGCCATTCGCCTCTAGGTTAGGGAGCATTCACCTAGTGGAAAGTGGTGTGACCATGCGATTCATATTCATGAGCGAAGGCGAGACGCTTCCGGGGCATACCCACGAGCATCGCTACCGGGAACTCGTGGACGAAGTCCTGCTCGCGGAGGAGGTGGGATTTGACGCATTCGGAACATCCGAGCAGCACGTCGCAATCGGCACAGCGACGACCTCCGCGCCAGAGGTCATCTATCCCTACCTCATGGCTCTGACCACGCGCATTCGGTTCATCCACCTGGTCACGCTCCTGCCCACGCGGATCAACCACGCTCTTCGCGTAGCGGAGCGGTTGGCGACTGAAGACATCCTGTCCAACGGTCGAGTGGAACTCGGGGTCGGGCGGGGGAACACGACACTTGCGTTGCGGGCCTTCGAGGTCGACCCAACCGAGAACAAGGCGCAGCTCATCGAAGGCTTGGAGGTGATCCGCCGCGCGCTTCACAATGACGTGTTCTCATACGTCGGCGAGCACTACAAGATTCCGCCACGCAGCCTGGTCCCCAGGGGGATTCAACTGCCGTATCCACCCATCTCTATGGCCGCCGGCAGCCCAGACTCCGTTCGGAAGGCGGCAGAGTTGGGCATCGGAGCCATCGTCGGTGGCTTCTATCTCGGCTTTGACTTCCTAGAGAGCATGTTGCGCATCTATGACGACGCCCTCGATGGCGCGACGCACTCCTATCCGCTACAAGCGGAGAAGCTCGTCGCGGTTGGCGGCGGAATGCACTGTGCCGAGACCCGCGACGAAGCCTTCAAGTGGGCGCGGCATCTCAAGGAGACCGTCGGGCTCTCGACAGACGCGTACGACCGCTTATCCAAGCTGTCTGCCGACTATCAGTACATGGGCGCAGTCAAGAACATCGACTTCGACGATGAGCGATACATGTTCGAGGACTCCTCGGGATTCATCGTCGGAGATCCCGACGACTGTGTGGCGCAGGTGCAGCGGTTCGTAGATCTGGGCGCGGATGCCATCGTCATGCGAATCGATGGGCTTCCCCACAGGGAACTGATGAAATCCATCGAGCTGTTCGGCAAGTACGTCATCCCGAAGTTCAAGAACCCGCGGGCCGTGGTCCGCCCCGCCGAAGCTGTCCTGACCGACATCCGTGCTGCGCGACCTGCCCACTACGCGGAACTTGAATCGTTTGAAAAGACGATTACACAAGGGAATTCAGCCATGCAGGTCGCCACAGTAGGAGATGCGCGATGAGCAGGCTGGCCGAGAATGACCTTTTCAGTCGTTACCCGGAGGAAGTGTTGGTCGAACGCAGGCCAAACGGGGTTCTGCTCATCACCATCAACCAACCCGACCGGCTCAACGCCTTGACGATGCCGATGTTCGAGTATCTGTCGGACATCTGGGTGGACGTCGACCGAGACCCCCAAACGCGGGTCGCCGTCATCACGGGTGCCGGTCGTGGCTTCTGCACGGGTATGGACGTGCGCCAGCCGGAACCGACGCTGGACGAAGCGGTGGCACTCATGGAGTGGGAGCGCCGACGGATCGCGGCCATCCTCAACATGGACAAACCCCTCATCTCGGCAATCAACGGTCCCGCCGTGGGCTGGGGGTTGTCGATGGCCCTGCTGGCGGACATCAGCGTGGCCGCGGAGGATGCCCTGCTTCGCGACGGTCATACCCGCGTCGGTGTGGTCGCCGGTGACCACTCCTCCCTCATCTGGCCACTGCTCGTCGGAATGGCCAAGACGAAGTACTACCAGTTGACTTCGGCGAGCTTGACGGGCTTGGAGGCTGAACGAATCGGCTTGGTGAGTCTCACCGAGCCCAGGGAAAGGGTGCTAGATCGCGCTCTGTCCATCGCCGACGACCTAGCTCAAGGTTCTCAACAGGCGATTCGCTGGACGAAGCGTTCCCTGAACACCGGGTGGCTCACCAATGCTCTACCCCAGCACGAGTTGTCTGCCGCGCTGGAGGTCATCGGTTTCGCGAGCGCCGACTATTTTGAGGCCCGGCAGGCCTTCCGCGAAGGCCGACCGCCCGAGTATCCATCTGCTCGGGGCGAAGCCCACTCCGTCCTAGGGCCTCGGCCGGCGAACGCAGCCGGGTGACACATGACAGAACTGCAGCCCGGCCAGTCAGCCACCCTCAGCGCCGCCGACCGCGATGGCGTGCTGGTCGTCACGTTAGACAGGCCGCCCGCAAATGCGCTGAACCGCCAAATCATCCACGACCTAGCCGTGCTGTTCGCCGAACTCACGGAGAGGCGAGACGCACCGCCGATCGTGCTCACCGGCCGGGGCGAGCGGTTCTTCAGCGCTGGTGGCGACATCAAGGAACTCGAAGGGGTACCGGCGGACGCCATTGACGCCCGCATGCGGGAGTTCCATGCGCTGCTGGTCGCCATCGACGGCTACCCTCGACCGGTGGTCAGTGCGATCAACGGCCACTGTGTCGGTGGCGGCATGGAGATAGCGCTCTTCTCGGACGCGGTACTGGCCGTTGGTTCGGCACGGTTCGGCTTTCCGGAGATCAATCATGGGTTGTTACCCGCCGACAAGGGCCTTCAGCGCGCATCCCGGATGCTCGGTATCCGCGCCACCCGGCGGATCGTGTTGTCGGGTGAACTCTTTGATGCGCAGCACGCCTTGGATATTGGCCTCGTCGACGAACTTGCCACAGACCACGAAGCGTTGATCGAATCGGCGGTCGCTACCGCGCGCAGCGCCGGCGCGAAGGCGCCTGTGCTGTACGGCGCTTTGAAGCGCAGCATCAACGATCAAGACGATGCGCGCGACGACATCTCCCTGCAACGCACGCTGATGGCAGCCGCTGAGTACTTCGATGATCCCACTGCCCGCGAATTACGTGAACAGTGGAGTGGTAGAAGAGCGTCCGCGACCAAGGAGAATTCGTGTCCAGCATAGTCGTAGCCCGTGGGTAACTCGAAAGCGTCAACTTCTCCGCCCGGCAGGGACGCCACGGTGCCCGTGCTGACAAGCACGTCGGGATTCGAAGCGGTGAATCGGACCTTCGCCCAGATGTTGTGCGACCGAGCCGAGCGTGAAGGGGGCACCGTCGCGTTTTGTAGCTGGGTCGACGGCGCCGCGCGCCCGACCACCTGGAGTGAATACCTCGAGGAGGTACGGCAGGCAACGCTGGGCCTCTACGCGCTCGGCGCCGAACCCGGCGATCGGGTGGCCATTGTGTCCTCGACCCGCAGGGAATGGGTGGTGGCGGCCCTGTCGATCCTGAGTGTGGGCGGCGTCCCAGTGGGCGTGTATCCCACGAGTTCGGCCTCAGAGATCAAGCACGCACTCGAAACTTCTGAGGCAACGGTCGTCTTCGCAGAGACCGCGGCCGACGTGGCCAAGGTGGTCTCCGTGGCGGCCGACCTCCCGCGGCTGCGTGCGGCGGTCTGCGTCGATGCCGAACCCGAGAACTTTCCGCCAACCGTCCGAGCCGTGAGCTGGGACAAACTGCGCCATATCGGTCGAGCTAGGGCTCTGATTGAACCTGCGCTGTTTGCAAATCTCGTCGAGGCCGGCGACGTCGACCAGCCGGCGGCGCTGTTCTACACCTCGGGATCCACCGGTGCGCCGAAAGGTGTGATTCACACGCACCGCACTCTCCAGTACTCGGTGCTTGCGTTCGCCATGTCCTACCCGGACATCGGCAGGGTCAAGCACGACCTGGTGGCCTTCCTCGGTCTGTCGCATGTGGCCCCGGCTCTGATCGGTGTCTTCGCTCCGATCATGACGAGGCTTGTCGTCACGTATTGCACCATGGATCAACGCCTCGAAGCGCTTGTCGGAGTGCGGCCGACAGCCGCTCTTTGGCCGCCGAGAATGCATGAGAAGCTCGCCAGTGAGCTGCTGCAGCTGTTGTCCGAATCTGGCCTCGTCTTCCGTCTCGAATACTCGATGGCGATGAAGGTCGCCCGCAGGGTCGGCGAAAGGCATTGGCGGGGGCATGAGATCCCTTGGTTACTTGACCGTCTCCACGGCATCTGCGTCAAGCATGTGTTCCTCCCATTTCGTGCACGAGTGGGCATGGACCGCATCAGGGTCACCTGGACTGCCTCGGGCAGCATGTCTGCCGACGTGGCCGCCCTCTGGCAGATGTGGGGACTGGACCTTCGAGAACTGTACGGAACGACGGAGACCTGCGGCTCCGTGATTGCCCAATGGGACCGGGCTTTTCCAGCGCCCGGAACGATCGGCAAGAGCATGCCCGACCCTCGATGGGCCATACGGATTTCTCACGAAGGCGAGCTACAACTCAGCGCCCCTTCTGTGTTCGACGGCTACGTGAACGATCTCGACGCGACTGCGGCGGCGACGGAAGACGGCTGGTATCGCACTGGCGATCTGGTCGAGATTGCCGCTGACGGAGAAGTGAAGATCGTTGGCCGGCTCAAGGACGTTCTGAAGACCAGCGGAGGCAAGACCGTCAGCCCGCAGCCGATCGAGACGCAGCTCATGGCAAGTTCGCTCATCGAGGAGGCCATCGTCGTCGGAGAGGGCCGGAAGTACCTGACCGTGCTCATCGGTCCCAGCGAGAAGGCACGGGGCATGTCTGAGCGGGACCGCGATGCCGCTCTCGCCGCCTGGATCAACGAGGTCAACTCCGGTCTAGCCCGGCCCCTGCAGTTGAAGAAGTTTCGTGTCCTGCCGCGTGCGCTATCAGTCGCGGAAGGAGAGTTGACGCTCAAGGGCACCATCCGGCGCTCCGCTGTCCTTGCCTCATTCAGCGACCTCGCCAACGAAATGTACGACGCGGGCGAACAGGGTGAAATCGCCCGGCAGGCGCGCTTTGACGGCATCTGAGGTAGCTGACGCGATGAACGAGGTCCGGCTCGAGGTCATGACCAGTGCCTGACATTCACTAGAACGGAGAATCGACATGCCGAGTCCTCCAGCGATTTCGCGCCACGTCAGCGCTGGCCCGGTGACCAGGCCACTGCCGCAAGGTCCGCGCACGCAAGGCCATATCGAGCTGCGGTGCGCGCCATGACCAAGCTCGATCCGGTGCACTCCGGCGACCCGGACCGGGATTCATCGACGCTGCGCAAACTGTACGGACGTTATCCGACCGGCGTCGCAGCGATATGCGCACTGCGGGAAAGGCATCCAGTCGGAATCGTTGCCACCTCGTTCACACCGGTATCCATGGACCCCCCACTGGTGTCGATCTGTGTGCAGCACACGTCGACGACCTGGCCATCGCTGTCGAGTGGCCGGCACCTCGGAGTCTCGATCCTGGCGTCGACGCACGAGGCCACCTGCCGCCAGATTGCAGCCAAGAATGCCGACCGGTTCGCCGGGGTCTCCTGGTTCGCCACGGAATCCGACGCAGTATTGCTCGCCGACGCCTCGGCCTGGCTCGACTGCGAGATCTCTACGTCCATCCCCGCCGGAGATCACGATGTCGTCCTCCTGGAGGTCAAGGCCGCGGCGGTCAATGGTGAGTCGTCACCGCTTGTATTCCACAACAGTCGCTTTCGTGTGCTTGCGCAGGGTGGTGAATCATGATGGACCAGGGATGCGCGGCTAGAAAAGCGGTCGAACGAGCGGCTGGTGCGCTCGCCAGCGGCAACCCGGTGCTCGTTGTCAGCGGAACTGGCGATCAGGTCGTGGCCGATGCGCTGATCGCGGCTGCTCATGCCACACCGCATTGGACGGCGTGGTTGGTCAGGGTCACTTCTGGACTGCTGTGCGCGGCCCTGCCCGGACGTCGAGCAGACCAACTAGATCTGCCAGCTATGGTACGTAACGATGAGGATGACGATGTATCAGCGTCATTCGCGGTCGCGGTGGACGCGGCGCGCGGAGTCGGTACCGGCATCAGTGCGACCGACCGAGCCCGCACGGCGCGCGTCTTGGCAAGTGCGAGTTCGCGGCCAGAGGATCTGGTGCGGCCTGGTCACCTACTCCCAGTTCGGACAGCTCGATGGGGGGTACTGGAACACCCGGGTAGCGCCGAAGCGGGGGTCGACCTCTGCGGCATTGCCGGGCTCCCGCCGGTGGGGTTGACCGCTGCAGTGCTTGCCGATGACGGCGACGTCCTTCGAGGGCACGAGGTCGATGCCTTCGCTCATGCCAATGGACTGCCGGTGGTGCACGTAGATGACGTCGTTCACTACTGCCTGTACCACGGTGGCGTACGGGGCGACAGGATAAGGCAGACACTGTCGAGAGTGGTCGAAGCCCCCGCACGCGCTATCCGAGCAGTCGACTTCGAAGACCGGCTGACCGGTGGACGGCATACGGTCTACATCGGCGTCGCTACCCCCGACGCGAGCCCCAAGGTGTACGTCTTGAACGAATGTCCGCACCGGGACCCACTTCTCGCGTGCGACTGCCAATGCCAACTGACGTTCGACAAGTGCCGTGAGTGCATCACGACCGACGGCGGAGTCATCGTCTATCTGCGGGCCGAACCGCCGTCGGCGACGAAGGTCGCCGTGCGGGAGGCAGAACTCGTGCAGGGACGCATCGTCTCGATGCTCGCTCAGCTTGGTTTTGCAGCGGAGACTCTGCCCAAGTGGACCAGCGGCGACGATCTTGCCGCAACGTGCGATCTGATGGTCGCGTCGCCCTGCGTTACACGCGAACTACGACAACTTGTGACGGCCCTGCTGTGACCCCGCTTACGAGACACTCAGACGCGAGAAAGAGACCATGAGCACCACGTCAAACGGATCGACCTTCGATCTGTTCCAGTTGCCGAAGGAACATCAGGACCTGCGTTCAGCAATTCGCGCTCTGGCGGAGAGGCACATCGCACCACACGCTTTCGACGTCGATGAGAACGCGCGCTTCCCGCAGGAGGCCCTCGACGCGCTGAACACCTCGGGCTTCAACGCAGTGCACGTGCCCGAGGAGTACGGCGGTCAGGGCGCAGACTCGGTGGCTGTCTGCATCGTCATCGAAGAGGTGGCGCGCGTCGACGCCTCGGCTTCGCTGATTCCAATAGTCAACAAGCTGGGCACCATGGGCTTGATCCTGCGTGGATCCGAGGAGCTCAAAAGAGGATATTGGCCGACCTCGTCGATGGGGCGATGGCTTCGTACGCGCTGTCCGAGCGTGAGGCCGGAAGCGACGCCGCCAGCATGAAGACCCGGGCAAAGTCGCACGGCGATGACTGGATCCTCACCGGCTCTAAGGCGTGGATCACCCACGGTGGCAGGTCCTCCTGGTACACGGTGATGGCGGTGACCGACCCCGACGAGGGTGCCAACGGTATTTCGGCGTTCGCCGTTCACATCGACGACGAGGGATTCACCGTTGGGCCCGAGGAGCGCAAGATGGGAATCAAGGGATCGCCGACCACTGAGCTGTACTTCGAGAACTGCCGCATCCCGGGAGACCGGATCATCGGTGCGCGGGGAACGGGCTTCAAGACCGCGCTGGCCACGCTGGACCACACCAGGGCCACCATCGGCGCCCAAGCTGTCGGTATCGCCCAGGGAGCGCTTGACGCTGCGATCGCCTACACCAAGGGCCGTCGGCAATTCGGCAGGGCGATCAGCGACTTCCAGGGTGTGCAATTCATGCTCGCGGACATGGCGATGAAGGTCGAGGCAGCGCGGTTGATGGTCTACAGCGCTGCCGCTCGGGCCGAGCGAGGGGAGGGCGATCTGGGGTTCATCTCGTCGGCGAGCAAGTGTTTCGCCTCCGATGTCGCCATGGAGGTCACCACCGATGCCGTGCAGCTGTTCGGCGGTGCCGGCTACACCACTGACTTCCCCGTCGAACGCATGATGCGCGACGCCAAGATCACTCAGATATACGAGGGCACCAACCAGATCCAACGCGTGGTGATGAGTCGTGCGCTCCTTCGCTGACGTCACTCGCGACGACGTCGAGCCTCGGGGCGAGAAACAGTCGACAGTCGAATTTCCAGTGCGCCATCGATTTGTGTCCGGTGAAGCTCGTCGCCGTCCCGTCGGCGCCGCCGACCTGATCACCAACACCCCAAATCGCAAGCGGGTCTATCAGGGTTATCAGGCTCTGCGTGACGACGGCCGTGCTGGAGGTCATAACCTGCTGTAGGAGAGAGGGTTTCAAAGAGTCCGAAGCCCCTCGATACGCCCCGGGAGTCGACTCTGAGGGCGAAGTGACAGGCGACAAGCGTTCAGGTTGACCGCGTCGCTACTCCTCATCTGGCCCGGACGTGGTGTTCTGCGAAGCAAACGCAACACCGCTGTCCGGATATTCGAGCGGGTGGATGCGCACTACGTATTGGAGGCGCGTCGGGGGCTCGAGCGCGAGGCCGCGCGGGTTGCGCGTGCACGTCGACCTTGCTGAGGCCATTCGGGTCGGCAGCCCGCAGGCCGCTGCCGAGGCAGCAGAGACGCTGCTGGATTGGATAACGCATGCATTGGAAGGCAGTTTCGGTCAGTAGGCTGGCGCCTTAGCGGTGCGGGGTGACACTCGGTCGGTGGGTCACTGGGTGCGGATCGCAGTACCTGGTGGTGTCGGGGTCGACGGCGTCGCAATGTTGCGCAGGTGGCCCTGGTGGTGGGCGAAATCGTCGAGCAGTACGCGCAAGGCCTTGCGTCCGCGGTGTATTCGGGACATGACGGTGCCTATCGGTGTCCCGGTGATGCTGGCGATCTCCTTGTAGGGCAATCCTTCGACGTCGGCGAGATAGACGACGACTCGTTGGTGATCGTGGAGCTGCTGCAAAGCGGCCGTAACTTCGTCGTCGGGCAGTTCCTCGAGGGCGGCGTCCTCCGCCGAACGCGTCCGCGATGAACCGCACCGGGGCTCACGCGCCATCTGGGCGTCGGTGATCATGTCGGTCGGCCATTCGTCGGGGCGACGGGTGCGGATCCGGTAGAGGTTAATCCACGTGTTGATCTGGATGCGGTATAGCCAGGCGCGTATGTTGCTGCCGCTCTGGAAGTTGGCGAAGCCGGCGTATGCCCTGAGCAGCGTCTCCTGCATTAGATCCTCGGCATCGGCGTTGTTGTGGGTCAAGGATCGGGCTTTGCGGCTTAGTTCGTCGGCGAACGGCATGGCCTCGTGCACGAAACGTGCGGATAGCTTTGCAACGTTGGGAGTCTCGTGTTCGCCGTCCAAGCGATGGACGCTCGGATCGGCGTTGGTGATAGTCATGGCCGACTCCTTGGGTGTGCGATGGGGGAGGAAGGCGCGGATCGAGCTGTTCGGCGACAAGGCGGGGGCCGCCTCAGATGGTGTAGGTCCGTGTGGCTCGGGCGGCGAGCACGACTGAGCTGCCTGGCGCGTCGAGATACCGCCAAGGAATGCAGGTCGGTCGTGGAGGCTCATGAGGATATACTGCCAAACATGGGATGATTGGGTGATGGGCACATAGTGTGGCGTTCATTACCCAGCGGTGTTCGGCGCGACGCTGGTCGATGCGGACGGGAACCTCGCCACCGCACACGGTTTCGGCGATGTCGCTACGACGCCGGTGGCCTATCTCATCCGGCTCGACGGCTATGTGTCCGACCGGGAGGCGGCGCTAGACGAAGGCAGGCTGCTCGCGACGATCACGATCCGCATCGGCTCCAGACGTCGAAACGGCCCCCGGCGCTGTTGCCGGGGGCCGCTTCTCGTCGGTTCGATCAGGCAGCAGCAGACTTCTCGGAGTCCTTGTCCTTGCTGCCGTCCTTCTTGGCGGTGTCGTGCTTGGCGGTGTCGTGCTTGGCGGTGTCCTTCTTGGCGGTGTCCTTCTCGTCCGCCTTCTTCGCCGTGTCCTTCTTGTCGTCGGCCTTCTTGTCGCCGCTGGAATCCTTGCCGTCCTTGGCCGCCTGATCTTTATCGGCGTCCTTGGCGGGGGTGTCCTTGGTCGTCTCGCCCTTGTTGGGGTCCTTCGCCTCGGTGTCCTTGGCCGGGGCATCCTTGGCGGGAGTCCCCTCGGCCGGGGCGTCCTTGGCGGGAGCGTCCTCTGCGGGGGTCTGGACTGCCGCCGGCAGGGTCCCGTCGAACGCGGCGACCTCCGATGCGAAGGCCGAGCGCACCGCATTCTGCAAGGACTCCCAGCTGTGCTTCTCCTTGCCCGCGGCGGCGGCATCGTCGGCAGCGACGCCGTCGGCGGCACCGGACGGCGGCGCCTCGAGCGTGGTCGTCGTCCGCAGTGTCTGCACGGCCGACCTCGCCGTCACCTGTGCCGGCGGGTTGAAGATGGCGCCGATGGTGTCGATGTCGTGCTTGATGATCGTGGCCGGCAGGTTGACGATGTTGCGGACCGCGGTCACCGTGACGTCGATCGCGGCCCGCACCTGGGCGCCGATGGCGTCGACATTCCAGTTGCCGGTGGTCAGCCCGGTGGCGACCAGAGCCATGGCCTTGTTGAGCGGTGTGACGAAGTTGGTCAGCTGTCCGAAGGTCGTCACGACCGTCCACGCGTTCTGCGCGGGCAGGCTCGCCACCTTGAGGAAGTCGTTGATGGGGTTGCTCGCCTGGACGGCCATGACGTTCGGTGCAGCCGCAACCGCCGCGAACGGGGCGAGCCCCGCCTGCGCCGTCGGGTTGAGGACGTCCCTGATGGCCTGGATGTCAGTGTTGATGATCGTGGCCGGCAGGTTGATGATGTTGCGGATGGCCGTGATGGTGACGTTGATGGCGGCCTGCACCTGAGCGGTGATCGCGTCGACGTTCCAGTTGCCGGTGGTCAGACCGGTGGCGACCAGTGCCATGGCCTTGTTGAGCGGCGTGACGAAGTTGGTCAGCTGCCCGAGGGTGGTCAGGACGGTCCACAGGTTCTGCACCGGCAGGCTGGCCAGCGCGAGGACTTCGTTGACGGTGGCGGCGGGTGCCGCAAACGACTGAACCGAGGGTGCGGCGGCACGTCCCAGCGCCATGACGGGTGGAGCGCCCGCCGAACCCAGCGAGAGGCTGGCGAGCAGAAGCGGGCTCGGCAGAGCGGTCAGCTCGTAGCTGCGGGACACCGTCGGTGTGACGGCCGACCCCACGGGCGTCGCGGCGATCGCCTGTGGCGCCATGGTGCCCGACGCGGCGACGATGCACAGCGTGCAGGCCGCGGCAGTCAGCGAAGTGGATGTGCGGAGTTTCAACGTGGCCCCCGGGGCTCGGCAGGAAAGAATGACAGGCAGAAGATAGCTGAGGAGTACCCCCTCGACTAGCCACCAAAGTCCCGGTGGCAGAGGCACTTTAGGGCCGTGGGATCGGCGAGCAGGCAATTGGTGGAGTCGAGAGTCCATTGGTCTCCAAGAATTCACCGGCTGGATGCCGAACGCCCTGCCCGGAGGTGCGACTCGCCGGATGAACCAGGCATTGCCGGTAGCCCAACGGCATCTGTCGGATGCGGGGCTCCGCAAAGTCGGCACACTCTTGACACACGTCAAGTCGACCTAGTTAGACTTCTCGGGCCGCGGCAAGGGCGCTGCGGCAGATCGGAGGATCCCTGGTGAGGCATCTGCTGCCGTACGCCCCGGTGGACGCGTTGCCAAAGGGCAGGCCCGTGCTGGTCCGCTCGGCGGACGGCACCCGACTGCACGCCGAGGTCTTCGGCCCCGAGGACGGTTATCCGATCGTGCTGGCCCACGGCATAACGTGCGCTATCCGGGTATGGGCCAATCAGATCACCGACCTGTCCCGGGACTACCGCGTCATCGCCTATGACCACCGCGGCCACGGTCGCAGCGGCGTGCCGCCACGCCGGGGTGATCGCAGCAACTACAGCCTGGACTTCCTGGCCGCCGATCTCGACGCGGTCCTGGACGCGACGCTCGCGCCGGGGGAGCGCGCCGTCATCGCGGGCCACTCGATGGGAGGTATCGCGATCACGTCGTGGTCGCAGCGATACCCGGCGCGTGTCCGACACTGCGCCGACGCGGTCGCCCTCATCAACACGACGACCGGTGACCTGCTCCGCGACGTGCAGTTCATTCCGGTGCCGCGGCCGCTGGCGACGAGTCGCGTGGCCGCGGGGGGTCTACTGCTCAAGCGACTCGGTTCCGCACCGCTGCTGCCCGGGTCGGTGCAGCAGAGCCGGCGGTTCGTTGCCGCGCTGGCGGTCGGGCGTGACGCCGACCCGTCGGTCACCGACTTCATCTTTCAGTTGTTTGCCGAGACGCCGCCCGCGGGGCGGGGCGGCTGGGCCCGAGTACTCGTCGATGGGCTTGGCAGCAAGCACATCTCGTTGGCCAACCTCGTCGTGCCGACACTGGTGATCGGCAGCCGCAGGGATCGGCTGCTGCCCATCGGCGCGTCGCGCCGCATCGCCGCCGACGCGCCGAACCTGGCGGCGTTCGTCGAGATGCCCGGCGGGCACTGCTCAATCCTCGAGTGCCCCGACGAGGTCAACGCGCACCTGCGCGGCCTGGTCGACTCGGTGCGCCAGACCCGGCTCAGCTCGTAGTCGACAGATAGCCTTCGACCTCGGCGGCCGCGCGGTGTCCGGAGCGCACCGCGCCGTCGAGGAATCCGGTCCAGGTGTCGGCCGTCTCGGTACCAGCCCAGAAGATGCCGTCGACCGGTGCGCGCAGCCAGCGCCCGTACCGCGTCCAGGAACCCGGGGGCACTGCCGCGGTCGGCCCGCCGGGTGAGAACTCCTCGGTTCCCCACCGGTGATCGACGTAGTCGATGGGGTGGCGGGCCTGCTCGCCGAACAGCGTTGCGAAGCACGCCAGCGCCTGCTCGCGGCGTTGATCGGCGGGCAGCGGGTCGAACGTGCGCGCGTCGGTGAAGCCGAGCAGGATGCCGGGACCGTCACGGCCGGGGCTGACGTCGAATGTGATGAACACCGGCCCCTCGTCGGAGAGGGCCTCCCCAGACCGTCCGTCATTGCGCCAGAACGGTTTATCGTATGCGGCGTACGCCTTGCTCAGATTGCCCTGCGGCCAGTTCTTCGCCAGCAGGGCGTACTCGTCGGGCAGCGCCGGATCGAAGTCGATCGCACCGCGGTGCTGCGGCGGGATTGCGACCACGACGGCCCGCGCCGTCGTCACGCCGCCGTCGTAGTGCACGACGACGCCGTCGGGGGTGCGCTCGATACGCCGCACAGGTGTGCCCAGATGCACACGCTCACCAAGGGCCTCGGCCATGCGTGTGGCGATCTGCTGCGTGCCCTCGGGAAACCGGTCCTGCTGTGCGCCGCTCTCGACGTCGAGCATCGGGCCGATGCCCCCGGCGGCCTTGACGTAGCGCACGGCGTGCAGCATCGACACCTGATCGGGCTCGCACCCCCATGTCACCCTGGACATGACCGCCATCAGGTCGCGGGTCGCGGCGCTGGCGTGCACCGAGCGCAGCCAATCCTCCAGCGTCCCGTCGTCCAGTCGGCTCGCGATCGGCGACGTCCATGGATCCGCCAACGGCACCTGTCGGCTGAGCCGCTCGAACCGCCATTGGATGCGTGAGACATCAAGCAGCTCAAGGATGGACAGTTTCGGGATGGTGCTGCGGTAGGAGCGCACCCGGCCTCGCCAGCGGATCAGGTTCTTGCCCTGGCTGTAGGTGGGCACCGTCTGGCATCCCAGCTCGGCGGCCAGTGTCGTGACGGCGTCCTGCGTCGGTCCGACGAAAGTGGCGCCCAGGTCAACCGGAACACCGGCGACGGTCGTCGTGTGTGCCCTGCCGCCAACCCGGTCGCGGCCCTCGAGCACCAGCACGTCGTGACCTCGCCGGTCCAGTGCGCGCGCCGCCGACAATCCGGCGAAACCCGCGCCCACCACGACCACCTCTGCCCTGGCTGGGATGTTCACCTCACTAGGCTCTCATGGTGTGAAGGTGATGACAGCGTTGTTCGGCCCGACCGATGCCATCGAGAGGGCCCGGGTGCTGCGCGACGCGGGTGCGAGCGGGGTGTTCACCTTCGAGGGGCCGCACGACGTGTTCGCGCCGTTGACCCTGGCGTCGACGGTCGGCGGGCTGGACCTGATGACCAATGTGGCGATCGCCTTTCCCCGCAACCCGATTCATCTCGCCCATCAGGCCATCGACCACCAGCTGCTCTCCGGGGGCCGCTTCACCTTGGGGCTGGGCACCCAGATCCGCACGCAGATCGAGAAGCGCTTCGGCGCCGAGTTCGACCGACCGGTGCACCGCATGACCGAACTCGTCGGTGCCCTGCGGGCCATCTTCGCGGCGTGGAGTACCGGCGAGCCGCTGAACTTCCAGGGCGAGTACTACCGCCACACCCTGATGACACCCACGTTCGCGCCACGGACCATGCCCGAGAAGCTGCCGCCGATCTACCTGGGCGCGCTGGGGCCCCGGCTGACGCGGGCCACCGCCGCGGTGGCCGACGGGCTGCTGGTCATGCCGTTCGGGTCGAAGCGATTCCTGCACGAGGTGACGATGCTCGGTGTGGACGACGGGCTGAGTGCGGCGGGGCGGTCTCGCGAGGATCTGGCCATCGTTCCCGAGGTCATCGTGTCGGTCGTCAGCGACGAGAACCCGGACCACGCCTCGACCCGCCAGCTGCTGGCCTTCTACGGCTCGACGCCGGCCTACAAGCCAGTACTGGACGTGCACGGCTGGGGTGACCTGCAGCCCGAACTGCGTGCGCTGTCGAAGCAGGGCCGCTGGCAGGAGATGGGCACCCTGATCGACGACGACGTGCTGCACACCATCGCCGCCTGCGGCACGCCCAAGGAGGTGGCGGCGCACATCGTCGATCGCATCGACGGTGTCGCCGATCAGGTGTGCATCTACCAGCCAGGGCCCATCGAGGCCGACTCGTTGGCGCAGATCGTTGACGCCCTCGCGGGCTGACGCCCTATCGTGGGGGTGGTACGCCGCGGGACCAGGAGCCGCCCCGGCGGCGACACTGGACCACGATGAGGAGGTTCGCCATGGACGCCACTGAGCGACGGGATGCCGAGGCCACTGAGGCAGCGGAGACGGTGGACGTGTTGATCATCGGTGCCGGTATCTCGGGTATCGGGGCTGCGTACCGAATTCACGAGAAGAACCCGAGGCTGCGCTACGCCATCCTGGAGCGCCGCGCGCGCGTCGGCGGCACGTGGGACCTGTTCCGCTACCCGGGCATCCGGTCGGACAGCGACATCTTCACGCTGAGCTATGCGTATGAGCCGTGGAAGCGGCGCGAGAACATGGCCGACGGTGCCGATATCCGCGAGTACCTGGCCGGTACGGCGCGCAAGTACGGCATCGACGATCACATCCGGTTCGAGACCCACGTCAAGTCCGCGGACTGGGACTCAACCACCGACACCTGGACCGTTCGCACCATCCAGGGTGGCCCAGACGGTTCAACCGAGAAGGTCTACCGCGGCCGCTTCCTGTTCTTCGGCACCGGCTACTACAACTACGACGAGCCCTACGCGCCCGAGTTCCCCGGTATCGAGCAGTTCCGCGGCGACGTCGTGCATCCGCAGTTCTGGCCCGAGTCACTGGATTACACCGACAAGAGCATCGTCGTCATCGGCAGTGGGGCCACGGCGATCAGCATGATCCCCTCGCTTGCCGAGAAGGCCGCACACGTCACGATGCTGCAGCGCTCACCCACCTACATGTTGTCCATGTCGCGGATCAATCCGGTCCTCGATTTCATCCGAAGGGTGCTGCCGCGCAGCGTCTCTCACGCGATTGCCCGTTTCCTGTTCTCAGTGATCACCGTGCTGAACTTCGTCGTCGCGCGCAAGGCGCCGGAGACCTTCACCGACCTGGTTCGGCGCACCGCGTTGCGCTACCTGCCCGCGGGCTATGACATCGATACCCACTTCAAGCCGCGTTACAAGCCGTGGGACCAGCGCTTGTGCGTCATCCTCGACGGCGATCTGTACAAGGGGATTGCCGAGGGCCGCGTCGAGGTGGTGACCGACCACGTGGACCACATCGACGCCTCGGGCATAGTCCTGAAGTCGGGGAACCGCATCGATGCCGATGTGATCGTCACCGCGACGGGCCTGCAGCTTCAGGCGCTCGGCGGCATCTCACTGAGCATGGACGGTGCCGAGATCAAGCCGACCGATCGCTTCGTCTACAAGGAGTACCTGCTCGAGGACGTGCCGAACATGGCATGGTGCATCGGCTACACCAATGCGTCCTGGACGCTGCGCGCCGACATGACCGCCCGCGCGGTCGCCAAGCTGTTGGCCTATATGGGCGAACACGGCTACACCCACGCCTATCCGCACCTCGGCAATGTGCCGATGAAGGAGAAGCCGACGTTCGACCTCGACGCCGGCTACATCAAGCGTGCCCCGCATGCGCTTCCCAGGTCGGGCACCAAGCGGCCGTGGCACGTCCGACACAACTACGTGCTCGACCTCATCGATCACCGGTTCGACCGGATCGAGGAGTCGATGGTGTTCGGTCGCGTGGCGACCAGGGTCGCCCCGCCCGCTGCGGTGGAGAGCGAGATTCAGACCGCGTAGGTGCGGACGGTCACCCCGGTGCCCAGCAGCTGTGTGGCGGTCAGGCCGAACGTGGACTTGAAGCGGTCGGAGAGATGCGACGGGCTGGCGAAGCCCGCGCTCGCGGCGGCGGCGGTCAGGTTGTCGCCCCGTGCGATCGCCGAGCCGGCGTGTACCAGGCGAACCCACATCCGATAGCGCCGCACGCTGGTTCCGACCTCCTGCCGAAACAGGTGCAGGAACCGGGATTCGGACAGCGCCGCGTGGGCTGCCAGCTCCAGGGTGCTCACCGCCACGGCGGGATCCTCGCGAATCAGCTTGCACGCAGCGGCGATTCGTGGATCCACGGTGCCGCCGCCCGCCGGTGCGGCGAGTTCACGCCACCGCTGCGCCGAGGCGTCGTCGGTCGGCGGCACGACGAGGCCGGTCTCCTCGATGTGGTCGACCGCGAGCGGCCCCACACCGTCGGTGAACGAGTCTCGCGCGCACCGCGATCCGTGCTCGAAGTAGAGCGACACGATGCGGCCGTCGGAGGCGAGGTGATGGGTGAGTCGGGGCGGGATCAGCACGCTGCGCGAGACCGCACGTGCGCCGTCGTCGAGGGTCACTGTCAGCGGAGCGTCGACCCCGACCGCGAGGCACCACACCGAGCCCGAGTGGGCCGACAGATTCAGTCCCGGCCCGGCGTACAGCGCCTCCCCGGGGCGTAACCACACCGTGGGGCAGCAGGTTTGTGGAAGCGTCGCGCCTGATTCGCTTGGCATGCTGGCCTCCTGCCATTTCTCAAGGAGGCTATCGTGACCGGCACCATCGTCGTAGTGGTCGTCGCTGTGTTGTTCCTCGGCATGGGTCTGTACGGATTGGCCGCGCCGGCGGCGTTGGTGCGGCCGTTCGGCACGGTACTGCCCGGACCCGCGTCACGGGCTGAGGTCCGCGCCGTCTACGGCGGCTTCGGGCTCGCCATCGCGGCGATCCTGACGCTGGCCGCGACACGCACGGGTGACGTGCGCGTGGGCATCGTGATCACCGTCGCCGCCGCGCTGGCCGGGATGGCGTTCGGGCGCATCGTGTCCGTGCTTCTTGGCGACCGGACGTCGTTCTATCCCAACTGGTTCTACTTCCTCGTCGAGGCGGTCGGCGCAGCGGTACTGGCGCTGACCGTGGCGTGAGGATTACCCCCGGCGCGGTTGATTCCTGCCAGCCGTCGGTCAATTGCTGCCAACGGAAATGGATCCCTTGACCTGCTAGTTCTACGTGTCAGACAACCGCAGAAGCAGTCAAGGAAGAGGGATCATCATGAAGAAGTTCGGATTCGCCAGCATCATTGCCACCGGTTTCGCCGCCGCTCTGTTGGGCTTGGCCGGCCCCGCCGCCGCCGACTCGACCCACCACGGCTGGATCCAGGACATCCAGCAGCAGGCCACCGTCGGTGCCGTCACCTCGACCGTCGGCAACGGACGCTGACCCACACGACAGAAGGGGCACCCGCGCCGCGCGGGTGCCCCTTCTGTCGTGTGAGCTACTCCGCGACGGTGAGCCAGTCGGCGAAGCCGGAGGGATCGTGACGGCCCAATGCGCCGTGCTCGAACAGACCCCATCCCTCGACGGGTGCCGCGGTGCCCTCGGTGCAGACGGCACGGCCGACGTGGTCGATCACGCCGAACGCGGTCCTGCCGATGACTGCCGGATCGGTCATGTCGTAGGTGAGCCGTTCGGTGAACTTCTCGCCCTTCCATACGCCGTGGATCCAGTCGGCGTCGCCGCCATAACCGCCGCCGACGTGGATCGGCACGGGCAGTTTGGATTCCACGTCGAACCGGACGGGGGTGCCGTCGAGGGCGGTGGCGTCGATGGTGGCGCCGGTCGGGATGCGAGTGCCGGATCGGTAGTGGATCTTGATCCTGGGCCAGCCGAGCTGCTCGACGCGGCCGTCCTTCCAGATCCGCGAGCAGTCGTTCAGTGAGCGGAAGCCGTTGGGCTCCTCCTGGATGATGAGGACCAGCGCGAAGTCGTCGAATGCCATCGGCACGTACAGCCACCACATGCCTTCGAACGGCGGGTCGGCGGGCCGGCCTGCCGGTTCGGCCTCACCGATCGGCCGGATGCCCCAGGACCGGTCGCGGGAGCCGACCCAGGTGGCAGGATCGACGTCGATACGCTCGCCGTCGATCTCCAGATAGCCACTCCAGGAACCCAATTGAGCGAACCGCTGGGCGTCTAGGGTCACCCGGGTGCCCTGACGCATCAGGTGTGGCTGCTCCTGCACCACGTCGAACAGTCCGTCCCAGGTGAGATCCGCTGCGACGCCCTCGGTTTCGTCGAGCACGATGCGCAGCTTCTTGAGCGGCTCGGTGACCTCGACCCGATAACCACCGACGTGCTGGTTGAGCCGGTCCTGATCGATCGCGTCGGACAGATGCACGGCCGTCTGCTCATTCCCGCGTCGTACCAGGAAGTACGCGTCCTTTACCCCGAGGTTGGGGTAGTAGCCGAGGCCGGTGATGACGAAGATGTCGCCGGTGCGGTCATGGGCGTTGAAATACGAGCGGTCGTAGAAGTTGCGGTCCGAGGATCCCGGCCAGGCGATCGGCTGCGGAAGCTGGTGGACGGGGAATTCGTCCATGGGGCCGAGCATCAGCTGTCCTCCTCGATCAGTCGCTTAAGCAGCGACACGTGATAGAACGCCGACTCCACATCCTCGGGTTTGTCCATCTCGCCGAACCGCACCCGGCGGGCGGTGGTGCGCATGAACACGCAACACCAGATCACGCCGGAGTAGATGTAGAACCAGCGGAGGTCGCCCAGCGTGGCGCCGGTCAACTTCTCATATGTCGCCCGGACGTCCTCCTCGCGCATGACATCAGGCAGGCCCGGCAGGCCGGCCAGCCCCGCGAGTTCCTGGAACACCATGTGCGCGAAGATGATCCATGAGACGTCAAGCTCGCGCGGTCCGACGGTCGCCATCTCCCAGTCGAGCACGGCGACGGGCCGGAAGTCTTCGTAGAGCACGTTGCCGATCCGTGAGTCGCCCCAGACCAGGACCGACGGCGAGGCAGCCACATCGGTGGGGAAGTTGTCCTCCAGCCAGGCCAGGGCGCGTTCCACGGTCGGTGAGCTGCCGATATCGGGCACCGCGAACTCGTACCAGTCCTTGAGCCAGCCGAAGTGCCGACGCAGCGCGGTGTCACCGGGCGGATCGACCTCGGACAGGAAGGCGAACGTCTGCTCGGCATTGGGGATCGAGTGGAGTTTGGCCAGCACCTCGACGGTCGAGTCCTGCAGCTCGCGGCGCTTCTCGGCGGGAGCGTCGGCGAACCAGTTGTCGCCGAATGTGTAGGGCATGACATCGGGCGGCACGACACCCGAGACCTTGTCCATGAGGAAGAACGGGGTGCCCAGGACCGCACCCTCGTCGTCGATCCAGCGGACGCGGGGGACCGGCACGTCGGTGAGCTCGCCGACGAGCCTGATCACCTCGAACTGATGGTCCATCCGGTAACTCGGGAAGACGGGGACGTCCTCGGTGGTGGGCGCGACTCGCGCCACCCAGTGCTCCTCAACTGGTTTGCCGTCCGCCTCCCACCGTCCGGTCAGGAGAATTGTCTCCGACGACATCCCGTTGGACTCGACGCCGCTCTCGATGGTCACGTCAGGTGTCACCTCGCCGGGAATGCAGGTGGACAGCCATTGCGACAGCACCGACGGGAGCGCGCTGACGTCCCGGGATGAGCGATGCAAGCGGCTGACGTCTTCGACGGCCGGTTCATTGACCACAGTGTCGCCCTCTCAGAAATTACGATACGGTGAGTAGCGTTATGAAAGCAGACGCACCTGCGGATGACAAGACCCGCGGCCGCGATGAGCAGAGGCAAATCCCGACTGCGGGCCGCCCACGCGACCCTCGGATCGACGCTGCCATAGTTGCCGCCACGACGGACCTTCTCGTCGAAATCGGTTATGCCAACCTCACGATGGCCGCGGTCGCCGAGCGGGCCGGAACCACCAAGACCGCGCTCTACCGTCGGTGGTCGAGCAAGGCCGAACTGGTGCACGAGGCGGCCTTCCCGATCGCGCCGTCGGCACTGGCAATGCCCGAGGGTGACATCGCCGGCGATGTGCGAGCCATGATCTCCGCCGCCCGCGACGTGTTCATCAGCCCCGTGGTGCGCGCGGCGCTACCGGGTCTGATCGCCGACATGGCGGCCGACTCCGATCTCAACGCCCGTGTCATGAGCCGCTTCGTCGGCCTGTTCGAGGTCGTGCGGGATCGCCTGCGCCACGCCGTGGAGCGCGGGGAGGTGCACGCCGACGTCGACCCCGAGCGGCTCATCGAGATCATTGGCGGCGCGACGATGCTGCGGCTTCTGTTGCAGCCCGACCGCGAACTCGACGAGGCTTGGGTCGATCAGACCACGGCCATCGTCATCCATGGAGTACTCGCATGAGCCTGCAGCCATTTCCCTCCGACTGGCACTCCGCGCTGGTCCTCGTTCCGCACCCCGACGATCCCGAGTACGGCACCGGTGCCGCCGTCGCGAAGTGGACCGCGCAGGGCCGCACGGTCACCTACGCGCTCGCATCGCGGGGTGAGCGGGGTATCGAGGGGATGTCGCCCGAGCAGGCGGGCCCGCTGCGTGAGGGTGAGCAGATCCGATCGGCCGCCGTCGTCGGCGTCGACGACGTGCGGTTCTGGGACTTCCCTGACAGCGACATTCGCAACACCGCCGCGCTGCGTGCCCGCATCACCGAGACCATCGCCGAGTGCGTGCCCGACGTCGTGATCACCATCTACAGCGGGCCGCAGTGGGCGCCGGGATTACCGAATCAGCGCGATCACATCGAGTTCGCCAACGCCGTCGTCGACGCGTACGACGCCATCGGAGCCGAGCAGCCGGCCAAGCCGCGGTGGCTGTTCGAGCACGGTCCGGATGGCACCCACGGTGAGACGGTCGACGGCTTCGTCGAGGTGGCGGTCGCATCGCTGACCGCGCACGAGACCTACCTGACGGTGCTGGACCCCGACACGCCGGTCGTCGAGCAGGCACGCGCCCAGGTCGATATGTCCACGGCGCCGCACCCGGACTTCGGTGGCCGACCGACGGTGGAGTTCATCCTGCGGCGCCAGGCCTAAGTCGCGTCGTCGCTTGACGCCGTATCGAGCTGCGAGCTCGACGCCGCGGTGAGCTGCGACTTGTTGCGTGCCGAGACCTCGCCGAAGCGATCACCCAGACCTGCGAGGTCGTGTTCCTGGGACCCTGCGATATCGCGCTCGGCGGCGAGTGCCGGATCGACAGCCGCCGACGTGCCACGTACGTAGATCTCCTTGAGGCCCAACATGATCGGGCCGGGAACCTCCGCGACGTGACCCGCTAGTTCGATGGCCCGCGTTATCAGGTCAGCGTGGGCGACCACCTCGGTGACCAGCCCGATGCGCTCGGCGTGCGCGGCGCTGACCACCTCGCCGGTCATCGACAGGCGACGTGCCATCGCCGCGCCGACGACCTGCGGCAGCCGCGCGGTCATCCCGCCACCGGGCAGGATTCCGACCCGGGCGTGGGTGTCGGCGAATACCGCACGCTCCGAGGCGATCAGGAAGTCACAACCCAGCGCCAGCTCCAGACCTCCCGTGAACGTCGCCCCATTGATGGCGCCGATGATGGGCGTGCGCATCTCGGCGACGGCGGTAATGCAGCTGCGCGACTTGAACTCCTCGAAGTACTTCATCCCGTCGCGGGCCGCCTCCTTGAGGTCGACACCCGCACAGAACGCGGGGTCGGTACCCGTGAGCACGACGGCGCGTACCGATTCGTCGTCGTCGGCCTCCTTGAGCGCGGCATACAGGGCGCGGATCAGGTCGCGGTTGAGCGCATTTCGCGCGTCCGGCCGGTTCAGGGTCAGCGTGCGCACCGGTCCGTGGTCGGTGCGGATAACCGAATCGCTCATGTCCGGACGCTAGCGGACGAACTCGGCGGCGCTGTTGGCCAGGTCCAGCAGCGGCTGGGGCAGCGCGCCGAGGGCCAGCGTGATGGCCGCGGACAACGTCACCGTCGCCATACTCAACGCACTCGGCACCACCACGGTGGGCGGATCCTCGGGCGGCTCGGTGAAGAACATCAGCACGATGACGCGCACGTAGAAGTAGGCGGCCACCGCGCTGGCACAGACACCGACGATCACCAGCGGCACCGCACCGCCCTCGGCGGCGGCCTTGAACACCGCGAACTTGCTGACGAAACCACTTGTCAGTGGGATGCCGGCGAAGGCCAGCAGGAACAGCGAGAACACCACGCCCACCAGCGGATGACGCCGCCCGAGACCGGCCCAGCGCAACATGTCGGTCTCCTCCTCGTCGTGGGAGTTGCGCACGAGGCTGACGACCGCGAACGCGCCGAGCGTGCTGAAGCCGTAGGCCGCGAGGTAGAAGAGGGTGGCCGACAATCCGCTGTCGTTCAAGGCGATGACGCCGGTCAAGACGAATCCGGCATGCGACACCGATGAGTACGCCAGCATCCGCTTGACGTTGTTCTGGGACACGGCGGCCACGGTGCCCACCACCATGGTGAGGATCGCGATGGCCCACATCAGGGGCCGCCAGTCGTCCTCCAACCCGGGCAGCGCGACGTAGAAGATCCGCAGCATCGCACCGAATGCGGCGATCTTCGTGGCGGCGGCCATGAACGCGGTGACGGGTGTGGGCGCACCCTGATAGACATCGGGAATCCACGAATGGAACGGGACGGCACCGACTTTGAACAGCACACCGACCGAGAGCAAGCCCACGCCGACCAGCGCGAGGGCGGTGTTGTCGGGGTTCGTCGCGACCGCGTCGTTGATACCGCGCAGGCTCAACCCGCCGGAGTAGCCGTACAGCAGCGCTATGCCGTAGAGGAAGAACGCGGAGGAGAACGCACCCAGCAGGAAGTACTTGAGTGCGGCCTCCTGAGACAGGAGTCGGCGTCGTCGCGCCATCCCGCACAGCAGGTACAGCGGCAACGAGAAGACCTCAAGCGCGATGAACATCGTGAGGAGGTCCTCGGAGGCGCCGAACAGCATCATGCCGCTCAGCGCGAACATCGTCAGCGGGAAGACCTCAGTCTGTGCCACACCGGCTTTGGTGGCGAGCTTCTCGGCGACGCTGCCCGGCACGGTCGATGCCTGCGGGGTGAACGCGTCCAGGCCCGTCGCCCCGTCATCCGCATCGACCTCGGAGGCGATCCTGCGTTCGGCGATCAGCAGTGTGCCGAGGATGCCAACCGCCAGCAGGGTGCCCTGCAGGAACAGTGTCGGCTTGTCGATGGCGACGGCACCCATGACCGTTGTCTGGCCGGCAGAGGCGCCGAGGTCGATCCACTCCTTGCCCACGGCGATCAGCGCGGCGACCTGTGCGCCGACGGCGACCACGAGTTGCACCGGGTAGCGCATGCGCCGGGGCAGGAACGCCTCGACCAGCACGCCGACGATGGCCGCGCCGAGCACGATGAGCATCGGCGAGACCAGACCGTACTCGACGGTCGGTGGGGTCAGGGTCATTCCGCTGCTCCTTCCCTGAGTCCGCCATCCGCCACGCGTGGCACGGGATCCTGCTGGTCGATCGTGGTCAACGTGTGGTTCACCGCCGGGTTGATCACGTCAAGCGCGAGCTTCGGATAGATCCCGAGAACCAGCAGAATCGCGATCAACGGGGTGACCACCAGCAGCTCGCGGGGGACCAGGTCGTGCAGCTTCTCGTTGCCGTCGGTGACGGGACCGGTCATCATCCGCTGATACGCCCACAGGATGTAGATGGCCGACAGCACCAGCGCCAATGCCGCGAACACCGCGAAGGCGGGATAGGCGGTGAATGTGCCGATCAGCACCAGGAACTCGCTGATGAACGGTGCCAGGCCCGGTAGTGACAGCGTGGCCAGGCCGGCGACGAGGAACGTGCCAGCCAGCACCGGCGCCACTCTCTGGACGCCGCCGTAGGCGGCGATGGCTCGGGTTCCCCTGCGCGACACCAGGAATCCCGCGATGAGGAACAGCGCGGCGGTCGATATGCCGTGGTTGACCATGTACAACGTCGAGCCGGACTGGCCCTGGCTGTTCATCACGAAGATGCCGAGGATGATGAACCCGAAGTGCGATATCGACGTGTAGGCGATCAGTCGCATCACATCGGTCTGGCCGATCGCGACGACGGCACCGTAGATGATGCCGATCACCGCGAGCGTGATGATCAGGGGCCGGAACGTCATCGATGCGTCGGGGAACAGCTGCAGGCAGTACCGCAGCATGCCGAACGTGCCGACCTTGTCGACCACCGCCATCATCAGCACGGCGGTCGCGGGTGTGGACTCCACCGCCGCGTCGGGCAACCAGCGGTGGAACGGCCACAGCGGTGCCTTGACGGCGAAGGCGAACATGAAGCCGAGGAAGAGCGCGTTGAGCACGGTGGGGCTGATGCCGAGTTCACCACTGGAGACGGCGGCCACGATGGCGCGGAAGTCGAACGTGCCCGCGTCGAACGCACCGCTGGTCGCGGTCGCCACGTACAACCCGATGACCGCGGCCAGCATGATCAGGCCGCCGAAGAGGTTGTACAGCAGGAACTTCACCGCCGCCCTCGATCGGCCCTGTGCGGCCCCGGCGCCGAATCCGCCGATGAGGAAGTACAGCGGGATGAGCATCGCCTCGAAGAACACGTAGAACAGCAGCACGTCCAACGCTGTCAGCGAGATCAGCACCATGCCCTCGACGGCCAGCGTCAACGCCATGTACGTGTGCGCCGAACGGGGCTGATCACCGCTGTCGTTCCAGCCCGCGATGATGAGCAGCGGCACCAGTACCGCGGTCAACACGACCAGTGCCAGAGCGATCCCATCCAGGCCCAGGATGTAACCCGTTCCGAACGAGGGGATCCACTCGTGGTCCTCGACGAACTGGTACTGCGCGCCCGCGGGGTCGAACTCGACCGCCAGCAGCACGGCGACGACGAGGACCACCAGCGAGAAACCCAGCGCCGCGTACTTCGCGAGATGCCTTGCAGCCGAGGGCAACAACATCACCACGGCGGCGCCGATCATCGGCACAGCCCACAACACGGTCAGCCACGGCATGCCGGTCACCAGACCCTCACCGCCAGAATCGCGGCCACCACGACGGCGGCGCCGGCGAACATCGACAGGGCGTAGGAGCGGGCGTAACCGGTCTGCAGCAGACCCAACCGGCGCGAGGCGCCGCCCACCACCGCGCCGAGGCCCCGCGAGACACCGTCGATGGCGTCATCGTCGATCTCGACGAGCCCCGCGGTGACGTGCTGGCCAGGGCGCATCAACACGTCCTCGTTGAACGCGTCACCGTAGAGATCGTTGCGCGCGGCGACGGTGAGCGCGGAGACGTCCTCGGGCGCGGTCTCGGGGATCGGGCTGGTGGCGTACATGCGGTAGGCGATGCCGACGCCGATCGCGACCACCGACAGCGTGATGATCGTCATCACCCACACCGGGACCGCGTGGTGTACCTCCTGGCTGCCCACGACGGGTTCCAGCCAGTGCTCGAGGGTTCCGCCGATGGTCAGCAGCGCACCCGCCCCCACCGAGCCGATGGCCAAGACCACCATGGGGCCCGTCATCACGCCCGGTGACTCGTGCGGATGCACGGTGGGGTCCTTCCAGCGCCTCTCCCCGAAGAACGTCATCAGCATCACCCGCGTCATGTAGAAGGCCGTGATGCCCGCGCCCAGCAGGGCGGCGCCACCGAGCAGCAGGCCCCGGACTCCGCCTGCGGCGAAGGCGGTTTCGATGATGGCGTCCTTGGAGAAGAACCCGGCGAACGGCGGCACACCGATGATGGCGAGGTAGCCGAGCCCGAATGTCACGAACGTTATCGGCATGAACGTGCGCAGCCCGCCGTACCGGCGCATGTCGGTCTCGTCGTTCGTACCGTGCATCACCGAACCCGCACCGAGGAACAATCCGGCCTTGAAGAAGCCGTGGGTCAGCAGGTGCATGATCGCGATCGCGTAGCCCGCGGGCCCGAGGCCTGCCGCCATCACCATGTAGCCGATCTGGCTCATGGTCGAGGCGGCAAGCGCCTTCTTGATGTCGTCCTTGGCGCACCCGATGATCGCGCCGAACAGCAGCGTCACCGCGCCCACGATCACCACGCCCGTGCGTGCGTCGGGCGCCAGGTCGTAGATCGGTCCCGACCGCACGATCAGATACACACCGGCGGTGACCATCGTGGCCGCGTGGATCAGCGCCGACACCGGGGTCGGGCCCTCCATGGCGTCGCCGAGCCACGACTGCAGCGGCACCTGTGCCGACTTCCCGCACGCCGCCAACAGCAGGAGCAGGCCGATCGCGGTGAGCG
Source organism: Mycolicibacterium sp. YH-1 (assembly GCF_022557175.1). The sequence goes on along the minus strand of NZ_CP092915.1, from coordinate 4,909,829 downwards.
TGCCCTGGCTCATCTCATTCGCGGCGCCGAACACGCCCTCGTACGAGACACTTCCGACCTCGGTGAACATCACCATAAGCGCCAACGCGAGGCCGATGTCTCCGACGCGGTTGACGACGAACGCCTTCTTCGCGGCCGCCGCGGCCGACGGCTTGAACGACCAGAACCCGATCAGCAGATACGACGCCAGGCCGACGCCCTCCCAGCCGACGTAGAGGCCGAGGAAATTGTCGGCGAGCACCAGCAGCAGCATCGCGGCCACGAACAGGTTGAGGTAGCCGAAGAACCGCCGGCGTTCGGCGTCCTCCTTCATGTAGCCGACCGAGTATACGTGGATCAGCGAGCCGACACCGGTGATCAGCAGCACGAAGCACACCGAGAGTTGATCGAGTTGCAGGCCGAAGTCCACTTGTAGTTGCGCGACCGGAACCCAGGAGAACAGCGTCTCGTGCAGCACCCGGTCGTCTGCGCCGCGGTTGAGCAGATCGATGAACAGCACGACACCCACGGCGAACGACGCGATCACGGTGAGGCAGCCGAGTATGTGTCCCCACGCGTTCGTGGCCCGCCCACCGAGCAACAGGACCGCCGCACCGGCCAGTGGGAGCGCGATCAGAAGCCACACGGGAAGTGTCATGCCCTAGTTCCTCAGGAGGTTCGCCGCGTCGACCGAGGCTGACCGCCTCGCCCGGAAGATGGACATGATGATCGCCAGACCCACCACCACCTCGCACGCGGCAACCACCATCGTGAAGAACGCCACCACCTGCCCGTCGAGGTGACCGTGCATGCGGGAGAACGTGACGAACGCCAGGTTGCACGCATTCAGCATCAGCTCGACGCACATGAACATGACGATCGCATTGCGCCGCAACAGCACTCCCGCGCCGCCGATGGTGAACAACAGCGCCGAGAGATACAGATAGTTCGCTGGATTCATTCTGCTCCTCGCGTCCGCGGATTCACCGCGTCCCGCTCCTCGGCTCCAGGATCGCGCTCACCGACAACTCAGAGTCCGACCCGTCGGGCAGTCGGGCGGCGACGTCGACGGCGTTGTGTCGGGCGTAGACACCGGGATTGGGCATGGGTGTGGGGTGGCCGCCCTCGGCGAAGCGCTCGATGGACATCTCGCGTTGTGTCTTGCGGCGCTCGATCCGCTCGCGGTGGGCCAGTACCATCGCGCCGAGTGCAGCGGTGATCAGCAGTGCGCTGGTCAACTCGAACGCCCACAGGTACCGCACGAAGATCAGCGCGGCCAGGCCCTCCACGTTGCCGCCCGCATTCGCCTGGGCCAGGCCCGTGAATCCAGCGGTGCTGACGTTGCCGATGCCGGCGATCAGCAGCAGGCCGAACGCGATCCCCACCGCGATGCCGGCAAGACGTTGGCCGCGAATGGTTTCCACCAGCGAGTCAGACGAGTCGACGCCGATCAGCATGAGCACGAAGAGAAACAGCATCATCACCGCACCGGTGTAGACGACGATCTGGACGACGCCGAGGAACACCGCATCCTGCGCGATATAGAGCACGGCCAGGATGATCATCGTCGACGCCAGGAAGATCGCTGAGTACACGGCCTTCGGCGCGGCAACCATGGCGATCGCACCGACCACGGCGAGCGTACCCAGCGTCCAGAACAGCACGGCCTCGCCGGTGGAGGTGCGGTAGGCCGCATCGGCGGCCATGGCGACGAGTTCGGTTGTCACCGAATCGGTTCCTTCGGTGCGATCTTCAGACCATCCGATGTGACGTTTCCGCGGTAGTAGTCCTCATCGGTGCTGCCCTCGGCCATCGCGTGGGGCGGTGGCGTCATCTCGGGTTGCAGCGGGGCGAGCAGTTTGTCCTTGCCGTAGATCAGGTCGGCCCGGTTGTCGTCGGCCATTTCGTAGTCGTTGGTCATGGTGAGCGCCCGTGTCGGGCACGCCTCGATGCACAACCCGCAGCCGATACAGCGCAGGTAGTTGATCTGGTACACCCGGCCGTAACGCTCACCCGGTGAGAACCGTTGCTCATCGGTGTTATCGGCACCCTCGACGAATATCGCGTCGGCCGGACACGCCCAGGCGCACAGTTCACAGCCGATGCACTTCTCCAGGCCGTCCTCATACCGGTTCAGCTGGTGGCGTCCGTGATAGTTCGCCGCGGTCGCGCCCGGTTTCTCCGGATACTGCTCGGTGATCGGTTTGTGGAACATCGTCTTGAAGGTGACGCCGAAACCGGCGAGCGCATCGACGAAGTTGGGCTTGTCAACCGGCATGGGTGACCTCCTTGGTGGGGAGCGGGGGTGTCGGGAACGCGCCGGTGTCAGCCGCCGGGCCCGGGTCATGGTGGGTCTGTCTGCGGCGCAGGACCTTCGACAGGTAGGCCAACAGGCCAACACCAACCACCGCGCTGGCGATGACGAGGGCGACCGCCCACCCGTCGTAGCCCTCGACGCGCAGCGTCCGGACGATCGCCACTGTCATGATCCACGCCAGCGAGATGGGAATCAGGACCTTCCATCCCATGTTCATGAACTGGTCGTAGCGCATGCGTGGCAGCGTCGCGCGCAGCCACATGAAGATGAACATGAACACCCACACCTTGCCGACGAACCACAGCAGTGGCCACCAGCCACTGTTGGCGCCGTCGATCATGCTCAGCGGCCACGGTGCCTGCCAGCCGCCGAGGAACAGCGTGGCGGCCAGCGCCGAGACGGTGGTCATGTTGACGTACTCGGCGAGCATGAACATCGCGAACTTCAGTGACGAGTACTCGGTGTGGAAGCCGCCGACGAGTTCGCCCTCGGCCTCGGGAAGGTCGAACGGCGCCCGGTTCGTCTCGCCGACCATCGACGTGACGTAGATGAGGAACGAGGGCAGCAGCAGGAACACGTACCAGAGGCCCTGCTGGCTGGCGACGATCTCCGAGGTGGACATGGTGCCGGAGTAGAGGAACACCGCGGCGAAGGACAGCGCCATCGCGATCTCATAGGAGATCACCTGCGCCGTCGAGCGCAGGCCGCCCAACAGCGGATACGTCGACCCTGATGCCCAGCCCGCCAGAATGATTCCGTAGACGCCGATCGAGGTCACCGCCAACACGTAGAGGACGGCGACTGGAAGGTCGGTCAACTGCAGCGGGGTCTGGTGGCCGAAAACGCTGACCATGCCGCCCATCGGAATGACGGCGAAGGCCATGATCGCGGGGATCACCGCGATCACCGGTGCCATCAGATAGATCGGCTTGTCGACACCCGCGGGGATCAGACCCTCTTTGAGGGCCAGCTTGACGCCGTCGGCCAGGCTCTGCAGCAACCCGAACGGGCCGACGCGGTTGGGGCCGTACCGCATCTGCATGCGGCCCAGCACCTTCCGTTCGACGAGGATCGCCACCAGGACTGTCAGCAGGCAGAACACGAAGATGCCAAGAGCCTTCGCCAGCACCAACCACCAGGGGTCGTGGCCGAACGAACTCAGGTCGGGATACGTCACGCCGATCCACCTCCGCGTGCGATCCCCACGACGGAACCGGTGGGCGAGTCCAACGCACCCAGCGGAAGCCAGACAACTCGGTCGGGCATATCAGGGGTGATGGCCAGCGGCAGTGTTGCCGCTTCGCCGACGGTCACCAGATCACCGTCGACAGCGCCGATCTCGGCTGCGGTGGCCGAGGACAGGTGCACCAGCGCCGGCCGTGCGGTTCCGGCGAGATGAGGCTCGCCGTCCTGCAGCCTGCCCCGACGGGGGCCGGGGTCCAACAACATCCGCCAGCCCGCCAGTACCGCGGTGCCCGCGGCGGGGCGCGCAGGCTCGGGTGCGGGCACCTGCGGTGCCGTGGCGGGTGCGCCCTGCCACGGTCCGAGGCGCGCGAGCTCGTCGCGCACCGCGGCGGCGTCGCGCAGGCCGAGGTCGACTCCCACCTCGTCGGCGAGTGCGGCCAGCACCCGCATGTCCGCGGTGGCGTTCGGGGGCAGCGCGGGCTCGAACGTGCGGGGCCGGCCCTCCCAGTTGACGAACGCGCCCGCCTTCTCCGTCACGGGGGCGACGGGGAACACGACGTCGGCGCGATCGGTGACCGCACTCCTGCGCAGTTCGAGACTGACCACGAACGGCGCGGCGTCGACTGCCGCGACGGCGGCATCCCGATCGGGGAGGTCGTCGAGGTCGACACCCCCAACCAGCAGTGCCTGCAACGTCCCGTCAGAGGCGGCCGCGAGGATGCCGGCGGTGTCGCGTCCGTCCGCGTCGGGCAGGCTCGCCACGTTCCAGCCAGTGGCCGTCTCGGCGCGTGCGAGGGGGTCGGCCAGGGGCCTGCCGCCCGGTAGAAGGTTGGGCGCGGCACCGGCTTCCAGCGCACCGCGGTCACCGGCGCGCCGCGGCACCCAGCCCAGCCGGGCACCCGTCGCGTCGGCCAGGCGAAGGGCCGCCGAGTATGCGCCGGGCGCGGATGCCAGTCGCTCGCCGACCAGGATTATCGTGCCCGGTACGAGTTCCTCGCCGAGTGCGTCCAGGGCGTCCGCCTCACCGCCGGGCGGCGTCGCGATCAGACGACCGCCCATCTTCTCCAGGCCCCGCGTGCGGAACGGCGCGATCGCCGACACCGGCAGTCCGCGCTTGCGGTGCGCCTTGCGCAACCGCAGGAAGACGATCGGCGACTCCTCCTCCGGCTCGAGGCCGGCCAGCAGGACGGCGGGCGCGGAATCGAGGTCGGCGTAGGTGACCGCCATCGGCCTGCCCGCGACCGCGGCGGCCAGGAACTGCGCCTCCTCCTCGGAGTGCGCGCGGATGCGGAAGTCGATGTCGTTGGTGCCGAGCACGATACGGGCGAACTTGGCGTAGGCGTAGGCGTCCTCGACGGTGCTGCGCCCACCGACAAGGACACCGGTTCTCGCGCCGGCCGCCGTCAGACCGCGGACCGCGACCGCGACGGCCTCCGACCACGAGGCCGGACGTTGGCTGCCGTCGGCGTCGCGGATCAGGGGAGTGGCGATCCGGTCACCCTGCGTGGCATAGGTGAACGCCCAGCGGCCCTTGTCGCAGTTCCACTCCTCGTTCACCTCGGGGTCGTCACCGGCGAGCCGGCGCAACACCTTTCCGCGGCGATGGTCGGTGCGCTGTGCACAGCCGGACGCGCAGTGCTCGCACACACTCGGCGAGGACACCAGGTCGAACGGCCGGGCGCGGAATCGGTAGGCGGTACCGGTCAGCGCGCCGACCGGACAGATCTGCACCGTGTTGCCGGAGAAGTACGAGTCGAACGGGGTGTCTGAGGCGATGCCGACCTGTTGTAGCGCACCACGTTCCAGAAGTTCGATGAACGGGTCGCCGGCGATTTGGTTCGAGAATCGGGTACACCGCGCGCAGAGCACGCAGCGCTCGCGGTCGAGCAGCACCTGGGCCGAGAGGTTGATGGGCTTGGGGAACGTGCGTTTGACGTCGGTGAACCTCGAGTCGGCCTGCCCGTTGGACATGGCCTGGTTCTGCAGTGGGCACTCGCCGCCCTTGTCGCAGACCGGGCAGTCCAGCGGATGGTTGATGAGCAGCAGTTCCATCACACCGTGTTGAGCCTTGTCCGCCGCCTCCGACGTCAGCTGCGTGCGCACCACCATGTCGGGGGTGACGGTGATGGTGCACGACGCCATGGGCTTGCGCTGACCCTCCACCTCCACCAGGCACTGGCGGCAGGCTCCGACGGGGTCGAGCAGGGGGTGGTCACAGAAGCGGGGGATCTGGATGCCCATCAACTCGGCGGCCCGAATCACCAACGTGCCCTTGGGCACGCTGATCGGATGGTCATCGATGGTGAGCGACACCATCTCCTCGTTGACCTTGCCGGTCGTCGGCTCGGCCTTGTTCTCCGCGGTTGTCACACCCCAGCTCCTTCCGGCACTTCGAGCATCGACGCGTATGGGTCGAACGGGCACCCACCGTCGAGATGGGCGAGGTACTCGTCGCGGAAGTGCTTGACCGACGACAGGATCGGGCTGGCTGCACCGTCACCGAGCGCGCAGAACGACTTGCCGTTGATCGCGTCGGAGATGTCGAGGAGCTTGTCGATATCGGCCTGCCCGCCGGACCCCTCCTCAAGCCGCGCGTAGATCTGAGCCAGCCAATAGGTGCCCTCGCGGCACGGTGTGCACTTACCGCACGACTCGTGGGCGTAGAACTGGGTCCAGCGCCGGACAGCACGCACCACGCAGGTGGTCTCGTCGAAGATCTGCAGCGCCTTGGTGCCCAGCATCGACCCGGCCTTGGCCACGTTCTCGTAATCGAGTGGCACGTCGAGATGTTCGGCGGTCAGCAGCGGTGTTGACGACCCCCCGGGTGTCCAGAACTTCAGTTCGTGCCCGGCCCGGATACCGCCCGCACAGTCCAGCAGCTCGCGCAGTGTGACACCCAGCGGCGCCTCGTACTGGCCGGGCCGGGTGACGTGGCCCGACAGCGAGTACAGCGTGAACCCCGGCGACTTCTCCGACCCCATCGACTTGAACCAGTCGACGCCGCCGCGCACGACTGCGGGCACGCTGGCGATGGACTCGACGTTGTTGACCACCGTCGGGCAGGCGTAGAGGCCCGCGACGGCGGGAAATGGCGGCCGCAGCCGTGGTTGGCCCCGCCTGCCCTCCAGTGAGTCGAGCAGTGCGGTCTCCTCACCGCAGATGTAGGCGCCCGCACCGGCGTGCACGATGAGGTCGACGTCGAAGCCCGACCCGCCTACGTTCTTGCCGAGGTACCCGGCGTCGTATGCCTCGGCGACGGCGACCTGCAACCGTCGCAGCACCGGAACCACCTCGCCGCGAACGTAGATGAACGCGTGCCGTGCCCGGATCGCGTAGGCGGCGATGATCGCGCCCTCGATCAGCACGTGCGGTGTCGCCATCATCAGTGGCATGTCCTTGCACGTCCCGGGCTCGGACTCATCGGCATTGATCACCAGGTAGTGCGGCTTGGCCCCGGCGCCCTCATCACCCTGTGCCTTCTGGTCGCTCCGCGGGCTCCGCTCCTGCGGGATGAAGGACCACTTCTGCCCGGTCGGAAAGCCTGCGCCGCCGCGGCCGCGCAGACCGGAGTCCTTCACCAGGGCGATGACGTCATCGGGTGCCATCGACAGTGCCTTGTCGAGCGCCTGGTAACCATCGTGGCGCCGGTAGGTGTCCAGCGTCCAAGACGATGGCTGATCCCAGTAACTGCTGAGGACGGGGGTCAGGGTCACTACGACTGTCCGTTCGTCGGGGGCACGATGGCCGACGGCGCGGGTGCGGGCTCATTGCGAAGCGTCTCCCGTGTGATCCGCTCGTCATCGGGACCGGCTGCGACGGCGCCGGTTTCGCCGATGGCCGGGGCCGACATGTCGCGCTGCCGTGCCACCTCAAGGCCCGCCAACGTGGCCGCACCCGGCGCACCGTCATTGGCGCCCGGCCGCTCGTCGGGGAACCCGGCCAGAATCCTTGCCGTCTGACGGAACGTGCACAGTGGCGCACCCCGGGTCGGCCGCACCGGGGTGTCCGAGCGCAGATCGTCGACGAGATCCCGTGCCGACGAAGGTGTCTGGTTGTCGAAGAACTCCCAGTTGACCATCACCACCGGGGCGTAGTCGCACGCGGCGTTGCACTCGATGTGCTCCAGGGTGACCTTGCCGTCCGCGGTGGTCTGGCCGGCATGCACGCCCAGGTGATACTCGAGGACCTCCAGTATCGCGTCACCGCCCATCACGGCGCACAGCGTGTTGGTGCACACTCCGACCAGATACTCGCCGGTGGGGGTACGCCGGTACATCGAGTAGAACGTCGCGACGGCGGTGACCTCCGCGGCGCTGAGATCCAATTGTGCAGCACAGAAGGTGATTCCGGCGGGGGTGAGGTAGCCGTCCTCGGACTGGACCAGGTGCAGTAGCGGTAGCAGGGCTGATCGGTCCTCGGGGTAGCGGGCGATGATCTGCGCCGCGTCCGCAGCCAGCCGCGCCGCGACGTCGGCCGGATAGGCCTGCGTGCCACCACCGATCGGCGGTCCGGCCTCGTCGGGTCGTTGCCCAAGCCGAAGTTCCACTGCGGTCATGGCCGTCTCCTCTTCGCGCAAGCGCTCATCAGCGATCCACCCCGCCCATCACCGGGTCTATCGACGCCACGGCCGCGATGGCGTCGGCGACCATACCGCCCTCGCACATCGCCGCCACCGCCTGCAGATTCGTGAACGAGGGATCGCGGTAGTGCACCCGGTAGGGACGGGTGCCGCCATCGCTGACCATGTGCACTCCGAGCTCGCCGCGCGGGGACTCGACGGCGACGTACACCTGGCCTGCCGGTACGCGAATGCCCTCGGTGACGAGTTTGAAGTGGTGTATCAGTGCCTCCATCGAGGAGCCCATGATCTTGGCGATGTGATCGGGGGAGTTGCCCAATCCGTCGGGGCCCAGTTTCAGATCGGCGGGCCAGGCCAGCTTCTTGTCGGTGATCATCACTGGCCCCGGCGTGAGCCGGTCCATGCACTGCTCGACAATCTTGATCGACTCGCGCATCTCGCGGACTCGGATCATGTACCGGCCGTAGGAGTCGCACTCGTCGGTGGTGATGACGTCGAACTCGTAGTTCTCGTAGCCGCAGTAGGGCTGGGCGCGGCGCAGATCGTGCGGCAACCCCGTGGAGCGCAGCACGGGTCCGGTGATGCCCAGCGCCATGCACCCCGTCAGGTCGAGGTAGCCGATGCCGACGGTGCGGGCCTTCCAGATGTAGTTCTCGTTGAGCAGGTTCTCCATGTCCCGCAGACGTTTCGGCAACAACACCATCAGTTCCCGCAGCTGCGGGATCGCCTCGTCGGGCAGGTCCGAGGCCAGGCCGCCGGGCCTGATGTAGGCGTGGTTCATCCGCAGTCCGGTGATGGTCTCGAAGACCGATAGAACCAACTCGCGTTCACGGAACCCGAAGAACATCGCCGACATCGAGCCGAGTTCCATACCGCCGGTGGCCAGTGCCACCAAGTGACTGGATATCCGATTGAGTTCCATGAGTAGGACGCGGATGACGTTGGCACGCTCGGGGATGTCGTCGGTCACGCCCAGCAGCTTCTCGACGCCGAGGCAGTAGGCCGTCTCGTTGAAGAACGGCGACAGATAGTCCATCCGCGTCACGAACGTCACGCCCTGGGTCCAGTTCCGGTATTCGAGGTTCTTTTCGATCCCGGTGTGTAGGTAACCGATTCCGCACCGGGCCTCGGTGATGGTCTCGCCCTCGATCTCCAGGATCAGTCGCAGCACGCCATGGGTGGACGGGTGCTGCGGACCCATGTTGACCACGATGCGCTCACCGGCCACCGAGGCTTCCCGGGCTGCGGCGACAACGTCCTGCCAGTCCTCTCCGCCGACCGTGACGACTGTCTCGCCGCGGTCTGTGTCGTGTGTGGTCATCAGTTGTAGGCCCTCCGCTCGTCGGGCGGGGGTATCTCGGCGCCGTGGTACTCCACCGGGATTCCGCCCAACGGATAGTCCTTGCGTTGCGGGTGTCCGACCCAGTCGTCGGGCATCTCGATTCGGGTCAGCGCCGGGTGGCCGTCGAAGACGATGCCGAAGAAGTCGTAGGTCTCTCGTTCGTGCCAATCGGTGGTGGGGTACACCGAGTACAGCGACGGAATGTGCGGGTCCGCGTCGGGCGCGGCCACCTCGATGCGGATCCGGCGGTTGTGCGTGATGGACATCAACGGGTACACCGCGTGGAGTTCGCGATCGGTGTCACTCGGGTAGTGCACGCCCGAAACACCGAGGCATAGTTCGAATCTCAGTGCGGGATCGTTGCGCAGTGTGCGCGCGACGGCGACGAGGTGCTCGCGCCGCACCTCGAGGGTGAGTTCGTCGCGGAACACGACAACCCGCTCGACGGCAGCCGCGAAGGTGTCGCCACCGAGCGCTGCAGCGAGTCCGTCAACCACCTCGTCGAAGTAGCCGCCGTAGGGTCGAGGGGAACTGCCGGGCAGTGAGATCTCCCTGACGAGCCTGCCGTAGCCCGACGTGTCACCGCTGCCGCTCACGCCGAACATGCCTCGGCGCGTGTCGATCACCTCGCGTCCCGCGGCGTCGCGGCTGCCGGTGCCAGTGCCGTTGGTAGTGCCGTTCGACTCGGTCATGGCCGCAGCAACCCCGTGAACTCGATGGTCGGCCGGGAGGCGAGCGCGGCCTGCTCTGCGGCCGCGATGGCCTCGGCCCGGTTGACGCCCAGCGGCATCTCGGCGATCTTGGCGTGCAGCATGAGGATGGCGTTCATCAGCATCTCCGGGCGTGGTGGGCAACCCGGCAGGTAGATGTCGACCGGCACCACGTGGTCGACGCCCTGCACGACGGCGTAGTTGTTGAACATGCCGCCCGACGATGCGCAGACACCCATCGCGAGAACCCATTTGGGCTCGGCCATCTGGTCGTACACCTGCCGCAGCACCGGCGCCATCTTCTGGCTGACACGGCCCGCGACGATCATGAGGTCGGCTTGGCGGGGGGTGGCGGAGAAGCGCTCCATACCGAACCGTGCGATGTCGAATCTGGGCCCCGCGGTGGCCATCATCTCGATGGCGCAGCACGCCAGGCCGAAGGTGGCGGGCCATAGTGACCCCTTGCGTACGTAGCCGGCGACCTTCTCGACGGTCGACAGCAGGATCCCACCCGGCAGGCGTTCTTCGAGTCCCATCCAGATCAATCCCAGCTCAGTCCGCCGCGGCGCCAGACGTAGGCGTACGCGACGAAGACGGTCAGCATGAACAGCAGCATCTCGATGACGGCGAACAGTCCGAGGGAGTCGAAGGACACCGCCCACGGGTAGAGGAAGACGATCTCGATATCGAAGACGATGAACAACATCGCGGTCAGGTAGTACTTCACCGGGAACCGTTGACCGGTGGCCTCGCTGTTGGGCGAACCCGGTTCGATGGGTTCGATACCGCACTCGTAGGCCTCGAGTTTGGCGCGGTTGTAGCGCCTCGGGCCGATGAGGACCGCGATGCCGACCGAGCCGACCGCGAACGCGGCCGCGATGGCACCGAGTACCAGGATGGGTATGTATGAGTTCATACCGCCGTGTCGCTCCCTCGTTGGGCTGTCGATGTGAGCTACGACACAGCTTAGTCTCGTTAACGGATGGCCCGACGCATTTTTGGTTGGCGTCGTGAGACATGTAGCCGACCGCGCGGAGCATCACCTCGACGTCCTGCTTGAGGAGCCTGGTTCGCTTGTACGCTTCGCGCAGCTGCGCCGACATGTCGTGGGCCGCTGCCGCAGAGCCCGACCGGAGCGGATATTCGATGCGTGCTTACACGTGAGGTCGGCCGAAGACACCACCGTCTCACGCACCAGGTGCTCACCACGTTTCGGTGTGGGCCCGGTGCTGCTCGGTGGCGTTACCGTGCGTTCATGAGCAGATCGAAACTGAGGGGAGAGGTCTCGTTGATGTCGCCGGTCAGGCCTCAGCCGTCGATCAATGCCACGTCGAGGCGCTGTGCCAGTTCGGCGCGGCTGATGCCGTAGGCGTCCCTGACGGTGACGCCGTGGGCTGTGATGTCGAAGACCGCCAGGTCGGTATAGACGCGGGAGACGCACCCTAGGCCGGTCAGCGGGTAGGTGCACGACGGCACCAATTTTGCGGAGCCGTCTTTGGCGAACAGCGTCATCATCACGAACACCTGTTTGGCGCCGATAGCCAGGTCCATGGCCCCGCCTACAGCGGGAATCGCGTCATGGGCTCCGGTGTGCCAGTTGGCCAGGTCGCCGGTGGCCGACACCTGGAATGCCCCGAGCACGCAGACGTCGAGATGCCCGCCGCGCATCATCGCGAAGGAGTCGGCGTGGTGGAAGTAGGCCGCGCCGGGCAGTTCGGTTACCGGAGCCTTCCCTGCGTTGGTCAGGTCGGGGTCGACCTCATCGCCGACAGCGGCCGGTCCCATGTTGAGCATGCCGTTCTCGGTGTGCAGCACGATCCCGGCCTCGGCGGGAAGATGGTCGGCCACCGTGGTCGGTTGCCCAATCCCGAGGTTGACGTAGGAACCTGCGGGGATATCGCGCGCAACGAGGGCCGCCATCTGTGTTTTGGTCAGCGCGCTCACACCGCCACTACCTTGTCGACGTAGATGCTGGGAGTGACTATGACCTCGGGATCGAGCGTGCCGGTGTCGACTACTTCGGTGACCTGGGCGATGGTCAGGGCCGCGGCGGTGGCCATCACGGGTCCGAAGTTGCGGGCCGTCTTGCGGTAGACCAGGTTGCCCATCCGGTCGGAGCGGTATGCGCCAATCAGGGCGACCTCGCCGGTCAACGGATACTCCAGGATGTAGGTGCGGCCATCGATCACGCGTTCTTCTTTGCCTTCTGCTAGCGGTGTCCCGGCTGCGGTGGGGCAGTAGAACGCGCCGATGCCGGCGCCGGCGGCACGCATCCGCTCGGCAAGGGTTCCTTGGGGCACCACCTCGAGTTCGATGTCGCCGGAACGGTAGAGGCCGTCGAAGACCCAGGAATCGGACTGTCTCGGGAAAGAGCAGATGATCTTCCGAACGCGCTTGGCGGCCAGCAGTGCAGCCAGGCCAGTGTCTCCGTTACCGGCGTTGTTCGACACCACAGTGAGGTCCGTTGCTCCATGGTTGATCAGCGCGTCGATGAGCTGGACTGGCATGCCCGCCATGCCGAAACCACCTATCAGAACGGTGCTGCCGTCTTTGATGTCGGATACTGCGTCGGCGGTGGTGTCGCAGATAGTGACCATCACTGAACCACCTCAAACACGGCGGCCAAGCCCTGCCCGCCGCCGATGCACATGGTTTCCAGGACGGTGTGCGCACCACGGCGCCACGCTTCGTGAGCCGCGGTGGCCAGAATCCGCGCGCCGGTCGCGCCGATCGGATGGCCCAGGGAGATGCCGGATCCGTTCGGGTTTAGTCGGTCATCGAGTGGATCAACATTCCACTGGGCAAGCACCGCCAGCACCTGTGCAGCGAACGCCTCGTTGAGTTCGATCAGGTCGATGTCGTCGAGGGTGAGTCCGGCTCGCTGAAGTGCGGTCGCGCTGGCATGCACGGGGCCGATGCCCATGACGTCGGGGCGGCAGCCAGTCACGGCCCATGACCGCAGGGCCAGCATCGGTGTCAGTCCCAGCCGGACCGCGTCCGCGGCGGTGGTGACGACACACAGCGCGGCGCCGTCGCTTTGGCCGGATGCATTACCGGCGGTGACCGTCGACCCGGCATCGATCTTGGCCCGTATCGGACGCAACGCGGCCAGCGTTTCGACGCTGATAGCGGTCCGCGGATGCTCGTCACGATCAACGAGGACATCGGGCTTGCCGCGCTTACCTGCAACAATTACGGGCACCAGTTCCTCTGCGAAATGACCTGCCTCGTGGGCGGCAACGGCTCGCCGATGGGAGCGCGCCGATAGCTCATCCTGCGCGTCACGCGTAATGCCGTATTCGCGGCGCAGGTTCTCGGCGGTTTCGATCATGCCGCCGGGAATGGGATATAAACTGCCCCCGGCAGTTTCGCGGGCCCTGTCTAGGCGGTCCATCAGCGAGATACCACCTTGGTGGACGCCGGTCCGTAGGCCTAGGGCGTAGTGCTCGACATTGGACATCGATTCCGCCCCGCCGGCTACCACCACAGTGGCCGCGCCGGTGGCTACCTGCCCCGCAGCGTAGAGCACTGCCTGCAAACCGGAACCGCACCGGCGATCGATCTGCAGGCCGGGCACCCTGGTGCCCAAGCCAGCTCCCAGAGCGGCGATGCGGCCGATGGCCGGGGCCTCGCCACTGGCGTAGCCGTGGCCGAGAACGACGTCGTCGATATCGTGTTCTCCCAGCCCCGTGCGATCGATCAGCGCGCGCAGCGCGGCGGAGGCGAGATCAGTGGCGGTCAGCGCAGCCAAGGCGCCGCCCATCCGGCCTACCGGAGTTCGGACAGGACTGCAGATTACGACATCCATGCCTCGACGGTAGGCCGCGGCGCAGGTATCCTGAATTACTTAATTCAGCGGTTTTTATAGGTAGGAAGTCCTAATGGAATTGCGACACCTACGCTACTTCCGGGCCGTCGCCGAAGAACTCCACTTCGGCCGCGCTGCGCAGCGGCTGCTCATCGCTCAACCACCACTATCGCAGCAGATCCGGCAGCTCGAAAGCGAGTTGGGTGTCGCGCTGCTGGTCCGCACCACCCGCAGCGTCGAGCTAACCCCGGCCGGCAAGGCGTACCTGAAACGGGTGGTGAAGATCCTCGATTCGGTGGACGACGCCGCTGACCTAGCTCGTCGCGCCGCCATGGGAACCACCGGCCGCCTCACCATCGGGTGTGTCGGCTCAGCGACCTATTCGGTGCTGCCTCAACTCGTCCGCACGCTCGGCGAGATGCTTCCCGACGTCGACGTCCGGGTGCGTGGCGAGATGCTAGCCCCAGCCCAGCTGTCTGCGCTGGCCGCAGGGGACATCGACCTGGCGCTGTTGCGTCCTCCGGTGGTCGATCGGGGGCTGTCCACCGAGATCATCCGCCGTGACGCACTGCTAGCCGCGCTACCCGAAGGGCATCGGTTGAGCATGCGAAAAGAGTTGTCGGTGGCCGATCTTCGAAACGAGGACTTGGTGGCGCATGTGGGTGGCGGTCGGTCTGTCATGGGATCGCTGCTGACCACGCTGTGCGCCGACAATGGCTTCACCCCCCGGGTGCGCCACGAAGTTGAGGAAACCTCGACCCTGGTCACCCTTGTAGCGGCGGGCCTTGGAGTAGCGATCGTACCTGCGCCGACGTCTGCCTTAGACATAGCCGGAGTGGTCTACCGCCCGTTGCGGCCCCGCAGCCTCGGAGTCGAACTCGTCGCTGCGTGGCCGACTTCTGAGCATGATCAGATCACGACGCACGTAGTCGCGATTCTCGCCCGGATTGCACGCTAATTGCGTCAGAACGAGACGCCAGATTGAGGGACTGACGAGCTGACCGACCCATCGGAGGCGACACTGCCTTCTGGCAAGGTGCCGGATGCGTCATTCACCGATCAAGTTGCACTGCAGAGTTCGGTGAACGGACGCCGCAACACCAAGCGGGCCCTTCGATGCCGGACAGTCTCGGACCAATGTTCAGCTAGCGGGCCGCGCAACATGGGTAACGTGTCGGCACTGGTTGAATCGGTGATGGATCCGGTGTTCAAGGGAGCCCGTCTGAGCGCCCGTCATCGTGTGGTTCCAGTACACGGGAACATCGCTGCAGGGCCGCCGGTTGTCGCTACACCGATTGCGCCAAGTCGCCGGTGCCGCCACGGAGGCGCAGGTCGGCTTCGATGCGAGCGGCGGTGTTGGTCATGGTGTTAATCAGAGGCGACTCGTACTCTTCGGGGTGCGACGACGTGTGCATCACCGAGAGGTTCAGTGCAGCAACGGGATGCCGCGAGCGATCGTAGACGGGAACGGCGTAGGCGCATAGTCGTTCGTCGAATTCCTGGTCAAGAACGGCCCATCCACGCGCAGTGATGTCGCGAATACTCCTGCGTAGCAGAGACTTCGAATTGACCGTCATGTCGGTGTACTTGGTGATCTCGACGCCCTTGAGGTACTCGTCCAGTTCCTGGTCGGACAGAGCGCTCAGCAGCACTCGACCAGTCGAGGTTATCCAGGCAGGAAAGCGAGTTCCGGTCGAGGCATTCAGCATGAACAGATTCTCGGCACGTGCGTGTGCGACATAAACGACGTCGGAACCCTGCAACAGTGTGAGGCCCGCGTCGAGGATGGATAGTGGGGTGCTCGATCTCACCGTCGAGATCAGGTCGGTCAGGTGTGGCAGCACGGTCGCCGACAGGGGAGCTGACGTCAAGTACGAGTAACCCAGTTCGAGAATCTTGGGCGTCATGGCGAAATAGCGCCCATCGGCGCGCAAGTACCCCAGGTCCACCAAGGTGAGGACGAAGCGGCGAGCTGCGGCGCGGGTTAATCCGGTGGCTTCAGCGACATCCGCGATTGTCTGCCGATCCCGGGACTCGCTGAAGGACTGGATGACGGCCAGTCCGCGTTCGAGAGATTGCACGTAGTGGCGTTCGCGCTCGTCTTCCATCGAAAGCTCTCCTCTGTGTCGCGCCACGTGTGAGCGGCCATCTAAAACATACCGGCCCGGATCGCTTCGACCGCAACGTTCGCCCCTGTGTTCGCTATGCGTGCAGTCGACATCGGGATCGGACGAGTTTGCACGGCTATTGACGCGGGAGGAGACGGACGGCACACTGATCCGTGCGCACACCGATTAAGTGGGCGCATTGCGAACAAGTCCCGGCGCGGCGCTGGGAATGGAGGATCAGATGAATAGAACGCGCGTGGCGATCGTGGGTGCCGGTGCGCTTGGTCTGTCGACGGCGTTACACCTGGCCAAGGCAGGCCAGTTCGATGTGACCGTCGTGGAAGCCGAACACATCGCCGAGGGGTCGTCGAGCCGGTCGATCGGCATCATCGAAACGCAATACATGAACGAGTTCGACATCGCGGTGCGCGCGTTCGGGCTTCGATTCGCCAAGGAGCTGGCTGCCACCGACGGTCTGCACTTCAACACCAACGGTTATCTACGGCTGGGCGATTCGGAACAGGCGCTCGAAAGCTACGCCCGCAGTATCGACCTGCAGAGGAAGCACGGCGTCGATGACGCGCGCGTCCTGGACAGAGCCGAAATCGCCAAGCTCATCCCGCAACTGGAGATGGGCGACCGGATCGGAGGCCTGTACGGGCCCAGTGACGGTTACGTCGACGGGCATCTGTTCTCCAACGTGATGGGCGACATCGCGCGCCGGCACGGAGCCACAATCCTCCAGAAGGCCAAGCTGCTGGGAGCGACCTCAGCCAGCGGGGGAGAGTTCGTACTGCAGACAACTCGTGGAGAGGTCGTCGCCGACGTTGTGGTGAACGCGGCCGGCGGATGGGCCGGCAAGGTCGGCGACCTGCTCGGTGCACCTGTGACGCTGAATCCGCAACGCCATCAGGCGATCACGGTGACCTTGAGCAAGCCGTTGGGGTACGTCATGACATCGGTCATGGATTACGTGCCCGGCAGCGGACGCGCCGGCCTGTACTTTCGGCATGAGAACGAGGTCTCGTTGTTCGCTGGTTTGCACACCGAGGAGACCATCCAGGACGCCAGCAATCCCGACAGCGTCTCCTACAAAGCCGATGAATCGTTCACCGAACAGATCGCCGAGGCGCTCGCCGAGCGCCTACCGAAGCTCGATGGCGCAGGGATCGGCCGCGGCTGGGCCGGTATGTACCCCATGTCATTCGATCAGCAACCTGTTGTGGGGCCGCACCCATTGAACGAGCGCGTAGTCTGCGCAATCGGCGCTGGCGGCAACGGTATTCAACTTTCACCTGCCATCGGGCTGACGGTGACCGAATACCTGCAAGGTGTCACACCGACATTGGCGGGTCCTGGATCCAAATGGGATTCAGCCCGTCTCGCATCATCCGATCCGGCGGTCGTCGGACTCAACCTGCAAGGAGCACAACAGTGAATGCACGCGTGAACTACGCCAGCACGCAAACCGACGTCGGCACGGCGGAGGCCTTCGAAGCCGCGCTTCAGAAGGGCCGCACCACCGGCGGCACGCTGGGTCATCTGATCGGCGGCCGCGAGGTCAACTCCGGCGAGGTGTTCACCCGCGTCAATCCTGCGCACCCCGGCGAGGTCGTCACCCGGGCTCACGCAGCCGACGAGACGCTAGTCGCTGATGCAGTGGCCGCAGCCAAGGAGGCGCAGAAGGATTGGCGCCGGACTTCGACGGTCAAACGCGCCGCGGCACTGCGCGCCGCACAGCGGGACTTCGAGGACCGTTTGGTCGAGATCGCCGGAATCCTGTCCGCCGAGACGGGTAAGTCGAGGTTGGAAGCGCTCGGAGAAGCCCAGGAGGTCGTCGACCTCGTTGACACGTACACCACCCAGTTCGAGGAGTCGGGTGACTTCCGTACCAGGATGAACTCGGCCGATCCCAACGAGGAGAACACCGACCTGCTACGTCCCTATGGGGTGTTCGCCGTAATCGGGCCGTTCAACTTCCCCGCCGCCCTTAACATCGGAATGGCGACGGCTGCACTGCTGATGGGTAACACCGTGGTGATGAAGCCCAGTGACAAGGCGCCACGTTCGGGTGCCATCGTCACCGAGATCCTGGCCCGGCACACCCCTGCCGGAGTGGTCAATCTCATCCATGGGGGCGCTGCCACCGGCAAGGCGCTGACGGCCGCGCCGGTCGACGGCATCGCCTTCACCGGGTCGGCGGAGATCGGGTGGAACATGGTGCGCGCGCTCAACGACGGCCCGTTCGGTCGACCGGTACTGGCCGAGATGGGCGGCAAGAACGTCACGGTGGTCTCGAGTAACGCCGACATCGACGCTGCGGCAGAAGGAGTGGCCAGGTCGGCGTACGGACTGTCGGGTCAGAAGTGTTCGGCCTGCTCCCGCGTGGTGGTACAGGCCGAGGTGCACGATGAATTCGTTGCGAAACTGGCCCAGCGAGTGCAGGCGTTGACCGTATCGGCTCCCGAAGACGCCGGTGCCTTCATGGGCCCCGTCATCGATGAGGCCGCCGTGGCCCGTTTCGAGGAGGCGGTGGCATCCGCGCGCGCCGCCGGAGCGACCATCGTCGCCGGCGGAGACCGGCCCGACCGGGAAGGTTACTTCGTCAATCCGACCGTGGTCGCCGCGCTGCCCGCCGGGCACGAACTCACCCGCAAGGAGCTGTTCCTGCCCTTCGTCACCATCACCAAGGTGGATTCGTTCGACGCCGCCATCGACGAGGCTAACGCGGTTGATTACGGCTTGGCCGCTGGGGTTTTCAGCACCGATGAGACCGAGGTCGAGGACTTCCTCGACCGGATCGAGGCCGGCGTGCTCTACGTCAACCGTCGCACCGGGGCGACCACCGGCGCCTGGCCGGGCATCCAGACGTTCTGCGGATGGAAATCCAGTGGTTCCTCGGGCAAGGGTGGTCTCGGCCCCTGGTACCTCCAGGGCTTCGCACGCGAGCAGAGCCGCACCCTCCCGGTCGGCAAGTAAAACGCAAACCCTTATCACTTAGGAGAATTTCCATGTCACTGACCAAGATCGAAGAACAGGTCGTCGGGGCCAAGCAGGGTTACGCAGGCATCGTCAAGCAGGGCCAAATCGTTCGCCTCACCGACATCGAGGGCAAACAGGTCATCGACTTCGTCGTGTGGAACAACAACGATCGGCGAGAGAAACTGTCGGCCAGCTACTCACGCTCCCGCTACTTCGCGCCGGAGGGTTCGGAGTATCTGCCGCGCAACACCATCGGCGAAGGTGACTGGGTGATGTCGACCAGCTGCCGCCCGCTGATGACGATCCTCAAAGAATCGGCCGAGCGCAAGGGCGTGCATGATCTCCATCACCGGATGTGCAACCGCTTCATGATGAACGTGTTGGGCGGAGTGGATATAGACGGCTGCCATGAGATTATCGGCAAGGCCATCGCACCGTTCGGAGTCGACTACTCCGAGGTACCCGACCCGATGAACGTCTTCATGAATTACCCCTACGACATCGAGCGTGACGGGTTCTTCATCAACGAACCGATCACCAAGGCCGGCGATTACATCGAGTTCCGCGCCGAGATGGACGTGTTGGTCGCATTCGCCAACTGCCCCGAGGACATCACCACCGCGTGCAATGCGGGCAACTGCACGCCAGTCAAGGTCGAGATCTTCGAGGACTCCGAGGCCGAATCATTCCCGGTGCTCGACCACTACGAGTGGTTGCACCAGGAGCTTCGCAAGCGTGGCCGAGTAGTCGAGAAGGCCGGACTGTAGATGACGATGATCCAGACACGCACCAATGCGCCTAGACCGGCGAACACACCTGCCGGCGCGGCCAGCATCGCCCGAATCTCACCCACGTTGTCGCCCGATAGGACGGCGTTGATCCTGATCGATTTCCAGAACGAGTGGTTTCACCCCGAGGGCGCCTACGCCCGCACCGGGTTCGACATCTCGCACATGACGCGGACGGTCGAACCCACAGTCGAACTCGTCAACTTCTGCCACGAGCATGACATCCCGGTCATCTGTCTGACCTATGTATGTCGTGGTCGGATCGACGGAGGACCCGTCTTCGACAAGCGGCCGGCGCTACGCGATGACGGTGGTAAAGGTCTGCGTGAGGGGACATTCGGTGTGAAGGTGATACCCGAGCTGCCCCTGTCCGCGGAGAAGTACGGCGACTGGTTCATCGAGCGCAAGAGGATGAGCGGCTTCTACCAGACCGGGCTCGAGCAACTCCTTCGCGATCTCGGCCGCGACACGGTGCTGATCACGGGCGTGGCCACAGGGTCGTGCTGTGAATCAACCGCTCGCGACGCCAACTTCCGCAATTTCAACGCGGTGATGGTGCACGACTGCCTCGGAACCATCGGCGGCACCACCTTGCATCCGATCACCAGGGAAGAACATCACGTCACCGCCGAAGAGATGCATTTCGCCTCACTGCGCAACTGCCAGATGATCGTCTGCGACGTGCTGAGCAGCCAAGAGTGCATGGCCGAGCTTAGTGGCCCGGGAGATGGCGAACGCGCCTGACCTCGACTGGTGCCGGGATCGCGTGCATGTGACGCGCGTTCTCGGCACCAGCAGCGCGGGTCGAGACATGCTCGTGGAGAAACACTGATGCGCAGCTATATTCGTCACTTTTACTCATGGAGAGGCCTGCACCATGTCACGCACTGATGAACGGCTGTATCGGCGCGCACTCGAGGTCATGCCCGGCGGGAACACCCGCTCGACGTTGTTCGTCGCACCGCATCCACCGTATGCGGTGCGGGGCAGCGGGGCGGAGGTCGCCGACGCCGACGGGCATGTCGTCATCGACTGCAACAACAACTACACCGCCTTGATCCACGGTCACGCTGACCCGGAGATCTTGCACACCGTGCACGAAGTTGCCGCTGGCGGCACAGCGTTCGGTCTGCCCACCCGTTACGAGGTCGAGATGGCGGAACTCCTGAGGGAACGTACTGGCGGCATCGCCCAATGGAGGTTCTGCAACTCAGGTACCGAAGCGGTGATGATGCTGATCCGGGCCGCGCGGGCACATACGGGCCGCGACATCATCATTCGCTTCGAGGGCAGTTACCACGGCACCTACGACGCCGTCGTCTCCTCCGCCGCCAAGGGCGTTCCCGCCAGCCTGGCGAGTTCGGTGGTCGAAGTACCGCAGGCAGACATCGATGCCGTTGAGCGCGCCTTGAGTCGTCACCGCGGACGCGTCGCTGCCGTACTCATCGACCTGATGCCCAATCGCGCCGGCCTCACCCCCGCCGATGCGCGCGACATCACCAGGCTGGCCGAGCTCGCCCGTGCGCACGATGTCCTGCTCGCGGTGGACGAGGTCATCACCTTCCGTCTTGAGCCCGGTGGCCTGCATGCCCGCTACGGTCTACAACCGGACTTGGTCTCGCTGGGCAAGGTCATCGGCGGCGGATTCCCCGTCGGTGCAGTCGGCGGTAGTGCCGAAATCCTCTCCTCCTTCAGCCCTCTGGCAGACGGGCCGGTTGCATGGGGAGGCACTTTCAGTGCCAATCCCGTGACCATGGCAGCGGGAATGGTGGCTCTGCGCCGATTCACCGGCGAGAGCATCAACAACCTCAATGCGCGCGGAGATGCATTACGCAGCAGGCTCAATCAACACGGGGTCACTGCACACGGCAGCGGCTCATTGATCCGGCTGATCGTCGATGACCCCGCCGCCACGTGGTGGGACCTCTACCGTGCGGGCGTACTGGCAGGCACCAACGGCCTGTTGGCCATGTCGACGGCCATGACCGACGAGCAGATCGCGAGGATCGGCGACGCCGTCATCGCCGTGTGCGGCGCGCGGACGCGGTAACCCGTCTCCCAGCGAACCACGACAACCCCGAGAGGAAACCGATGGATAGCGGGCCTGCGTCAGAGGTGCTGCCCGACGGATTCTGCGCCGACGATTCTTATCCCGACACCGTGGTGCGCATCCGCGATCTGGCTGGCGAGCTCAACGCACTGAGTCGCGGACAGACCGAGTTGTTCTTGCGCTCCACTGTCGGCGATCTGGAGCTTGTCACCCTGACCGCGTCGTCGCCGCCGCCCACGCTGGGACAGATCCTGCCCATGCTGCAGTGCCTGGATCTCGAGATCGTCGACAGACGCAGCCGAGCTCTCATCCGCGCGGACGGCCTGCAATGCCACGTTGTTGTGATCGGACTGGTCAGTGCCGAGGGCGGTGCCGGATCAGCGTCGGTGCATCTACGCATGGCCGACGCACTGCGAGCGATGTGGGTGGGGGACACCGATGTCGACGACTTCAACAAACTCGTCACCCATACCGGCCTGACGTGGCGCGAGGTGACCATACTGCGGGCTTATGCGCGGTACTTGCGACAACTCGGACAGCCCTACAGCGTCCGTTTTACCGCCGCAACTCTGCTGGCCAACCCTACGATCGCTGTCGAGTTCGTTGAGCTCTTCCGGGCAACGGTGGGTGAAGTGTCCTCTGATCGCGAGCGCACGGAGTCGCTGCGGGACCACATCATCACAGAGATCCAGCAGGTTCCGCAGTTGGACGCCGATCGGGTGTTGCGCGCACTGTTGACCGTGATCAGCGCGACCTTGCGCACCAACGCGGGCGGTGCAACCGTGCCGTCCGCCGCGCACGCGCTGGCATTGAAGATCGCCCCCCAGCAGATACCCTTTGCGCCGCTGCCCCGTCCGCAGTTCGAGGTGTACGTGCTGGCTCCTGACGTCGAAGGCGTCCATGTGAGATTCGGGCGGGTCGCGCGCGGTGGCTTGCGTTGGTCGGATCGGTCCGAAGATCTCCGGACCGAGGTTCTCGGATTGGCCGCCACCCAACAAGCGAAGAACGCCGTCATCGTGCCGGTTGGCGCCAAAGGCGGATACGTTCTGCGCCGCACGTTCAAGGACGACGCCGACCGGGCGGCCGCCGGTCGAAAATGCTATGAACTGTTCGTCTCCGCGCTTCTCGACGTCACCGACAACGTAGGGACGATCGACAGCAGCGGTTTTCGGCAGTCGGGTCACGGCGTGAATGCTGCCTTCGCGGACCCCTACCTCGTAGTGGCAGCAGACAAGGGCACCTCGGCCTTCTCTGACCTCGCCAACGACATCGCGCAGAACCGCGAATTCTGGCTGGGAGATGCCTTCGCTAGTGGCGGCAGCGCCGGCTACGACCACAAACACATGGGTATCACCGCCCGTGGCGCGTGGATGAGCGCCCGGCGGCATCTCAGTGAGATCGGCGTCGACCCGGACAAGACCGATTTCACGGTCGTGGGCATCGGAGACATGAGCGGCGACGTGTTCGGCAACGGCATGCTGCTCTCGCCGCACACCCGCCTTGTCGCCGCCTTCGACCACCGCGACATCTTCATCGACCCCGACCCCGACCCCACTGTCTCGTACGCCGAGCGGCAGCGGTTGTTCGACATGCCCCGATCCCGTTGGGCGGACTACGATCCCAGACTCATCAGCGCAGGTGGGGGCGTGTGGTCACGTACTGCGAAGGCCGTCGCGCTCAGCGCAGAAGTTCGTGCTGCGCTGGGTATTGCGCAGAACGTCCCGGATATGGCGCCAGACGACCTAATCAAGGCCATCCTGCGGTCCCCGGTGAACATGCTGTGGAACGGCGGAGTGGGCACCTACGTCAAAGCGGCCGGGGAGGGGCATGAGGCGGTCGGTGACAAGGCCAACGATGCAGTGCGCATCGATGCCTCCGAACTACGGGTGGAAGCCATCGTCGAAGGGGGCAATCTCGGTCTCACCCAGGCGGCACGGATCGAGTTCGCCCGCGCGGGGGGACGGATCAACACCGACGCACTGGACAACTCCGCAGGTGTCGATTGCTCCGACCACGAAGTGAACATCAAAATCGCGTTGTCCCAGTTGACCGCGTCGGGTCAACTCCCGGCCGAGGAACGCGGCCGGATACTGCGGGACCTGGAGGCCGAAGTCGCCGAGCAAGTGCTGGCCAACAACGTCGATCACAACGTGGTGCTGGGCGTGAGCCGGCGCAGCGCGGTAGCGCTCAACGACGTGCACGCCCGCCAGGTGGCCGACCTCGATGAACGCGGCGACCTCGACCGACGGTTGGCCAGGCTGCCCTCAGCGGAGGAATTCGCCGCGATGACCCACACCGGACGAGGGTTGCTGTCCCCGGACCTAGCCACCCTGATGGCCCACACCAAACTCGCGATGAAGCGTGAGCTGCTTGATGATCCAGCACTGGATGAGCCCGAATTCCGTGACTATTTCGTCGATTACTTCCCGAAACCGTTGCGCTCCCAGATCGCCGCTGACGGCTTGAATCATCCGTTGCGCCGTGAGATCACCGTGACCCAGTTGGTGAACCACGTCGTCGCCGTGGCCGGATTCTCCTTCGTGCACCGACTGCACGAGCAGACCGGCGCCGGCACCCTCGATGCCGTCCGCGCATTCTGGATCGTCAATGAACTGTTCGACCTGAACAGCATTCGGGGCTTGATCGACCGAGCCGACCTGGACGTCTCGACCGCCGACGAAATCCGGCTTCGCACACGCCTACTGGTGGACCGCTGTGCCGCGGCACTGGTCGGTAGGCGGTGTCTTGACGTCCGCACGCACGTCGATCGACTCCGACCGCCGCTCCACCGGATCACGGCGATTGTCCAGGAGATGAAGCTGCCCTGCGCTGAGTGGGAGGACGACGAGCTGTACACACAGCTCATCGCCGGCGCACCCGCACAGCGGGAGCTGGCGCAGTGGATCCGCGTGGCGCGACTGGGCCCCGAACTGCTCGACGCGGCAGCGATCGCGGCAAGCAGCGCACGCGATGTCGACGACATCGCGGCCGTCTTCTTCGACATCCATCGACGCCTTCGAATCTCGGCGTTGAGTGACGCGGTGAACCGAATCAAGTTGACCGGAACACGATCACACTTCCTCGCCCGATTGGCGTTGAGTTCAGAGTTGGCGGACATCCCGCGGGCGGTCACCCACTCGTTGTTGCAATCCACGACGCCGATGGACGGTGCAGACCTTGCCGCCACCCATGCGGCGCTGTTCGCGCGCATCGGTCAGTCGACAACGGAGGTACTCGAGTCGGCCGAGCCGGACGTGGAGGCGCTGCTGGTCGTACTGCACCAGCTCAAGAATCTTGCCGCCGCGGCGGCATCCTGAGGGGCTGGCGCGGCCGCGGTGCTCCTATGGCCCGAAACTCCTTGCATACCAAACGTCGACGGCGCACAGGCATTGGTACCTGTGCGCCGTCTACGCCGACGAGGTGGGGTTTAGTCCGACACGGGAGTGACGGAATCGGTGACGTCTGAACGGCTCCGGTGTTGTTGGCGTTCCTCTTGGAGTTCCGTAACGGAGGGCAGCCGGCGGCGCGCCAACTTCGCGTCGACAGTGACGATATCCGGAGCGGTGACGGCTTCGCGGTCCGCTGGCGCCAGGCGCGGTCCGGCCTCGGGGAACACGTACGCGGGCTCCGGGAACAACCACAGTGCCACGTAGTAGACCGAACCGCTGACGAGGAAGGACAGGAAGAAGCTGACGTCGATGCCGCCGGCGATGTTCTGTAGCGGCCCCGAGATCAGTGCTGTGTGCGCGGTCAGTAGGCCCAGCGCAGCTCCGATGAACCAGGCGACCATGCTGCGCACGTTGAAGCCACGGGTGAACCAGTACGCGCCGCCTTCCTGGCCGCGGTTGAACACCTGCAGATCCTCGACGAGGTAATGACCGCGGCGGGTCAGGTAGCCGACCAACAGGATCGACACCCACGGTGCAGCCAGTACGAGGATCAAGGTGGTGAAGGCGTTGACCGTGTCCACGAGATTGAAGACGAACCTGCCGAGGAACACGAGCACGATCGAGATGGCGCCGACGGCGATGGTGGCTTGCACCCGATTCAGCCGCGGGATCACCGAGGAGAAGTCCAAACCCGTTCCGTACAGCGAGGAGGTGCTGCCGCCGAGACTCCCGCCGATGAGGACGACGATCAATGGAGCGATGTACCAGGCGGGGGAGATCTCGACGAGGCCGGCGATGTACGCCGCGGCGTCGGGCACCAGCGACGCGGTGGCTGCACCGAAGATGAAGGGAATCAACGACGATATCTGAGCCACGATGACGGCGAGCCGAAGGTGTCGGGCCGGGAAGCGTTGTGGCACATAGCGTGACCAGTCGCCGAGGAAGGGCCCATAGGAGATGGGGTTGGCCATGACGATGAGGAGCGCGGCGAACCAGGTGGTCCAGAACCCGCCGAGTAGGTATTCGCCGGTTCCGCTGTATCCGAAGTCCATTTGTCCGCCCAGTGCTACGAAACCGAGCGCCATCAGGATCAGCATGGCCGGGGCCAGGAATTTGTTGGCGGCCAACAGCCAGCGGTAACCGACCACGCAGATGGCGAAGGTCGCCAGCGCTGTCAGGCCGTAGGCGATGGCCGCGGTGACGTTGTTGGCCAGGTCCGGATTCGCCAGCCCGATCGCGGCCACGACCGCGTCGCCACACACCCACACTGACAGCGTGAAGAACGTGATGGCGACCATCAACGACAGGATGGAGCCCACCACTCGGCCGGTGACACCGAAGTGTGCACCGGAGGACACGGCGTTGTTGGTGTGGGACCGCTGGCCTATCGAGGCCAGCGGGGCCAGCAGAACAGCTCCGATCACCACGCCCACCACGATGGCGGTGGTGGCTGCGGCGAAGCTCAGCCCCAAGGCGATGGGCAGTGTTCCGAGCAGCACGGTGGCGGTCGTGAGCACCGAGCCCGTGGCGATGCGCAGGAAGTCCCACGGCGTCGAGGTACGAGCCTCGGGTGGGATCGGCTCCACGCCGTAGGATTCAACGAGCGGTTTCTGCGCAGACAATGAATGTGATTCGGACATCGTGGCTCTCCAGACGGAGTGGTTCGGCGGGTTCAGGGGAGGAACTGTTCGCGACGCAGGGCGGTCTCGAGGCCGTCGAGCATCGCGTTGAAGAGCACGGCTCCGTCGTCTGCGGTGACGTTCCGGGCATCGTTGACGATTCCGTTGGCGGGCACCGCATCATCGGGGGTGGGTAGGACGTCGTAATTGCGAGGAGTGAGATCCCACGGTGCGGGTGCCTCGCCGACCCGGTCGGGTGCCAGGTGGCGCATGATGGCGGTCTCGAGGAGGCCGCCGTGGTCAGCGGCCCAATTGACCCCGTCGGGGAACGTCGTGGACAGGACATGAGCGTCGATCAGTTCCCACGGGGCGTCGAAAACCACTGCGCGACAGGGCATTTTATGAGTCGCCTCGTAAACGGCATCCCACATCACGGATGCGTTCTCGTAGTGGCCGGTGATGACCACCAAGTGTCGGGCACCCGCCGCGACGATGCCCGCGATGATCTCGCTGACCGCACTGAAAAGCGTTGGAATCCGCAACGCTGGCAGGGGGAACACGTCGCCACCACCAGAGCGGGGTCGCGAGGTGGCGCCGTAGGGGAGCACTGGCAGGGCGATACCCGAGGCGCGGCGGGCCAGTTCGTGTGCCATGGCCGTAGCGATCACGGTGTCGGTGTCCGCGGGAAGATGAGGGCCGTGCGCCTCGAACGATCCGATTGCCAGGATCGCCGGGCGACCGGATCGCAGCTGTTCGCTGAGGTGGGGCCACGTGTCGGCGAGATCACTCATTATGGGGGGCTCCTGTGTCCTCGAGTGCATCGCTGCGCTCATTCGAGACGTCGTCGAGTGAGCGTCCGCTGGTTTCGGGTGCCCACAATATGCACATCAACAGTCCGGAGCCGACCACTGCGGCGCCAACCAGCATGGTGGGGCGGGTGCCGATGGACTCCAGCAGGATCGGCAGCAGGAACGTGCCGGCGGTGGCGCCGACGCGGGTCATGGCCGTGGCGAATCCCACGGCGGTGGCGCGAATGTGGGTGGGGAACAATTCGTTCGGGTAGGACCATGACAGGACGTTCGTGGGCCCGGAGACGAATGCGTAGAAGCAGAAGCACGCCACCACCAGCGCTGCGGCCTCGAGCGGAACCAGACCCAGGACCAGCAGGGGCAGCGTCATAAGGGCGAATGAGCAGATGTACAGGCGTCGACGTCCGATCGTCTCCGCCCAGCGCAGCACTGGTAGGCAGCCCAGCAGGAACAGCAAACTGGTGAGGGCGGACCCCAAATAGCTTGCGTTGCCGTGATCGAGTCCGAAGGACAGCAGGATCGTCGGCTCGAAGGTCAGGATCACGAAGAAGGCGGTGGTCTGTGCGGTGTAGGGGCCACTGGCGAAGGCTGTTCGGCGGAGGTAGCGCCTGGAGAACAGCTCGCGGAGTCGGCCTTGCTCCGGCGCACCGGAATCAGCAGTGGTCAGGCCGGCCAGAGTGGCGTCGGGTCCGTACACGTCGCGGATGATCTGCAACGCTTCATCGTGGCGGCCTTTCGAGAGCAGCCAACGCGGCGACTCAGGCATTCCAACGCGCAGGATCAAGGTGATCACCGCGGGGACAACAGCACTGCCCAGGACCCATCGCCAGGCTCCGTCACCGGCCCCGGCGACGATGAAGTAGCCGACGACGTAGGCGGTGACGGCGCCACCGAACCATGACATGACCAGTAGACCGATGCCGCCGGCGCGATGTTTGGTGGGCATCCATTCAGTCACCATCGTCATCGCC
Source organism: Mycolicibacterium sp. YH-1 (assembly GCF_022557175.1). The sequence continues at coordinate 4,881,193 of NZ_CP092915.1, read as the reverse complement.
AAGGGGTAGTCGGCGCCGACAGCCAGGCCGACGATCAATCGCAGTGCGATCAATTGCCAGGCCTCGGTGACGAAGAAGGTCAGAAACGCGGCTACGGCGAAGGCCACCAGGTCGACGGTGAACAACGTGTGCCGGCCCACCCGGTCGCTGAGCCAGCCGAAGATCAGGCTGCCGCCGAAGATGCCCACCAGGGCGGCGGCGGCCATGACGCTCAACAGCACCGAGGACAAGGAGAATTCGCCGATGACACCGGGGATGGCGACAGCCATCGAGCTGAGTAGGTACCCATCGAGGAAGGTGCCACCCGAACACTGCCATCGCAGCTTCCGGTGAAACCCGAGTATCGGGGAGTCGTCGATCACTGAACTGCCGGTCATAGCCTGCGAATCCCTTCGATGTGCGCTCTGCGCACAAAAGTGCGGGTTGGTGTGCCCAAGTGTGTGTGCGGGTACGGCCGTGTGTCAAGCGACACAGTCGGGGAATCTACGCACCTTTAACCGGCCCCTGGCCGACGACTTGCGCCGAGGCGTCGCGGCCGCGCCTAGCGTGAATGCAGGACATCCAAGGGGTTTCGCATCTTCCGGTCTTGACGAACGCTGCGTAACCAAGGACCCTTAGGGCGAATATCGACCATTCGTGCGCTGAGCGCACATCCATGAAAGGGGTTCTGACGGTGAGTCACAACGATGAGGCCGACATGATGATGGTGGAGATGCTGGAGTGGTGGGGTATCCCGACGTTGTTCCGGGCTCCCCATGTCGAGAGTCCGGAAGGCATCGACATAGCGCTGGTCGGTGTGCCGCACTCGTCCGGCAACAACACCACGCTGCGCGATCAGCACCATGGCCCGCGGGCTGTCCGTGACATCTCTGCCAATGCCCGTCGCTATCACGACGCGTTCGGTTTCATGGCCTGGGACGCGGTGAATGTCGCCGATCTGGGGGACGTGCCGCTGCCGGAGTATGCCGACAACGAGAAGAGCATCGAACGGATCTCGGCGTACTACGACCGAGTGTTCCGGGCCGGAGCCCGCACGGTTTCCATTGGCGGCGATCACGGCATCACCGGTGGCATCGTGCAGGGTATCGCCGGTGACGAGAACTCGCCGCTCGGAGAGAAGGTGGCGCTGCTGCATTTCGACGCCCACACCGACGCCTATGACAGCCTCGACCACTGGCTCGGTGCGAAGAAGTCAGCCGCGAACTGGGCCGCCTACCTTGTTCAGCAGGGCAACGTGGATGCGTCAAAGAGCGTTCAGATCGGTATGCGCGGGAATCCCCGTAGCCCCGGGTGGCTCGATCGGTCATACGAGCTCGGCTATGACGTCGTCACCATGAGGCGCTATCAGCAGGAGGGCGCGGCAGCGATCATCGACGTGATCCAGAAGCGCATCGGCGATACTCCGCTCTACATCACGTTCGATCTCGATTGCCTCGACGCCACGGTGGCGCCAGGCGTGTCGAATATCGAAGCGGGCACTGTGGGCTTCAACGTGGACCAGGTCACCGAAATACTTCGGGCCATGCGGGGCAAGAATGTCATCGGAGGCGACGTGGTGTGTTTGATGCCAACCCGTGACCTGCCGAGCAAGGTCACGGCAATGGTGGCCGCAGCAGTCATGCACGAGATCGTCGCGCTCATCGCCGATCGCAAGATCAACTCGTAGGTAAGGGTGAGGGCGCTGGTCTTTCCGCGTAGGTGGACCGGCGTCCTCGCCGACTGCAGCGCCGATGCGGCGAGGGGCGAGTGGAGATGGAATCGATGTTGTGTGACCACGACCTGGCGTGGCGGATGGCGGACAATCTAGCGGGTGACCTCCCTGCCGCTGAGCGCGCTGCAATCTACCTGGAACTCGGCTGCGGCCAATACTGGGACGCCATCACGAGAATGATCTCAGCTGCGGTACGGGAGGAACTCGCCGTGCCCCACGCGTTGATGTCAGCGCTGTGCCGCTGGCTCAACGGGTACGCGGGTAATGTCGATGAGCCCGCAGCGCGAGTTCTCCTTGCGCGACTTCGGCTCAGGGGTGTCGCGACTCTCCACAAGTGACGAACTCGAATGAATCCAGTTCGGCCACAAAAGTATTCGCGTGACCGGGCGGTCGATCAAATGGAATCAGAACGGCCGCGCTTCGGCGCCGCCGATGGACCATACCTGTCTCTCGTCCCTCCGCGAACGAAAATTGATCGACGCCACCGAGTCCACGCGGATGATCCCCGTTTGGACCCGTCGCAATGAGAGTCCACGCCAACGCACCGCGACCAGCGATCTCGTCGACGACGACCTCACTCGGAACAAACCTGGCATCGACGTTTTGGGTGTGGTGCGCAGACGAGGAAGTCTCGTCTGCGCACCTCATGCCAGAGGTGCTGCTACGAGCAGGTGACTGTTCGCCTGGAGCTAACGCGGGTTGAGGACTCGCCATTGACAGCGACGTCCGAAGCGACTATTCAATAGATGTGCGACCGGCGACCATGTGGGCGCATAGCGCACTTTATGGTATCCAGGTTGCTGTGAACCCGAGGAGGGTTAATGTCGCGTCTCGTTCCGCCCGATGGACATAAAGCGACGCAGCGCGTCCCGGGTTGTCCACGGAACTCCGCAACCGACAGGAGTCGGCATTTGATCGAGGTCATTGGCATCGAACCGATTCCGCCGGACCAGCAGACATCCCGGCCGCGGGATTTCTTCAGAATCGCCGTCGGTGCGGCGCTGGCGACGACCACGGTGATTCTCGGAACGCTACCTATTGCAATGGGACTCAGCCTCTGGCAAGCGATCACGGCAATCACTGTCGGAACTCTTGTCGGCGCACTCTTTCTGGCGCCACTGTCTATATTCGGCTCGAGGACGCACACCAACAATGCGGTGACCTCTGGTGCTCACTTCGGGGTCCGGGGGAGGATTGTCGGGACATCGCTCTCGCTGGTGATCGCCATGACTTTCTTCACCGTTTCGGTGTGGGTCGGCGGCGACTCTGTCGCAGGCGCGATTTCGCGAATCGCGCCGCAGGCCTCCGGCAATCTGTTGACTGCAGTCTCTTACGCCGTGACTGCCGCACTGATCTTTGTGATCTGCGTTGTTGGATATCGAAGCGTTCTGCGTGCCAACGTGTTTATCGCGCCAACGCTGTTTGTGGTGCTGGCGGTAGGCCTGGTCACCTTCTGGGGCCAGATCGACTTCAGCTACTCCGGTCACCCCGCCGGCTACGCACTCGGATCAGCGACGTCGACGTGGGTGGCTGCAATGCTCATCGCCATGGCAAATCCATTGTCGTTTGGGCCTTTCCTCGGGGACTGGTCGCGCTACCTACCGTCCACGACCAGTGGCGGCAGACTCGTGCTGTTGACATTCCTCGCGCACGTCGTCTCCCTCTTGCCATTCTTCTTCGGCGCCGCGACGGCGACGCTGGTCCCGGACGCTGCCGACTATATGAACGGCCTCATTACTGTTGCGCCGTCGTGGTTCGTTCCGGCGATCGTCATGATCGGGCTGGTGGGTGGCATCTCAGGCGGAGTGGCATCGCTATACGGGACAGGCCTGGACTTCTCGTCGCTGGTTCACACGGTCAGTCGCGTGCAGGGAACCTTCCTCATAGGCGCCATCTCGATAGTCGTTGTCTTCCTGGGTAGGTTCGTTTTCAACTTAGTCGACACAGTCAACAGCTTCTTGAGCCTGATTCTCATTCTGTCCGCACCGTGGATCTCCATCATGCTTATCGGCTTCATCACGCGGCGCGGCTACTACCAAAGTGACGATCTACAGGTGTTCACCAGGCAGCAGAAGGGCGGCATCTATTGGTCGGTTGCGGGATTCAATTTCCGCGCCTTGTCTGCCTGGATCATCGGATGCGTGCTCGGATTACTTACGGCAAACACACCGTTGATCACAGGCCCGCTCAACCCGCTCTTCGCCGGCGTGGATGTCAGCTTCTTCTTCACCTTCGTCGTGACCGGAGTCGTGTTCTATGCATTGCTGGTTGTCTTTCCTGAACCGCGGTACGTTCACGGGTCACAGGGACCGCGATGGGTTCCTGTGACGGACCATCCAAGTCCACCAATCGAAGGTGGCCGTCGTGCGTCCGAAGCTGATGCGACTCCAACAACCGTGGCCGGGATTGGTGGCCAGTCGTGAGAGGGCCGACCCTGAAGGGACTGGTCACAGGAGCCGCCCAGGGCATTGGTGAAGCTGTCGCCAGACATCTCGTTGCCACCACGGGTGCGGAGGTCGCACTGGCTGACATTCAGTTCGGCAAGGTTAGCCAGGTCGCGACGTCCATCGGTATGAGGGCCTATGCAGTGGACATTGCCTCCAAAAACTCATCTGAATCGACTGCGTCGGCGGTTGCCAAGGATCTCGGTGCAATCGACTTTTTGGTGAATGTGGCTGGCATCGACGCCCAATTCGTCTCTCCCACTGCGATTGACGATGAACACTGGCATCGCATGATTGACGTGAATCTAACTGGCACTTGGAACATGACCAAGGCGTGCCTTCCAGTGATGATCGCTCAGGGAGCTGCCCGGATCGTGAATATTTCGTCTATCTGCGGTGTCGTGCCAACTCCTGGCGTTTCTGCTGCCTATGCGGCAGCCAAAGCTGGAATAATTGGCTTGACCATGAGCCTGGCGACCGAACTTGAAGGCGAAGGTATTCTCGTCAACGCAATAGCCCCGGGAGCCACGGGGTCAACAGGGCAACCGATGACCGAAACACAAGCGCAGCACTATCGGGACGCGCAAGCTTTGGGGTTCGGCGGTCCACAGCCAATCGCACACGCTGTGGAGTATCTGCTTGGTGCAGGGGGGGATTGGTTGTCTGGAACGGTATTGAATGTAAGTGGAGGATTCTGGCGTGGACGCTGAGACTGCAACCGGGATGTCAAAGACGGCACTCATCACTGGTGGAGCGACTGGCATCGGCGCAGCGATAGCGCGTCGGTTCTTCGCCGCTGGCTGGCGGATCGCAGTGGCCGACATATCCGACGACTTCGGCTTCGATGGCGTGCTTACCAGTTCTGCGCCTACACCACGAGTGCTGGTGCGACGCTTGGACGTTAGGCGACGTGAGTCGGTCGCGGCCTTCGTGGGAGAAGCCGAGCGTCATTTCGGCGCGATTGATCTTGTCGTACCCTGTGCAGGAATCCACCGCCACGGACCCTCTGCAACCTTCGAATGGTCAGCGTGGGACGACATCCTTGAGACAAACTTGAATGGGTGTTACGCAATCATCAAGGCAGCGTTGCCTGGGATGCTCAGCAGAGGGACAGGAAGGATCATCACGATCGCCAGTGAGCTGGGTATCGCCGGTGCGGCAGAATCCGCGGCCTACTGTGCGTCCAAGGGGGCTGTCATTAGCCTGACGAAGGCACTGGCACGTGAGTGCGCACCCGCCGGAGTTCTCGTCAACTCGATTGCTCCCGGACCTGTCGCCACCGGGATGTTGATGGCGGTCGACGAATACGCCTCCGGAGCCGAAGCCGAGCTGCTGCCAATCGGGCGTTACGGTCTACCCGATGAGATCGCCGCAGTTGCCGAAGCCCTGTCGGGTGATGCGGGTACTTATATGGTGGGTCAAATCGTCAGTCCAAATGGTGGTGCGGTGATTTAGCCGCACTGACCTACACGCCGGTTCGTGGTACCCCGCCGTCTCGCACTGTCCTTAGCAACTTGCATCGCCGGCATGGTGAGGACGGACGAGATACCAATCGTCCGAGGCGCCGATTGGTCGACGAATCGGCCGCCGCGGCGCGCGCGGCGAACGGCCCCAAAGCCGCAGATCGCTACATGCATACTTCGGCGGTAAGCCACGTCGGCGAGATTCTGAAACACATCGGGTAGTGCTAGTTGGCTAGTTCTTATCGTGGAGCTGCGACATCTTCGAGATTTCCGCGCTGTTGCCGAGGAACTCCACTTCGGGTGGGCGGCTGTGCGACTCCTGATCGCGCAACCACACCCACCCCACGGTACGGCGGGCTCGAGCAGCGGCGGGTGTTAACAACACGTCGTCACGACCGAGCGGCAGGGCGATCGGCCGTCCGTGCGGGATCATCTCCAATTGTATCGAAATTGTGTGCTGTGCAGGGTAATTGAAGACTGCCGTCGTTAATCCGAGTTGGCCGTTGCCGTTGATCAGGTCCGAGCGAAAGCCCGGACGTCGGAGGTGAAACGGGCAACGTCATTGGGGCAAAGAGTTGGGCGGGTGCTGTGCACCGCCCGCATGTAGTCGTCAAGCGTGGGGTGGTAGCGCGATCCGAGGTCGATGGTTCGTTCGAATGCCGCTTGCGCCACAGCACGGGCGACGTGAGCGATATCGGCAGGTGTGAAGTTCGCCGTAGCTAAGACAAGCGCGTCGACATCAATATCAGTTCTTCCGACATGGCGAAGCCACATCGCATTGCGTGTTCTGCGTCGGGTGGACCGATCGGCAACCCGTAATCGAAGCGGCCGTGCCGCAAGAATGCGGAGTCCAGGTCGCTGACCGAGTTTGTGGCACAGACCAGCAGCCGTCCTGGGCGGTCGCGAAATCGAACCAGACACTTGAGCAACTCATTGACGAGGGCGGTGTTCGCCGGCGACCTCGGTTCCCGTTGTGCTGCCAACTCTTCGACTTCGTCGATGAAAGTCACGACGTTCTCGAGCTCGCTCAGTCTGCTAAAGGCCTCGCCCAGTGCGGCGGGAAGGCCACCGTCGCCAGTCGCCAGTCGCGAGCCGGGACGGGAACAGTTCCACAAACGGCCACCCCAGCCGACTCGCGATCGCTCTGGCGAAGGTCGTCTTGCCTGTGCCCGGTGGACCGAAAAACATGAGTGCATGGGGCGGAACGACCCGGTGCTCGGCTGTGTGTTCGGGATGGTTGAGAGGCAGGACAATTCGACGTTCAATCAGTTCCTTTTCGGCGGTCATGCCGGCAATCTGTTGCCATAGCCCGGCGGGTGGCACCGTACCGCCCAGCCGAGCCAGGACAGCCGCCGTGCGCGGTGACACTGTTTCGTGCTTGTCAAAGTGACGACCGAGTCGTTCGGGCGCGGCACCATTGAGCCGGCCCCCGCGAACTACGCGAAGTCCTCGATGTTTCATCCGTAGGAAAGGAATTACGTTGTGATGCCGTCAGACTCAGGCCCGTGGGAAACGGTCGTTCCTATTGGCGATAACCGAACAGTGGCGAAATCTGCGGATACACCGCGGGTCGCCGAGAACTCGCGATGAAATCCACGAATCTGGCCGGTGAAGCAGACGAGCGCGTCGGTGTTTCGCCCTCACATGCTCGCACGACGCAAGAGATCCGCGCGACCTGTTCGGCGCGCGAGGTGTTCCTCCCCGGTGACAGTGGCCAGCGCACGGCAGTCGAACGGTTGCTCTGACTCGCATGCGAATACCTGATCTGGTGCGTGAACTTCGTCGGAAGCACCAGGCTGCAATGCTTTTAGTCACACACTGACACAGACGAGGCGAGTGCGCTCGCTGATCGGATCGTCATGTGAAGAACGGACGCGCCGAGGGAACATCGTGATCTATAGTCCTCCGTACGACGCAGGTGCCCACCTGCTGACGAACCCCCGTATCGGCAGGATATTTGGCGATTGATCGGCAGCCCGTCGACTCAGAGAGATGTTCTGACCTCGTGCAAATAGATTGGCCTGAGCTACTGGTCCGCATACTGGCGCCAGGCGACGCCTTCATCCCCGCCCCATGACCACTGTCGTGGCAGCGGTTTGTGCCGAACTGATGGGTAGCGTGATTGGACTGACGAGTGCCTTGATGGGGCGTTCGCGCAGTATGGTGTGTTGCACCGGCAACGCTGCTTACGTGTTCGTCGCTCGAGGTGCGCCGGACGCCGAAGGCTCGACCTGAGCCTGAGCCTGAGTTCGCTTGTTCGTTGTTCGGCCGACGGGCTGTCGGCTACTTTTCATGCGGCGTCCATCGGCCGACCTGAACTGGCGGCGGCACGTGAGCGGTTACTGGCGCTGACCGCGCCCCGGCTGAGTATGTACGCACCCTGATCGGTTGAGAGGGCGCGAATTTCGCAGCGGGATATCTGAGGGCGGGATTGGTCGTTAAACTCCTCCCTCGTCGAGCCGGTGCGCACCCGGCTCGGTACGCCGAGTTCTGCGTGAGGGCTGCGATTACAGGCGCGGATCACAACCCTCCCGCAGAGTTCTTCTGCGGCTCAGCCTGCGATGCGGATGAGTTTCTTGTTGACGAACTCGTCGATGCCGAAGCGGCCGAGTTCGCGGCCGAAACCAGACCGCTTCACCCCACCGAAGGGCAGTTCGGCACCCTCGGCGCCGACGGCATTGACGAAGACCATGCCGGCGTCGATCTTGTCGGCAACACGCTTGGCCTGCTCGGCGTCGGTGGTGAAGACATACGAACCCAGCCCGAAGGGGGTGTCGTTGGCCAGCTCGACGGCCTCGTCCTCGCCTGCCACCTTGTAGACGGTGGCCACCGGACCGAACAGTTCTTCCTTCGCCGACGGCTTGTCCGGTGACAGACCGGTCAGCACCCCAGGCGGGAAGAAGGCGCCGTTGCGCTGGCCTGCGGAGGTCAACGTTGCGCCGTCGCCGACAGCGCGCTTGACCTGTTCGTCGAGTCGTTCGGCGGCGGCCACCGAGGACAGCGGGGCCAGCCCGTCGGCCTTGGCCAGCACCTTCTTGGTGAACTTGTCGACGAACTCGTCGTAGATGTTCTCCGTGACGATGATCCGCTTGGCGGCGTTGCAGGCCTGCCCGGTGTTCTCGAACCGGCCGTCGACGGCGGCATCGACAGTGGCATCCAGATCATCGGAGGACAGTAGGATGAACGGATCCGACCCACCGAGTTCGAGAACCACCTTCTTGAGGTTGCGTCCTGCGATCTCGGCCACCGCGGCACCGGCGCGCTCCGAGCCCGTCAGTGACACACCCTGCACCCGAGGATCGGCGATGGCGTCGGCGATCTGCTCGTTGGCGGCGTAGACGTTGACGTAGGCGCCATCGGGATATCCGGCGTCGGCGAAGATCTTCTGCAGCGCCGCAGCCGATTCCGGGCACTGCGGCGCGTGCTTGAGCACGATCGTGTTACCCAGCACCAGGTTGGGGCCCGCGAAGCGAGCCACCTGGTAGTAGGGATAGTTCCACGGCATGATGCCCAGCAGCACGCCCACCGCCGACCGGCGGATCAGCGCGCTGCCCTCACCGTCGAGCAGGTCGATCGGCTCGTCGGCCAGGAACTTCTCGGCATTGTCGGCGTAGAACTCGTAGATCGCCGCGCTGAACTCGACCTCGCCGACGGACTCGTCCAGCGGCTTGCCCATCTCGCGCTGGATGATCTTTGCCAGCTCGTCTTTGCGTTCGTTGTGCAGGTCGGCGACCTTGCGAATCAGCTCGACGCGCTGCGCAACCGTGGTGGACTTCGACCACTCCTTGTATGCCTGCGACGCCGCCGAGAACGGGTACGCGGGTAATGTCGATGATCCCGCAGCGCGAGTTCTCCTTGCGCGAATTCGGTTGCACCCTGCAGAATTTCGGCGTCACCGCTCTTCGTAGTGCCGCCAGTCGATGGCGGTGACGTTTCAGGCCTATCGACGGCTGGTGTTGCGCGTGCGAAGGTGCCGAATCGCCATCGCGGCCGGCAGGATCGCGGTCGTCGTGAAGATCCCGCTGGAGGCGAGCGCGATCGGTACGCCGACGAGTTCGGCGGCGGCTCCCTGCGTCAGTGAGCCGATGTCGATGCCCATGTCGACGCCGATGTTGTAATTGGGCAGACGGCGGTAAAGCCAGTCATACGTGCTGGCGAGCGCGACGCCGCTGGTCCCGGCCACGACGTACGTCAGCACGATGGTTTCGGTCTGCACCACGCCGTAGGCGAGGCCGAACGCCGCGGCCGCGACCGCAAGGAGCCACAGCGTCGAGCTGTTTAAGCCCGTACCGAGCGCGCAGAGGCTTGCCGTGCCGATGACGAGCGACAACACCAGGACGCGCCCCGGCCCGCAGCGGTCGACACATAGGCCTGCCCCGTACCGGCCTGCCATGGACAATGCACCGATCAACAGCAGAAGCAGCTTGGCGTCGTAGCTGCCTGCCGACACCCCGATGGGCACTAGGGTCGTTACGCAGCCGAACGCGGCGCCGGTCAAGGTCATGACAATTGAACTGGTTAGCACCCAGCGCTTTTCGAGGGAGGGAATGGTGTCGACAGGACGCGTTGATGGCTCTCGTAGTGGCGGGATGCGAAGCAGCCCGATGAGGGCCAGCACGGGCAACAGGGCGCCAATGGCAAGTGCGACCCCCATCCCCGCGTTGTCGGCGACGGCCAAGCCGCCGGGCAGCGAGATGGTGGTTGCGCAACCGATGACGGCACCCTTCACGCCGGTGGCGCGACCCCATGTCTGTTGTGGTGCCAGGCGTCCCACCAGCGCCGTTGTGGCGACCGTGAGCAAGCCGAAACCGAAGCCGCGTAACACGGCTATCCCATACCACCAGATCAGCGGCGTGGGTAACATCATCAGGGTGCAGGGCAAGGCCAGCAGCAAGCACCCCGCTATGAGCACTACCCGGTATCCCCAGCGGCGCAACATCGGGGCAACGAGAATCTGGGCGACGACTGTCGCTGCCATAAACGCTGTGGTGGTAGCGCCTGCCTGTACCGCAGTGCCCCCGTCGCGGGCGACGGCCATCGGGATCACCGGCAGCAGGAGCGACCATCCGGCGAAAGCGGCGAAGGATGCAGCCGGCACGGCGCCGAAGTGGGGGACGTCGCGAAATCGTGTTGCGGCAGCGGCATTCGAGTCCCGCAGAGGCTGCCGCCTGACCAGTTTCCTTGTCGGGCTTCATCACTCACTCATGGTCTGCACGGAGACGTGCGCTTAGCCTACTCATGCGCGAGTACCGTAAATGACCGCCAGGGTGGAACGTGTGATGGTCAGTGGGGTAGCGGAGGCATCCCCGGGGTCACCCGGTCGCGTCTGCGCCGCTGCGCCGCGGAACTTGGGCACGAATTCGGGCCGCGGTCTGCTCGAGTTCAATGACCACGGCGGAGTGTTGCTCGGAGTCGTCGTCGTGCATCACTGAGAGGTTGAGCGCAGCAATGACGTTGTGGGAATCATCGTGGATCGGCACCGCGTACGAGCACAGGCGTTCGTCGAATTCCTGGTCGACCATCGCCCAGCCCTGCTCCGCGACAGCGGAAATGCTGCACCGCAGTGCGGCCTTGGTCGTTACCGTCTTGCAGGTGTATCGAACCAACTCCACTTTGTCGAGATAGGCGTCGAGTTCCGCGGCGGTTTGCGCACTCAGGAGTACTCGTCCCGTAGAGGCCACCCACGCGGGATAGCTCGATCCGGCCGACACGTTGAGCACGAACAGCGACTCGGCCCGGGCGTAGGCGATATACACCACGGCGTCCCGGTCGGGGACGGCGACGCCGGCGTCGAGCACTCTGAGCGAGGTGGTGGCCACGATGGTGTCGACCAGTTCATCGAGCTGCGGCTTCACCGTCTCGTGCAGCGGGTTAGAGGTCAGGTAAGCGTGTCCGAGTTCTAGCACTTTGGTGGTCAGCGCGTAATGGCGCCCCTCCGAACGCAGGTAACCGAGATCGTTGAGTGTGAGGACGAACCGACGCGCGGCGGCACTGTGCAAACCCGTGAGTTCGGCGAGTTCGGCGACCGTCAGGCGATCCTGCGCCCGACAGAACGATTGAATGACTTCCAGACCGCGCGCGAAGGACTGCACGAAATAGCGCTCGCGGTCCTCTTCCACGCCTCGCCCTTTCGCTTCGCGCAATGACATGGGTGTCGCGCGTCTGCTGATGAAGGTACCGGTAACTGTCTCGCGCAGATCGGATTGTCCCCGCCCGGGTCGTTGACGTGACGCGCGTCGCTATGAGAATGTGGTTGTGCGCAGAACGATAAAAACCGCGCAATGCGCACACGCTCCGCTCAAACTTCTCGTTGTCAGAAGGAGACTTCTATGACCGACATCCAACGGCGACGCTTGCGGCCCCGCCCTCACGGCGATGAGGCCAAGGCGTGACATCCGGGGCCGACTGCACCATCGTTGACAAGCAGGCACCCATCGACAACGATTCCGAGCGCGTCGTGTCGTACGTGCCGGCCGAAGAACGTCACGGCACCATCGCGCAGCAATTCCGGTTCTGGTTCCTCAGCAACTTCCAGTTCTACGCGATGTCAATAGGTTTCATTGGACCCTCGATGGGGCTGAACTTCGGTTGGTCGGTCCTCGCGACGCTCCTCGGCCTGGTGATCGGCACCACTTTCATGGCCTTGCACGGTTCGCAGGGCCCTCACCTCGGCTTGCCTCAGATGATCCAATCCCGAGCGCAATTCGGTCACCGTGGCGTCGTGGTGCCCATTTTGTCCGCCGTGTTCGTCTTCGTCGCATCGAGCATCATGGTGGTTGTCATCGCCAGCGATGGCATCGAGAAGGTGTTCGGGATCCCGGCATTCGTCGGAGGATGGCTCATCACCGGCATCGCGATGGTGATGGCGCTGTCCGGCTACGACTGGTTGCACCGCATCTATACAGCGGTGTTGTATCTCTCGCTGCCGTTCATCATCATCCTCACCATTGCACTTCCATTTCAAACCAACGACATTGGTGCGTCATCGGCATTGGGTTTCACCGCGATCGGTTTCATCTTCCAAGCCACCGCCGCGGCGGGGTACAACATCACCTTGGCTCCCTATGTATCCGACTACACCCGATACATGAGGTCCAACACCAGCTCCAAGAAGATGGTCCTTGCCGTCGGTGGGGGAGCGGCCATGTCAGGGTTGTGGATGATGGGGGTCGGTTCCTGGCTCGCTTCCTATCTCGGTGTGGGCGACGCGCTGAGTGGAATGCGCAACGTCGGCAACGGCGTCGTCTCTCACCTCGGCGATCTCGCGGCGCTGACCTCCGTCATCGCGCTCATCGCGGCCAACGCCACCAGCGCCTACAGCACGATGCTCTCGGCGGTGACGGTCCGCAGTTCCTTCGGCCGGCCGATCTTCACCGGTCGTTCGCGCATCGTCACGATCATCCTGGTGTGCGTGTTCGTCGGCGTTGTCGGCACGTCGATCACCGGTGACGTCCTGACCGCACTCGGGAACGCGCTGACGCTCAATCTCGCAGTTCTGGTTCCCTGGACCGCCATCAACCTCGTCGACTACTTCCTGCTGAAGCGGGGGCGATTCATCATCGCCGACCTGCTGAGGCCGAGCACGTCCTACGGGATGTGGTCTGCCCGTGGACTGACGGCCTACGCCATAGGTATAGCCTTCATGGCGCCGTTCCTCGTGGTGCACGGGTTCTACGAGGGCCCGCTTGCCAAAGTCGTTCATGGCGCGGATATCTCGTGGGCCCTGGGTCTCATCGTCTCTGCACTTGCGTATGTACTTCTGCAACCCCTTGACCGGCTGCAAGGCCGAGCCCCATCGGTCGCCGACGCTGAACCCGACGTCATGGTGAGACCGTCCGACTCTTCACCCTAGGCAACCCTCGCGGCTGCCAAATCACACATCACTACAACACACTGCAAGGAAATCATCGTGAGTAATGCATCCCCGACCGCTCCCGTTGCCGGGAACCTTCCGGATCTCGGCGGCAAGGTTGTCATCATCACCGGTGGGGCCACCGGGATCGGGCGCGCCGGAGCCTTGAAATTCGCCGCGGCAGGTGCCCACGTCGCCATCGCCGACCTGACCGACGCTACGCCCGTCGCGCAGGAGATCGCGGCAGCAGCACTACCGGAGGCGCGGGCCTACACGGTCGATGTGGGAAATCCCGCACAGGTGGAGAAGCTGATCGCCGATGTGGAAAGCGATTTCGGGCGAATCGACGTGCTGTACGCAAACGCCGGAGTGCACCACTGGGGTGACGCGACCGAGACGGGGCTCGACGATTGGGCTGCCAGCCTGGCGGTCAATCTGAGTGGTGTCTTCTATCTCGCCAAGTACGGCATCCCGGCGCTGCATCGGGTCGGCGGCGGAGTGATCATCACGACGGCCTCGGAGTACGGACTGCTGGGAGCGAGGCGCTCGGTCGGCTATTGCGCCACCAAAGCGGGAATCATCAACCTGACGCGGGCGCTGGCCGTTGATCACGCCGGCCAGAACATCAGAGCCAACTGCATCGTCCCTGGTCCTATCGCCACCGAGCGCGGCTTGGCCCTATTCCAAGAGGATCCAGGACTGGCAGAGGCGCAGGATCGCCTGATCCTGCTGGGTCGCAACGGTGACCCGAGCGAAATTGCCGCGGTGGCAGCGTTTCTTGCCTCTGACCAGTCGTCATTCATGACCGGATCCGTGCTACGTGTAGACGGCGGCGCGACGTCGTGGTACTCGGTGTGAGCATCCCGCAGGCGGGTGGGCTGCTCGGCGCACTGAGTGCCGCGCAGCACCGCGGTGAAGTCACAGCCGTGCAACTCGCGCAGGAATCTCTGGACCGGATCGCGGCAGCAATTGACCTGAACGCCGTGGTCGCCATGGATGTCGAGGGTGCAATGACGCGCGCTGGCGAAATCGACGCGCTTCGCAAGTCCGGTGCCGCACTGCCAGCGCTGGCGGGGGTGCCCGTGCTGATCAAGGACAACACCGATGTGCGGGGTCTGCGGACCACTCATGGTTCGCTTCTGCACGCCGAGAGTGAGGTGGTGGACCGGGACGATACTGTCACCGCGCGGTTGCGCGCCGCCGGTGCCGTGGTTGTCGGGAAGACCAATCTGCCCGAATTCGCCATGGAATCGTTTACCGACAACCTAGTTTTCGGTGCTACGCATAACCCGTGGCGGCACGGGAGTTCCCCCGGTGGGTCCAGTGGCGGCTCGGCCGCGGCGTTATCCGCGGGTTTGGCGGCTATCGCCACCGGAACCGACGGGGGCGGATCAACTAGGATCCCGGCGGCCCTGTGCGGATTGCTTGGGTTGAAGCCGACCAGTGGCGTGGCGGGAAGCACCGCCGCACGACTGCCGATCGATCTGTCCTCGACCGCTCCGCTAGCGCATACGGTGGCTGACCTGAGACTGCTCGCTCAACTGACCTTAAGGCCCGCTCTCGGCGACCCGTCGTGTGTCCGTGGACCAGAGACGAAGAACCTTGACCGTCCTGTGGGCAGGATCTTCGCGGTGCGACGGATCGCCGGCGACCAAGGGGTGGACGCTGAGGTCGAGAAGTCATTCCTGAGTGCGACAGAGCATTTCGGAATGGCGCTGGGACGTAAGGTCGAGATCCTCGATGGCGGTGTGCTCGACGCCGGCGTCGACGAGGTGTGGGCCACGATCTATGCCGCCGAGGATTCCTATGCGTTGGGCTGGGAGATTGCACGACAACGCTACGACGAACTCGACCCGCGTATCGCTCCGTGGGTCGACAAGGGCATGGCGACGTCACTCGATCAGTACTTGAAGGCCCGTCAGGAGCGCTGCGAATACGTACGCGCGCTCGACGACCTCCTGCTCTCGAACAACATCCTGCTGTCACCGACGCTGAACACGGTGGGGTTGCCCGCCGACGGCAGGATCGACATCGCCCCGGGCGAATCGGTGCCGATGGATCTGTTCAACACGGCGGCACTGAACCTGACCGGACACCCCGGCCTCAGCGTGCCCGCAGGCACGATCGACGGGATGCCCTTCGGCATGCAGGTGATCGGACCCCGGGGAAGTGATCGATGGCTTCTCGAGGTCGTTGTCGCCTGGGAGCGTGCGCACCCGTGGCCACTGATGGCGCCGGGATATCAGCCACTGATCGAGTTCACCGCATGAAATCACTGTCAATGAACAACTCTCAGGCCGATCGGCCGTCCCAATCCTCAGGAGAAACGGACTCATGACCACTTTCCAACGTGTCGCGCTCGTCACCGGCGCAGCCCAGGGCATCGGCAAGGCGATCGCTGAATCGCTTGCGATCCGCGGAGCCACCGTTGCACTTGCGGACATCGATGTCGAGAAGGCGAGCCAGGTCAGTGAATCGATAGCCAATGACGGCGGAAAGGCACGCGCCTACCACGTCGACGTCGCGGATCAGGCGAGTGTTACCGAACTCGTCGATGCCGTGACACGCGACTTCGGCAGTATCGACGCGTTGGTGAACAACGGTGGCCTCGACGCCCAGCCCGGTCGTGCATTAGAAATCGATGGCGCGCATTGGAACAGGCTCATTGACATTGATCTCACGGGGCAGTGGTGGTGCACGCAAGCAGTTCTGCCCGGCATGGTGGAACGCGAGTATGGCCGAATCATCTACGTCAGTTCGTCGTCGGTGTACATCGGTGGCCAGAACATCTCGCCAGCCTATTGCGCGGCCAAGTCGGGACTGATCGGCCTCACCGTGGCGCTGGCCACTCAGATGGAGCAGCACAACATCCTAGTCAACTGCCTGATGCCAGGACCCACCGGTAACACCGGAACACCGATGGATCCCAGTGACGTACCGGCCTACCTACACAACCATCCCCTGGGCTTCGGCGGTCCCCAGCCGCTGGTGGACGCCACCCACTATCTCCTCGATTCATCAGGTGATTGGGTCAGCGGTGCCATCCTCAACGTCAGCGGAGGACGACTGCGCGGACGATGAGTCGGACCGTCCGCTGTGATCGCTCCGCTGGGTCTCTAGCAGTTCACCGTTCGCCCGCCGGCCGCGTAGTCGGCCGGCGGGCAATGGCGTTGTCTCGGTGAACAAATGAATGATTGCGGTATTGACAGTTGAAACGCGTGTGACTCCAATCGGTGGGATGGGCCCCCGTTGGGGCGCATAGCGCACAGGCTCCATTGGGGCCTCATGTAACGTGGATGTTCGATGCCGCATCCCTTTCCGCCGGAGGACCCGCGCGGGGCACACAACACCGCCGCCGGTCATCATTCCGGGGCGGATGGCCACAGCGGGCGACTGGTCGAAGTCGTCGGGATCGAACCGATCCCGCCGACGAACAAACACTGAAACCGTCGGATTTCTTGAGAATCGCCGTTGGTGCGGCTTGCAGCATCCCTGTTCGCGATTGATTGCATTTCCACCCTTGTGTGCCAAAATAGTACACAAATGTCTCATTTTGGGGACGATGCGTCATATTATGGTGCATGAATGCACCCTCTGTCGAGGGGGGTTTGCGCGCGAGGACTCGCAGAGCGATTATCGACGCCGCCGTAGATGTGTTGGCCCGCAACCCCGCTGCCTCGCTGAGTGACATTGCTGCAGCGGCGGAAGTTGGCCGCAGTACGCTGCATCGATATTTTCCTGAGCGAACTGAACTGGTGCGGTCCCTCGCGCTACATGTACACGCTCTTGGCAACGCGGCGATCGCGCAGGCTGAACCGGATAGTGGCCCACCCATCGCGGCGTTGCGTCGCGTAGTTGAGAGCCAACTTGAACTCGGTCCGATCGTTCTATACATGTACACCGAACCCGTCGTCAGCGCGGATTCACTGTTGAGGGCGCGTTTGGAGACCGGCGATGAAGTAATCGCCGACCTACTGCAAAACGTGGCCAAAGCCCCAGGTGTGCCGCCGCCGGGGTGGAGTCGGCGGGTTTTCTGGTCGCTGCTGCACGCCGGCTACCAGGCAGCTCAAGAAGACCGAACCCCGAAACGCCGCATCATCGATGCAATCATGGCCACACTCACTGAGGGGGCTATCCGCGCCGACGCGTCGGGCGACCCTCTCCACGTCAAAAACTAAGGCGTCAACAATGACCGCCGGTGTCAACGGCCCCTACGTAGGCATCGACAACACTGGCCGCGCGCCTGCTCTACCCGAATGATTGCGGGAGATCTCCGGCCTAGCCGTCCACCCTGTCCTGTCCCTCCGGGGGAATCGCCCGCGTGCCCTATCCGAGCGCGTCTGCACCCGTCGAGCGTGGGTTGTCTTCCTAGCCGACGCTCCCTTGACTTGGGCAATGACGGCCGCCCGTGCCGGTTGGTCTGTCGCGGTTGCCGCGCGGTGGACCTGGGGTGCGGATCCTGAATCGTGATCCGGCGGGACGGTACGTGTCCGTGAAGCAGACTCCCGTCGAACACACCTGAACTCGGGCAATCCCGGCCGATTCTCGACCCGTAGAACACCGCGAGTGTTACGGCCACAGTCCCCGATCAGGGCAACTCGCGCGGATCACACCAAACCGGCTAAGTTCCGCGCCGACTCGGCAGGGCAGATCACGAACGGGTCTTGAAGATGTGGCGCTAAGTGGCTGGGCTTGCGGGAATGACCCTCTGAGTTGCATCGCGCTAGTTCAGGACCCAGCCATATGTCGCAGGATCTGAGAACCGAACTTTTGGATAGGATCGGAAGTGTCACTGCGGGGCTGGATCCCTCAACGCGACGAACGCGAAGAGTGAACGGCCGCAGAGTGTTTCGTGCTGGTTAATTGACCAGTGTGCGGAGCAGTGCGGCGACCGCCTCACCGAGTCGGATCGGGTCGATCGGATGCGAGACCGCAGCCTCCGCCCGGGACCAGGAAGCCAGCCACGCGTCGTCGGGTCGGCCCGTCAGCAGCAGGATCGGCGGGCAGTCGGCCACCTCGTCCTTGAGCTGTTTGGCCAGTCCCATACCGCCCGCCGGAGCGGCCTCACCGTCGAGGATCGCCAGGTCGATGCCGCCCTCGCCGATCGTGGACACGACCACGGGCGCGGTCGCCACGTCGAGGTACGTCAATTCCGGTAGGTCCGGGTGTACCCGCTTGCCCAGGGCGGAGCGCACCTGGTCACGGGTCCGGGCGTTGTCGCTGTAGACAAGAATCCGGATGCTGCCTGCAGGGTCTGCGGCTGGGTCCACTCCGGAGGGCACGACAACGATGCTACGGCTGCTTGACGAACACCGCGGCCGCTTCGACCTTCGTGATGTCGCCCATCATGCCGATCAGATTCCCGTTCACGCCGAACTCGCTGCGGTCGAACTCCGCCCGCGCCACCACGCGCAACGCACCGTCGGGGAGTTCCTCGATGTCGACCTGCAGGTCGACTGGCCGCTCGATACCCCTGATGGTCATCCCGGCGTGCAGTTCGACGGTGTTCGTTCTGGTCGCGCCGTCGGCGTGAACCACCACGTCGATGGTCGGGTGTTCGGCCACGTCGAAGAAGTCGGCCGACCGCAGATGCTCGTCGCGCTTGCGAATGCCGGTGCGCACAGATGCCGCGTGTATGCGGAGGCGTCCGTCGACCGCACCGGGTGCCGTTACCCTCCCGGTGCCGTCGACCTCGGTGAACGTGCCCTTGACCTTGGACAGGCCCCACATCGTGGGGCTGCGGAAGGTGACCTCCGACCTCTGCGGGTCCAGCTGCCAGCTACCCGCCCAGTCGCTCATCGCCATGATCCGCTCCTCACCGATTCATCAGGGGGGCCATATCGGCCGGGTCGAAGTATTCGTCGATACGGGTGATCAGGTCGTCGGCTCCCACCTTGATCACGATGCATACCCGCAAATCGATCGATTCACCGTTGGTCCCGTCCGCGTGGAGCAGGTGCTGCTGCACGAATCCGCCGTCAAAGTGGTGACGGTCGAGAATCTCGTAGCGCCGCGCTGTCGTCACGTTGATGAACCAGCGGATCACCTTGAGCGCCCTGACGCGGTCGTTGTCGGCGGTGTCGCCGCTGTGCCAGACCAGGACGTCGTCGGCCCACATGCCCGCGACCGTCTCGTAGTCGCCGGCCTCGATCGCGCTGAAGAGTTTGGCCGCCACGTCAGTGCTCATGTGTTCCTCTCGTTGGTTGACCTCAAGTTTGGTTGAGGAAGCAGACTGGCGTCATGACCACACCAGCAAAGGACAGGTTCAGCGAGGCCTACGAGACACGGACGGCACCCTGGGTCATTGGCGAGCCGCAACCCGCGATCGTCGCGCTCGAACACACCGGCCGGATCAGCGGGAGGATCCTCGACGTCGGCTGTGGCCTCGGCGAGCACACGATCCTGCTGACCGGACTGGGCTACGACGTGCTCGGCATCGACTACGTCGCCAGCGCAGTCGACCAGGCGCGTGCGAACGCCGCGGCCAAGAACGTCGAGGCGCGTTTCGACGTGGGTGACGCGATGAACCTCCCCGCCGACGGCGGATACGACACGATCCTGGACAGCGCACTGTTTCACATCTTCGGCGACGACGACCGGGCTCGCTACGTCGCGAGCCTGCACGGCGCGCTCAAGCCGGGCGGTCACGCTCACGTGCTCGCGCTGTCGGATGCGGGACGCGGCTTTGGACCTCAGGTCAGCGAGGCGCAGATTCGCACTGCGTTCGCACACGGCTGGGACTTGGAGGCGCTCGACACCACGACCTACCGCGGTGTCGTCGGCCAGGCTCACACCGAGGCCATAGGGCTTCCCGTCGGCGCACTCGTTGACGAGCCCGCCTGGTTGGCGCGGGCCCGGTGTCTGTGAGTCGTTACTCGTTCTCATATCCGGGGTGAGACACGGCGAGCCGATACAGCACCAGTTCGCGCAGTGCGGGTGCGACCTCCGCGCTGCGCTCGTCGAGGTCACCACGTCGGATCGCGGCGGCCAGCGCGGCCTCGTCGGGGAAGCCGAGTAGGTCCGGCGTCGCACTGTCGTCGAGCAGTTCGCGCTCGACCGTGCGCAGCACATTGGCGGCGACCCGGGCGTGGAAGTTGACGGCTCCGGCGTCGGCGAGCAGGCCATCGGGCCCAGTGGCCTGACGGACCTCGCCCTCCAGGAACTCGGCGACCGCGGCGACCAGCTCGGCGGCGGTGGGCCGGTTGTGCAGTCCCGTCATGACACCTCCAGCAGGGTCAGCAGATCGAACTCGGTCTCGCACACCCGGCGGCCTATCGCGGCGAGTTCGACCGACGGTGTCTGGCCCGAGAGGTGGCGCTGCGCCTGATATCGGCAGATGACGCCCCATCGCAATGTGGACAGCACCAGCCACCAGTGCATGGCCACGCGGTCCAGCGTGCTGCCCGACGCCGCCTCGTAGGCGCGTAGCAAGTTCTCGATGCTGCCGAGCCCACCCGCGCCGAGGCTGCGCGGGGCACCGAATCGCCAGGCCCTGATGCAGAACCACGCGAGATCCTCGTAGACCTCGCCGGAGTGTGTGAGTTCCCAGTCCAGCACCGCCGCGAGCCGGGCGGGTCGGGCATCGGTGTCGATGATGAGGTTGCCCATCCGGAAGTCGCCGTGCACCAGCACCTTCGGGGACGCCGGCGGCCGGTTGGCGGCGAGCCAGCGGACGGCCCATTCGAACGTGGCCGTGGTGTCGCCCATCTCGTCGAGTTGAGCGTGCCACTCCTCCAGAGGGTCGGCGGCAGTCAAAGCGATCCCGTTGGGGTCCGCCCGGTGGATGGCCGCCAGCGCGTCGGCACACTGCGTGAGCAGGCTGTCGCGGGATTCGTCGTCGATCGCTCGCTGGATCCGTCTGACGATTGTCTCGCCGCCGATGAAGTCGCAGACCAGGAATGGATTACCCAGCGCGGCATCGGAATTGGATGCGACCAGCACGGTCGGCACCGGCGCGCCTTCGGCGCCTGCCCTGGTCAGCGCCGCGGCTTCGAGTTCCATACCCGCGTGGAGCTCGTCGGGTGGCCCGATGCGCAGGATCAGCGGACGCGAACCGGAACCCGTCGCTGCGTCGAACGCCCACGTCGCCCGGCTGGCGCCACCCGTGAGCACCCTCAGATTGTCCACCCGGACCTCACCGAGGGAGGGAGCCAGCACCGCGGCCAGCGTGCGAGCGAGTTCCCCGGGACTCACTTGCGCGAGCCGAACTTGAACATCCGCTGCGCGACACGTCGGATCTGGATCTCCTCGGCTCCCTCGGTGATCCGGTAGCGGCGGTGGTGGCGGTAGATGTGCTCGAACGGCTCGTGCCGGCTGTAGCCGAGGCCGCCGTGCACCTGCATGGCCCGGTCGGCGGCCTCGCACACCAGACGGTTGGCGCGGTAATTGGCCATCGACACCTTGTCCGACACCTCCATGTGGTGGTCGCGGTCCAGGTGCCATGCGGCATAGCGGACCAGAAGGCGCACCATCTGCGCCTCGGTCTGCAGTTCCACCAGCGGCCACTGCACGGCCTGGTTCACGGCGAGGGGTTTGCCGAACACCACGCGTTCGGAGGCGTACTGGGCGGCCCGGTCGATGCAGTACTGGGCGGCACCCAGGCTGCTGGCCGCCTGCCGAATCCTGTTCTCATGCAGGAAGGTCTGGCCGACTTCGAGACCGTGATCCACCTCGCCGAGCACGGCGTCAGCCGGCACCCGGACGTCGGAGAGCACGACCTCGGCATGGTCGGTGGGCATGTTGAACGTCCACCAGTAGAACGGCACGGTGAAACCCGGTGAGTCGCAGGGCACCAGGAACGCCGTGATGCCGGTGGCCTGCCCCGCCTCACCCGATGTGCGGGCGAAGACCAGGTCATGGGTGGCGCGGTGCACACCGGTGTTCCAGCGCTTGGTCCCGTTGATCACCCAGCCGTCGCCATCGGCGACGGCGGTGGTCTCCAGCCACGTCGCATCCGAACCGTGGGCGGGTTCGGAGAGCCCGAACGCCATCGATCGTTCGCCGGTGAGCAGCGCTTCGCCCCACTCACGCTTCTGCTCGTCGGTGCCGAACCGGTCCATCATGATGACCTGCGGGAAGTTACCGACGATCGACGACTCGTCCTGCAGGTCGTTGTGCAGGCCGAGCCCCTTGTGCGCCAGGTGCTCCCGGATCACGGCCATGTCGAGGTTGGTGCCATCGCGTCCGCCGAAGCGCGACGGCAGGCCATAGCGCAGCCAGCCCGCCGCGTCGGCGCGACGGCGCATCTCGTCGAGCAGATCCTCCCACGCCCGCTGCGGAATGCCGCCATTCTCCCAGTCGGTTCGCGCGTACTCCCGGCGCTGGTCGAAGTACTGCATGTGCTCGGCTTCTAGAGGTTTGATCTCCGCCTCGATGAAGGCGTCCATCTCGGCGAGCAGAGCAGGGAGATGTTCGGGCAGAGCGAAATCCACAGTGATTCTCCTTAGAAGCCGTAGAGGGTTTTCTTCCAGATGGTGGAGAGCGTCTTGATGGCGTCGGCGTCGGTGGTCTGAACCCCCAACGTCGGCGCGTCTGACCGGAGGTAGACGGTGGTGAACCGCTCGAAGAGCAACGAGATCGCCAGCGCGGTGTGCTCGGGGTCGAGGTCGGCGCCGTAACCCTGCTCCTGTGCCCGCAGGACAGAGGCGCGCACGATGTCGATGCCGAACCTGCGGAACTCGTTCTGCAGGGCGGAGAACCGCTCCTGAGCGGAGGCGAGCTGATCGACGGCGACCATGATGCCGATGTTCTGCTTGAACATGTTCCAGTAACCCGTCACCACCGAGACGAAGAAGTCGGTGTCCTCGGGGGAGTCCGGCAGATGCACCTGCGAGCCGAGGGGTGCAACGACGTCACGCAGGAAGGACTCGGCCAGCACCGCCAACAGGTCCTCCTTGTCGTCGTAGTACCGGTAGAACGCCGCTGGTGACCTGCCCGCCGCCGACGTGATGTCTGCCAGGGTCGTGCCATGGAAACCGCGTTCGGCGAACAGTTTTCGCGCCGCGAGTTCAATGGCGTCACGGGTCTGGCGGCCCTTCGGGGTGAGCGTGTCCGGTGCCACGGTCGGTCAGCCCCTGATACGATCGCCGGCGCGCAGCAGCGCGCTGGGAAGGTCGTGTCCGACGACGCGCTGGGCGACGGCGGCGGCATCGATCGCGGCCACGAGGTCGACGTCGACACCGATCCCGCTGTCTCGCAACATGTAGACGAGGTCCTCGGTGGCGATGTTGCCGCTGGCCCCGGGGGCGAACGGACAGCCGCCCAGGCCGCCGACCGAGGAGTCCAGCCGGGTGATCCCGGCCGTGACGGCGGCGTACGCGCTGGCGAGGCCCGCTCCGCGGGTGTTGTGGAAGTGCGCCCCCAGTGGCAGGTCGCCGACGATGGGGCGGATGGTCTCGATCAGCGTGCTCACCCGCCGCGGTGTCGTCGTTCCGATGGTGTCGGCGATGGCGATCCGGTCGGCGCCGATCTCAACCGCGGCGGTGACGATGTCGAGCACGCGCTGCGGATCGGTGGGGCCGTCGAACGGGCAGTCCCATGCCGTCGCGATGATCACCTCGATGGTGGCGTCGTTCTCGTGGGCGATGCGGGTGATGTCGGCGATGAGGTGAGTGGAGTCCGATGTCGACCGTCCGACATTGGCCTGACTGTGGCCGTCGGCGGCCGACACGACGTATTCGATCGATGCGATGCCCGCCGCCACGGCGCGTCCGGCGCCCCCGGGACCGGCGACCAACGCGGAGAACTCGACGTCGTGGGACTGCCGGAAGCGGTCGAGTTCGGCGGCCAGCGCCGCAGCGTCCGCCAGCGCGGGCACCTTCGACGGCGACACGAAGGCCGTCGCCTCGATCTCGCGGACACCGGTGGCGACCACGGCCTCGAGCAGCTCGATCTTGGCCGACAACGGGATCGGGTCCTCGATCTGCAGCCCGTCCCGCAGGCAGACCTCGCGGATCGTCACATGATCGGGCAGCGGCGGGCCGCTCATTGAACCCAGCGTATTCACAGCACTCCCTCCGCCCGCAACGCATCGAGTTCCTCGGCCGACCTCCCGAGTAGATCGCCGTAGACCTCGTCGTTGTGCTGGCCCGGCCGTGCCGACCCGGCGCGGCGGATGGTGCCCGGTGTCTGCGACAGAACGGGAATCACACCGGGACCCTTCACATTTCGTCCAATGCGTTCGTCCCAGTGATCGGCGATCATGCCGCGGGCCTGCATCTGTGGATCGGTGACGACCTCGGCGACGGTGTTGATGGGTCCACTGATCACACCGGCCTCCGACAGCGTCGAGATGACGTCGGCAGGCTGCCGCTGCGCCGCCCAGTCGCCGATGATCTTGTCCAGCTCGTCCTGGTTGCGGCCGCGCGCGACGTGGTTGGCGAAACGATCGTCGGTGGCGAGTTCGGGCTGGCCCATGGCGCCGCAGAGCCTGCGGAACACGGTGTCCTGGTTGGCGGCGATGACCACCCAGCTGCCGTCGGCGGTTGGGTAGATGTTGGACGGGGCGATGCCCTCGAGCCGGGTGCCGGACGGCCCCCGCACCACGCCGCCGATGTCGTAGTCGGGGATGGTCGACTCCTGCACCGCCAGACAGGCCTCGGTCAGCGCGGCATCGACGATCTGCCCCTCGCCGGTGACGGTGCGCCGGTACAGCGCCGCCAGTGCGCCCTGCGCGGCGAACATGCCAGCCAGGCTGTCGCCCAGGGACAGCGCCAGGCGTGGGGGAGGCCCACCGGGGAAGCCGTTCATGTGGCGCAGCCCGCTGGCTGCCTCGGCCACCGATGCGTAACCCGCCTTGTGCGCGTCCGGCCCGGTCTGCCCGTAACCGGAGACGCGCACCAGGATGATGCCGCGGTTGCGCTCGCGCAGAACGTCATAGCCGAGATTCCACTTCTCCAGGGTGCCCGGCCGGAAGTTCTCCACGATGATGTCGCTGCGCTCAACGAGGTCGAGGAAGAGTTCACGACCCCTGGCCTCACGCAGGTTGAGCGTGACGGCCTTCTTGTTGCGGGCGTGCACGGTCCAGAAGAAGTGGTGCCCATCGAGTTCGGCCTGTCCCCACGTCCGCAGCGGGTCGGGCGCACCGGGCGGCTCGATCTTGACCACCTCGGCGCCCATGTCACCCAGGAGCCGGCCGGCGAACGGTCCCGAGATCAGCGTGCCGACCTCGATGACGCGGATGCCGTCCAGCGGACCGGTCACATTCCCACTCATCGGCTCAACCCGTGCCGGTGCAGCCAATCAGTGACGACGCCGACGGCATGGCGCAGCGTGTCCCGTTGGTCGGGGCCCGCGTAGTAGTGATTCGCGCCGGGGATCTCGTGCATCTCCTTGTCAGGATGCCCTATCGCCTCGAACAGCCGCCGGGTGTGGCTGGGAGTACAGGCGTCATCGGCCAGGTTGCCGATGACCAGTGTGGGCACGGCGATATCGGGGCCCGCCTTGACGGCGTCCCCGTTGGCGTCGTCGTAGCTCCACTGCGACAGCCAGCTGCGCAGCGTGCAGAACCGGGCCAGCCCGACGGGGCTGTTGTTCACCACCTGCGGGTCACCCAGGTAGCAGGTGCCCGGGGCGCGGTCGTTGGGATCCACGGTCGGGTCGAGCCAACGGGGATCGGCCATGGTGCCGTGCACGACGAACGCGAACTCGTCATCGGGCCGCCCCGAGTTCCTGAGTTCGGCCAGTTTGTCCTTGACCCAGACCGTGATTCGACGGTTTCGCGCGATCTGTGCCGCGTGGTAGCGGTCCAGGAACTCACGCGTGTAGGGCGGCTGGTTGGGGTTGGCTGGGTTGTACAGATCGAGTTCTGGATCTCGTTTTCCCGGGTCGGACTCGTCGAGTATCGACGCGTCCATCCACTCGGTCATGGTGCCGTGACGGCTGATGTGCGCGGCCAGCAACATGATCGCGTCGGCGGGTATCAGCCCCAGCTTCGTCAGGTCGGGGCCGTCACCGGACGGGCTTGCGGTGACGGTGGGGTTCTGTGCCTGCTGCTGGTAGAACACCGACAGCGAGCCGCCGCCGCTCCAGCCGGCCAGTACCACCTTGGAGTAGCCCAAGCGGTTCTTGGCGTCCTTGATGCACTCACCCAGATCCTCGACGACCTTCTCCATGAGCAGGGCGGAGTCGGTGCCGCGGAAGCGGCTGTTGCAGTAGATGACGTGGTGTCCCGCGCGCGCCAGTCCGTTGATCATCGGCAGGTAGGCGCCACCACCGATGGGGTGCATGAACACCAGCACGGTGTCTGACGGCTTGTCCTTCGGTTTCAGCAGGTAGCTCTCCAGCACCACCAGCTCGGCGACCCCGCCGTACACGTCGCGAACACCCGAGGTGTTCTGGTAGGCAACGAGATACGGAATGCGCTCGTAGTCGTGCTTCACCGGCTTCTCTGTCGTGGTCACTAGTGCTGCCCCAGATCGTTGGCCAGAACCTCTTCGGATGGGATGAGTCGACGCCTCGTGTCGATCGCGATCACCGACCAGTCCACTCGGTCGTAGTCGTCGAACTTGCGGCGAGCTCGTTCACGTGCCTTCTCGGGTGCGCCGTGGTGAACCCCCTGTGGCGCATGCGAAACCAGTCCGGGTGGCATCGGGATGCCGTATAGCGAGCCGGAGTGGAAGAACGCGATCTCGTCGTAGTCGACATTGCGGTGGTACCAGGGGGTGCGCTCGGTTCCCGCGACGCCCTCGGCGGGCTTGGGCAGGAAGTTCATGATGTAGACGCCGGTCGCCTCCATGAACAGGTGCACGGTCGGCGGTAGGTGGACACTGTCGGAGGTGATGACGTTGTAGTCGTCGATGTTGAAGGTGAAGGGAAAGTTGTCTCCACGCCACCCCTCGACGTCGAGCGGATGATGTTGGTAGTACAGCGTTGTCGGGCCGCCGTCATGAATCAGCCGGACCTCGTACTCGCCGTCGACCTGCGGACCGACGCCGTCGTCGATGGGCGCGGGATCGGGAATGACGGCCTGCGACGGATCGAACGGGAAGTGCCTGCCCAGGTAGCCGGCCGGCGGGACCCGGAACTCGTCGGTCGCCTGGATCATCAGCCAGGTGCTCTCCTGGTCGGGGATCTGGCGCCATGTGCACGCCTTGGGGATGTAGACCCAGTCGCCCGCGCGGTAGCGCAGGGGGCCGAACTCGGTCTCCAGCAAGCCGGCCCCCGTGTGCACGAAGGCCAACACATCACCGTCGACGTAGCGCACGCAGAACGGCATCTCCTGGCTGCGGCGAGACAGCAGCACGAGGCAGTCGGCGTTGGAGAACATCAGCAGCGGACCGCCGTGTGCATCGGTGGCGTCGCTGGGTTTGAGCTCACTGGACAACACGTCGAGCGGGCGCAACGGACCGACCGACCGATAGGCGGTTGGGTCGTTGCGCCGGAACATGTTTGCGGTGCGGCCAGTGAACCCGGCGCGGCCGAGTTCGTCATCCTTCAGGCCGTTGAGGTCCGCATGCAGTCGCCGCGGGGTGTTGCCCTTGCGCAGGTGCACGAACGATTCCATCGTCAACTCCTCATGAAGCGGTAACTAAAAGTGACTTTAGTTTTACTTATGTGACGGTGTCAATGGTTTGATCCTGACGTCGCCGTGCCGCCCGGAGGTGTCGGAGCCCAGCACAGAAAATCTCCCTTGGCTGGGGTAGACATTCGGATCTGGGCCAGTTAAGTTATGTCTCGTAACCAAGAGAGTGTGATGGCGCGGGAGGTGAACTACCCGCGGAGCGCATGACAAGGTGACGGTCCTCGCGCCCAAGACATGTGGGGCGTTGTCGTCGGACCGTCTGTAGGTGCAGTACACGCAGTACTAGCAAGTGAAGTACCAGCAGTACAAGCAAGTGCAGTACCGGCTAGTGCAGTACAAGTTGGAAGAAGGGAGGAGTCGCATACCTGCTGTATCGCCCGTGATCGTTTGAGTGTGTTGGGTCGATGCAGCACTTTCATCAGCAGAACAGATGGATGGTAGTAATCACTCCTCAGGGCCGGCGGCCCCGGTGCGTTTGTTGCCCCGGGCCGCCGGCCCTTCACTTTTTGAGGGGTGCCGGGGTATTGAAGGTGTTGTGGGAGAAACGAAAGACAGCTCGACTGAAGGTAGCGCCGACGAGAGGTTCGATGACGAGAGCTACCCGGCTTACAGCATGGGTAGCGCCGCTCAGATTCTCGGCACGACGCCAGGATTTCTGAGAAGCCTCGATGAGGCGAAATTGATCACACCGCAACGTTCGGAGGGCGGGCACCGCCGTTACTCCCGTCAGCAACTCAGGATCGCGGCGAGGGTCCGCGAACTGGTGGACCATGGCACGGGCCTCGAGGCGGCGTGTCGCATCGTCGTCTTGGAAGACCAACTCGCGGACGCTCAGGCCGACAACGCTGAGCTTCACCGCACCATCGACGATCGTCGTGCTGACACCAAGGCCGACGAAAACGCCTGAAACTGCCGAGATCGACCTGACCTAGCTGTCGAGGTCGACGCGCACGGTCAGCAGATTCGTCCCGAACGTGCGGACACCGAAGCTGTTGAACTGCGGTAGTTCTCGAAGCCGCGCATGCGGGTCGTCATCGGGCACCAGATGCGCTGTGCCGCTGTGCCACCGACCGCGCAGGCGCACGCGTACACGCGGGTTGGCCGCGATGTTGCGCATGTACTGGGATTGCTCGCCGAACTCCGACACGAACCAGAACTGCTTGTCGATCCGCTTGCCTCCCAGTGGAGTGCGGCGGGGCTCGCCGGACTTGCGGCCGACGGTCTCGAGCAGCGTCTGCGTCGGGATGTGTCGCATCACGGGGTTGGCGATCCGCTTCTGGAAGAACTGGGTCACGGCGGCGCTTGGCATGTCTCCCATTCCACTGCGTCCGAGGGTCACACCATCGCCGTTCGCGGAATCTTCATGCCCAGGCTCAGCGCGCCGGCCAGTTCGCGGCTGGTGTCGTAGTCGAACACCACGTGGCCCGAGAGGACGTCAACGTCGCGCTTGAATCGCTGCAGGGGACTGTCCAGGAAGTGCACGCTGGCCCCAGAGGCCTCGAAGAGCATCGCGATCACGGCGCGTGACTCGTGCACGATGTGGGCGGCGGCCATCCGGGCGTCGCCGCGCACCGGCTGGGGCACCTCATCGCCGCTGGCGACGATTGTCTCTATCTGGCCGACGGTGTCATCGAGCAGGCCGTGCAGAGCGCGCAGCCGCACCTTGGCCTCGGCGAGGCGGGCCTGGGCGATGGGCTTGTCCCTCTGCATCACGCCCTCGTAGGCCAGGACGCGCTGCGCGACCCGTTCGGCGTACAGCTCGGTGACACGCTCGGCGCTACCCAACGCGGGCATCGCCGCCAGAAGGGCCAGCGCGGGCACCATGGGCCAGCGGTAGGTCGCCGAGTCGTGCAGGCCCGCACCGGGTGCGGTGCCGCGGTAGATGTCGATGACGCGCACCAGGCGGTGCTCGGGCACGAAGACGTCGTTGATGACCGCGTCGTTGGATCCGGTGGCACACATCCCGTCGGTGTGCCAGACGTCCTCGACGACGATCTCCGAGATGGGCACCAGAGCCATGGCGGGATAGATGCCGGCTGGCTCATCGGGGGCGTCGCACAGGCAGCCCACCATGATCCAGTTGCCGTGCATCACGCCGGTGGCCCATGACCACTTGCCCGTGAGTCGGATGCCGCCATCGACGGGGACGCCGCGGCCCGTCGGGGCCAGGGGAGCGGGGGCCAGGAACGGACGGTCGGAGAACGCCTCCTGCTGAGCCTGCTCGCCGAACAGGGCCAGCATCCAGTTGTGCAGGGCGTAGAAGCCGATCGTCCAGGCGCTGGAGGTGCAGCCGTGCGCCATACGCCGGACGGGATCGAGGATCTCCGGGAAGGCCGCCTGCTCGCCGCCGAACCGCTTGGGGACCAGAAGTTCGGTGAAACCCGATGCGGCCAGATCGGTCAGAGTGTCGTCCGGGAGTCTGCGGATGTCCTCGGCGTGGCGGGCGCGTTCGGCCAGCCGTTCGACGAACTCATCGGTGATGGCGCTGTCCATGCGCCGAAAGTACCATACTTTTTAGTATGGAAGCTGTGAGCGGCTGGCTCTCAGCGCGCGAGCATCAGCTCGACGAATCGCTCGCGGCGAACGGCATCCATCGCGCCGGGCGTCGCCCCGGACAGATGCAGAAAGCCGATTCCGGCCGCGAAGACCACGTTGGCGCGCAGGTCGGCCTCCTCGGCGTCGAAGCCGTACTCCAGGAACGTCCGGCGCACCGCCTCCACGACCCGGCGGTCAGATGAGCGCACGCTGGTCGCGACCGCCTCATCCGACCGTGCCCATTCGCGCATGGCGCGCTCCAGGGTCCAGTGCCGAGGGCTGACCAGCGACGCCATCATCTGGGAGAGCCGGTCGGCGGGTGTGAGGTCATCCATGTCGTCGAACGTGCGCCGATCTTCGTCGCGCAGCTGGCCCCACGACTCGACGAGAGCGGCGCGATAACTGGGCATGCCGTCGAAATGCCAGTAGAAGCTGCCCTTGGTGACTCCGAGACGCGCGCAGAGCCGGTCGATCTTGAGCGCCTTGATCCCGTCCTCGGCGAGAATCACAAAACCCGCCTGGACCCAGTCGTCGATGCTGAGCCGGCTCGCCCCCTTGCTGCCGGAAACGCCGCGAGAAGTCGCCACGAGCAGCAGCCTACGGGTCGAATGTGCACGTCAACTGACGCTCGCGTCACCGAGTGATAGCCGTTACGAATGGGCGGCGCGGACCTTCCCTAACTTTCAGGAGGTACGTCCGACGTGTTTTACTGCCCAGTACAACTGAATTCTTCTGGTCCGCTCTCCCACCACTATGGTTGGGTGGAGCGGGCGCTGCCGCGGGAGTAACAAAAGCGGCGGGGTGCGCGATCAAACCGATCATAGAATGCACGGGTTACCACGTAACCGGGACTGAATGGGAATTTGATAGATGTTCGTTGACAGAATTGGCGGCCGTTGGGCCCGCCGCTTGTTGGTTGCGACCATGGCAGCGCTGGTGCTGCCAGGACTGGTCGGGCTGACGGCAGGCAGCGCGACCGCAGGGGCGTTCTCGCGTCCCGGTCTGCCGGTCGAGTATCTGATGGTGCCGTCGGCCGGTATGGGCCGCGATATCAAGGTGCAGTTCCAGAGCGGTGGCGAGAACTCGCCCGCGGTGTACCTGCTCGATGGCCTCCGTGCCCGTGATGACTTCAATGGCTGGGACATCGAGACCGCCGCGTTCGAGTGGTACGTCGACTCGGGCCTGTCGGTCGTGATGCCAGTCGGTGGTCAGTCGAGCTTCTACGCCGACTGGTACGCCCCGGCGCGCAACAAGGCGGGCCCGCCCGTCACCTACAAGTGGGAGACGTTCCTGACTCAGGAGCTGCCGGCCTACCTGCAGGCAAACCACGCGGTGAAGCCCACCGGCAGCGCGGCAATCGGTCTGTCCATGGCCGGCTCGGCCGCACTGACCCTGGCGATCTGGCACCCGGAGCAGTTCATCTACGCGGGCTCGATGTCCGGCTTCCTCAACCCCTCCGAGGGCTGGTGGCCCTTCCTGATCAACGTCTCCATGGGTGATGCGGGCGGCTTCAAGTCCGAGGACATGTGGGGCAAGACGGAAGACCCGAACAGCGGCTGGAAGCGCAACGACCCGATGGTCAACATGGACCGGCTCGTCGCCAACAACACCCGGATCTGGATCTACTGCGGTAACGGCCAGCCCAACGAGCTGGGCGGCGCTGACGTGCCCGCCAAGTTCCTCGAGGGTCTGACCATCCGCACCAACCGGACCTTCCAGGAGAACTACATCGCCGCGGGCGGCCGCAACGGTGTGTTCAACTTCCCGGCAGCCGGCACGCACACCTGGTCGTACTGGGGACAGCAGCTTCAGCAGATGAAGCCTGACCTCCAGCGCGTCCTGATCGGCTAGTCAGCTCGTAAAACGGCTTAGCTCGTAAAACGGCACCGATGCATGACACCTCCGGGTGTCGGCATCGGTGCCGTTTTCGTTGGCGTGACGCGTCGTTCGGCGTGGGCGGTCAGAAGCCGCCGGCCACCCGCACGACGGCCCGACCAGAGTGGCGGCCCGCGCGGACGTCATCGATCACCGGAACCACATCCTTGACGTCGACGATGTGGGACACCTCCGCGAGGTGACGTGGCCGCAGCGCGGCGCCAAGTCGGCGCCACAGCTCCCGGCGCGGTTCGATGGGTAGCTGCACCGAGTCGATACCGAGAAGGGCGACACCGCGCAGGATGAACGGCATCACGGTGGTGTTCAGTGCGGGGCCACCGGTCAGGCCGCTGGCGGCCACGGCGCCGCCATAGGAGATCGTGCTCAGCACGTCGGCCAGGGTCGCACCGCCCACGCAGTCCACCGCCGCGGCCCACTTCGTCCGGCCAAGGGGTCGCGGCGTGGCGTCGGGATCCTCGGGCAGGCGCCCGATCACCGCGGACGCGCCGAGCTGCTTCAGATGGTCGGTGGCGTCGGGCTTGCCGGTGGACGCGACGACGGTGTAGCCGGTGGCTGCAAGGAGGTCAATGGCCACCGAGCCGACACCGCCAGTGGCGCCGGTGACCAGGATGGGACCGTCGCCCGGGGTGATACCGCGCGCGATGAGGGCCTGCACGCTCATTGCCGCAGTGAATCCGGCCGTGCCGATCGCCATGGCGTCCTGTGCGCTCAGAGCGCCCAGACGGACCACCTGGTCGGCCGGGACCCGGGCGATCTCGGCGTACCCGCCGTGGCGGCCCGTGCCGATGTCGTAGCCGTGGGCCAGCACCTGATCGCCGGGGGCGAACTCCTGCGACTGGGACTCGATCACCTCACCGGCCAGGTCGATGCCCGGGACGATCGGGTACTCCCGCACCACACCACCCTTGGGCGTGACGGCCAGTGCGTCCTTGAAGTTCACGCTGGAGTACGCCACCCGGATGGTGACGTCGCCCGGGGGTAGGTCGGCGGGCTCCAATGTCTCGACTGCCGTGACGATCTGATCGCCGTCCTGGCGCGCTAGGAGTGCGTGGAAGGAGTTCATTTCACCGACGCTAGCGCGTCGGGCTTGTGAGGTCTCCTACTTCAGTTCGGCCGATGACAGCCCCAGCAGCCGGCGGGCAATCACGAGCTGCTGGATCTGTTGAGTGCCCTCGAAGATGTCGAGGATCTTGCTGTCGCGGGCCCACTTCTCGAGCAGCGTCTCCTCGGAGTAGCCCGCGGTGCCCGCCAGCTCGACGGTCTTCAGCGTGATGTCACTGGCGACGCGGGCGGACTTGGCCTTGCCCATCGACGCCTCCTTGGAGTTCGGAATCCTGTTGTCCGCCTGCCACGCCGACTTCATGGTCAGCAGGTATCCGGCCTCCCAGTCGGCCTCCATTCGCAGGAACTCCGCGGCCGCGGCGTTCTGGGAGTGAGCGGGCTTGTCGTAGGAGATCTCGACGCCTGCGTCGGTCAGGATCTTCCGCAGCTCCTCCAGGGCGGCACGTGCGATGCCGACGGCCATGGCGGCCACGATCGGACGGGTGTTGTCGAACGTCTCCATGACGCCGGCAAAACCCTTGTCCACGTGGATCTCCGGGTCTCCCAGGAGGTTCTCCCTTGGGATGCGGGCATTGTCGAAGCGAATGACGGCGGTGTCGGAGGCCTTGATACCGAGCTTGTGCTCGAGGCGCTCGACCGTGACCCCTGGGTGCTCACGCGGCACGATGAATGACTTGATCGCAGCCCTGCCCTTGGACTTGTCCAACGTGGCCCAGACGACGATGTGGGAGGCGCGCGAACCGGCGGTGACGAAGATCTTCTCGCCGTTGATGACGTACTCGTCACCATCGAGCTTGGCCGTCGTGGACACCGCTGCCGAGTCCGAGCCGAAGCTCGGCTCGGTGATGGCCATCGCGGCCCACACCTTGCCGAGGCGTTCGAGCTGCTCGTCGGTCGCCACGCCGGAGATCGCCGCGTTGCCGAGGCCCTGGTAGGGCACGGACAGCATCAGAGCGACGTCGCCCCAACTGACCTCGATCACGTTGAGCACTGCGGACATGTTGCCGCCGTTGATGTTTCCCTGTGGTCCGTCGGTCGCCCGGAACGCCTCCGCTCCGGCGAACGAGATGGTCTTGGCCTCCGACATGCCCTCGAAGAGGTCGGCCAGCGTGTCCAACTCGACGGGGTAGGCGTGCTCGGCGAGGTCGTACTTACGCGAGATCGGGCGCAGCATCTCGGCGGCTCCGGCGTGGCCCTTGTCGATGACGGCCTGGAGCTTCTTCGGCATTTCCAGATTGATTGCCATGTCGATTATCCGTTCTTCTTCTCACGCACCGTTAGAGGACTACGACGCCCTCGGCGACGCCAAGCACGCGAAGGTCGCGATACCAGCGTTCGACGGGATGTTCCTTTGTGAAGCCGTGGCCACCGAGCAACTGAACGCCATCGAGGCCGATCTGCATGGCCTTGTCGGCACCGAACTTCTTGGCCAGGGCGGCTTCTCGCGCGAACGACAGGCCCTGCTCGGCGCGGGCGGCGCCGCGCCAGGTGATCAGGCGCAGGCCGTCGAGTTCGATCGCGATGTTGGCGCACATGAACGCCACCGACTGGCGGTGGGCCACCGGCTCACCGAAGGCCTCGCGCTCCTTGACGTAGGGCACCACGTAGTCGAGTACGGCGTGCGATGTGCCGACCGCCAGCGCGGCCCAGCCCAGGCGGGCCAGCGCGATCGCCTCGGAGTAGTCGGAGTCGGATGCGTCGTCCTCGCCGAGGCGGTTGTGCAGCGGCACGGCGACGTTGTCGAGCTCGATCCGGCCCAGCGCTGCGGCGCGCACGCCCATGCTCGGGTCGGCCTTGACGGTCAGGCCCTGTGAGGCGGACTCGACGATGAAAAGGGTTGGCTTACCGTTGAGTTGGGCTGCGATGATGAAGATCTCGGCGTCGGCGGCGGCGGGCACCAGCGACTTCACGCCCGACAAGCGGTAACCGCTGGGGGTGCGCACAGCGGTGGTCTTCAGCGCGGTGGGATCGAACAGTGCATGCGGCTCGGCGATGGCCACGCACGCTTGCGGGACGTCCTCGCCCGAGAACTCCTTCAGGTAGGTGGCCTGCTGATTGGCGCTGCCCCAGTGCGTCAGCGCCGACGCCACACCGCCCGGAGCGAGAATCGGCAGCGCCAGACCCATATCGCCGTAGGCGAGCGCCTCGGCCACCAGCGCGTTGGTCACCGTGCTGCGGTGTTCGGCGATGCCGTCGAATTCCTCCGGGACGTGGAACGCCGTGATGCCGAGTTCGGCGGCCTTGACGATCAGGTCGGTCGGGTAGGCGGCGGCCTCGTCGGCGTCGTGGGCCGCTGGCCGCAGGATCTCGGCCGCGAAATCGTCGACGGTCTCGACGATCATCTTCTGATCGTCGTCGGGGGTGAGGTCGAAGTAGTCGGCGCCACTGGGCCGCAGTCGGGTCGCCGGCTTGCCAAGGCCCTGTACCCGCTTGAACTGCCGGGTCGAGGCGCCCACTGCGGAGAAGCTGGTCTTCACGCCGAAGCGCAGGCCGCGGTTCAGCGGCGCGCGCAGGTTGTAGCGGTCCAGGAAGCTAAGGCCCAACAGGGGTGTGAGTAGCGCCAGCCCGATGTCGGTCGGCGTCCTCTTGTGCTGGCGGACGCCGACGGCGCTCTCCGGACCGGAGCGGCGCGGCCGCTGCTTGGTGCCGGACTTGGACGGCAGGGTGTTGGTCATGTCGCAGCCTCGCGTCGTTGGGGCAGTGCAATATGACCCTATCTTACTCCGGAGTAAGATAAGTGGACTGTTAGGCAGCTCACATGGGTTACAGGCGCCCCA